>CAZGLY010000014.1:0-62141 GCA_964526675.1 uncultured Caulobacterales bacterium
ATGGACACCGTGTCGCAGATTCAATCTCATCTGCTGGCGCATCAGTATGAGGGTCTGATCAAACGGACCAAGCTCAGGGGACGCAAGCGTTGAACATCATCCTGTTTGGGCCGCCCGCGGCCGGCAAGGGCACCCAAGCCAAGCGTCTGGTGCAGGATCGCGGCGTGATCCAGTTGTCCACCGGCGACATGCTGCGCGCGGCGCGCAGCGCGGGCACCGAGCTGGGTCAGAAGGTGGCCGCGATCATGGATTCTGGGGCGTTGGTCTCTGACGACATCGTGATTGCGTTGATCGACGAACGTCTGCCGGAGGCCGAGCGGGCCGGCGGCGCCATCTTCGACGGCTTTCCCCGCACGGTGGCTCAAGCGGAGGCGCTCGACGCGCTGCTGACCCGCCGCGGCTCTCGGGTGGATGCGGTGGTTCGCCTGGTGGTCGATGAAGACAAATTGGTGGAGCGGGTGACAAAGCGGTTCCAAGAAGAAGGTCGTGCGGACGATAATCCTGAAACGTTCCTGACTCGCTTGGAGAACTATAAGAAGCAGACAGCCCCTTTGCTCCCCTATTATAAAGAGCAATCGAAGCTGACAGATGTGGACGGCATGGCCTCGCCGGATGCCGTCGCCCGCGCGATCGCTGAGGTGTTGGAGGGTGTCTCCGCCTAGCGAGCCGGTTCTGGCGACGGCTTGTTTTTCGTGTTGACTGTACCGAATAGCTCGTTAGAACAGCGGGCTTGCTGTCGTATTGACCGGAACCCAAATGGCCGGGGCCCCAAGGCGCATCAGGCGGGCCTTCGGACACGCCGTTTGCGGCGTTCATGAGTTAAAGGAGAAGCGCCGTGGCGCGGATCGCAGGCGTCAACATTCCGACGAACAAGCGCGTGGAGATCGCGCTGCGCTACATCCACGGCATCGGCCCGGCGATGGCCCGGCAGATCTGTGAAAAGAACAACATTCCCAGCGACCGCCGCGTGCATGAGCTCACGGATGCGGAGGTTCTGGCCCTGCGCGAGACCGTCGACCGTGACTATGTGGTTGAAGGGGACCTGCGTCGGGAAGTTGCTGTTAACATTAAACGCTTAATGGATTTGGGCAATTATCGCGGCCTTCGCCATCGCCGCGGATTGCCGGTGCGCGGGCAACGCACGCACACCAACGCGCGCACGCGCAAAGGCCCGGCGAAACCGATCGCGGGCAAGAAGAAGTAAGGAACGCTCCCCATGGCGAAAGAAACGGGCCGCGTCAAACGGCGCGAACGCAAAAACATCACGTCAGGCGTCGCGCATGTGAACGCCTCGTTCAACAACACGATGATCACCATCGCGGATGCGCAAGGCAACGCCATTTCCTGGTGTTCCGCCGGAGCGATGGGGTTCAAAGGCTCGCGCAAGTCCACGCCCTACGCCGCCCAAGTCGCGGCGGAGGAAGCGGGAAAAAAAGCGATGGAGCACGGCATGAAAACGCTGGAGGTGAACATCTCCGGCCCGGGCTCAGGGCGTGAGTCCGCGCTGCGCGCGCTCCAATCGGTCGGCTTCACCATCACCACCATTCGCGATGTGACGCCGATCCCCCACAACGGATGTCGCCCGCCGAAACGCCGCCGCGTCTAGCCGCGCCGGCGCTGCTGCGCCGCGCGCCTCCAGCCCTGTGAGGTCGCCACCGTGATCGAAAAAAACTGGCATGAGCTCATCCGCCCCATGAAGCCGGTCATCGAGCCGGGGCTGGATCCCAAGCGTGAGGCCGTCATCATCGCGGAGCCGCTGGAGCGCGGTTTCGGCATGACGCTGGGCAACGCGTTGCGGCGCGTGCTTCTGTCGTCTCTGCAGGGCGCCGCGGTGACGGCGATCCAGATGGACGGCGTCGTGCATGAGTTCTCCTCCGTGGAGGGCGTGCGCGAAGACGTCACCAACATCATTTTGAACCTCAAAAAACTGCCGCTGCGGGCCCATTCCGAAGGGCCGAAGCGTCTGCTGTTGAAGGCGTCGAAGCCGGGACCGGTGACCGCCGCGGCGATCGAGCAAATTGCGGATGTCGAGGTGTTGGAGCCGGACCACGTGATTTGCACCCTCGATGAGGGCGCGGAATTGCGCATGGAGCTCACGGTCAACACCGGCAAAGGCTATGTGCCGGCCGATCGCAATCGCCCGGAAGACGCCCCCATCGGCTTGATCGGCGTGGACGCGCTCTACAGCCCCGTGCGCCGTGTCGCCTATCGCGTGGAGAACACGCGGGAGGGCCAGGTTCTCGACTATGACAAGTTGATTATGGACATCGAGACCGACGGCTCCATCACGCCGGAGGACGCGCTCGCCTACGCCGCGCGCATCCTCCAGGATCAGTTCCAGATCTTCGTGAACTTCGAGGAGCCGCGGGACGAGAAGGTCGTGGACGACCGTCCGGAACTCGACTTCAACCCGGCCTTGCTGAAGAAAGTGGACGAGCTGGAGTTGTCGGTGCGGTCGGCGAATTGCCTGAAGAACGACAACATTGTCTACATTGGCGACCTGATCCAGAAGTCCGAAGCGGAGATGTTGCGCACGCCGAACTTCGGGCGTAAATCGCTGAATGAAATCAAAGAAGTCCTTGCGCAGATGGGGTTGCATCTGGGCATGGAGGCGCCGAACTGGCCGCCGGATGATATTGAAGATCTCGCTCGTAAGTACGAAGACCAAATCTAACTGCACGCGCGCGCTCGGGGTTGGCTGAGGACCACCCGGGCGTGACGTGCGTCTTGGGGACGCCGACATGCGCCACGGACTGGGCCGCCGCAAACTGAACCGCACCTGGCAACATCGCAAAGCGATGCTGGCGAACATGGCCGCGTCCCTGGTGCAGCACGAGCAGATCACCACCACGCTGCCGAAAGCGAAGGAGCTGCGGCCCTTTGTGGAGCGCCTGGTGACGCTGGCGAAAAAGGGTGATCTCGCGTCGCGGCGCCTCGCCATTTCGCGGATGCGCGACAAGGACATGGTGGCGAAGCTGTTTGCTGAACTGGGCCCGCGTTACCAGGAGCGGGCCGGCGGTTATGTGCGCATCCTGAAAGCGGGGTTTCGCTATGGCGACTCCGCGCCCATGGCGGTGATCGAGTTCGTGGATCGCGACGAAGACGCGAAGGGCCGCGTCGATCGCGAACGCCAGGAGGCCGAGGTCGCGCTTCAAGACGCGTAGCCGCGGAGTGGGGGCGGCCGCCGCTGTGTCTGCGGCCGGGGCTGCGCCCGCGCGCCCTCCGTTGACGGCTCGGTCGCGCGCCGCCGTTGTTCTTCCCGCATAAGTGTGGAACACCCGCCTCAGCGTGGGACCATCGTCGATGCAAGGCGTCGCCGCCGCGCTCAGGGGGACCCGGGTCGCGAGGGGGAACGGCATGGGCGGGCAAGCCATTGAGGTGTTTGCGATTGTGGGCTTCCTGTTGGGGGCCTACTCGATCGTCGCGAACGACGCGATCCAGACGTTGGGCACGTTCTTGGCGTCCAACGCCCGTCGGCCCTGGTGGGTGCTGTGGCTGTTCGCCTGCACCATCATCGTGGCGGTGATGGTGTATGGCTGGCTGAACTATGGCGGCGACATCGCCTTTGATCGGTTGAACCGCATCCCATACCCGCCCTTCGCGGAGGATCAGTCGGGACGCCCCGCCTGGTGGGCCCGCTGGGACCCGGTTGGCGGCGTGGAGTGGTACCATGTGGCGCCGCCGCTGGTGCTGTTGTTCCTGACGCGCTTTGGGATCCCCGTCTCCACGACCTTCTTGGTGCTGACGATTTTCGCGTTGACCGGCGGCGCCGCCACAGAGGGCGTGCTGCAGTCCATGCTCATCAAGTCCGGCTTGGGCTATCTCGTGGCCTTTGCCGCGGGCGCGATCGTTTATGTGGCGGTCTCGCGGGTGTTTGAGACCTGGGTCGCGCGCACCAAGAACCGGCCGCACGCGCCGTATTGGTTTGTCATCCAGTGGATCTCGACGGGTTATTTGTGGTGGCAGTGGCTCACCCAAGACTTGGCGAACATCTTTGTGTTCTTACCGCGCACCACGGTGGAGCAGGCCGGGGATGTCACGGTGACGTTCAATCTCACGATGATCATCTTTGCTACGGTCGTGATGTTGATCCTGCACGCGTGGATTTTCGCGACCCGCGGCGGTGAAATCCAAAAAATCGTGTTGACCAAGGTGAACACGACGGACATTCGCGCGGCGACGCTCATCGATTTTATTTATGGCACGGTGCTTCTGGTCTTTAAGGAACTCAACGACATCCCCATGAGCACCACCTGGGTGTTTCTAGGCCTCCTCGCCGGACGGGAGTTGGCCATTGCGGCGATGGCGCGTTTGCGCGGCGTCGGGCCGGCCGTGTTCGACGTCGTCTCCGACGTCATGCGCGCGTTGATCGGCCTTTTCATCAGCGTGTTCCTGGCCTTGAGCATCCCCGCGGCGGCGGGCGCGGAAGACGTGCCGCACATCGGTCTCTTGGGATCGACCGCCCTCGTGGCCGCCGCGTTCGGGTGTTGGGGCGTGATGTGGCTGCTGCGGCGGCAAGCTGGCGCGGCCAACGCGCCGTCGTCGGAGGCGGCCCCTTGAGCCCGTCGCCTGCGGCCCGCAGCGGGCGAGGCCTTTCACCCCGCGCAGCGGCGCTTTATGTCTGGACCATGAAGATGTTTTGCCGTCGCCGATGGGCCCGCCGCCGCAGCGGTCCCATGACTGGGGCGCTCGCGGCCGCAGCGCTTGCGGGTCTGACCCTCGGCGCGCCCGGAGCGGACGCGCAATCGCGCACCCCGCCCACATCCGCCGCGCAGGTCCAATTGTCGTTCGCGCCGGTGGTGAAGACGGCCGCGCCCGCCGTCGTGAACGTCTATGCGCGGCGCATGGTGCGCGCGCGGTCGGCGTCGCCCTTCGCGAACGATCCGTTTTTCCGGCGGTTCTTCGATGACGATTTTTTCGGCTCGCGCGAGCGGGTGCAGCAGTCGCTCGGCTCCGGGGTGATTCTGCAGTCCGACGGCATCATTGTGACCAACAACCACGTCGTCAAAGGCGGGCAGGAGTTGCGCGTCGTGCTGGCGGACCGCCGGGAGTTCGACGCCGAGCTGTTGCTGGCCGATGAGCGCACGGACCTGGCGGTGTTGCGCATCGACCCGGGACGCGAGGCGTTGCCCGCGCTGGACATCGCGACATCCCAGAACTTGGAAGTGGGCGATCTGGTGCTGGCCATCGGCAACCCGTTCGGCGTCGGCCAGACGGTGACCAACGGCATCGTCTCCGCCCTGGGCCGCTCCGCGGGCGGCGTGACCGACTATTCGTTCTTCATCCAGACCGACGCGGCCATCAATCCGGGCAATTCCGGCGGCGCGCTGGTGAACCTCCGCGGCGATCTGGTTGGCGTGAACACCGCGATTTTCTCCCGCTCCGGCGGCTCCAACGGCATTGGCTTCGCCATTCCCGCCGAGCTTGTGGAGCGCGTGGTCGAGTCCGCGCTCACGGAAGGGCGCGTTGTGCGGCCGTGGTTCGGCGCGTCCGGCCAATCGGTGACCACAGACATGGCCGCCACCTTAGACCTCGATCGTCCGCGGGGCGTGCTCATCAACGACGTCTTCCCCGACGGGCCGGCCGATCGCGCCGGGGTTCGTCCGGGCGATGTCGTGTTGAGCATCGCGGACAATGACGTGAACGAAGAAGACGCGTTGCGCTTCGTGCTCGCGACCCGGCGCGTGGGCGAGACGGTCGACGTCACGGTCTGGCGCGATGGCCGGTCGCGCAGCGTGAGCCTGCGCACGCAAGCGCCCGAGGAGGATCCGCCGCGCGATCCTCGCGCTTTGGACGGCGCCCACCCCCTTGACGGCGCGACGGCGGCCAACTTGTCCCCGGCGTTTAACGAGGAGCTGGGCATCGACCCGATGCTCGGCGGCGTCGCCATTTTGAGCGTGCGCCGCGGCGCCACGGCGGAGTATTTCGGCTTTCGGCCGGGCGATGTGATCCTGGCCATCAATGGCGATCGCGTGGGGACCTCCGCAGAGCTTCAGGACGTTTTGTCCCGCCAGGCGGGCCAGCGCCGCTGGCGCCTCGTGATGGAGCGGGGCGGGCGGCGCTTGGAGCGGGCGTTGCGGCTTTAGCGTGGAGCCGGCTGGCCGTCAGCCTGTTTCCGCGGTGGTCGTCGCCAACCGCTCGGTCGTGTGGAACAGCTCCCAGGTCACATTGTTCGGGTCTTGGATCCACGCTTTGTCTGAGCGGGCATAGCAGCAGGTTTCGCGGTTGACGGCGTGATCGCCCACGCGCTTGGCGGCGGCCTGCGTGTCAGCCAGGTCTTCAGCGTCCAAGCCAACGTGATCGATGCCCACCGCGCCCTCGCTCGGGGACAACGCGAGGTTCAGGGCGGGCGTGTCCAACCGCCATTGAGCGTAATCGTGGGCGCGCCGGCTTGGCGGTTGGTTGAACAGGGCGGTGTAGAACGCGATCGACTCGTCGAGGTCACGGACGTGCAGGTGGATGTGCGGGCGGATCATGAGGCGGTCTCCCAAGATGTGGTGGTGTCGGCGGCGTCTTCGGTGTCCGGCTGCGGCCGCGCGCAGCATTCGGCCGTGAGAAACGAGATCAACGCGGTCATGCGGGCGAAGTCGGCCCGATAGCGGACCTCGCGCCCGTCCCGACGTTTCGCCACCAGCCCTGTGTGGGTCAGCTCCTTCAAGTGGAACGACAAGGCGGTTGGCGACACTCCAAGGTCGTCAGCCAGCCATGACGGGGTTGCGCCGTCGCATCCCGCCTGGACCAGGCGGCGCACGATGCGCAGACGCGTCGGGTGCGCCATGGCTGACAGCGCGGCAATGATCTCGCTTTCCATATATTCAAGAAATCATGAATTCACGATGAAGGCAAGTCGATATGTGATCGCTCCGAACCGCGGCCCGATGGACGTCGCCGCGCCCGCGCGTCATCCTCCCCCGATGAGCGATCTGTTCGCCGCCGCCGGTTTGGACCACGACGCACCGACCCCGTTGGCCGAACGGCTGCGGCCCCGCGCGCTTGCGGATGTGGTTGGGCAGGATCACGTCCTGGGCCCGGACGGGTTGGTGGGGCGCATGGTGGCGCGCGGCCGGCTCGCTTCGCTGATCCTGTGGGGCCCGCCGGGGGTGGGCAAGACCACCATCGCGCGCTTGCTGGCCGAGGAGGCGGGGCTGGCGCATGAGGCGCTCTCCGCCGTCTTCTCCGGCGTTGCGGATCTGAAGAAGGCGTTCGCGCGGGCCGAGGCGACGCGCGTCGCCGGACGCGCGACCTTGCTCTTCGTCGATGAGATCCATCGCTTCAACAAAGCCCAGCAAGACGCGTTGCTGCCGGTGGTGGAGTCGGGCGTCGTCACCCTGGTGGGCGCAACGACGGAGAATCCGAGCTTTGAGGTCAATGCCGCCCTCTTGTCGCGCTGCCAAGTGGTGGTGCTGCGGCGGCTGGAGGCGGAGCACCTTGAGACGCTGCTGGCCCGGGCGGAGGCCGAGGTCGGGCGGCGCGCGCCGCTCACGCCTCAGGCGCGGGAGGTCTTGCTCGCCATGGCCGACGGCGATGGCCGGTTTCTGCTCAACCTTGCGGAGGAGGTGTTGGCGCTTGACGCGGACACGCCCCTGGACCCGACGGCGCTGGCGGCCGCGCTCCGGCGGCGGGCCCCCGTGTTCGATAAGGGGGGCGAAGCTCACTACGACCTGATCTCCGCCCTCCACAAAGCGGTGCGGGGATCGGATGTCGACGCCGCGCTGTACTGGCTCGCGCGCATGCTGGAGGGCGGGGAGGATCCGCTGTTCATTGCGCGTCGCCTCGTGCGGATGGCCAGCGAGGACATCGGGCTGGCGGATCCCACGGCGCTTCTGGCGGCGAATGCGGCGAAGGACGCCTACCATTTTCTCGGCACGCCGGAGGGGGAGCTCGCGCTGGCGCAGACGGTCATCCACCTCGCGGCCGCCCCGAAATCAAACGCGGCGTATGTCGCTTGGAAAGAGGCGCAGACGGCCGCGCGCGACGGCGGGTCTTTGCCGCCGCCCCGGCACGCGGTGAACGCGCCGACCACGCTCATGAAGACCCTGGGCCATGGCGCCGGCTACGCTTACGACCACGACCATCCCGACGCGTTCGCCGGTCAAGACTACTTTCCCGACGGCTTGGAGCGACGGACCTTCTACCGACCCACCGATCGCGGCGCGGAGCAGGCGCTGGCTGAGCGCCTGGCGGCGTGGGCGAAACGTCGCGCCGCGGGCCGCGCATAATCTCCTCGCTCTAGGCGCGCGGCTGCGAATAGCTTATGCGAGCGCCGGGGCCGTGGAGGGATGTCGATGACCATTGTGTATGCTGAACAACCGGATTTAGCGGTCGATGAGTTTGCGGACGTGTTGCGCCGCGCCGGGTTGCAGGATGTGCGGCCCGTGGGCGACGCGGGGCGGTTGCAGGCCTTGCTGGCTGGCGCCGATCTGATCGTGACCGCCCGGGACGGGGCGGCGGACGGCGCGCTGGTGGGCGTGGCGCGGTGCGTGACGGATCAAGCGACGGTGTGTCTGTGCGCGGATGTGGCCGTCGACGAGGGGTACCGCGCGCAGGGGCTGGGCTCGAAGATTGTGGACTCCGTTCGTGGGCACTTGCCGGCGGAGTGTCGCCTCTATGTGGCGGCGGGTTCGGACGCCGCGGGCCTGGGTGACATGGGGCTGGCGCCGGCGGACGGCGTGTTCGAGGTCGCCGCCGTGTCCTAGCGTTGGGGCGGCCCGGCGATTGCCGGCGTGCGCGGGCGCGCGTATCTCACGGCCATGAGCGCGTATCTTTTTGTCGCCTTTGGCGGAGCGGTTGGCGCGGCGGCGCGTCACGCCGCGAGCGCGGCCGCGTTGAAGCTGTGGGGACCGGGCTGGCCCCACGGCACGTTCGCGGTGAACCTGACGGGCGGTTTGATGATGGGCCTGTTGGCGGGATGGTTGGTCCACCGCAGCGGAGCCGCCGTTTTGGGCCTGAGCGCGCAGGATGTGCGGTTGTGGCTCGCCACGGGCGTGCTGGGCGGCTTCACCACGTTTTCCGCGTTCTCCCTCGAGATGGCGTTGATGATCGAGCGCAAAGCGGTCGCGGCGGCGGCGCTCTACGCCTTTGTCTCGGTGCTGGGCGCCCTCGGCGCGGTGTTCCTGGGACTGCTGATCGCGCGGCGGGTGTTCTCGTGAGCGGCGTGGAGCGGGTGGCGGTGGAGGCGGGCGACGCCGGCGCGCGGCTCGATCGCTGGTTCAAGCGCCGGTATCCCGGCCTGACCCATGGCGCGCTGGAGAAGCTCTTGCGCACGGGCCAAGTGCGGGTGGACGGCGCGCGCGCGAAGGCCAACCAGAGGCTGGAGACGGGCCAGGAGGTGCGCGTGCCGCCTCTGGCGGCGACGCCCGCGCCGCCGCAAGACCGCAAAGACGTGCCGCAGGCGGACGCCGCGCTGATCCGCAGTCTCGTCATCTATGAGGACGATCACCTCATTGCGCTGAACAAGCCCCACGGCCTCGCCGTTCAAGGCGGCGCCAAGACCCACCGCCATGTGGACGCGATGCTGCCGGCGCTTGCAGCGCCTGGGGCCGAGCCGCCGCGTCTCGTCCATCGGCTCGACCGCGACACGTCTGGCGTGCTCGTGCTTGGCAAGACGCCGGCGGCCACGGCGGCGCTCGCGAAAGGATTTGCGAGCCGACGCACCGAAAAGACCTATTGGGCGGTGACGCTGGGCGTTCCGACCCCGCGGGCCGGGCTGATCAAGGGCTTCCTCCGCAAGGAGGCCGGGCGTGCGGGGCGCGAGCGCATGGTGGCGGCGCGCCACGGCGACGACGACGCGGTGTACGCGCGCACGCGCTATGCGGTGATCGCCCAGGCGGGCGCGCGGGCGGCGTGGGTCGGCTTGCGGCCGGAGACCGGACGCACCCACCAGCTGCGCGTCCATATGAGCATGCTGGGGACGTCGATTGTCGGCGACCGCAAGTACGTCTGCGATCGTGAAACGCCGGGCGGCTTGGCGGACGCGCTGCATCTGCACGCGCGCCAGCTCGTCGCGCCGCACCCCAGCGGTCGCGGGCTGCTGGATGTGACGGCCGAGCCGCCGGCGCATGTGAGCCACGCCCTTCTCACGCTCGGTTTCGACCCGCGCCTGGGCGATGTCATGGACTGGCCGGAGGGCTGACGGATGACCTTGAAACTCGCGGTCTGGGATGTGGACGGCACGCTGGTCGACAGCCGCGCGGTGATTGCGGAGGCGATGGACCGCGCGTTTGAGGCGGCGGGGCTGCCGCGCCCGGGCTATGAGCGCACCCGTGTGATCGTGGGGCTTTCCCTGGAGCCGGCGTGCCGCGCGATGCTCGAGCCGGAGCGGGCGGCGGACGACGATCTCGTGCGGCGTCTCGCCCAGGGCTATCGCGATGGCTTCCTCGCGCTGCGGGCCGAGCAGGCGGATCACGAACCGCTCTATCCCGGCGCGCGAGAGGCCGTCACGCGGCTGGCGGAGGAGGGCTGGTTGCTCGCCGTGGCGACGGGCAAGTCGCGCAAAGGGCTTGAGCGCATGCTTGAGGTCCATGGGTTTCGCGATCTGTTCGACACCGTGTGGTGCGCCGATGACGGGCCGAGCAAGCCGGACCCGCACATGCTCGACCAGGCGATGCGCCATGTCGGCGCGGATCGTGCGCAAACCGTGATGATCGGCGACACCGCCCACGACATGCGCATGGCCCGCGCGGCGCAGGTGCGCGCCGTCGGCGTCGCGTGGGGCTTTCACACGCCGGAAGAGGTGGAGGCGGGCGGCGCCCACGAGATCCATCATGATTTCGCGTCGCTCAACGGCGGCCTGGATCGCTGGGCTGAGGCGCAGGCTGACGGCCGCGTCGCCGGACGCCCGGCCTCGGAGACGGCGTGATGGCGGTCGGCGGCACGGCCTCGGCGGATCCGCGGCCGAAACGGTTCTACGCCGATGTCGCGGTTGCGGCGGCGGACGGGGGTTGGACCGTCACCCTCGATGGGCGGCCGGTGCGCACGCCGGCCCGGGCGCTGCTCGCCACGCCCACTCAGGCGCTGGCGCAGCTGCTCGCCGCGGAGTGGGACGCCCAGGGCGAGCGCGTCGACATCGCCAGCATGCACGCGCTGCGCCTGGCGCACGTGGCGCTGGATCGCACGCCGCTGGCGCGACCGGAGATTGGCGATCAGGTGCGGGCCTACGCCGAGACCGACTTGGTGTGCCATTTGGCCGACACCGACGCCGCCTTGCGGGAGACGCAGGACGCCGCCTGGGGCCCGCTGCGCGCCTGGGCGGGGGCGGAGTTGGGCGTCGCGCTGACAGCGACGCGCGGCGTGATCGCCGTGGCCCAACCGCCCGCGAGCCTGGACGCGGCGCGCGACGCCGCGCTGGCGCTCGATGACTTTCGGCTCACGGGGCTCGCGCACGCGATGGCGTTGTTGGGCTCGGCCGTGCTGGCGTTTGCGCTGGACCGCGGGCGGATCAGCGCGGCGGAGGCGTTCGAGACGTCCGGCGTTGATGAGGCGCATCAGGAGGCGCGCTGGGGCGTCGACCCGGAAGCGGCCGCGCGCGCGGCCGCGTTGGCCCATGAGTTGGCCGTGACCGAGCGGTTTCTGCGCGCCGTGGACGCGGGTTAGGGCGGCGCGGCGCGCAGGCGAGGTGACTTCGCAACGCCCGGTCGGCTAGGTTTCGCCCAGTCCTGGGAGGAGCCTCCATGAAAGATATTCTCGAAGAGTTGGAGCGGCGCCGGGCGTCCGCCCATGTCGGCGGCGGCGAGGCGCGCATTGAGGCTCAGCATGAACGCGGCAAGCTCGCGGCCCGGGAGCGGCTGGCGTTGCTGCTCGATGAAGGGTCCTTCGAAGAATACGACATGTTCGTGCAACACCGGTGTACGGACTTTGGCATGGCGGACAAGACCATTCCCGGTGATGGCGTGGTCACCGGTTGGGGCACGATCAATGGCCGCCAAACATACGTGTTCTCCAAAGACTTTACCGTCTTTGGCGGTTCATTGTCGGAAGCGCACGCGCAAAAGATCGTCAAGATCATGGAGATGGCGGTCCGCAACCAGGCGCCGGTGATCGGCTTGTATGACGCTGGCGGCGCGCGCATCCAAGAAGGGGTCGCCAGTTTGGCGGGCTACGCCGACATCTTTCTTCAGAACGTTTTGGCGTCGGGCGTCGTGCCGCAGATTTCTGTGATTATGGGGCCGTGCGCCGGGGGCGATGTGTATTCACCGGCGATGACCGACTTCATCTTTATGGTGGAGGGCACGTCATATATGTATGTGACAGGGCCGGATGTCGTCAAAACGGTTACGAATGAAGTTGTGACGCACGAAGAACTTGGCGGCGCCGGCGTTCACGCCAAAAAATCGGGCGTGGCGGATGGGGCGTTCAAGAATGACTTTGAAGCTCTGATCCAAATTCGCCGCTTGTTTGATTTTTTGCCCTTATCCAACCAAGAAAAGCCGCCGACACGACAAACCTATGACGACGCGATGCGCGATGAGATGTCGCTCGACACCCTGATCCCCGACAATCCCAACGCGCCCTATGACATGATGGAGTTGGTGGAGAAGGTCGCCGATGAAGGTGACGTCTTCCAGATCGCGCCGGCCTATGGACCGAACATCATCACCGCATTCGTCCGCCTGGAGGGCTCCACCGTGGGGGTGGTCGCCAATCAACCGCTGGCGTTGGCGGGCGTCCTGGACATCGACGCCTCGCGTAAAGCGGCGCGGTTTGTGCGGTTTTGTGACGCATTCAACATTCCCATCCTCACATTTGTGGACGTACCGGGCTTCTTGCCTGGAACCCGCCAAGAATACGGGGGGCTGATCAAGCATGGCGCCAAATTGCTGTTCGCGTATGCTGAAGCGACGGTGCCCAAAGTGACGGTGATCACCCGAAAAGCTTATGGCGGGGCCTATGATGTCATGAGTTCAAAGCACATCCGCGGCGACATCAATTACGCCTGGCCCACGGCGCAAATCGCGGTCATGGGTTCGAAAGGGGCGGCGGAGATCATCTTCCGCAAAGACATGGACGATCCGGAAAAGATGGCGGCTCACGCCAAGGAGTATGAAGACCGTTTCGCCAATCCATTTGTCGCGGCGCAACGCGGATACTTGGACGACGTGATCATGCCCCATGGAACGCGTCGGCGCGTCGTGCGCGCGTTTCGCTCCCTGCGTAACAAACAGGCCACAAATCCGGCAAAGAAGCACGACAACATCCCCTTGTGATCGGTCGTGGTGGTCAATCGCCGCCAGGCTGCTACGAACAGCGCACGATCGACATAATCTACGGAACCAGGGGGTTCGTTCATGAGCAATCGGGTGATTTGGCTGGCTGGCGTGGCGGCTCTGGCGTTGAGCGCCTGTGGCGCGCCGTCGGAAGAGGATGTGGCGGAGCTGCAAGACGACGCGGCGGACGCCGCGGCGGTGGTCCGCGAGGCCGCAAGCGACGCGGCTGAGGCGGTCGGCGAGGCGGCGGGCGACGCCGCCGACGCGGTTGAAGAGGTCGTGACCGACGCGGCCGCGGACGCCGACGCGGCGCTGGAGGAGCTTGGCGACGCGGCGGAGGAGCAACTCGATACCGCCGTTGAAGCGGTCGAGGCGTTTGTGTCGCCGGTGGACGAAGCGCGGCTTGAGGCGGTGCTCGCCCATCCGCGGCGTGACGAAGACCGCGCGCGCGACGACGCGCGTCATCCGCAGGAGGTGGTGAGCTTCTTTGGCATCGCCCCGACGGATACGGTGGTTGAGGTGTTGCCCGGCGGCGGGTGGTACACGCGCGTTCTGGCGCCGTATGTCGCGGAAAACGGACGCTACGCGGCGGTGAACTATTCCATGGCGATGATCGAGGAGCTGTTCGGCGATCGGCTGACCGATGAGCGTCGCGCCGATATGGCCGGCTTCCCGGACACGTGGCCAGAGAAAGTGGTCGAGTTTGCGGCTGAGGACGGCCGTGAGCCGATTGACGTGCTTGGCGCCTACTTCTTCGGCGGCGTGCCGGAAGAAGCCCAAGGCGCTGCGGACGCCGTTCTGTTCATCCGCGCGCTGCACAATCTTGAGCGCGCTGGCTTGATGGAGGACGCGATCGCGGACGCGGCGGCGTTGTTGAAGCCCGGCGGCGTCGTCGGCGTCGTTCAGCACAGCGCCCGTGACGAGGCCCCGGACGACTATGTCGACGGCTCCAATGGGTATCTGCGTCAAGCGCGCGTCGTCGAAGCCTTCGAAGCCGGCGGCTTCACGCTGGTGGCCGAGAGCGACGTGAACGCCAACCCGAACGACACCACGGACTATCCCAACGGCGTGTGGACGTTGCCGCCCGTGTTGGGGACCGGTGAAAACGAGGACGAGTATCGGGCGATCGGCGAATCCAACCGCATGACGCTGCTCTTCCGCAAAGAGGCGTAGCCGCCTGCTGGATGGCGGGCCTTGGCCCGCCATCCACGCGCGGCGCCGTTGAGCGCCGGTCGTCAGTCGTGGGCGACGGCTTCACCAACGACCGCGGAGAGCACGCCCGTCATGCGGGCGATCGCGGGATGATCCGCCGCCACGCCATGACGCGCCGCGAGGGCGGCGGGGTCGTTGTAGGCGATTTGGGTCGCGCCGTCGGCGTCGCTCCACGCCAGCACGTGAACAGGCAGGTCGATGCCCATGGTCGGCGCAGCTTGCAGCAACGGCGTTCCCAAACGCGGATTGCCGAAGATCAACAGCTGCATCGGAGCGAGTTCAGCCTCAATGCTCGCGGCCCCGGCGGCGTGGTCCACCCGAGCCATAACTTTGGCGCCGCGGCCGGTGACTGCGGCTTCCACGCGGTCAAGCGTGTCGCTCACGGAGTGGGGGCTGGCGGTGACGACCAAATGGGCGGGCGTGGTGTCGGCGGCGGCTGGCGTCATGGCGACGAATCCTATGATCAGGACGGACAAAAGCGCGCGAATCGGGTGGGGCATGGAGGCTCTCCTAGGCTCGGGACACAAACCTGGTTAAGCACTTGAACACTATGATGCCCAGCAACGACCATGACATCGGCGTTCAAACTCATGTGAGAGGTCCGCGGTGAAGCGCACGCGAAACACGACCGGCGACAGCATCACGAGGATTGATGTGGGACGGTCCGCCAACTCGCCCTTAGGCGCGCTCGTGCTGCGAAGCCTCGCTGCGGCGTTGGCGATGGCGTGCGTGATGTCGGCCTCCGCCCACGCGCAGTTTGTCATGCCGGACGAGACGCCGCCGGTCGACGCCAGGCCCTTGCGCAATGACGAGTTGCTGCGCCTGGCGCTGTCGCTCAACCATCCGCGGCGGAAGCCGGACTATCGCCGCGATGTCGGGCGCAACCCCTATGAAACGTTGAGCTTTTTCCGCATCCGCCCGGAGATGACGGTGGCGGAGGCGGCGCCGGAGGAGGGCTGGTACACGCGGGTGCTCGCGCCCTACATCGCGAACAAAGGTCGCTATGTGGCGTTGAACTACTCGACGGCCGTACTGAAGCAGGTGATGGGCGGGGCGCTCACGCCGGAAGAGCGGGCGGAGGCGGCGGCCTTTCCCGCGATCTGGCCGGCGATGGTCGACGCGATGCTCGCGGGCTCTGAGGACGAGGGTCTGGAGGTGCACGGCGCGTACTTTTTGGGCGACACGCCGACGGATCTGGATGAGGGTGTGGACGCGGTGCTGTTCATCCGGGCGCTTCACCACATGAAGCGCTTTGGCGGGCTGGACGCCGCGATCGCCGAGACGGCGACCCTTCTGAAACCCGGCGGCTTGGTCGGGGTCGTGCAACATCGCGCGAAGCCGGACGCGCCGGACAGCTACGCGGATGGATCGAAAGGGTATCTGCGGGAGATTGACGTGATTGCGGCGTTCGAGGCGGCGGGATTTGCGCTGCTGGATCGCAGCGAGGTGAACGCCAATCCCAAGGATCCCGCGGACTGGCCGGCCGGGGCGTGGACCTTGCCGCCGCGCCTGATCACGGGCGCGGATGAGGAGCGCTATCGCGAGATCGGGGAATCCGATCGCATGACGCTTCTTTTCCAACTGACGGACGACTCCGCTTAACCGCCACGTCTGGCGTCGCGGCGTAAGGACGGTCGGCGCGTTCGATGTCGCTCCGCGATCCGCAGCGGGCCACGGAACACGTGGTCGGCGCCGGCGCGTAAGCCGTTACGCCAGGCCGGAGGCGCCCGCGCTGAGCAGAAGCGCGTTGGCGACCGACAATCCGGCGCCGAGCGACACCAAAACCGTCGCCAAAGCGCCAGTCCATAGACTTTCTTCAATGTGTCCGCGGTGGATATCAGACGGTCGCATCGTGTTGACTCCCTTCTTGAGGCGACACTGGACGGCGACGACCCAGGCTGTGCAGGCCAGTCTCGATCAGGACTATAGGGTTAACACAAATGAACCTTGGTAAACAATATAAAAATGCGATGGGCGCACTTTCTCATTTTGAAACACATAATTTCATTTTGTTTTAACCAAAATGTATTGAATTGGAACGCTGCGACGTTTTGTGTTTCATCAAAGCACAATGCCGAGGACCTGCGATGGCGCGCCGCCTCGCGCTCGTGGATTGGCGCGGGTCCCGTTGGGGGCGCCGGTTAGTGGCGCCGGCGCGCGGGCGCTTGTAGGTTGGTGGCCCGCCTGCTGACCAACGCCGAGGCTTCACCATGTTTGACCGGGTGCTGATCGCCAACCGTGGCGAGATTGCTGTTCGCATCATCAAGACGTGCCGCCGCCTCGGCATTTCGCCGGTCATCGTGACCTCCGAAGCGGACCAAGGGTCGCTGGCGGTGGAGATGGCGGATGAGGCCGTGCTCGTCGGGCCGGCGCCCGCGGCGCAAAGCTATCTGGTCATCGATCGGATCGTGCAAGCGGTGCGGGACACGGGCGCGCAGGCGGTCCACCCGGGTTTTGGCTTCTTGTCGGAGAACGCGGCGTTTGCGGAGGCGTTGGCCGCCGCGGGCGTGACGTTCATCGGGCCCAACCCGCGGGCGATCGCCGCCATGGGCGACAAGATCGCGTCCAAGAAACTCGCGAAAGAGGCCGGCGTCAGCACCATCCCAGGGTGGGAGGGGGCGGTCCCCGACGCCAAAACCGCACGCAAGGCCGCTGAAGCGATCGGTCTGCCGGTCATGATCAAGGCGTCCGCCGGCGGCGGCGGGAAGGGCATGCGCGTCGCCCATGCGCTCAGCGAGGTCGAAGCCGGATTTGAATCCGCGCGCAACGAAGCCCGTGCGTCTTTTGGCGACGACCGCATATTGATGGAGCGGTTCGTTGAGCGACCGCGCCACATCGAAATCCAAGTGCTGGGCGACAAGCACGGCCACGTGCTGCACATCGGCGAACGGGAATGCTCCATCCAACGCCGCAATCAGAAGGTGCTGGAGGAGGCGCCGAGCCCCTTTTTGGACGCTGAGACTCGCGCCGCCATGGGCGCTCAGGCCGTCGCCCTGTCCCAGGCGGTCGACTATGATAGCGCGGGCACGGTGGAGTTTATCGTCGACCCCAAACGGGAGTTCTTCTTTCTGGAGATGAACACCCGCCTGCAGGTCGAACATCCGGTGACGGAGATGGTCGCGGGTCTCGATCTGGTGGAGCGTATGATCCGCTCGGCGGCGGGCGAACGGCTCGAGCTGACGCAAGCTGACGTGGATCAGCGCTTTGTCACGGGCGGCTGGGCGGTGGAGGCGCGCCTCTACGCCGAAGACCCCCGCCGCGGTTTTCTGCCGTCGATCGGGCGGCTTAAGCGGTTTCGCCCGCCGGCGGAGGGCCCCATGGGTCCCGCCGTCTTCCGCATGGATTCCGGCGTGCGCGAAGGCGATGAGATCTCGATCTACTACGATCCCATGATCGCCAAGATGATCGCCCACGGGCCCGATCGGGCCGCCGCCATCGACGGCTTGGCCGAGGCGCTCGATCGGATGGAACTGGAGGGCGTGCGCGCCAATGGCGATTTCTTGGGCGCGGTGGTGGATCAGGCGGCGTTTCGCGATGGCGCGCTCCACACGGGGTATCTCAACGAGCACTTTCCCGACGGGTTCCAGGGGGTCGCGCCGGACGCCGAGGCCTTGGCGCTGTTTGCGGCGGCGGGGACGTATGCGCACACGCTTGAGGTCGGGCGGGCGGGGACGGCGGCCTATCCCGCGCCGAACGCCCCGCGGGAGTGGCGGGTCAATGTCGCCGGCGCGCTTGTGACCGTGCACGTGATCCACGCCGAGGGGCGAGGGTTGGAGATGGCCGTGGACGATGGCGCGCCAGCTCATTTTGAGACGGCGTGGCTGCCGGGGGATCGTGTGATGGCCGGGCGTTTCGGCGGTAGAGCGTTCGCGTTAACGCTCAAGCCGACCCTGATCGGCTATGAACTGGCTCGTCGCGGAGCCCGCGTGGCGGTGACGACGGCGACGCCCGCGGCGGCGGCGCTGCGCGCGAAGCTGCCGGTGCGGGAGGCGGCCGCCGGCGATGCGAATGTGCTGAGCCCGATGCCGGGGCTGGTGAGCGCTGTGAAAGTGAATGAGGGCCAGGAAGTGAAGGCGGGCGAACCGCTCGTCGTCGTCGAGGCCATGAAGATGGAGAATGTGATCCACGCCGAGCGCGACGGCGCGATTAAGGCGGTGCGCGTGACGGCGGGCGACAGCGTGGCGGCCGATGATGTTTTGGTGGAGTTCGCCTAACGCGCGCGCGTGTGTCAGGCGGGGTTGACCGTCGGCGGTGTCGATGGATCTCTGGCGTACGCGTTGACTTGGACCTGCTGGGGCGAGCGAGAGGATGGCCTTCGTGCCTTGAACGACCATGTTCTATCAATTTGACGGACGGTTAGGCGTGCAAGGGTTTTGGGTCGGGTTTGTGTCGGTGCTGGTGGCGCTGTTTGCGGCCAACGCGCTGGTCGCCCATGAGCCGACCTTCGCCAGCAATTGGGTGGCGTGGACGCTGGCGGCGCCGCTGCTTTACGCGCTCGCGGTGGTGTGCGCGAAGCGCCTTCATGATTTGGGCGCATCGGCGCGGTGGTTGGCCCTAGCGCTGGTTCCGCCCGCGGCGGCGTTTCTGTTTGCAGGCTTGGCGCGGATGTCCGGCGCGGACCTGGACGGCATCAGCGGGGCGGCGCGCTGGGCCATCCATTGGGGTTACGGCGGCTTGTTCCTTTTGATCGTCGGCACGCTCGGACTGCGGGCGGGGGATCCGAACGCGAACGCGTACGGGCCGTCGCCGGTCGCCCTGGAGCTGGAGCCGGGCCACGACGTCACGCCGGCGGAACCGACGGCGTAAGCGCGCCAAAGCGCTGTTCCGCGTGCAGGGCGGCGTCGAACGCCGCCATGTCCGCGGTGACGCCGAGTTCTGCGAGCGACGTGACGCCGTAGCGGGGGTCACGCATGCCGCAGGGGGCGATGCCGTCGAAGTGACGGAGGTCAGGCGCGACGTTGACGGCCAGGCCGTGGAAACTGACCCATTTCTTCAGACGCACGCCAATCGCGGCGATCTTGTTCTCGCGCTCGGTCGGGGTCCCATCGTCGCCGGCGTGTGCAACCCAGACTCCGACGCGTCCCCGGCGCGTGACCGCCGTCACGCCCAGCCGGGCCAAGGCCGCGATCACCCAGCCTTCGAGACTGGCCACGAACGCGCGCACGTCACGTCCGCGCCGGCGTAAGTCGAGCATCACATACACCACCCGCTGGCCGGGGCCATGATACGTGAACTGGCCGCCACGGCCGACTTGGTGGACGGGAAACCGCCCGGGCTCCAGAAGGTCGGTCTCTCGGGCGCTGACGCCGGCGGTGTAGAGCGGGGGATGTTCGAGCAGCCACAGCAGCTCCGGCGCCGTTCCGGCGTGGATCGCCGCCACGCGCGCCTCCATCGCCGCGATCGCCTGATCGTAGGGAACGAGGCCGGGGGACACGGCCCAGCCCACCGCCGATGCGCCAGGCGGTGGCGTTGTCCTGCTGTCGAGCGGGGAACCGAGCGATGACCCACCGTCCATCTTAACATGCCTCTTATGCGTTTGATTCTAAGCTGGCCCTTGGTGACGCCGGATCAAGCGCGGGTCTTCCGGCTTGGTTCAGCGCGGCGGAGGAGGCTCCATGGACAATCAGCTGGACCGGGTGGAGGTGGAGATCGCGGTGCTTCTAGGCCGCAGCACGCTGCCGATGGAACAGCTTCTGCGCATGGGGCGCGGGGCCGTGATCCCCTTGGACGTCAACGAAGACGATGAAGTGTGGATCCTCGCGAACAACCGCCCCATCGCCCGTGGCGAGGTCATGATCCAAGGCGAGAAAGTCGCCGTCAGCGTGACCGATCCCGCGGACGTCCACGACTACTTCGCCGCCCGCTGAGAGGCGCGTTCGCCGACGGGAACTCAATCGGCCGCGGGCTTCGCTTCCGCCATGCGGCTGTGCAACTGGGCGATCAGGGCGTCCATGTCCGGCCCGGCGTGCTCGCGTGCCCGCACGGCCGCGCGTTGGTCCGCCGTCAGGCCCGTAGCGCGCGCGGCCCAGTCCGTGATGGTGAAGGCCTTGATGAACTCAAACAGCCAACGACGGTCTGCGGGCGCGTGTTCAATACAGGCGGTGAACAGTTCTTGGAGGTTGTAGTAGCGCGCCGCGCTGTAAGCGATCACCGGCGCCGGAGATCCTAACGCCTTGGTGAGTTTCTCCCGCCGGTCCTCGGCGATGTCGCGGATGTGGATGTCCTGCTGTTTGGATGGGATGTTGTAGGCGTCATTCCAATCCAGCGGATCGACCAGGTCCGCCTGGTTCAGACCAATCACCAGATGGGGCAGATGAGCGCGCAGCCGCGTCATATAGTGCTGGTCGAGCGCCAGAGCGCGGTTGCGCGCCGCCATCACCCACAAAGCCAAGTCGCATTTCGGCAAATGTTCCGCGTAGCGCTTGAGGTATTTGTCGTCGAGGGCGGCGTCCTCGCCCAAACCTGGCGCATCATACACCCGCAACGCTCCCGCGAGGGCTTTTTGTTTGATCTTCCGGCCTTGCAGATCAAAGCGGTGGTTTGAAAAACGGCTGGTGCCCCGTCGGGTGGCCGACACGGTCAGCTTGGTCCCGAACAGCGCGTTGATGGTCGAGGACTTGCCGACGCCGGAGACGCCGATCACCGCGATGGTGGGGGGGCGACGGCGATACTCCTCGACAATGAGATCCACGATCGCGGCAAGCGCGGCGGGATCGGGGCCGCCGGCCGTTTTGGGAGCGTGAGGGGCGGCGGCTTGAGCCGTGTCGTCGTCCTGCGCGTGCGCCGTCAACGCAGCACCATCGCCACATACTGCATCAGAGCCGGTCCGTACTGCGACAACAGGTTCAGCACGTGGACCGCGGCGGGGTTGTTGGCCGCTTGGGTGTTGAGCCACCGGGAGAAGCCGTCCGCGGACAACGCGTGAGCCTTGGCGTCTTGCGCCTCGTCCTTATCGAGTTGGGCGAAGAAGCGCTCGACGGCCTCTTTGTCCTGGGCCGGCATGTCCTGGTGATCGGTTGGCTCCGCCATTGTCCCCTCCAGCTGGTCGCGACGTCAGTGTCGGTGCGCCCTTCGCGGGGCGCAAGGCGTGATCGCGCCGCACGGCTTCACAGACGCGGCCGCGTTTGTTAGACAGCCCTCCGCAACGGGCGGCCGTGGCGGAACTGGTAGACGCGCAGCGTTGAGGTCGCTGTGGGGTAAAACCCGTGGAAGTTCGAGTCTTCTCGGCCGCACCATTTTTATTGGCTTCAACCTTCCTGAAGTCGGTTGAGACCGATGGTCCGGGTTCTGGGATTGTCCCGAACCCCGCACCATTCTCCGATCATGCTCAGACGGCGGGCTGACGCCTCGGCCGTGCGGGTCAGCCCGACGCGCCCGCAAGGCGTCCGCCGGCCCGCGCGTATTCTTGCGTGCCATTGTGCAGGGCGTCGTCGCTCGGCAAGATCGCGCTGGGCGTGTAGTCGAACAGCGGGTTGAGGCGCTCATAGAGCGTCCGGAAGTCGCGATCGACCGTCACATGCATCAGCGATTCATAGCTGTCGATCACCCAATAGGTTTGTTGGAAATCGTCGATCCGATAGTCCGTCCGCATCAACCGCTCCAGGTGAAAGCGAATGCGGTTGGGAGACGGCGACTCCAGGGCGAACACGCACTCGGTCGCTGACGAGACGATGCCTGCGCCGTAAATGCGCAATCCCTTTTCGGTGTCGATCAAGCCGAACTCCACCGTATACCAGTAGAGCGCCGCGAGCGCCTTCAGCCGATCAAATCCCAGCGAGCGCATCCCGCCTTCGCCATAGGCCTGCATATAATCAGCGAACGCTTGGTTGGTCAGCATCGGCACGTGACCAAAGACATCGTGAAAGATGTCGGGCTCTTGAATGTAGTTCAGCTGCTCGGGCTTGCGAATAAAGTTGCCGGCGGGGAAGCGGCGATTGGCCAGGTGTTCAAAGAACACCGCGTCAGGCACCAGGCCCGGCACGGCCACGACGGTCCAGCCTGTGAGCGCGCGCAGTTCTTCCGACATCGCCTCGAAGTCCGGGATTCCGCCGCGGCCAAGATCGAGCGCCTTCAGCCCGTTCATAAACGCGTCCGACGCGCGGCCGGGCAGGACCTCCAATTGGCGCGCGTAGAGCGTGTCCCAGACGCGATGTTCTTCCGGCGTGTAGGCGCTCCAGGCTTGATCAATCACGAAGTCGTCGGCGTGATCGTGGGCGGCGACGGGCATCGCGACCATAGCAAGTCCTCCATCTGCGCATCCCGGCGGCGGGGCGGTGTCGTGGGCGGCGTGAACGGCGCGTACGTCCGCGACGCCGATCGACGGATGTTAGCAGATCCCGCGCTCACCGGGGTGGGGCCGGGAGCATGAGTGGCCTTTCCGATGCGATCACGCTAGCGTCAATCCGACGGCCGCACGCGCGCTGATGGCGCGTCGTCGCCGACGTGCGTGGTCGCGGCGAAGACGTCCCTGAGGGGTCATAATGGGCGACAACGCCAAGCAAAACGCGCCATCGGGGGCGGCGCGGACGGCGTGTGAGCAGACGGTGGGAGCGGGCGCGACCAGCGCTCGATTGCGACCGAGCGACGCACCCAGCCACGGGCCGGGCGGGACCGGTGCGGCCACAGGTCTCAGCCGACAAGGCGAATCACCGCGCGAGGCGGGGCCCGAGCGATCCCAGAGGCCGTCGTCGCCTCCGGCGCGGCGGGCTCAGGCCGGATCCACGGGCGCGGGCGACCATGGCGGCGGCCGCGGCCGGTCTGCGCGCCTGTTCGGCGCGTTGGATCTGGGCACGAACAATTGCCGGCTCTTGATCGCCACGCCCACCGCCGATGGGTTTCGCGCGGTGGATGCGTTCTCGCGCATTGTGCGCTTGGGCGAGGGCTTGGCGTCGAACGGCGCGCTGACGCCGGAGGCGATGGATCGCGCGGTCGCGGCGCTGGGCGTGTGCGCGTCTAAGCTCCGCCGTCGGCGGGTCAGCCGGCTGCGTTGCGTGGCGACGCAAGCCTGCCGGGGCGCGGCGAACGGTGCGGATTTCGTCGGCCGGGTGGCGGCGGAGACGGGCATCGCGCTGGAAGTGATCAGTCCGCAGGAGGAGGCCCGCTTGGCCGTGATGGGCTGTCTCGGCTTGATTGATCGCGAGGCGGATGCGGCCTTGGTCGTTGATATTGGCGGCGGCTCCACGGAGCTGAGTTGGGTGGACGTGGCGGCGCTGCGGCGCATGGGCGGGTCGCGATGGACGCCGCCGCCGATCGTGGCGTGGGCGTCGACGCCGCTGGGGGTGGTGAGCTTGGCGGAGCGCTTCCCGGAGTCGGGCGATCGCGATCAGTGGTATGAGGACATGCTGGCGTATGTCCGCCCGCGCGTGCCGCGGCCGGAGAAAGCGCGGGCGTTGGCCTCGCGGTTCGCGGAAGGGCGGGCCCACGTCGTGGGGGCCTCCGGCGCGGTGACCAGTTTGGCGGGCGTGCACTTGGGCTTGCCGCGTTACGAGCGGGCGAAGGTGGACGGGCTGTGGGTGACGTCCGCGGAGGCGCTTGGCGCGTCGCGCGTGCTGCGCGCTATGGATCACAAAGCCCGCGCGGCGCAGCCGTGTATCGGGCCTGAGCGCGCGGATCTGGTGCTGGCCGGCTGCGCGATTCTGGAGGCGATCATTCAAGTGTGGCCGACGGACCGTTTGCGCGTCGCCGACCGGGGATTGCGCGAAGGCATGCTGATGTCGCTGATGTACCGCGGCCGTCGCCGCCGGCGTCGTCGCCGCGCGTCATCGTGAGGTGAGCTGTGGCTGATGATGCGGATCCCCCGCGCCGCCGCCGCCGGCGCGCCCCGTCGTCCGGTGGTGGGGACGGCCGCGACTCCAGCCTGTCCGTGCGGGTGAAGACCGCGAAGGGGCGCAAGCTTGCGTCGACCAACTGGCTTAAACGGCAGCTGAACGACCCCTATGTCCGGCGCGCCCAAGCGGAGGGGTATCGCTCCCGCGCGGCTTACAAGCTCCTGGAGCTCGATGATCGCTTTCGCCTGATCTCACGGGGCGCGCGGGTGGCGGATTTGGGCGCGGCGCCGGGCGGTTGGTGCCAAGTGGCGTTGGCGCGGGGGGCCCGCGCGGTGGTCGGCGTGGATCTGTTGGAGATGGCCCCGCTGCCGGGGGCCACGTTGCTTCAGGGCGATTTCACCGATCCCGAGGTCGCGAGCGCGGTGCGCGCCGCGCTGGGCGGGCCGGCGGACGTTGTGTTGTCCGATATGGCGGCCAACACGAGCGGTCATCGCGAAACGGATCACCTGCGCATTATGGCGTTGGTCGAGGCGGCGTTCCTCTTCGCGTGCGCTGTGTTGCGTCCGGGAGGCGGGTTCGTTGCGAAGACGTTTCAAGGCGGGGCCAGCGCCGATGTGCTCGCGCGCGTCAAGGCGGCGTTCGCGCGCGTGCGGCATGCGAAGCCGCCGGCGAGCCGCGCCGAAAGCCCGGAGACGTATTTGATCGCCCAGGGGTTTCGCGGTGACGGCGCGCCCGACGACGGCGCGCCGTGACCGCGGCCTGGCGCTAGGGTGCGGCGAGCACCGGTTGGCCGGCGCCCAGCGTGGTGACCTGCGCTTGCTGGAGCGGTCCGATCGCTTGGCGGGCTTTCTCGACCAAGAATTGAGACTGCCAGCCATGCCGCGCCGGCCTGGCGAAGAACACAGCGTCGCGCTGATGAAGTTCGAGCGTGTCAAAAACCATGGTCAACAAGCGCGACGCGGCGAGCAATTGGTCGCGCGTGAAGACGTTGCTTAAGCGCTCGATGTTTCCAAGGGCGCTCTCGCGAATGTCCGGATCCTCGATCCACAACAGATCGGGGCGGTACACCGTCTTGCCCTGCGCGCGCCGCGGGAAACTCGCAAAATTCGAGGGCGCGAGCCGCAGCCATTCCTCCTGCGCTTGTTGGGGGCGCACGACCGTCGCCAACGCCCAGGAGGCGCCGCCGGCGAGATACACGCGGGGGCGTTCGGCCAAGCCCTCGTGGGTGAGCGCGGCTTGGCCCAGCTGCGGCGCCAACGTGGAGGTGGCGACCGACTGCAAGGCGGAGTCCAAGTCCGTCGGCGGCGTGCCGCCATAGGCGTCGACGACCAGGTTCAGAAACGACTTGGTCCCGTGGGGCAAGGCCTCCGCGCCCACGATCGCGCCACTCGCGTCGCGGTAGGCGATCGTGATGTTGCTGCTGCCGATGTCGACGAAGACCGCTTGGTCGAGCCGGCCGACCGGCGTGACCCACTCAAACGCCAGGGCCGCTTGGTCGGCGGCGGTGATGAACTCCGGCTTACGCCCGCTGCGGCGGTGGATGATCTCCGCCAAAGGCTCCGCGTGGTCGCGTTGGCCCAAACCGCTGTCGATCACGACATGAATGTTCTCTTGGGCGACGCCGTGGACAAGGCGCAGATCATCGACGAACGCGCGCACCGCGTCGGCCGTGCGCTCGCTGTTTTCCTCCAAAAGCGGCGTCACGTCCGCTTCCGTGTAGTCCGTGATCCGCCGCCGCTGCAGCAGCTCGTAGCGGGCGTCCGCGCCGACGCCGGCGACGTTGTCGAGCGCGCTGAGATCGCCTTCCGCGATGCGGTAGCCCACTGAGCGCACGCCGCTGGCGCCGACCTCCACCACGCCGAAGGCGGGCGCCGGGGTCTGCGCTGCGGGGTTTTGCGGCGCGGGCTCCTGGCGCGCGTGCGCCGGCGCCGTCAGCATCGCGGCGCCCATGACGAGCCCGCCCAGTCCCATCACCAAACGCACGAACCAATGCGACTGAACCCATATGTTGTTGTTTTGTTTCATGGCGGCCCCCAGAAAAAGTCAGCAGCAGTAATATGTTACGGCTCACTATCCGGAGAGTGTCCCACAGGCGGTCAGACGGCCGAAAGGGGGCCGGGGTCTGGAATTTCGCCTTGCCGGCGACAAAGCTGTGGATTGCGTCTGGCCTAGGCGTCCGACTCAAGAACGCGCGGAAGTTTGAACGTCACGTCCTCTCGCGTGACGCGGACTTCCTCCACGTGCACGCGGAACCGGTCCTGGGCGGCGCGGACGATTTCGTCGACCAGCACTTCGGGGGCGCTGGCGCCGGCGGTCAGCCCGATCGTCTCCGCGGCGGCGACGGCGCGCCAATCAACCTCGGCGGCGGACTGCACCAACCGCGCGTCCCGCGCGCCCGCGCGCACCGCGACTTCGACCAGACGCTTGGAGTTTGATGAGTTCGGCGCGCCGACCACGAGGACGAGATCGCACTGGCTGGCGATGGCTTTGACCGCTTCCTGACGGTTGGTGGTCGCGTAGCAAATGTCTTCTTTGTGCGGGGCGGCGATGGCCGGGAAGCGCTGCTGCAACGCAGCGACGATTTCGGCGGTGTCGTCGACGGACAATGTGGTTTGGGTGACGAAGGCCAAACGCTCGGGATCTGAGGGCGTGAGCGCCTCCACATCCGCGACCGTCTCAACCAACGTCACCGAACCCTCCGGCAACTGACCAAGCGTGCCGATGACTTCAGGATGGCCCGCGTGACCGATCAACACGATGTGCCGTCCCGAGCGGTGATGGCGATCCGCCTCGACGTGGACCTTCGACACCAGGGGGCACGTGGCGTCGACATAAATCATGTTGCGCCGTTGGGCCTCCGCCGGCACCGCTTTGGGCACGCCGTGGGCGGAGAAGATCACGGGCCGGTCGTCCGGGCATTCGTCGAGCTCGCGCACGAACACCGCGCCGAGACGCTCCAGCCGCTCCACGACATGGCGGTTGTGGACGATCTCGTGGCGCACATAGATCGGCGCGCCCCAGCGTTCGAGCGCCTGTTCGACGATCAGGATTGCGCGCTCCACGCCCGCGCAAAAACCGCGCGGCGCCGCCATCACGACCGTCAGGTCGGGTTTGGCCTCGGCGGAGGGAGCGGGGACTGCGCGGGCGCCATCGGGGGGCAAGGGTGTCATCTCCGTCCTCCAGATCGGCGCGCCGGCGACCCATCCCGCTGATACACGGCGGCCGCTGCGGCCTAAAGCAAGCGGCCATGTCGGCGGATTGCCGCCGTCGAGGATGCAGAGTATCTCCTCCTCTCGACGACCGCCAGTCGCGCGCCCGCGGATCATCTGGAGTCTCCCTCATGCGTGTTTCATTGAGCTTAGCCGGTCTCGGCCTCGTGGCTTTGGCGAGCGCTTGCGCGACGGCTGAACCCAACACAGGACCGTGCCCGCCGGCCTTTGCGCTTTACGACGCGGTGCGGCTGGTGGAGTTCGCCGACGGTCAGGAGCGCTTGTCCAGCGTTGGGTTCACCGCCGAAATCCAGGAGGTGCGCAGCACCTGCCGGTACTCCGGCGATGATCCGATCAAGGCGGATCTGGAGATCGACATTGGCTTTGGGCGCGGCCCCGCCGCCGAGGGCGATCGTGCGGAGTACATCTATTGGGTGGCGGTCACGCGCAGCAATCTCACGGTGATCACCAAGGAATTTTTTCCGCTGACGGTGCGCTTCGCCAAGGGCGAGGATCGCGTCTACCGGCGCGAGCGCATTGAGGAGATCGTGATCCCGCGCGCGGCGGAATCCGTGTCCGGCACGAATTTCGAGATCATTGTCGGCTTTGAGCTGACCGAGGAGCAGCTCGCATTCAATCGCGCGGGCAAGCGGTTCACGATCCGCGCCGGCAATGAGTGATGGCGCCGGCTGACGATATGTGCGCCGATCGAAGCCTGGAGGCGTCGGACGCCGCGCCTGCTTTGAAGACAGGCGCGATTTCCCGCTGGGCGAGCGGGTTGGTCGGCGCGGCCTTCGCGGAGCTTGGCGCGGACCCGGCCCTCGGTCGCGTGATCCGCTCCGACCGCCCGGACTTGGCGCCCTACCAATGCAATGGCGCGATGGCGGCCGCCAAAGCGCTGAAGCGCAATCCGCGCGAGATCGCCCAAGCGGTGGCGGATCGTGTGGCGGAGGCGCCAGGCGTGCTCGATGTGCAGGTCGCCGGGCCAGGGTTTCTCAACCTCCGCGTCAGCGACGCCGTGCTCGCCCAGCGCGCGGAGGCGTTGGCGGCGGACGAGCGCGCGGGCGCCAGCGTGCGGCGAGAGCCCGAGGCGGTGGTGATTGACTTCGGCGGTCCGAATGTCGCCAAGCCCATGCATGTGGGCCATTTGCGCTCGGCGGTAATTGGCGATTCGCTTCAGCGGCTGTTTCGCTTCCGCGGCGATCGCGTGACAAGCGACGTGCATCTTGGGGATTGGGGGCTGCAGATGGGCCATCTGATCACCGAGCTCGAAATCGAACAGCCTGAGCTTCCGTACTTTGACGCCGACGCCGCTGGGCCGTTTCCGACGGATCCTCCGGTCACGTTGGAGGATTTGGCGCGGCTTTATCCGCAGGCCTCGGCGGCGGCGAAGGCGGATCCGGAACGCCTCCAACGCTCGCGCCGCGCGACGGCGGAGCTGCAGGCCGGCCGCGCCGGCTACCGCGCGTTGTTGACGCACTTCATCAACGTGTCGGTGGCGGGATTGAAGGTCGATTACGCGCAGCTGAACGTCTCCTTCGACGTGTGGAAAGGCGAAAGCGACGTCGACCCGCTGGTGGCGGATGTGGTGCGGTTGTTCGATGAGGCCGGGCTGATCGAGGAGAGCGACGGCGCGCGGATCGTGCGCGTGGCCCGCGACAGCGACAAGAAGGAGCTGGCGCCGCTGATCCTGGTGACCTCGGAAGGCTCGGCGCTCTACGCGACCACCGATCTCGCGACCATTCTCGATCGTGTGCGGGATCTGTCGCCGGATCGGATCCTCTACGTCGTCGACCTCGGACAGTCTGATCATTTCGAGCAAGTGTTTCGGGCGGCGGCCAAGATCGACTGGATCGGCGAGGATCGCCTCGAGCACGTGAAGTTTGGCACGGTGAACGGCCCCGACGGCAAGCGCTTGCGCACCCGCGAGGGCGGAACATTCCGCTTGGCGGACTTGATCGGCGAAGCGCAGGCGCGCGCCCGCGCCAAGGTGGAGGAGGCGGGTCTCGCGCGCGATCTTCCGGAGGCTGAACGCGACGCCGTCGCGGTGCAAGTGGCGCGCGCGGCGCTGCGGTTCGCCGACCTGCAGAATGTGCGCACGACCAATTATGTCTTTGATCTTGATCGCTTTACGAGCTTTGAGGGCAAGACCGGCCCTTATCTCCTCTACGCGGCGGTGCGGGTGAAATCGCTGTTGCGCAAAGCCGCGGAGGAGGGGGCGCAGCCGGGGCCGATCGCGGTCGCCGCGCCTGAGGAGCAAGCGTTGGTGATCGAGCTCGACAGTTTCGACGCCGCCTTGGTCGCGGCTTATGACAAGCGTCAGCCGCACCACATCTGTGAGCACGCGTTCGCCCTCGCCCAAGCGTTTTCGAAGTTCTACGCCGCGTGCCCGGTGCTTGGCGCGGAGGATGAGGCGACGCGCGGCGCGCGTCTGGCGCTGGCCGCGCTGACGCTGAAGCAATTGACGCTGACGCTGGATCTTCTCGGCGTCGACACGCCCGAGCGGATGTGACGCGTGAGCACGCGTGAGGTCACCGTCGCGCCAACGATCAAGACGCCGCGTTTGACCTTGCGCGCGCACCAGCGGGACGACCTGGACGCCTCGGCGTCTATGTGGGGCGACCCCGTGATGGTGCGTCACATCTCGGGGCGGCCGTCGTCTCGTCCGGAGGCGTGGCGTCGGCTTCTGTCATACGCCGGTCATTGGGTGCTGATGGGCTTCGGCTACTGGGCCGTGGTTGAGACGGCGTCCGGCCGCTTCATGGGGGATGTCGGCCTGTCGGATTTCAAGCGGGGCGTGGACCCCCGGCTTGACGACGTTCCTGAGATTGGCTGGGTCGTCGCGCCTTGGGCCCAAGGGCGCGGCTACGCCGGGGAGGCGGCCCAGGCGGCCTTGGATTGGATTGACGACACGCGCGCGCCGTCGCGGACCGCGTGCGTGATCGATCCCGGCAATGAAGCGTCGCTGCGGATCGCCGCGAAACTGGGGTATCGGGAGAGCGCGCGCGTGGAGCTCAACGGGGCGCCGACGATCCTTCTGGAGCGGCCGGGCCCCAAACGCGGCCGAGGCTAAGCCGCGACTGGACGATCCGTTTCGGCGATTGACAGATCGTCGCATATAACCATAGCTTTATATGACGGGCTCAGCGAACGCTGGGCGTGCGATATCGGCCCAGCGGGAGAGTTCGGCGCGCCGTGATCTGGCGGAGCGTCGGCGCCGAAGGCGCAACCGCCCCGGAAACGCTCAGGTCCACGGACCGCTGGGACCCGAAACGCTGGAAAGCGATCCTCGCCGGGCGGCCTTAGGGCGACGTGGGCCTTGTGATGATCCGCCGACGGAGCAAGCGACGGTTTGGGGCCACCTGATCGTCGCGGAATCTCTCAGGCGCCGACGACAGCGGGGGCCGAGCGTCAACCATCGGGGTTGGCGCGCCCAGGCTGTCGAGGATCTATGGCTGACGCCCCCGCCGCTCCTTCCTCCACGACCGCGCTGCGCCACACGGCGCTGGCCCCGCTGCACAGGCGTTTGAAAGCGCGCATGGTGCCGTTCGCGGGGTACTCCATGCCTGTGCAATATGAGGGCGTGCTCGCCGAGCATCACTGGACCCGCGACAGCGCGGGGTTGTTCGACGTCTCCCATATGGGCCAGGCGTTTCTGGTGGGGCCGGATCACGCGACGACGGCGGCCGCCTTGGAGGCGTTGACCCCGATCGACGCGGCGGGGCTCGAGCCCGGCCAAGGGCGCTACACCCTGCTGATGAACGAGACGGGCGGCGTCCGTGACGATCTGATCGTGACCCGCCCGCGCGATCCGGACCATGACGGCTGGCTGCATCTCGTGGTCAACGCCGCATGCAAGGACGCGGACTTCGCCCACATCACCGCCCACCTGCCGGCGGGGGTGGCGCTGAGGCCGAAGCCGGAGCTGGCGTTGCTGGCGCTCCAAGGGCCGAAGGCGCGCGACGTGATGCGCCGCCTCGCGCCGGCGGCGGCTGAGCTGCCCTTCATGACGGCGGCGGCGACCATCATCGCTGGCTATCCCGCCCACATCAGCTGCTCCGGCTACACGGGCGAGGACGGCTTTGAAGTCTCCGTGTTTGGCGATCACGCGGAGGCGGTGGCGGAAGCCCTGCTGGAGCAGGAGGAGGTGAAGCCGATCGGCTTGGGCGCGCGCGACACGCTGCGGCTCGAGGCGGGCTTGTGCCTTTACGGCCATGACATAGACGAGACGACCTCGCCGGTCGAGGCGGGCCTGCGCTGGGCGATCGCGAAGCGCCGGCGCGTCTCGGGCGCGTTTCCCGGTGCGGAGCGGATTGTGCGTGAGCTGGAGGAGGGCCCGACGCGCAAACGGGTTGGCGTGCTCATCAGCGGACGCGCGCCCGCCCGCGAAGGCGCGGAGATCCAAAAGGACGGCGAGACGGTGGGCGTGGTCACCAGCGGGGCGCCCGCGCCGACCGTCGGCGCGCCGGTGGCGATGGGCTATGTCGCGACGCCGTTCGCCGCGGCGGGAGAGTCGCTCCAGATTATCGTGCGTGGGCGGGCGTTGGAGGGTCGCGTGGCGCCCATGCCGTTCACGCCGCACCGGTATTGGCGGGGTTAGCGCAAGCTGAGGAGGGGGCCGATGGCCGCGCAGTACTACACAAAAGATCACGAGTGGATCCGCGTTGACGGCGATGTCGGCGTGGTGGGCGTGACCGCCCACGCCGCGGAGCAACTGGGCGACGTCGTGTTCGTCGAGCTGCCGGACGTGGGCAAATCCGTGGCGCAAAACGGCGAGATCGCCGTGGTCGAGAGCGTGAAAGCGGCCAGCGACGTCTACGCCCCCGTGGCGGGCGAGGTGACGGAAGTGAACGCGGCGCTCGCGGATAAACCGGAGACCGTCAACGAAAGCCCGGAAGACGGGGGCTGGTTCTTCAAACTGAAGATCGCCGACGCCAAAGAGCTCGAAGGCCTGATGGACGAAAGCGCCTACACGGCCTTCGTGGCCGAGAACGCCTAGCGCTGATGTACGCTCCGTCCGCGTTCGCCGAACAGGATCCCGATGCGCTTGCGGCGTTCGTCGACGCTCATCCGTTTGCGTTGGTGGCCGTGAACGGCGCGGACGGCCCGGTCGCGGCGCACGCGCCGATGGTCCTGGAGGAGGGCGCTGACGGCGCCTCTGTGCTCGTGGGCCATCTCGCGCGGGCCAACCCGTTTTGGCGCACGGCGGACGGGGCGGGCGCCCTGGCGGTGTTTTCGGGCGCCGACGCCTATGTGTCGCCGTCCTGGTGCCCGTCGAAGGCGCGGCACGGGAAGGTCGTGCCGACGTGGAATTATGAACGCGTGGAGGCGCGCGGCGTCATCACCGTCGAGACCGACGCCGCGGCCGTGCGCGGGATCGTCGATCGCCTCACCGACGTGATGGAGCGCGACCGCCCGACGCCGTGGCGAACCGCGGACGCGCCGGATGCGTACATCGATCGATTGCACGCCGCCCTGGTCGGCGTGCGCTTGCGCGTCACATCCCTCGAGGGCGTGCGCAAGTTGAGCCAGAACCGATCGGCGGCGGACTTTGACGGCGTGCGGTCGCGAATGCGGGAGACGGCGTCGCCGGGCGCGCAGGCGACCGCTGCGGCTATGGATGAACTGATCGCGACAGAGCGAGGTTGAGCTTATGCGTTACTTGCCCCTGACGGATGCGGACCGGGCCGCCATGCTCGAGGCCGTTGGCGTCGCCTCTATCGATGAGCTGTTCTCCGACGTGCCGGAGGCCGCCCGGTTCGACGGACCGGTGGAGGGCTTGCCGCTTGTCCAGGGCGAGCTGGCGGTGACGCGGCATCTGTCGGCGCTTGCGGCGCGCAACACCGCCGCGGGAGACACCGCGTTCTTCTGCGGGGCCGGCGCCTACCGCCACCATGTACCGGCGAGCGTGGACCACATCATTCAGCGGTCTGAGTTTTTGACCGCCTACACGCCCTATCAGCCTGAGGTCTCCCAAGGCACGTTGCAGACGCTGTTTGAGTTCCAAACCCAAGTCGCCCAGCTGATGGGCCTCGGGGTTGCGAACGCCTCCATGTATGACGGCTCGACCGCGTGCGCGGAGGCTGTGCTGATGGCCGCGCGCATCACCAAGCGCGCCAAAGCCGTGCTCGCGCCGGGCCTGCACCCGCACTACGCCGCCGCGACCAAGACGCTGGCGAAACACCTCGACATGGACATCGTCGCCGCGCCGGCGGCCGTGTCCGGCGACGCCTCCGCGGCGGATCTGGTGGACGCCGACACGGCGTGTCTGGTGGTGCAAACGCCCAACGTGTTCGGCGCGTTGGTCGACCTCGAACCCTTGGCGGAAGCCGCGCACAAGGCGGGGGCTCTGCTCGTCGCGGTGACGACGGAGGCGGTGTCGCTCGGCCTGGTCAAAAGCCCGGGCGAGATGGGCGCGGACATCGCCGTCGCCGAGGGCCAGTCGATTGGCAACGCGTTGAACTTCGGCGGGCCCTATGTCGGCCTCTTCGCGTGCAAGGACGACCGCGCGTTCATCCGCCAACTGCCTGGCCGCTTGGCCGGCGAGACGGTGGACGCCGATGGCGAGCGCGGCTTTGTGCTGACGCTGTCGACACGCGAGCAACACATCCGCCGCGACAAGGCGACGTCGAACATCTGCACCAACTCCGGCCTCTGCGCGCTGGCGTTTACGGTGCACATGACCCTGCTGGGGGAGGCGGGCTTGCGCCGGCTCGCGCGCCTGAACCACGAGGCGGCGTGCGATGTGGCCGAGCGGCTCGAGGCCATCCCGGGCGTGACGCTCGAAACGCCGAGCTTCTTCAACGAATTCACCGTGACGCTGCCGGCAAACGCGGCTGAAACCGTGTCGAAACTGCTGCAAAAGGGCGTGATTGCCGGCGTTCCCGCGAACCGCCTGTTCCCGGATTCCGACGTGGACAATCACCTCATCATCGCGGTGACGGAGACGAACACGCCGGAGGACATCGACGCGCTCGAGCACGGCTTGCGCGAGGTGCTCGATGCCTAAGGTCGATCGCGAGACCGCGCCTCGGGTGGAGCGCCAAGCCTATCCGGGCCGGCTGCTCCGCCGTACCGACGGTTGCTGGAAGACAAAGCTAAGCGACGCCGGAGGCCTGACGCAGTTTGGTTTGGGTGAAGTCACCCTTGCGCCGGGTTCCTCCACGGGCCTCTACCATTGGCATGAGGCGGACGACGAACTCGTCTACATCCTCGAAGGCGAAGTCGTGATGGTTGAAGGCGACGTCGAGACCATTATGCGCGCCGGCGACTGCGCAACCTTTAAAGCTGGACGCGCGGTCGGCCACACCTTTGAAAATCGTACGGACGCACCCGTGCGTTTGCTAGAGGTCGGCCCGCGGGGTCTCGATGAGACCGCCCACTATCCTGGTCTCGACATGCTCTACCGCCGCGCCCCCGACGGCGCCCAGCACTTCGAGACCCGCGACGGCCGCCGCCTCACGTCTGAGGATGAGGTCGTCCGCGTCGACGATCCGCAAAACCTGAAGCCCCAATCGCCTTTGGACATTGAGTAACGCCCCGCCGCGTCAGGAGTTCGCCCGATGAGCATGAACACCCAAGGTCGTCCCACCGCCCCGCGTTCCGCCGATGGCGACGTGCTCGTGGAAGATCGCCCGGCGACGCCCGAGGGCGGCGCGGCGTCGACGCCGCGCGCGGGACGCGGTCTGCTGCAGGACGAGCCGTTGCTCTTCGAGGTCGGAGACGCCGACAAGACCGGCGTGGATTTGCCTGAGCCTTCCGGCCGCGCCGCGCGCCTGGGCGGTCTGGAGCGGGCGGCGCCGATCGGGTTGCCGGGCCTCTCCGAGCCGGAGACGATGCGCCATTATGTGCGGCTCTCGCAGCGGAACTACGCCATCGACTTAGGGCTCTACCCCTTGGGCTCGTGCACGATGAAGCACAATCCGCGTCTCAACGAGAAAGTCGCGCGGTTGCCGGGTTTTGCGGATCTCCATCCTCTGCAGCCGGAAGAAACCGTGCAAGGCGCGCTCGCGCTGATTGACGAACTTGGCCGGTGGCTGACGACGCTGACGGGCATGCCGGCCGTCGCCATGAGCCCCAAAGCCGGGGCCCATGGCGAGCTCTGCGGCATGATGGCCATTCGCGCGGCGCTCGACGCGCGCGGCGACACGGGCCGCCGGCGGGTGCTCGTGCCCGAGAGCGCCCACGGCACCAATCCGGCCACGGCGATCCAATGCGGCTTCACCGTGGATGAGATCAAAGCCGCGCCGGACGGTCGCGTGGATCTGGACGAACTGAAAACGAAATTGGGTGATGACCTGGCGGGCATCATGCTCACCAACCCCAACACCTGTGGTTTGTTTGAGCGCGACATCCGTGAAATCGCTGATCTTATTCATGGCGCCGGCGGGTACTTCTACTGTGACGGCGCGAACTTCAACGCGATTGTCGGCCGGGTGCGTCCGGGGGATCTCGGCGTCGACGCGATGCACATCAACCTCCACAAGACGTTCTCCACGCCCCATGGCGGGGGCGGCCCGGGGTCAGGCCCCACGGTGCTGTCCGAGGCGCTCGCGCCCTACGCGCCCTTGCCGCGCATCGAGAAAACTGGGGAGAACTATCGGCTCGTCGAACACGCGGCAGGGGAAGAACGCGCGTTCGGACGCATGGTGGCGTTTCACGGTCAGATGGGCATGTTCGTCCGTGCGCTGAGCTATATGCTCAGTCATGGCGCCGACGGTCTGCGCCAGGCGGCCGAAGACGCGGTGCTCAACGCGAACTACGTTCTGGCGGGTTTGCAAGACGTCATGACCCCGGCGTTTGCCGGCACATGCATGCACGAAGCGTTGTTTGACGATCGATTCCTAAAAGATACGGGAATCTCAACGCTCGACTTTGCGAAAGCGATGATCGACGCGGGCTATCATCCCATGACGATGTACTTTCCGTTGGTTGTTCATGGCGCAATGTTGATTGAACCTACGGAGACCGAGTCTAAGGAAAGCTTAGATCGGTTCGTCGCCGTCCTTCGGGATTTGGCGTCGGCGGCGGTGCGCGGTGAATCGCCGCGCTTTCTGACCGCCCCGACACGCGCGCCGCTGAAGCGTTTGGACGAAACGCGCGCTGCGCGGCGTCCCGTTCTTCGCTGGGGCCAGGGCGATTGAGCCTTGGTCGTTGCGGCGGCTGATCGCTGAACGACCGAGCGGACGCGTTTCATGGCGCGTCACAGCTGTGTAGGATCGCGCCATCGGGGGTGCGTCCGGCCCCGACGCTGCCTACATTCACCCGTACTCGCCGCGTGGAGCCCGCGTCGCAGGGGCGCCGAAGACCGTTGTGTCACTGCGGGAACGCTGTTTAGAGTTCTTTTATCGGCGTTCGATAAGCCTGTAAGGGCGAGAAGGAGATGCCCCGGGAATGCGTTACGTCGCTCGAGCGTTTAGCGTGTTTATCGCCCCAGACGCGGGCGTGTTTAATCTCGGTGAAATGATGCGGTGGGCGATTCGCCAGTTTGCGACGGTGATCGGCGCTCTTCTTGTCTTGATCGCAGTGCCTGTGGCTTTGGTGACCCCGATTGTGCCGGTCGGTCTGCCGCTTTTGATTGTCGGACTGATTTTGTTGGTGAATTCGTCTGAGCGGGCGCGCCGTATGTTCTTGCGGTGGGCGAAGCGTTACCCGATCACATCACGACCGTTGCGCAGCATTATGCGCCGTCGACAGCGCCGGCTTTAAGCGCTCACCTTTCTCGTTCTTAAGAGTTGTGCCGCGCCGAGGAGCGCAGACGCCCCCACGCTCGTCCGGCGTCAGCGCGCTGGTCCGAAGCGATTCGAGACGTCTTTGACGCTGTCGGCGATGAGTTGGTCGCGGGTTTGGGGCTCGAGGTCATTCTCGAACAAGGCCGCTGCGGCGCTGGCCGCGAGACGGGTCGCCTGATCACGCACGAGGGCCTCAGCTTCCGCTTCGGCTTGGGCGATTTTGCGCTCGGCCATCTGAGCGCGTCGTTCGAGGCGGTTCGTCAGCTCAGCGCGCATGGTGCTGGCCACCACCTCGGCGTCGCGGCGGGCGCGTTCGATGATCGCTTGGGCCTCTTTCTCGGCGGCGCGTTGGCGGCGTTGGTAGCCGGCCAGCACTTCCTGGGCTTCCTCGCGCAGGCGGCGCGCCTCTTCAAGCTCCCGCGCGATCGCGGCGGACCGATCGTCTAGGGCTTTCGTCAGAAGCTTGGGCACGCCGAGATAGGCCAGCATCCCAAGGAACGCAAGCAACGCCACCAAGACCCAGGTCGTGGGATCGCTGGGGCCGTACGGAATGTGAAGCAAGTGCTCCATCTGGGTCATCCTTCCGACGGCGCGTCCGAAGCGCGCCTTGTAGTCTTCTCGCCGCCCGCCGGTGAGACCAAGGGCGTCGCGCTAAGCGCGCCCGGCGGTCTCCACCGCTTGCTTGACGCGATCGGCGTCCACGGAGGCGCCGGTCAGCCGCGTGACGATGTCGCCCGCCGCATCGACCGCGATCTCCTTGACGTTCGCCAGCGCGGTCGCTTTCGCGGCGTCGATGCGCGCTTCAGCGTCCGCCAAGCGCTGGCTCAGAGCAGCCTCAGCCGCGGCGATCTCCCGGCCCATTTCGGCGTTCACCGTCTCGCGGGTCTCACCCAGCACGCTCTGCGCCCGCGCGCGCGCATCCGCCAGCGCGCGCTCATAGGCCCGCTGAGCCTCGTCGGCTTGGCGGTTCAGGCGGTTGGCTTCGTCGACATCGTCGGCGATTTTGTCCCGCCGGTCCTCGATCACGCTGGCGAGTTTCGGCAGCAGCGATCGCGACAGCACCACGTACAGCCCGCCAAACGCGACCAGCAGCCAGAAAATCTGGCCCGGCCAATTGCTCAGCTCGAACTGAGGCAGGCCGCTGGAGCTCTCCGCGCCGTGGCCGGCTTCTTCGGCGGCCCTGGCCAGGAGCACGGTCGCCGCGAAACCGGTTATCACAGGACGAAGATGATGATCATCGCCACCGCAAGGCCGAACAGGCCGGTGGCTTCCGTGAGCGCGAAGCCCAAGAGCAGGTTCGTCGTTTGCCCTTGTGCGGCGGACGGGTTGCGCAGCGCGCCCGACAGGAAGTTCGAGAAGATGTTCCCGATCCCGAGAGCCGCTCCGAACAGCGCCAGCGCCGCGATGCCCGCGCCGATGGCTTTGCCGAGGGTTTCGATTTCGCCTTCGCCCATAACTCACTCCTTCGTTGGCTGAGCGTCGTCTCGGTCCCGTCGACCGAGCGCCATGATTGAGCCGTGCGCGTCAGTGGTGCCCGTGCACGACGTCGTTAAGATAGATCACTGTGAGGATTGCGAAGACATAGGCCTGCAGAAACGCCACCAAAAACTCCAGGCCGGTCACGAAAAACACCCCAAAGAACGGTAAGATCGCGGTCAGCATTCCCGCGAAGCCGAGCGCGCCGAGAGATGCGACAAAGCCGCCAAACAACTTCAGCAGGATATGACCCGCGAGCATGTTGACGAACAGCCGAAAGCCCAAGGTGAGCGGCCGCGCCAGAAACGAAATGATCTCGATCGGCGTCAGGATCACATACATGAGCCATGGCACGCCCGGTGGCGCGAACAGACGCAAAAACCCAAAGCCCTGTTTGTAGATGCCGAAGACAATCACGACCGAGATCGACAGAATGCCGAGCGTCAACGTCACCGCCAGCTGGCTCGTCACCGTCGGAAAGATCGGAAACATACCAAGCAGATTGCAGGTGAGAACAAACATAAACAGCGAGAAAATGAAGGGCAGGAAGCGAAGGCCGTCCGGCCCGATCACGTCTTTAATCATCCCAGAGACAAAATCGTACGCCATCTCCGCGACAACTTGCAAACGTCCTGGCACCAGCGTCACGCGTTGTGTCGCCATCGACAAAAACAGGATGATCACCCCCGATGCCGCGAGAGCGAACACCGCGACGTTCGTCAACGACAGGTCGACACCGCCCACCGGCCCAATGGCGGCGACCTCGTAGACTTCAAATTGGCTTAGCGGACTTGTTGATTTCTCAGCCACACTCGCGCCCCATGCTCACACTTGTCACGCCTGCTCATCCGTTTCCGGCGGCGTCTCCGCCGCCGCGTCGCTTTGCATGGCGTACGCGGCCCGCACCACATTGCGCACGCCCGCGGCAAACCCAAAAGCGAGACCGCCCAGAATAAACCACAGCGTCCCACCAATCAGACGCGACAGGCCGTAGCCCAATCCCACGCCCACGAACACAGCCGCCAGCAGCTCCCCCGAGAGCTTCAGCGCCGCGCCAAGGCCCGCCGTGACTGGCGCGCCAGCACTTTGCTTCTGCGCGCGCGCCGCGAGGTTCGCCTCCAGCTTTCCCCTCAGGGCGGCGCGGCGGCGCTCCAATTCGCTCAGGTCAGGCTCGGGACGGGTCATCGGCGGTCGAACGACCCCCGCACGTCAGACATCGCGGTGCTAATGACGCCCCGCAGCAAAGTCAAGCGGGGGTGATACACCGGCGTCGGCGCGGCCGCGTTTCAGTTGACCTGTTATCGACTCAAGTGTTGTCAACACGTTCGCCTTAACAGCCGTTTAATCCTCTGGGTTGGTTTCCGGCGTCGCCGGGTCGTCGTTTGGCGGCGCCGCCGCAGCGGGCGGCTCTGTGGACAGCGCGTCCGCGGCGGGCTCGGCCGCGTCCGTTGCGACATCATCGGCGGATTCGGCTGGCGCGGGCTCCTCGGCCGCCGGTTCGCCGAGATAGGGCGCAAGCGCGGCTTCGAACTGTTCGATCGTGCGCAAGCCCGGCGTCAATTCGCCGTTGATCAAGAACGCCGGCGTGCCCGTGACGTTGAATTCTTCACTCGCGCGTTCGCTGCTCTCATAGATCGCGTTGATCATGGCTTCATCGGCGAGACACGCGTTGAACTCGTCTTCGCTGAGACCCGCGTTGCGCGCGATGCGCATGTACATCTCGCGCTGCGTTCCCGACTGGACGGCCCGAAAGATCGCTTCTTGCCGCTCAAACAGCACCTCAATCACATCGAAATACCGATCCGCGCCGGCGCACCGCGCCAACACGAAGCCGGCGACGGCGAGATTGGCCGGGGCGGTCGGCAATTCGCGAAACACGAAGCGGACTTTGCCGGTCTCGATGTAGCGGGTCTTCAAGTCCTGAAAGGCGGTGCGGTGGAACGTCGCGCAGTGGCTGCAGGTGACCGAGGCGTACTCAATGATCGTCACCGGCGCGTTCGGATCGCCGATGGCGAAGTCTCCGGGCTCCTCACCGCCGGCGCGCGCTTGGGCGCCTTCGCCGGGACCGCACGCGGTGGCGACGCCCGCGATGAGGCTCACGCCAGCGAGCGTCAGCGCGCTGCGCCGGCTGTGGATGGGGTCGCGGGGGATCACCCCGTCCGCGGCGGCCGTGAGCCTCTCGCCCATGGTGTCATCTCCCTTCGGCCTTCGACGCCAGCGTGGCGCGGCCCAATTCCCTCAGCGCTGACTTCAACTCCGGATCGCGCACAGGCTCAAGGGCGCGCTCTAACTTTCGCGCAGCGCGCAGGGGCGGCGCCGCGACGCCGCCGCGGTCGGCGCTTTCGTTCGCACGGGCGCTCTGCGGCGTGGCGAGGGGCCGGATCGCCAGCCGCCCCGCAACAACACGGCCGCAGGACGTGTTGACCCGCTCCAGCACCCGCGCGCTGTCGGCTTCGATCAAGACCGCCGCCGGCCCGACCGCCGCCACATGCAGCACGCCGTCGCGGCCCCGGCCGCTGAGCCGCTCCGCTTGTGAGAGCGACGCGAGGCGGGGCCCCACAATCTCCGTCCAATGGCGGGCGATGTGCCGTGTCAACGCGCCGGGGAGCCCGGGCGCGTCGTCCGTGGGGGCGAAGCGCTGACTGTGGGCGGCCATCAGCGCCTTCAGCGCAAACCCGGCCGTCGGCGCGGGGCGACGCGCGCGGCGCGCGCGCGGGACGTCATCGGGCGACGGCGCGAGGGTGGAGCGATGGCGCGGCATCGGCGGTCTCTCGGAACGAGGTGGCGGGCGCTTGCGCCCTGTTTTTCGCCACCAGGCATCGCATGTCTGGACAGGCGCGCGCAAATCGGATGAACGGATCCCATGCCATCACGACAGGTCCTGAGCGCGTCGGCGGTTGACGGCGCCCCGCGCGACGAACGCCGCCGCCGCGACGCGTCTTGGATGCGCGCGCGTTTGTTGGCGTGGTATGACGCGGGCGCTCGGGCTTTGCCGTGGCGGGTTCGCCCGGAGGACCGGGCGGCGGGCGTTGAGCCGGATCCCTATCGGGTGTGGCTCTCGGAGATCATGCTGCAACAAACCACGGTCGCCGCCGCCACGCCGTACTACCACCGCTTTTTGGAGCGGTTCCCCAGCGTGCAGGCCTTGGCGGCGGCGCCCCTTGAGTCGGTGCTGGAGGCGTGGGCGGGGCTCGGCTATTACGCGCGGGCGCGCAATCTGCACGCTTGCGCGCAGGCGGTGGCCGCGGCGGGCGGGCGCTTTCCCGACACCGAAGAGGGGCTGCGCACGCTCCCGGGCGTGGGGGCCTACACGGCGGCGGCCGTGGCGGCGGTGTGTTTTGACCGGCCCACCAATGTCGTCGACGGCAATGTGGAGCGGGTGATGGCGCGCCTGCACGCGGTCGAGGCCCCGCTGCCGGGCGCCAAACCGCTGTTGCGCGACCTTGCGGCGCCGCTCGCGGATGTCGAACGCCCCGGCGATTATGCGCAGGCTTTGATGGATCTTGGCGCGACCGTGTGCGTCCCGCGCACGCCGCGGTGTGACGACTGCCCGTGGGCGGACGCGTGCGCGGCGCGCGCCGGCGGCGCGCCCGAGGCGTATCCGCGCAAAACGCCGAAAAAGCCGAAGCCCACGCGCCATGGCGCCGCCTTCGTGGTCGTCCGCGACGAGGCCGTCTGGCTGCGTCGGCGTCCGGCGAAAGGCTTGCTGGGGGCGATGGCCGAGCCGCCCGGAGCGCCCTGGAGGGACACGCCCTGGACGTTGGCGGAGGCGCGCGCGCACGCCCCCTGCCGCGCCTCCTGGCGCGAGGCCGAGACGGTGCGTCATGTCTTCAGCCATTTTGCGTTGACGCTTCAGGTGTGGCGCGGCGCGGCGCCGGCTCGGTTCGACGGCGGCGACGGCTGGTGGGCGCCGACGGCGACGCTGGAGGAGGCGGGGCTGCCCAGCGTCATGATGAAAGCCGTGCGCGCCGGGCTGAGCGTTGGCGACGCGCCGACGCGCGCCCCCCGCTAGGCGTCGCCGTTTTGGGCGCCGTCAACATGCATCGCGGTGGGCTGCCACAGTTCGATCTTGCGGCCGTCAGGATCCATGACCCAACCGAAACTCCCATACTCGAAGCGTTGAACCTCGCCGACGATCTGCGCGCCGGCCTCGCGGGCGTGCGCAAGAACCGCGTCCAGGTCGTCGACCATGAGGTTGATCATCACGTCGTGGCTCGACGGCGCGAAATAGTCGCTGTCGGCGTCGAACGGGGCCCAAATGGTGCGGGCGCCCAGGCCGAACGCGGCGTCGCTGTCGCCATGGATGAAATCGGCCCCGCCCATATCGTTCAGGCTGAGCCCGAGGGTGTCTTTGTACCATTGCGCCAGGGCCTTAGGATCTTTGGTCTTGAAGAACACCCCGCCCACGCCGATCACTTTCGCCATGTCGCCGCCTCCATGTGCTGTCGGATCGCCACGCTAACGGAGCCCGCGGCGGAGAGAAATTCCGGGGAGCGGTTTTTGTGAGCACAGCCGGAGTGACCGTCGCGATGATCGCCGCGCGCGCCCGCAACGGCGTCATCGGACGCGATGGCGGTTTGCCGTGGCGGCTGCCGTCGGATCTCGCGTGGTTTAAGCGCGCAACGATGGGCAAGCCCATCGTGATGGGACGCAAACAGTGGCGGTCGCTGCCGCGCGCCTTGCCTGGGCGGCCCAACATTGTGTTGAGCACCGATCCCGGCTTCCAAGCGGACGGGGCTGAGACGTTCACCAGCCTCACGCCGGCGCTGCAGCGCGCGCGGGCGCACGCGGAAGCGTTGGGCGTGGACGAGATCATGATCATTGGCGGGGCGGTGGTTTACGCGGCCGCCGCCCCTTATGCGGGACGGCTTTACCTCACCGAGATCGACGCCGATGTCGACGGCGACGTGGTGTTTCCGCCCTTCCATGAGGCCGACTGGCGCGAGCTGGCGCGAGAGGCGCGCCCCGCGGGTCCGAATGACGACTTTCCCTACGTCATACGCACCCTTGAGCGCGTGGCCGCGCCGGTGCGCTTCTGACGCGGTCCGACGTCGCTGTTACAACGGCAACACCGCGCGTCGCTGCGGATTGTGGGTGTCGAGCCAGCGATCGGCTTCCGCCGTCAACCAACGGCCAAACCCGTCCAACAGCTGCAGGAGCTCGAAGGCCGATCCCGGCGGGCGACGGGCAAAGGAGGCGGCCGTGCCGGCGTCCCCGGCGCGCGCTGGGTAGTTCAAGGCGAACAAATCCCGTTGGAGCTCCAAGTCCTCCGTGTAGACGCCCTCAAACGGCATCACGAGCGCAAACGCCGCCGACAGCATGAAACGGCTGATCAACCGGGCCTCGCGCCGTACATGGGTTTCCTCATCGGACAAGGCCAAACGCCCGGCCGCGGCGGCGATGCGTCGACGGACCGGGAAAATCGCGTGGTTGGACACCGCCGCGGACAAACGCTGCGGCGCGATGTGTCGCGTCAAATCGCGTCCATAGACACACGCGGAGCTGACGCCCAGCCGAAACCGATCCGCGGAGAACATCTGACCGGCCGGGAAGACGTCGCGCCATGGCTTCAAGCCCAAGCTGACGGGTTCATGATCCTTAAAGCGCGCTTCAAGAGCGTCCGCAGCGGCCGCGAGCCACAGAGGCGGCGCGTCGTCGCGGTCGTGCTCGCCGCTGGCGAGCACCAAGCCGCGCGCGTGCTCTTTGGCGGTCATGCGCAAAAGCGCCGTCATTTCGAAGGGGCCGGGCCGTCCGCGCGCGGCGGCGCCCACGATGTAGACGCTGTGCAAGTCGACGCCGAGCTGGGTGCTGCACACCTGCGCGGTCCACAGCGCGGCTTCGCGCGCCACCGCGCTCACACGGTTGAGATCGCCGGCGTTTTGCGCGCGGCCGTACCGGTCGAGGGGCCAGAGCGCGCCGCGCGGCGCGCTGGGATTGACGTCTTGTCGCTTCATCGTGGACCGTCCTTTTTCCACGGTCGTCGAACCCCCATACGCTGACGCTAACAAACACCCCCAACCATTTCGAACCATCGCGACAAGGGTGCGCGGGAAACGCGGCGACCGCAAGCCGCCCAATGGTGGAGTTGAACACGCGATGCAGCCGCAACGGCGCGCTTGGACGAATCGCTGATCATCATCCGCTGAAGCGAATGCGCGGCGCGGGTCGCGCTTGACCCGCCGCCAAGGCCGCCCAAACGCCTTCGGCAAGCTGACCGAACGCGCGTCCCAACGGCGAATCAGGCGCAGTGGCCGCTGGCGGCGTTCCGGCGTCCGATAGCGCCGCCAGCGTTGGATCAAGGGGCAGCGCGCCCAAGAACGGGGCGCCCAGGGCCGCGGCCGCGTGACGCGCGCCGCCCTCGCCGAACGGCGCGAAGCGAACGCCGCTGGCGGGGTCCTCGAACGCGGACATGTTCTCCACCACGCCGAGCAATGGCACGTGCGTGCGCGCGAACATCGCCGCGCCGCGCCGGACGTCCGCCAGCGCGAGCTCTTGCGGCGTGGAGACGATGAGCGCTGCGGACAACGGCGCGCGCTGCACCAAGGTCAGCTGCGCGTCCCCGGTTCCGGGCGGCAGGTCCGCCACCAGCACGTCCAACGGCGCCCACGCCACGTCCGCGAGCAGCTGGCTTAGCGCGCTCATCACGATCGGGCCGCGCCAGATCATCGGGGCGTCGGCGTCCACCAGAAACCCCATGGACATCACCTTCACGCCGAACGCCTCCGGCGCGATCAGCTTGCCGTCTGGTCCGGCTTTTGGATCAGCGTCCGTCAGGCCCATCAGGATCGGTGCGGATGGTCCGTAGATATCGGCGTCAATCAGGCCGACCCGCCGCCCTTGGGCCGCGAGCGCGCAGGCGAGATTGGCCGCGACAGTCGATTTGCCGACGCCGCCTTTGCCGCTGGCCACGGCCAGCATGTGGGCGACCCCCGGCAGCGCCAGCGCGCGGGCTGCGCTTGGCCGCCCGGGCGACGATTGGGCTTCCGCGGCGGGGGAGAGCCGGACGCCGCGTGGCGCCCGCGCTTTCGGCGCGCTCGCGGCGGGGGCGCGGCCCGCCCCGTCGTCAGGGCCGGTCGAGGCGGTGTCGGCGTGGGCCGTGAGCACGGCCGTCACCCGCGCAACGCCCGGCACGGCGCGCACCGCCGCCTCGCACGCCGCCCGCAACGGCTCCAACGTGGAAGCCCCGCGGGCGTCGCCGTCGTCGGGCGCTTCGACGACAAAACCGACGTGATCATCGCGCACGGTCAGCCCGCGGACGACGCCGAGCTCTATCGCGGAACGGCCCGTGACGGGGTCGCGCACTTGCGCCAGCGCTGCGCGCACCGCGTTTTCTGTGACGTTGGGCATAGATTTCTCACCAATCTTAGGCCAGTTGATCGCACTTCGACGACACCCACATTAGGGCTCTGCCCGCACGGACAGCGCCCTTGTGAGCGCGGTTACGCCGCTCACGCAGTCCCCACGACGACACACGCATGAGGTTGGGAAACGCGCATGCCTTGGAATGATCAATCAAATGGCGGTCCTTGGGGCGGTCAAGGCGGGCGCGGCGGCCCGTGGGGCCAAGGCCCCCGTGGCGGCGGTCCGCGCGGTCCCGGACAGCAGCCGCCGGATTTGGAAGATGTGATCCGCCAGCTTCAAGGACGCATGCGCGGCATTTTTGGCGGCGGCAAGGGCGGCGGCGGCGGTTTCGCGCCGGCGGCGCTGCTGATCGCGTTGGCGTTGATCGTGTGGGTCGTGTGGCCGGGCTCCGGCTGGTACATCGTGCAGCCGAACGAAGTTGGCGTGGTTTTGCGCTTTGGGAAATTCCATCGCGAGGATCCCAACGGGTTCCACCTCAAACTGCCGTTCCCCATCGAGCGCGCGGAGACGCCCACGGCGCAAGAAAGCCGCTCGACGCCGATCGACGGATCAAGCGCCGTGCGGCGCGGGCGCGCGGGACCATCGCCGGATACGCTGATGCTGACCGGCGATGGGAACATTGTGGACCTGCAATTCACGGTGCAGTGGGAGATTGGCGACCGCCCGGGCGACGTCGCGAATTACCTGTTTGAGATCGATGAGCCGGAGCAGGCGCTGATCTCGGTGTCGGAAAGCGCGATGCGCGAGGTGATCGGCCAGACGCCGCTGCAACCGATCTTGGCGAACGAAATCGGTGATATTCGTCGGCAGGTGCAGACGCTGATCCAGGACACGCTCGACGAATACAAGTCGGGCATCCAGATCCGGAACGTCATCATCGAGCGTCCGACGTTGCCGAGCGCCGAAAACCAAGCCGATCGCGGGAATGTCGAGCGCGATCCCCTGGCGGCCTTCCGCGATGTGGAGAACGCCGAGCAAGAGCGTCAGCGCTCGATCGAGGACGCGCGCGCCTACGCCAACCGCGTTGTCCCGGTCGCGCGCGGCGAGGCGGAACAGATCATCCAACAAGCGAACGCGTATCGGGACTCCGTGATCGCGGAGGCTGCGGGTCAGTCTGAACGCTTCCGATTGGTGTATGAGCAGTACCGGTTGGCGCCGGAAGTCACGCGTCAGCGCATGTTCTTGGAAACGCTGGAAAAAGTTCTCGGTCGCTCGGAAAAGGTGATCCTGGACGATCAAGGCGGGCAAGGGGTCGTGCCGTATCTGCCGCTGAATGAACTCAATCGCCGCCCCGCTGGCGGCTCGAATCGATAGGGGCGGTGATGCGCGCGTTTTCGACAGTTGTCGTCGTTCTGTTGGGCTTGGCCGTACTGGCGGCGCTCAACTCCGTGTTTATGGTGGATCAACGCCAGCAGGCGCTGGTGGTGCGGGTCGGCAACCCCGTCCACGTCTACAACCCCACAGGCGTTGATGATCCGGGGCTCAAGTTCAAATTCCCGCTGGCTGACCAGGTGGTGTTTTTGGACAAGCGCAACCTCTTCCTCGACGTGCCGGAGGATGAAATCACGGCTGGCGACAGCCAGCGCCTGACGGTGGATTCCTTCGCGCGTTGGCGGATTTCCGACCCGCTCCTGTTCTTCCAACGCGTGCGCACGGAGGACGCTGGGCGCCAACGCATCAGCGACATTCTCGTGGGGTCGACGCGGGAAGTCTTGGGCACGGTGCCGTCTCAGGAGATCATCTCCGGCCAGCGCGCCGCGCTGATGGACCGCATTCGCGAGCGGGTGGCGGAGGACGTCTCCGGCGCGCAGCTTGGCGTCGAGATCGTGGACGTGCGCATCAAGCGCGTGGAGTTGCCGGCGCAAAACCGCGAGCAAGTGTTCGCGCGCATGGTCTCCGAACGGCGTCAGCAAGCCACGGGGATCCGCGCTGAGGGCAATGAGGCGGCCGCGCGGATCCGCGCGGAGGCCGACCGCGAGGCGCGCGTCATCCAAGCGCAAGCCAATGAACAAGATCAGCGCATCCGTGGTGCGGGCGACGCGCGGCGCAACGAGATCTACGCGGATGCGTACAATCTCGATCCGGAGTTCTTCGCCTTCTACCGGTCGATGGAGGCGTATGAAAACTCCATCGAAGACGGCACGACGGTGATCTTGTCCCCGGACAGCGACTTCTTCCGCTACTTCCGCGATCAAGATGGCGGCGGCGCGCGCAATTGACGCTGGCGCCGTCGCGGCGGTTTGGCGCGGCCGTGCTTGATTTCAACGGGTGAGGGGCGGATCCTCACCGCCAGGTCACAGAGGACGCCCGGCATGCTTGACGCCCCTCGCGTTTTCATCGCTGCGCACGCCGCGGCGTTTGGGGCCTTGGCGTCTGTCGGCGTTCTCGCCGCGCCGGCGTGGGCGCAGCCGAGCGTGGCGCCCGATGGGTTCGCCAACCTCGTCGAGCAGGTCGGCCCGGCGGTGGTGAACATCCGCGCCCGCCAGTCGGTGAGCGGCGCGATCCCGCGCTTCGCCGAAGGCTCGCCGCTGGAAAAGTTCAACGAGTACTTTCAGGGGCCGCAAGGCTCGGCCTCGGCCGCGGGCTCGGGCTTCATCATCGACGCGGATGGCGTGGTCATCACCAACAACCACGTGATCGCGCCGTTCGACGAAGCGGCGGACATTATCGAAGTGGTGCTGCCGGACGGACGCGTTCTTCCGGGCGACATCGCCGGGCGCGACGAGGAGACCGACTTGGCGGTGATCCGCGTGTCGCCGGAGGAGCCGTTGCCCGAAGTGCCGTTTGGCGATCCCAGCGACGTGCGCGTCGGCGATTGGGTGATGGCGATCGGCAATCCGTTCGGCCTGGGAAACACCGTCACGGTCGGTGTCGTGTCGGCCCAGGATCGCGACATCAATCAGGGCGATTTCGACTCCTTCATCCAAACGGACGCGGCCATCAACCAGGGCAATTCCGGCGGGCCGTTGTTCGATATGCAAGGCCGGGTGATCGGTGTGAACACCGCCATCTTCTCGCCGAGCGGCGGTTCGGTGGGCATCGGTTTCGCGATCCCGGCGGACCTCGTGCAAAACGTCACCGGCCAACTCCTGGACGCCGGCGCGGTCCGGCGCGGTTGGATCGGCGTGCGCATCCAGCCTGTGGACGCAGGAATTGCGCGGAAGTTCGGGCTTGGCCGGCCGCGCGGCGCGTTGGTCAGCGGCGTCAGCGAAGACGGCCCTGCGGAGGCGGCGGGGCTTGCGGTCGGCGATTTGATCGTCGGCGTCAGCGGCGGTCCGGTGCGCGATGATCGGGCGTTCTCGCTCCTCATCGCCCAAACCGCTCCGGGGGCGGAAATCACCTTGGACGTCCTGCGCGAGGGCGCGCCGCAGAGCCTCACGCTGACGGTCGGCGAACGCGAGCAAGACGACGACGGCGGCCCGCGTTTCGTCACGCCGGACGCTCCTTTGGAAAGCGGCGGCGCGGCCTTGGTGATCGGCGTGACGGTGGCTCCGATGACGCCGGACATTGTGCGTCAGTATCGCGTCGCGCCCGAGGCCGAAGGGGTCGTGGTGACGTTTGTCGAGCCTGAGAGCGCCGCCTCCGCCGTGCTCGTTCCTGGGGACGTCATCGAACAAGTCGGGTGGACGCCCGTCGCGACGCCGGAGGAGGCGGCCGCCGCGGCGCTTGAGGAAGCGGAGGCCGGCGCGCCCGTGTTGGTGCGCGTCACCCACCGCAATGGCGAGGTGAGTTTCCACTCCATCCGCGCCATGAGCGCGCCGTAGGCGCGACGGCGCGGGGCTCGACCCCAGTCGGGCGTCGGGCAGCGGACCCCTAAAGCTTCTCCGCGACTTGCACGCCATAGATGATCGCGCCTTCGGCCATCGCCTTGCGCATGCCGTGGACGGCTTGCACGAGACGCAGCGCGTCGCCGCCGAGGCTCTGGGCGAGCTTCAACACGGGGCCCAGCTGCATGATGGAGACGCCTTCCTCCCAGGTGCGCGAGGTCTCCTTTGTGAAGTCGTGTTGCGCGACCAGGCGGAAGCCGGCGCGGGCGAACCACTCCTCCGTTTGCGATGGGCTGAACAGCGTGGGCATCAGCATGCCCTCCAAGACGGGCGTGACCAGACGGGCTTGGTCGCGCGGCGACATGGCGCGCCCGGCCATCCAGTCCGCCAGGAGGAAGCGCCCGCCGGGGCGCACCAGCGCGCCGGCCCGCTCCGCTAAGAACGTCTCGGGGTTGGGCAAGTGCCCCAGCACGCCGACCATCCAGGCGAGGTCCACCGGCGTGTCGAGCGTAAGGGTCTCAGCGTCTTGGATCTCAAAGCGCGTGCGCTCGGCGACGCCTTCACGCGCCGCGAGATCGCGGGCGATGTCCATTTGCACGGCGCTGAGCGTCACGCCGTGGGTGCGGCAGCCGCGTTTGGCCAGCGCCACCGACGTGGCGCCCATGCCGCAGCCGATGTCGAGGACGGTCTCGGTCCCGTCGACGCCGACGATCTCCGCCAGCGCCTCGACCAAATGCTCTTGCGCCTCCTCTTTGTTCTGAGCGCCGCGGGCGTAATACCCGTCATGGAGGTGCGGTCCCCAGAGGTCGCGGAAATGGGGCGACAGTTGATCGTAAAAGCTGGCGATCCGACGCTTCATGTCCGCCGGCGGCAGGTGAAAGAAGTCGCCCATCATATCTCTCCATAGAGCCGGGGAGCCGCCTCGACGCGGGTCACCAGCTGAGCAGCGCCGTTTCCGCAACCAGGCCGGGGCCCAACGCCGCCAGCACGCCCAGAGCGCCCGGCTTGGGCGCGCGCTCCGCCAGATGGCGGGCCAACACAAACAGCACCGTCGGGGAGGACATGTTGCCGTACGCCGACAGCACCGCCCGGCTCGGCGCGAGCACCTCGTCGTCAAAGCCAAAATCGCTCGACAGCTTGTCCAGCACGCGCCGGCCGCCGGAGTGGACGATCCAGTGGTCAACGCTGCTCAGACCCAGGTTGATCGACGCCAAGCTGGTCTCCGCGGCCGCGCGCACCAGCGGCGGCGCGAGCGTGGGTACGTGCTTGGAGAGGACGATGCGAAGCCGGCCGCCGGGATGGGCGAAGCCAACCAGATCCAGCGCATCAGGATCGCTGGCAGTGGCGAAGCCGTGCAGCCGCGGCGCCGGGCCCGTTTGGCTTGAGCCCGCGCTCAACGTCTCCAGGCCCGACGTCGCGCCCGCGAGCACGACCGCCGCCGCGCCGTCAGCGCAAATCGCGTTGCCGACGATCGTTTCGACATCGTCGTCGACGTAAAAGCACGCCGAGCAGACCTCGACGCACACCGCCACAGCGACGCGCTCTGGGTGCGCGCGCACGTGATCATAGGCGCGTTGCAGCGTTGGAAGCGCCGCCGCGCATCCCGCGCCCACCACCTCAGTGCGCATGGCCTGGCGGCGCAGGCCGAGACGCGGCGCGATCCGCGCGGCCACGCCGGGGCAGAGATAGCCCGTGGAGGTGGCGACAATCAGAGAGTCGATGTCATCGGGGGTCAGGCCGGCGTCGGCTATGGCCCGCGCCGCTGCGTCCTCCGCCAATTGCAGAGCGTGGACCGCAAAACCGGCATGGGCGACATCGGGGTCGGGGCCGGGATCGAGGTTGTCGGGCGTCATCGCGATGTGGCGAGTCTTGACGCCGGAGCTGCGAAAGATCCGCCGCGCGATCGGCGAGCGATACGTCTCCGAGCGTTCCGCCAGATACGCCAGCGCGGCGTCCTGGTCCCAGGTCTGTGTCGGCGCGGCGAGGCCAAGGCCCGCGACGCGCGGCTCCTCCACATGGTCCGTCGCAGGGCTCGGCCGGTGTTCGACCTGTGCGCGCATGGCAACTCTCCCAGGACGGTCGCCAATGCGGCGGCCCGTTTTGCAGATGCGAAGGTAGTCGCCCTCCTTGAGCTGTGGCCATGCAAGCCCAGTCACGACGCCGTGACGACTTCGATTGTCCTTTGTCGTCAAGGCGCAGATCTTGATGCGATCCGGGTGAACCTGATCTGCAGCGTGGCGCGCTCCGCTTTGCGTCACCATCGCCTCACGACGCCGTCACTGGCGCGCACGCGATTGCGACCGCGCGCGAGCGCCGGGCTGACGTACGCTTTCGGTCCGGTCGCATCGGGCGTTGGGCCCGGACCGGTGGAGCGAGGATCGACCACCCGTGAGCGTCCAACACGTGAATCGTCGCCAGGCGGCGGGAACCTTGGCGGCGGGCCTCGCCGCGAGCGTTGGCCAGCCCGCATGGGCGCGCCAGACGGACGAGCGGTTCCGCGACTCCGAGATCGTCACCGCGTCCCGGTTGACGGTGCTGGGGTCAGGCCGACAGTTCGCGGAAGCGCTGCGTCTCCTGAGCGATTACGGCCAGCCCGACATCCTGCCGACGCTTATCCTCGCCATGCGGTACAACGCGTCGGCGCGCGCAGCCATCGACGCTGTGGCGCAACGCATTGCCGGGGAAAGCGGCCGCAGCGGCTGGTTCGACTGGATGCTCTGGCAGCAAGAACATCCCGAGATCACGCCGCACCCGACCTATCGCGCGCTGAAGGTGTGGATGTTCTCGCAGATCGATCCGCAATTTCTGCGGTTCTTGAATGAAGAGACGACCGCCCCGGGACGGCTGCGCATCCGCTTGGAGGAGATCACCTGGGGCGGCGTGCGCGTGGACGGCATTCCGGCGTTGGACGACCCCAAGCTGATCACGGCGCGCCGAGCGAACTACCTCAAAGACGACGACCTGGTCTTCGGGGTGGAGATCAACCGCGACGCGCGCGCTTATCCGCTGCGCATCCTGGACTGGCACGAGATGTTCAACGACGTCGTCGGCGGCGTGCCGGTGGCGCTTGCCTACTGCACCCTGTGCGGCGCGGGGATCCTGTTTGAGACGCAACCGGAGGGCCGCGCGGAGCGGTTCCTCTTCGGCTCGTCTGGGTTTCTCTACCGCTCGAACAAGCTGATGTTTGATCGGGGCACAGACAGCTTGTGGAACCAGTTCACCGGCGCGCCGGTGAGCGGCCCCCTGGTCGACAGCGGTTTTGCGCTGACCTTGCGCCCGGTTGTGATCACGTCGTGGAAGGCCTGGCGCGACGCCCAGCCGCGCACGCGCGTGTTGTCCCTGGACACAGGCCACCGGCGCGACTACGGCCCCGGCGCCGCTTATGGCGAGTACTTCGCCAGCGAAGAGCTGATGTTCCCGGCGCTCGCCGACAGCGTGAGCCTGCGCGCGAAGGATTATGTTTTCGGCGTGCGCGTTCATGCCGGGACGAAAGCGTGGCCGCTGGAGGTGTTCCGCGGCGGGCGCGTGCTCAACGACGTTGTGGAGGGGGGCCTTGGCCGCCAGGCTTTGGTCCTGATCGGCGACGCGGCGACCCGCACAGTGCGCGCCTACGAGCGCGGCGATCTCACGTTTTCCGCCGGCGACGCCCCGGGCGTCGTGGCTGCTGATGGCGCGTCCTGGCGCATCACCGAGGCGGCGTTGGTCGCGGAGGATGGGCGGCGCGCCCCGCGCGTGGCGGGGCATATCGCGTATTGGTTCGCCTGGAACGGCTATCTCGGCCTTGAGTCGCAACTGTACATGGGGTGAGGCGCGATGACGTCGGTTCGTATCGGAGCTGCGTTTGCAGCGATCGCGCTTGCGGCGACGGCTGCGGCGCCATGGGCCTTGTCAGCGGCGCGGGCGGCCGACCCCCCTCACGGCGCGACGACTGGGCCGGTCGTGGTGGAGCTCTTTAGCTCCCAGTCCTGCTATTCGTGCCCGCCGGCGGAAGCGTTCTTGGTCGAGCTGGCGGAGGAGCCGGATCTCATCGCGCTCGAGTGGCACGTCGATTACTGGGACAGGCTTGTCTACGGCGCAGCCGGCGCGTGGCGCGATCCGTTCTCGTCGCGGGCGCACACCAACCGCCAGCGGCGCTACAACGCGAACATCACCGGGCGGCCGCGGGCGTACACGCCGCAGATGGTGGTCGCTGGCGCGCAGGAGGCCGTCGGCTCGAATCGGGCGGCGGTGCGGTCGTTGATCGACGCGGCGCAGGCGGCTCAGGCAACGGTTGCGATTGTCCCTGAGGCCGGGGATCAGGGCCCCGCGTTGGGCGTGACGGTGTCGGGCGGACCGGCCGCTGAGGTGTGGCTCGCGCGTTTTCGCGACCGCGTGGTGACCGAGGTGCCGCGGGGCGAAAACCACGGCAAGACCTTGGCCAACGTCCATGTCGTGCAGTCCTTCGAACGGCTTGGCCGCCATCGAGAGAAAGACGCCGACGCCGGTTCACGGTTCGTCATCGACGCCCCGGCGGAGGGCGACGGCTGTGCGGTGGTGGTGCAAGCGCCGCATCAAGGTCCGATCTACGGCGCGGCGTACTGCTAGCGGGCGTCTCGCCGGGCTTGCCGGCGGCGCGTCGGCGCGCTTGACGATGGCGTGGTCGACCGTGGTAACGCACACGCCTTCAGGTGCGCGGGCGTGGTGGAATTGGTAGACACACAGGACTTAAAATCCTGAGGCGGCGACGCCGTGCCGGTTCGAGTCCGGCCGCCCGCACCATGCATCAATCCCATCTGGCCTTTGGGCTGTCGTCCATCCGGGCGGTGCGGTACACCGCCGGGTCGGCGCGCCGGCTGGTTGCGTTGGCCGTTGGGATGCGCGCCGGCCGCGCCGCGTCGAACGCTGGATGCATGAGGCCACGATGTCCGATCGCGAGGATCCAATGGCGGCGCCTCCGGCCTCCGAAGGGGGGGAGGGCGAGCGTGCGCCCGCCCCCACGGCGCCGGATCCTGCGGACGTGGCCGTCTTGGCGCAGGCCGTTGCGGACGGGGACGCGCAGGCGGTTTCCGATTTGCTGTCGCCGGCCCACCCCGCTGACGCCGCCGATTTGGTGGAGCAGTTGCCCGCCGAGCTGATCGGCGACGCGGCGGCGCTTCAACCCGCCGTGTTCACCGGGCCGATGTTGGTGGAGTTGGCGCCCGACGCGCTCAACGCTGCGGTCGCGCGGTTGGATCCCCATCGTCTCGGGGCGGCGGCCACCGAACTCGACACCGACGACATCACGTATCTGGTCGGTCATCTGGACGCCAACCAACGCGCTGCGGCGCTGGCGACGATCTCCGAACGCGAGCGCCGGGCGGTGGAGGAGGCTCTTGCCTTCGATGAGGAGACGGTGGGCCGGCTCACCCAAGGCGAAGTCGTCGCGTTGCCGGAGTATTGGACGGCTGGTCAGGCGATTGATCACATGCGGCAGGCGGGCGCGTCGGAACTCCCTGAGGCGTTCTTCGAGGTGTATGTGGTCGACCCGACCTTCCGGCCGATCGGCGCGATCCCGCTGTCGGACTTTCTGCGTCATCCCCGCAGCGCGCCGCTGACGGCGATCATGCGGCCGCCTCAGATCCTGATCACGCCAGAGACGGACCAAGAGGACGCGGCGTTTCTGATCAACAAGTATCACTTAGCGCAGGCGCCGGTGGTGGACGGCTCCGGCCGGCTGAAGGGGATGATCACCCTGGATGACGTGGTCGAGGTGATCCAGGAGGAGGGCGAGGAGGATTTGCTCGCCCTGGCGGGCGTGAACGAAGGCGGCGTCGGCTCCTCGGCGCTGGGGCAGGTGCGGGCGCGGGCGCCGTGGCTGGCGGTCAATTTGGTGACGGCGTTGGCGGCGTCCTTGGTGATCTCGCTGTTTGAGGACACGCTTGAACGGGTGGTGGCGTTGGCGATCTTGATGCCGATCGTGGCGGCTCTGGGCGGCAATGTGGGCGGTCAAGCGCTGGCGGTGGCGGTGCGCGCTTTGGCGTCACGCGAGCTTGGCGACGGCAACGCGCGGCGTATGGTGGCGCGCGAAGCGCTGGCGGCGCTGATCAACGGAGCGGCGTTTGCGACGCTGCTGGCGTTGGTGGCGGGCATCTGGTTCTCGAGTCTTGAAATCGCCTACGTGATCGGCTTGGCTCTTCTCGCGAATTTTGTGTGCGGCGGCCTCGCCGGCATTCTGGTCCCACTCGGCTTGCGGCGTATCGGGGCGGATCCGGCGGTGGCGTCATCAGTCTTTGTGAGCACACTCACCGACGTGGTGGGGTTCTGTGTGTTTTTGGGCTTGGCCACCGCGGTCTTGGGATAGGGCGTCACGCAATGAACAATGGGTCGCCGGATGGAGTTCGCGGGATGCGTCGCGGTGCGCAGCGCCGTGCGGGACGTGTGCTGGACCGCTTTTGCGGCGCGCTTGCCGGCGTTGCGGCGAGCCTTGTTGTCCCGGCGAGTTTGGCGTTCGCGGATTGGAACACCGAGGCGACCTTCCAAGACCCTCGGCCGGGTCTGGCGGCGGCGGTGTTTGGCGGCCGCGTCTACACCGCAGGGGGGTCGGGACTGCTCGAGCCGTCCGCGTCGATGGACTCGTTTGATCCGAAGACCCGCGATTGGCGGGCTCTGACCCCGCTGCCGGAAGGCCGCGCGCGGTTCGCCATGGCGGCGGTTGGCGATCGGCTCTACGCGGCCGGCGGCGTGACCCAAACGGCGGCCGTCACGTCCGCGTTCTTGGCGTATGATCCGGGGGCGGACGAATGGACGCCCATGCCGGACATGCCGGACGCGCGCTCGGGTCACGCGATGGTCGCGGTTAAGGACGCGCTTTATGTCGTCGGCGCGGCGCCGGTGGTGACGGTGTACGCGCCCGCGACGAATGAATGGACGACGCGCTCGGCGCCGGCGGAGGCCGCGCGTCGCGGCGCGGCGGCGGCCGCGTTGGATGGCCGGATTTATCTCATGGGCGGGCGGGACGCCGACGGCGTGGTGTCGATGCGGGTGGATGTGTACGACCCCGAGGCCGATGCGTGGTCCGTGGGCCCAGACTTGCCCGGTCCGCGCTCCGGCCTTGGCGCGGCCGTGTTGGGCGGCGCGCTGCACGTGTTCGGCGGCGCGGATTTGGATGGGCGGGGCGTGTCAGCCGCCCACTTTGTCCTGGCCGCGGACGGCCAATCCTGGCGTGAAGCGGACGCGTTGTTGTCGCCGCGGACGGATTTCGCAGTGGCGTCCGTGGACGGCGCGATCGTCGTGGTGGGCGGCGGCGCCGGCGGCGGTTTTCTGGGCCCGTTCACGGCTGTCGATTCGGTGGACGTCTTTCGGCGTTGAGCGCGGAGGCGGCGGGGGCTGCTCCGCGCGATTGACCCGGCCGGGATCTCTTCGTTTCCGTTGGGGACAGGAGGACGAAGGCTGTTGCCCCCATCACCCGATCATGAATCCGCGACCGTGCGCCGGCGCGTCTCGCCGGCTGGCTTGGCGCTGATCCGGGCGTTTGAGGGCGTGTGCTTTGAGCCGCAGCGATTGGGCGAGGATCGCTGGGTGGTCGGCGTCAGCCATGTGGTCGACGGCGACCGGCCGGATCCCGTGGACGCCGACGCGGCCGAGCGCCTGCTGCGTGAGGATCTGGCTCCGGTAGAGGCGGCGATCGACGAGGCCATTCTTGCCCCCCTGACCCAAAGCCAGTTCGACGCGTTGGCGTGTTTGGCCTTCAACATTGGCCTCGAGGCGTTTCGCCGCTCCGCCGTGGTGGCGTGCCTCAATGAGGGACGACCGCTTGACGCCGCGGCGGGGTTTGACGTGTGGCGCTGGGGCGAGATCGACGGCCGGGTCGGTGTGCTCGACGCGTTTGTGCGCCGGCGCGCCGCGGAGAAGGCGCTGTTTTTAACGCCCGACGGCCCGGTCGCGGCGGCGTCCACCGCCCGTCGGCGACCGCTCGATGGCGGGGTCGTCGGGCGCGCGCCCGCCAGTGCGGTGCGGTTTGGGGGCGACGCGGCGACGGCGGAGCACTCGGATGGCCCGACGGCGATAGCGCCGGAGGCGGAGAAGACGCAGGCCCCGCGGCCCTTGGGCGGGGACGCTGGGGACCATCGTCCGCCTGAACTGGGAAACGATCAGCCGCTGGCGCGGAGCCTCGACGCGCCGCCGGCCCTGGACCCGCGGGCCATCGTGGGCCGCGACATTGGAGCCCGCGCGTTCCCCGGGGTTGTGGCGAGTGATGCGGCGACAGAGCCGGGATCTGTCGCAGAACGGCCACGGGCGTGGGCGACCGTGGCCGTTGGAGCCGTCGATGTGGATGGCGCTGAAGCCGCTTTGCGGGCGCGTCTGCAGGCGGGCCGCGTGCGCGAAACCGCCCGTTGGGGCTGGGCGCTTGCGGGCATTGGCGGCGTTCTGACGCTCGGCGGCGTGTACGAAACGGCCAGCGCCGGCGGCGGCGCGGGAGCATGGCCGGCGGTCGCGGTGGCCGGGGCGTTGGTGGCGGTGGCGAGCGCTTACTTCGCGTGGCGACCGGACGCCCTGTGGGTCCAGGACGGCGCGCTGGCCCCATCGCGGCGAGGAACGGGCTCGACACCGGCGGCTTGGGGGCGCGCGGAGGGGACATGACGCGGTGGAGCGTGAACCTTGCGACGGGCATCGCGCTGGCGGTCGGCTTTGCGTGGTTGGTCGGCCCGCCTTTGAACGGGGCGCCGGCCGCGGATCCTGGAGTCGAGACGCCACGCCCTGACGCGCGGGGTGCGGAGGCGTCGCCGGCGCCGGTCGAATCGGAACCCGTGGAAGCCGCGACGCCGGCCGCGACCCGCGCCCAGGCCGCGACCCCGCCGTCCGATGAGGCGGCCGTGGGCGCGGAGGCTGAGTGCGTCGGAGCGCCGTTGCGTCGGGTGCAGCCGCCCTATGCCAGTTTCGGCGTTCCGCCTGAGGCGTTGACGCTGACTCGCGCGCGGTTCGCCGTGGATGGGCGTCCGCCCTTGGCGGCGTTTCGGGACGTGGACGGCGCGTGGCGCGTCGGTTACGGCCGCGTGGTTGACGATGCGGACACGCGCATCCGCGAGGCGGAGGCGGAGCAGTACATCGTCGAGGATCTCGAGGACGCCGCCGCGACGGTGCGTGAGCTCGGCGCGGTGGCGCTTCATCGCAATGAGTTTGCGGCGTTGGTCGCGCTCGCGCATGACCTTGGCGGCGACGCCTTTCGCCGGTCGATCGTCCTGGCCCGCGTGAACGCCGGCGATCAGGATGGCGTGCAGACGGCCTGGGCCGCGCTCGACCAAGGCGACCCGGCGCTTGAGGCCGCGCGCCAGATGCAGAGCGATGTGTTCGCGTGCGGCCGTGGCGGAAGTTCAAACTGAAGACGAAGGGAGATCAGCCAGTGACCGTGACGATTTGGCACAACACGTCGTGTGGCTCTTCAAAGAATGCTCTGGCCTATTTGAAGGAAAAGGGCGTCGATCCTGTCGTTTACAACTACGTCAAGGAGAAGCCTGATCGCGCCGCGATCGAGGCGGTCCTGGCGCAGCTGGAGATGGCGCCGTCAGAATTGCTGCGCCCGAAGGAGGCGGCCGCCGAGAGCCTCGGTCTTTATGCGGACGCCGTGGAAGAGGATGCGGTGCTCGACGCCATGGCGGAAAACGCGCGGCTGATTCAGCGTCCGATCGTGATCACCGAGAAGGGCGCTGTGATCGCGCGTCCGAAGACGAAGATCGACGCTATTCTCTAACGCCCCCGTCGCCGGGACGCGGTCGTCGTCGACGGCCCCCCGTCGGGCCGGTAGACTCCGCGCCTTTCAAGGAAGCAGCGATCCCTATGGCCGATACCGACGTGATCCTCGACGCAAGCCCCGGCGGCGTGGCGGCGGTGATCCTGAACCGTCCAGACAAGCGCAACGCGTTCAACGCGGACGTCATCGCGGCTCTCGACGACGCCTTTGAGACGCTGCGCGGCGCGGATCACGTGCGCATCGTGTTGGTGCGCGGGCGAGGGCCGAGCTTTTCCGCCGGCGCGGATCTGGAGTGGATGCGCGCCGCCGCCCATTACGAGCTCCATGAAAACGAGCACGATGCGCTCGCGCTCGCGCGCATGCTCGACAAGCTTCACAGCCTGCCCCAGCTGACGGTGGCGATGATCCAGGGCGCGGCCATGGGCGGCGGCGCTGGTTTGGCGGCGGCGTGCGATGTCGCCATCGCCCTGCGCAGCGCCGTGTTTCGCTTTTCTGAAGTGCGCCTTGGGCTCACGCCCGCCACGATCAGTCCTTACGTGATCGAGGCGATTGGCGCGCGCTGGGCGCGCGCTTTGTTCGCGACGGGCGAGAGCTTCGACGCGGAGACGGCGCATCGCCTCGGCCTGATCCATCACATCGCAGAGGACGAAAACGGGCTTGAAGCGCGGGCCGAACAGCTGTCGAAGCTCGTGTTCGACGCGGCCCCGGGCGCCGTGCGTGACGCGAAGGCCTTGGTGCGCGATGTCGCGGGCCGGCCCATCGACCATGAGATTCATCACATGACGGCCAAACGCATTGCCGAACGCCGCGCCAGCGCCGAGGGACGCGAAGGTCTCGCCGCCTTCTTGGAGAAGCGCCCGCCAGCCTGGGCGAAAGGGGAGGCGTCGTGATGCGTCTGTATGGCGTGCGCATCTTTGTCGATGACTTTGACAGTTGCCGCGCCTTCTACCGAGAGACGCTGGCGTTGCCGGAGAACTGGGCGATGCCCGACGTCAAAGCCGCCGGCTTTGCGGTGGGCGGCGGCGAACTCATTGTCGAGGAGGCCGGCCCCGGCCACGAACACCACGCCGACATCGGCCGCTTCGTCGGGGTGTCGCTGCAGGTGGACGACATCGACGCGCAACACAGGACCTTGGCCGACGCCGGCGTGCGGTTTCTTGGCCCCCCGGAACGCCAGGATTGGGGTGGCGCGCTCGCCCATTTCTGCGATCCGTCGGGGAACATTCTCACGCTCTTGGGATAACGCCGCGACGTCGTCTCCGGTTCGACCTAGTTTCTGGGTTCCATGGTCGTGCATCTCATCAAACTGGCGGTCGGGTCCGACAGCGTCGAAGACCTGAAGGCGTGGCAAGACCACACGGTTGCGGAGCGCCGTCGCGCCGGGCTGAGCGCAAACCCCACCTGCGCCACTCGCTTAGCGCCGAAACGGCGCGAGGATGTGTTGACGGGCGGTTCGCTCTACTGGGTGATCCGTGGCGCGGTCGCCGTTCGCCAGCGAGTGGTCGGCTTGGATGAGGCGGTTGGGCGCGACGGCGTGCGGCGCTGTTGCCTGATCCTCGATCGCGCTTTGACGCCGACCGCGCCACAACCGCGGCGGGCCTTCCAGGGGTGGCGTTATCTTGAGCCCGCCGACGCGCCGCCGGACGTCAGCGCGGGCGATGCGCACCATGATTTGCCGGAGAGCCTGCGTCGCGCGCTGTGGGATGCTGGCGCGTGGTGAGGCCGGCCAAGCGTCCCGGCGCTCACGCCGCCGGCGTGACAGGCGCGTTGTCGAGCAAGCGGACGCCGTCCAGGCGCGCCGCTGCCAGGAGCCGAGCCGGGCGCCGCACGGGGCCGTCGGGCAGGGGCGCGAGCGTTTCAGCGTCCCGCACCGCCACATAGTCCACCGCCGCGAACCCCGCTTCACGGAGCGTCGCGTCCACATCCGCCTCCGCGATCTGGCGCGGCGCGCCCTCGGCCAGCGCGCGGGCGGCCGCGAACAGCGCGCGCGACAAGGCTGGCGCTTGCTGGCGGGCGGATGCGCTTAAGTAAGCGTTGCGCGAGGACAGCGCGAGGCCGTCAGCCTCCCGCACGGTCGGGCCGCCGAGGATCGTGCTCTCCAAGTCCAAGTCGGCGGCGAGGCGTTTGATCACCAACAGCTGCTGGTAGTCCTTCTCGCCGAACACCGCCACGTCCGGCCGCGCTTGGATAAGCAGCTTGGTCACGACGGTGGCCACCCCGTGGAAGAAGTGGGGGCGCGCCGCGCTTTCCAGATCTTCGGACACGCCGCCGACCCGCACGTCCGTCGCGAAACCGGTCGGGTACATCACGGCCTTGGTTGGCGCGTAAAGCAGATCGCACCCCCGTGCGCTCAGCGCGGCCGCATCCGCGTCCAGCTGGCGCGGGTAGGCGTCGAAGTCCTCCCCCGGCGCGAATTGGGCGGGGTTGACGAACACGCTCGCCACCACGTGGTCGGCGTGCGCGCGCGCCAAGTCGACCAGTGACAGGTGCCCCTCGTGCAGCGCGCCCATGGTGGGCGCGAAGCCGATGCGACGCCCGCTGCGCCGCCAGTCCGCGATAACGGCGCGCAGGCTGCTTACGTCCCGCACGACGGGCAGCCCTGAGACCTGCTCGAGCGGTGGCGGGGCGTCGTTTGGGGCGCGATCGGGGGCTGTCACGGACATCGCCGTTACGTAGGAAGCCGGGCGTTCTCAAAAAACCAGGCCGCGG
>CAZGLY010000014.1:62241-67851 GCA_964526675.1 uncultured Caulobacterales bacterium
GCGCGGGGCGCGCGTTGGCGTGACGTTAACTGGCGCTGACCGACACTGCGCCCATGCAGATCCATCAGCGTTTCCGGAGCGCCCGACGCGGCGCGGCGGTCTTGATCGCCGTGGTGTTGATGAACGCGGGCTGCACGACGCCTTTGGGATGGCTGCACGGGCGCGCCTCGGAGCCGTCGTCGCCGGGGGACCCTGTGGCGGCGCTGGAGGCCGCGCGGCGGGAGGCCGAGGCCGCCACCCTCCCGCGCGCCAACGACGGTCGCCCGCTGGCCGCGGCGACGACGCCCGTTGTCGGCCGCGCTCTTGCGCCGTTGACGCCCGATGACGGCCAGGACGCGACCAGCGCTCCCCTGAACAGCGCTCCGCTAGAGAGCGCTTCCCTGAACGCTCAACCCGTCGCTGCGGCGTCGCCCCCGCCGCCGCCTGCGCCCACGCGCAGCGTGCTCTATGCGGTGCACTTGGCGTCTTATCGCCAGGACTCGGAGGTGAGTGCGGGGTGGCGGAGCTTACGCGCGCGCGCCGGGTCGGCGCTGGCGGATTTGGCGCCGCGGGTTGAGGCCGCCGATTTGGGCGCGCAAGGGGTCTACAAGCGGCTGAAGGCGGGACCCTTACCCAATCCATCCGCCGCGCGCGAACGCTGCGGTGCGTTGCGCGCGCTCGGCCTCTACTGCGAACTCACCGACTTTCACGGTCAGGGCCTGAGCGGATGAGCCAGCCGGTCCGCCGATCCGCCGCGGCGGCCGAGGATGCGCCGACGCCGCCCCCCAAAGAGGACCGCGGGGCCGCCGCTTCGACGGATCCCGACGTGTGGACGGAGGTCGGGGCCGACGTTTGGGCGCGCCGGCCATTTGACTGGCTTCTTGGGACGCGAGAGCCCCCGCGCCGCGTGACTGTGAGCCGCCGGCCGCCGCCGCCCGTTGTGCGCGCGCCCACGGCGCCCCGACACGTCATCCTGGTCAGCGGTCCGAAGGATGGCACGGGGCGCACGACCTTCGCCACGCATCTGGCGGTCGGGCTTTTGCAGTCGGGCGTCGCGACGGGCGTTCTTGATCTCAATCTGGCGCGGCCGGATCTCAACGCCTGGCTCCGACGGCGTTGCGCGCGCGCAGACGCCGCGGATCTGGTGGCGCCCGCGTTTTTGGCCCTCGGAGGGGGGGATCCCGCCCCCAGGACCGTGGGGGGCGCCTTCGCGCCGACCGAGGCTGACGCGCTGGCGCGCTGGCCCGCCGCGTTGGCCACGTTGGCGACGGCGTGCGACGCCCTTGTTGTGGACGCGCCCTCCGGCTTTGGCGTTCTGGCTGCGGCGCTGGCGGCGCGGGCGGACACGATTGTGAGCCTCGTGACCGATCACGACACCGAAGCCGACGGCCTGCTCGCGGATGGGCCGACGCCGGGAGAGCGGGCCCGTCCTGGGCCCTATGGCCAGATGATGTGGAACGAGTTGCGCAAGCGGGTCGCGGCGGGGCGATCGGGCCCGACGTGGCTGCTGGTGCGCAATCGGGCGCTGGATGGCCCGCCGGCCTACGCGGCCCGGGTTGACCACGCCTTTGACGTGGCCGCGCGGATGATGGGCGCGCGCCGCGGGCCGGTGCTCCGGGAGGATGCGGCGTGGCGCTGCGGGGCCTCCGGCGGTTTGACGGCGTTGGATCCGCCTTTCGCGGCCGCCGCCGATGCGGGCGTCGCGGCGGCGGTGAGCCGCGTGATCGACGCCGCCGGACTGAAGAGCCTTGATGCCTTGACGTCGGTCGGCTAGCTGGCGTTAAGACGCGTGGCGCGTCTTGGCGACGGCGAGCCTATGACGTGGATGTTTCTCGGATTGGCGGTGCTGGCGGGCCTGATCGCCTTCGGGCGCTCTGCGGCGTCCGCCGACCCCGCGCGTGTGGCGCAGCGGGTGCGGACGGCGGGCAAGATCGCGGCGATCGTGCTGGGCTTAGCCTTCTTGGCCCGCGGCGTGTTGTTGATCGCATTGCCATTGATCGGTTTCGGCCTGGCGTCGCTTCTTCCTCGGTCCCAGGGGGCCGACGGGGCGCACCGCTCGGACGGTGCGGGGGAGCGCCAGCACCGGGCGGGCGGCGATGGCGCGAACCCGGGCCCGGATATGACGCGTGAAGAGGCGTACGCCGTGCTTGGCTTGGATCCTGGAGCCGATGAGGCGGCGATCCTGGAGGCGCACAAGCGTTTGATCAAACGCCTGCATCCCGATGGCGGCGGGTCCTCCGCGTTGGCGGCGAAAGTCAATCGGGCGCGCCAAGTGCTGCTCGGTCTTCGCGGCTGACGGTCAGCAGCAGACAGCCTTGCCCTTTTTCGCGCAGCGCCGCGCAGGCCGCGTTCGCGTCGGATTTCGTCATGTCATAGAAACGCGCCCGCCAGACGAGGGCGTCATCCACTTGGGCCGGGATGGCGCGCGGGACGGCCGTCGCGAAGAGTTCGGGCCACACATCTTGCACGACGCTCAAGCGCACTTCGGCACGCGCGCGGTCCGCGTACGCGCCGACCTGCACGCCGTAGCTGACCGCCTCCAGCGGCGCGCGCGTGGCTGCGGCCGGCGCGGGCGGGGCGGTTGGTTGGGACGGTGTCGGCGCGGCGGCGATCGGATCGTCCGTCTCGCCTTCGAGAATGATGCGGATGCGTTCTTGTTCGTCTTCCGCCTCATCGTGGGCGGCGTCATCTTCGCCGGCGGGCGGCGCGTCGTCGCGAGGCTGGAACGCGGCGCGTGTCGGCGCGACGGGCTCCACGGGCGTTTGGCGCAAACCGCCGCGCGGGCCGATGGGGCCTAAGGCGGCCATGGCGAGCGGTCTTTGGGCCCGTCCCGCCTGGATGTCTTGAGATCGCGCGTGCTCGGCCAGGACTTCGAAGGCGCGGGTCAGCAGCTCCGCGGCGTGGGCGTCGCGGGCGGCGGGAGACGGCGCGCCCAAGATGATCACCACCAGCGTGTCCCCATCCCGCCGGACGGCCAGCGCGGCGTGACCGCGGCCCTCGCCGTCGCCCACCCGCATCACGCCGAGGCCGCCTCGCGGGTAGCCCTCGGCGTTCGCGAAGGCGGCGGCGCTCCAGGTCGTTGCGTGGTCGGAGAAGTCCAGGACGAGCGCGCGCACCAGCCGCGCCAGATCGCGCGCGGTGGCGTGGTCGCGCGTGTCGCCGGCGGGGTCGGTGAACGCGGTTTGACTCAAATTCAGTCGGCGCGCCTGGGCGTGCATGCGGTCCGCGAAGCGCCCGACGTCGTCCGCGAGGCGTGTGGCGATCGCGTGCGCGGCGTCGTCGTCGTCGTCAGTGAGCATGTCGGCGATGAGCGCGTCGAGTCGGCGCGCGTGGTGTCCGGCACTCTCTGGCGACGTCGCCGCGGTTCCCGAGGGGGCGGCGCGCACCCGGTCCGCCAGCCCGATCTCCCCAAGCGCGACGTGATGCAGCGCCAGGTAAACCGTCATGATCTTCACCAGCCCCGCGGGGTCGCGTGGGGCGTCCGCCTGGTGGGCGTGGAGCACTTCGCCCGTGCGCGCGTGCATCACAATGGAGGCGTAGCCGCCGCCCGCGCGCGCCGGCGGGGTCGCCGTCACCATGGCGAACGTGGCGATCACGGCCAGAGCCGCGCCGGCATGGCGCGCGACACGCCCTGTCAACACACGCCGCCATAGGATCCGAATCACGGTCATACGGGGAGTATACAAAGCCCGCGGGCAATCGTGACGCGCGCCCTTGTGAGCAGCCGTCCCTCATCTCCCCCCAAAGCTCTTATGTTGCAGTGCACAAAAAATTCTTGACGCAGCGCAGCATAAGGCGTACACCTCCGTGCATCATCGAGTGAACCGCGTCAAAAACTGCGAACTCAGACAACGATCTCACAGGAGCTCCCCATGCCGGCGAAAGCGCAAGCCGCCCCCTCTTACGAAGCGTTCGCGTCTGCGAGCAACCAAGCCATGAAAGACGGCGTCGAGCGCGCTGTCAGCGCGTTTGGCGACTTCAACACGTACTCGAAAGAAAATGTGGAAGCCTTGGTTGAAAGCATGACCACGGCTGGCAAAAGCGTCGAGCAGCTGAACGCCCATGTCGTCGCGTTCACCAAGCAATCGATGGAAGACACCGTCTCGAACGCCAAGCGCGTCGCCGGCGCCAAGAGCGTCCAAGAGGTGATCGAGGTCCAAACGGATTTCGCCAAAAGCGCCCTGGACAACTATCTGGGCGAGATCAACAAAATCACCGACCTGATGGCGGGCTCCGTGAAAAGCGCCATGAAGCCGATCAACGCGCGCGTCACCGCGACGGTGGAAATGCTTCAGGCTCAGCGCTAACCGCAAAGCGCGCGACACGGTGGCATAACGGCTCACGCCACCGTGTCGCGAGCGACGCCGATCGAGAAGGGCTTGGCCGCGCGCTGAGCCCTTTTTCGTCTGTGGCTCTTTGGTCGCGCTGGGCCGCGTTGGCGACGGCGAAGTCGTTTCAGCCGGGCCGCGGACGCTCCGCGGGGCTTCTCTCCGGCGACAGGACGCTTATCTTATCCGGGAGGCGGGCCGGCGCGCGCGCCTCGCAGGTCTATCGGTCGTCATGAACGCGCGCCGTGAGATCATCAGTCCGTTCGCCGATCGCTGTGGTTCGCCCCCCATGCGCCGGCCAACCAGTCAACGAGCATCATGAACCCGTCTCGACCGAATCTGCCGGACCTCGACAACGACTACGGCGTGCTGACCCAGGCGCGCCCGAAAACCAAACGGCCGTCGCGCTATCGCGTGCTGCTGCTTAACGACGACTACACGCCGATGGAGTTTGTTGTCGAAATCTTGGAGCGCATATTCAACAAGACACATCAGGAGGCGGTGCAAATCATGCTGCATGTCCACCAAAATGGTGTGGGACTTTGCGGTGTGTACACCTACGAAGTGGCTGAAACGAAGGTCGCTCAGGTGCTTGATCACGCCAAGCAAAACCAGCATCCCCTCCAGTGTACGATGGAAAAGGAGTAGCGCGTGCCGTCGTTTTCGCGAAACCTCGAAGAAACGCTCCATCGCGCCATCGCTTACGCGAACGAACGTCGCCATGAATACGCGACGCTGGAGCACCTGTTGCTGGCCCTGATCGACGACAACGAAGCCGCGGGCGTTATGCGCGCGTGCAACGTCGAGTTGGAGGAGCTGCGCCGCACCCTCATCCAATTCATCGACGACGAGCTGGATGACGTGGTGTCGGATTCGGATGACGACGCCAAGCCCACGGCGGGCTTCCAGCGGGTCATTCAACGGGCGGTCATCCACGTGCAATCTTCGAATCGCGACGAGGTGACCGGCGCCAACGTGCTCGTGGCCTTGTTTTCCGAGCGGGAGAGCCATGCCGCGTACTTCCTGCAAGAGCAGGACATGACGCGCTACGACGCGGTCAACTACATCGCCCACGGCATTGCGAAACGGGCCGGCGCCTCCGAGACGCGGCCCGTGCGCGGCTCCGTCGACAATGACGAAGAGCGCGGGAAGGGCGGTGCGGAGGCGTTGCGCGCCTATTGCGTGAACCTCAACGACAAGGCGCGCAAGGGCGACATTGATCCGCTGATCGGCCGGGAGCAGGAGGTGGAGCGCTGCATCCAGGTGCTGTGCCGCCGGCGCAAGAACAATCCGCTGCTTGTCG
>CAZGLY010000015.1:0-12471 GCA_964526675.1 uncultured Caulobacterales bacterium
GAGCGCTGCATCCAGGTGCTGTGCCGCCGGCGCAAGAACAATCCGCTGCTTGTCGGCGACCCCGGCGTGGGCAAGACGGCGATCGCGGAGGGCATTGCGCGCAAGATCATCGACGGCGAAGTGCCGGAGGTGCTTGAGGACGCCGTGATTTTCTCCCTCGACATGGGCGCGCTTCTGGCGGGCACGCGCTATCGGGGCGACTTTGAGGAACGCGTGAAAGCGGTGGTGAAGGAACTCGAGAGCCACCCCAAAGCGGTGCTCTTCATCGACGAGATCCACACGGTCATCGGCGCTGGCGCGACCTCAGGCGGCGCGATGGACGCGTCGAACCTGCTCAAGCCGGCGCTGCAGTCGGGATCGCTTCGGTGCATGGGCTCGACGACCTACAAGGAGTTCCGTCAGCACTTCGAGAAGGACCGCGCGTTGGTGCGGCGCTTCCAAAAAGTCGACGTGGTGGAGCCGACGATCCCGGACGCGATCAAGATCGTGCAGGGTCTGAAGCCCTACTTCGAAGATTTTCATGGCGTGAAATACACGAATGAGGCGGTGCGTGCGGCGGTGGAGTTGGCGGCGCGGTACATCAACGACCGTAAGCTGCCGGACAAAGCGATCGACGTGATCGACGAGGTTGGCGCCAGCCAAATGCTGGTGCCCGCCTCGAAGCGCCGCAAGCAAATTGGCGCGCGCGACGTCGAAGCCATCATCGCCAAGATGGCGCGGATCCCTCCGAAGTCCGTCAACAAGACGGACGCCCAAGCGCTGAAGTCGTTGGCGGATGACCTGCGGCGCGTGGTGTTTGGTCAAGACGACGCCATCGAGCAGCTTGCGGCGGCCATCAAACTGGCGCGCGCAGGCTTGCGGGAGCCGCAAAAGCCGATCGGCTGTTATCTGTTCTCGGGCCCCACGGGCGTCGGGAAGACGGAGGTGGCGCGCTCGCTGGCGAACATTATGGGTGTGGAGCTGCTTCGGTTCGACATGTCCGAATACATGGAGCGCCACAGCGTGTCCCGTTTGATCGGCGCGCCTCCGGGGTATGTGGGCTATGACCAAGGCGGCTTGCTGTCGGATCAAGTCGATCAGCATCCTCACTGCGTGCTGCTGCTGGATGAGATCGAGAAGGCCCATCCCGACATCTTCAACATCCTCTTGCAAGTGATGGACAACGGTTTCTTGACCGACACGAACGGGAAGAAGATCGATTTCCGCAATGTGGTGTTGATTATGACCACCAACGCTGGGGCGTCGGAGAACCAGAAAAACTCCATCGGCTTCGGGCGCGGCCGCAAGTCTGGCGAGGATGAGGAAGCAATCAAGCGCTTGTTCACGCCGGAGTTCCGCAACCGTTTGGACGCCACCGTGGCCTTCGCGCCGTTGGGCAAGGACGTGATCGGACGCGTGGTCGACAAGTTCATCCTGCAGCTCGAAGCCCAGCTGACGGATCGCAACGTCACGTTCGAACTCACGCCGGCCGCCCGCAACTGGCTGGGCGAGCGCGGCTATGACGAGCTCAATGGCGCGCGGCCGCTGGCCCGCGTGATCCAGGAGCACGTGAAGAAGCCGCTCGCCGACGAGATCCTGTTCGGGGCGTTGCGGAAAGGCGGCTTGGTGAAGGTCGATGTGGATCCCAAGGATCCTGAGGCGTTGACGTTCGCCGTTCGCGGCGACGCCGCACGCGGTCGCGGCCGTGGCGATGACGCGGGAGCGGGCGATGATGAAGACAGCCCGAACGAGCCGGAAATGGTGAGCTGACCGTCTTTGGCTGACGGCGGCCGCCGCCCTGACAGTTCGAGCCGGAGGAGCGCAGCGCTCCTCCGGCTCGTGTCGTTTTGGGCCGCCGTTGCGGCGGCGCGCGTAGTTTCGGGCGCTAGAATACCTGAATGTTGTTCGTGGAGAGGCTGCTCAGCTGAACCTGCTCCAGCGTGATGCTCGCCCCGCCGCCCAGATCGATGCGCACGGCGTCGCCCTCCTGGCTCGCGCGCTCCAAGAACGCGCCAGCGCTGTCGGCGGACAGGCCGTTCATCTTGCCCTGCAAGGCGAGTTTGTCGGCATAGACGTCAAAGTCGCGGATCACGTCAGCGCCGCCGCTTGCGTAGACGAAGGCCACGTCTTCGCCTTCGCCCAACACGAACACGTCGTCGCCCGCGCCGCTGTGGACGATATCGTCGCGGCTGGCGACGACAATCTGCGCCCCGTTGTTGCTGGCGTACACCCGGTTCTTCGCGGGGTTCGCACGCCCGTCCGCGGCGTAGCCATGGCCATTGTTTTCGCCCTCAAACGACTGGTTGGGGCCGTAGCGGATCGGCGTGTAGTCGATTAGGCCGCCGCCCGCGGCCACGGCCACGTCAAAGATGACCGTGTTGCTGCCCTCATTAACGGGGTCGCGATAGTCCATGATCGGGGATGAATAGTCGTCCTTCTGATACAACTCAGCGGTTTCGATGTAATAGATGTTGCTGTGATCAGGACCGCCGTGGAAGTCGACGTTCGCGTTGGTGTACGCCACGTGGATGTTGTTAAAAGCGCCAGTCCCCGCGCTGCCATACACCACAAAGTGCCGCGCGGGTGCTTCCGTAGTGCGAAGATTTTCGAAGGTGCCGTAGTAACTGTTCAGCAACTCGAGACCGTAACCGCATCCTCTGCCGCCCAGATTCTGTGCGCCGTCAAAAATGAAGTCATTCACATAGGTTTCGACCGAATTGCTGATGTGAATGCCGTTGGCCCCGGCGTTGCGCACTTTGACGCGTTCAATATCGGACTCGTGGGTGTTCACGAAAAAAACGGCGCGGACGCCGTCGCCGGCGACTTCATTGCCGATGTAGCGTTCGTTATGATTGTAGAAGCGATGTGGGTCCGGTGTTTGACGCGGCGTTCCATAATCAATGGTGAGGTCCGCCAAGATCACATTCGACAGCATGTCTGTGTCACGGCCGAGCACGTGCACTTCCGCGCGACGAACACCGTTTGCATTCGGGTTGTAATCTGTTCCCACTTTGTGGCGGAAGCTCACCGAATTGCCGTCCACCGCGGCGACTTCCACCATGGCGTTGTAGAAAATGTCCGAGCGGGTCCGGACGTTCGGCGAGGAGCGCTCGATCAGGAAGAACAGGAAGTCGCCGGGCTCAACCCGGCTGGCGTTGTCAAACGTCGCGCGTGTCGCGTCGGGGCTGACGGCGCCGGTCGTGCGGATGACCGCCTTGGCGTCGCCTTTGCGCACCCACCAGGATCCGTAGCCCTGGACCTGGGGCGGATGGACCTTGATGGCGTTCACGTTCTCAAACGCGGACGCGGAAACGTCGAGGACCGTCTCGTCGATCCCGGAGCCGCGGACGGTCACGTCGCTGCGTTGGATGTTCAGTTGTTCCGTCAGAACAAAGCGCCCGGGCGTCAGGCTGATCTGCGCGTTGGGCGGGGCGTCGTTGATCAGCTCCTCAAGTTCACGCGTGCTCATGTTCGGGTTGGCGACGAGTGTGATGGCGGTGTTCGGATCGTCGCCCGGCGCGCGACTGCGCCCGGCGTAATCTCCGCGGTACCGCTTGGGGTCGATGCCGCCCCAGTTGTGGTTTGACGAGGACACGGTCGGCGCGGCGACGAACCCGCCATCGTCCATCGGTTGATCGTCGTCGCCGCTTTCGATTGCGCACGCGCCCATCATCACGCACGCCGCCGAGCTGGCCGCAAACGCGCGCCAGCCGTGAGTTCGAAGAATGTGTTTCATCTTCAGGAGCCTTCCCGCGCTTTTCGCCGCGGCGTCGACCAACCCCCGTCTTCCACCACCAGCTTCCGCACTTTGCGGCGAAGTGTGTCCATTGTGTGTGTCGGCTCGCGGCGTTTCCGCCGCGACTGGGGCGCCAATGTGGCGCTGCGGCATGATGTTTCGCAGTGCGCTCGATCGAGAACAAAACGTGCGCGCGCGGCCCTGTCTGGAGGACGTGGCGGTCGGATCACGCCCAACCTCGACCGCCGCGGCCGGTGCGGCGCGTGGTCGCATCAGACCAGGGTCTCAAACGGGAGACGCCCGGAACGCCGGTGCGCGGATCCGGGAACATCTCGGTGCGCCACAGATCGGCCCCGCGCGCCCACGCCACGAGCCATCCCGCGACACTCGACCGGTGGAAGAACAAGCACGTGCGCGCGTCCAGGACCTCCATTTCCGCGTCATACGCCAAGGCGCCGGGATCGAACACCGAGACCGGGGCCGCCTCGACGAAGGCTTCCGCGCAGGATGTGATTTCATCGCCCCAGGAGCACAGCGGCACCAGGCCTTCCGGCCACAGCATGTCCGGCGATTGGCGATCGGCCAGGTACCGCGTCACGGCGGTGTCGCCGAACTCGTCGGTCGCTCCGCCCAGTAGGCCGAGCAGGCCATATCCGGGGCCGAAACCGCCATTGGCGACCAGGCCGTAGATCTGTCGCAACGCCGATGGCAGCGCGAAACCCAGCGCTTGCTCGCTCTCGTGGATTTCGTCGGGCCGCGCCGGCGGCGGGGCGCCCGCGCGCTCAGCCTGGAAGCGCAGCAGCGCGATGGCGTCCTCTGAAAACGTCACACTCATACACCGCGTCCCACGTTCGCACCGGCGTTTTAGCCCACCGTCGGGCGATGGGGGAGGCGTTTCGCGTCACGCGTTAACCGCGAAGGCGCGCTCCCAGCCGTTCGGCGAGCGTGGCGAGTTCCGCGTCGTCGGCGCGTCCAGCTTGGCCGTGACCGGCCAGCGCGGCGTCCGCCCACCGTGGGATGATGTGAAAGTGGAGGTGAAACACCGTCTGGCCGGCCGGCGCGCCGTTGAACTGCGTGAGCACGACGCCGTCGGGCTCGAGCTCCGCGCGCACCGCGTGCGCCACCGTCTGCACGCGTCCGATCAAGGCGGACAGGGCGTCGGCCGGCATGTCGAAGACGGTGCGGGCCGCCGTCTTCGGCAGCACCAGGGTGTGGCCGCGGGCTTGCGGAAAGATGTCCAGGAAGGCGAGCGCCGCGTCATCCTCGAACACTTTGTGGCAGGGCGCGTCGCCGCGCAGGATTTTCGCGAAGATGTTCTCGGGGTCGTAGGCGCCCTCAAGGCTCATGGTCGTGCTCCCTGCGCATGCGGCTGCGGATGCGCAGGCCATAGGCCGACACCGCGATCGCGAGCAAGGGGATCGGGAATAGAATCACGGTCTGTGCTTGGCTATCGACAGACCGATCGCGTCCGCGCCTTCGGCCCGTCGGATCAGGAGCCTCGTATGATCACATCCGCCGTCGCGATCCGCCATGTGGCGTTTGAGGACGCGGGGCTTCTCGCGCCGCTCTTGGCCGAGCGCGGCGCGGCCCTTTCCTATCTCGAGGCGCCGTTTGCGGACTTCGGCGCGTTTGACGCGCTGGCGCCCGACCTCGTGATCGTTTTGGGCGGGCCGATCGGCGTCTATGAGACCGCCGCCTATCCCTTTTTGGAGCCCGAGATCGCCGCCATCCGCCGGCGGCTTGACGCCGACCTCCCCACGCTGGGGGTGTGCCTCGGCGCCCAGCTCATGGCGCGGGCGCTTGGGGCCGCTGTGCGGCCGGGCCCTCGCAAGGAAATCGGCTACGCGCCGGTGACGCTGACCGAGGCGGGTCGCGCTTCGCCGCTGAGCGCGCTGGCGCAGGCCGATCATCACGTCCTGCATTGGCACGGCGATCAGATGGACGCGCCGGCGGGCTGCGCCACGCTGGCGGCGACGGACGTCACCCCCGTGCAGGCGTTCGCGCGCGGACCGCGTCAGCTTGGCCTGCAATTCCATATCGAGACGCCGCCAAAGGCGCTGCCGGCCTGGTTGGTTGGCCACGCGGTGGAGATCGCCGCGACCCCCGGCGTCGATCCACAGAGCCTCGCCGGGCAAGCTCGTGCTCGCGGCGCCGATGTCGCGGCCGCAGGCCGCGCCGCGCTCGCCACATGGCTGGACGGCGTGGCGTGACCGCAAGCGGCGCCACGGTGCTCACCCGCCGCGCTTGAACGGCGTCATCTCTGTCAGGGCTTCAATCTCGTGATCGACGGCGCGGCGTTCGCGCTCGAGATAGTCCGCCACCGCGGCCCGGAAGCCGGGGTCCGCAATCCAGTGGTAGGAGTAGACCGGCTCCGGCGCGTAGCCGCGGGCCATTTTGTGCCCGCCCTGGGCGCCGGCCTCCACGCGCGGAAGCCCAAGCTCAAGCGCGGCGTCGATCGCCTGGTAGTAGCAGATCTCGAAATGGAGGAAGGGCCGGTCCTCCAACCGCCCCCAATAGCGGCCATAGAGCGCGTCGCCGCCGATGAAGTTGAGGGCGCCGGCGATCCATTCGCCGTTGCGGCGCGCGAGGATCATCAAGATGTCCTCCGCCATGCGTTCTTGCAGCAAGGCGAAGCACAGGCGGTTCAGATAGGGGCTGCCCCACTTGCGGTCGCCGGTATCCACGTAGAAGCGGTAAAACGCGTCCCAATGATCGTCCGTAAGCTCGGGGCCGGGGATGCGGACGATCTCCACGCCGTCTTGAGCGGCCGCGCGCTCTTTCTTCAAATTCTTCCGTTTGCGTGAGGCCAGATCGCCCAGAAAATCATCAAACGCGGCGTAACCGCGATTACGCCAGTGGAACTGGGAATCTTGGCGCTGCAGCAGCCCATGCTCTCCCGCAAAGCGCCACTCCGGCTCGGTGGGAAAGGTCACGTGCAGCGACGAGACGCCCATGCGCTCAGCGACGTCCACCAGGCCCGCCAGCACCGCCTCGCGGCCCAGGGTCGTGGGGGCCAAGACGCGTGGCCCCGTCACGGGCGTGAAGGGGCTGCACACCTGCAGCTTGGGGTAGTAACGGCCCCCGGCGTGCTCATACGCGTTGGCCCACGCGTGGTCGAACACGAACTCGCCCTGGGAATGGCCCTTGAGATAGGTGGGCGCGGCGCCGATCAGCGCCCCAGAAGCGTCCTCCGCGAGCACGTGCCGCGGACCCCAGCCCTGGCGGGGCGCGGCGCAGCCGGCTTGCTCCAACGCCTCCAAGAAGTTCCAGGACACGAAGGGGTTGTAGGGCGCGTCCGGAGGGTTGGCGACGGCGTCCCAGGCGTCTTTGTCGACAGCCGACAGACGATCGACCACGCGGATGGTGATCGTCTCCGAGGCGTCGGGCGCGCCGGCGTTGCATGGCGTGGGGGCTGAGGATGTCATCGCCGTTGATATAGCGTTGCGCCGCGCGTGCGGCGACGGGGCGCTAGGCCTCCGCCGCCACGGGCACGACTTGCATGTGCAGCCATTCCGCCACGAGCGCGGGGCTCTCCTCGCCCTCAATCTCCACGGTGACTTCGGTGCGCAGCAGGTAGCGCCCGGGCGCCTTCTCGGTGGCGTCCAGCAGCTTTGTGTGCGCGCGCACGCGCTTGCCGACCCGCACGGGCGTCAGGAACCGGACTTTCTCGAAACCGTAGTTCAGCGCCATCACCACGCCGTCGAGCGTCGGCGGCTCGGGCGGGGTCAGACGCGACAGCAGCGACAGCGTCAGAAAGCCGTGGGCCACGGTTCCGCCCAACGGTGTTTGCGCGGCCGCTTCGGGGTCGACGTGAATGAACTGGTGGTCTTCGGTCACGTCCGCGAAGCGGTTGACGCGGTCTTGGTCAACCAAGAACCAGTCGGACGAACCGATGTCGGTTCCGATGGCGGCGCGCAGCTGGTCTGGCGTCATGACGGCGGCCATGGCGGATCTCCTCTTAAGCGCGGATGGGCGTTACCGGCGATTGGCCGTGTCCAACAGCCCGCGGGCGTTCTCGGCGAACTTTCGGGCCTCTTCGCTGTCATCGCCGCCTTGCAGGAGCGAGCCCATGTCGGTCGGGACTTTGATCCCGCGGTCCGCCGCGGGGCGTTCGGCGATCGTCTTCGCCCAGCGCGCGAGGTGTTCAAAGGGCCGGTAATCCACGCCGGACCAGCGGCCCGTGCGCACCCAGCACCAATTGGCGATGTCGGCGATGGAATAGTCGCCCGCGAGATACTCATGTTCGGCGAGATGGCCATCCAACACGCCGAACAGGCGTTTGACCTCCGTCTGGTAGCGATCAATCGCGGGTTGGATTTTCTCCGGGAAGTACCGGTAAAACACGTTGGCTTGGCCCATCATCGGCCCCACGCCGCCGACCTGAAACATCAACCATTGGAGCGTCTTGGCGCGGCCGTGCGCGTCCGTCGGCAACAGGCGGCCATATTTTTCGGCCAAATAGATCATCAGCGCGCCGGACTCAAAGATGGTCAGGTTGTCGGCGTCCGCGTCGACAATGGCGGGGATCCGGCCATTTGGATTTATCGCGAGGTATTCCGGCGTCTTTTGCTCGCCCTTCATCAGATCGATCGCGTGCACCTCGTACGCAGCCCCCAACTCTTCGAGCGTGACGGAAGCCTTCCATCCGTTGGGCGTCGCGGCGGTGTACAGGTGGATCATGGCGGCTCTCTCTGTGAGGCGCGGACGGGCCACGCGGACCGCCCAGTCATCGCGCGTGACCGTACGCGACGCAAGCGGCCCCGGATCGCGATGGGCCGCGCGCTCCCGAAAGAGCCCCGGCGTTTGGGGATGCGCCCAGGCGTCGCTCTTGCCAGAGCCGCCGCCGGCCTCGTACAACCAGCGATCCGCACCGGCGCATGACGACCCGATGCGCGCCGCCCGTCGGGCCGCGCCGGGGCGGAGCGTCGAAGCGCGGACGCGAACTGACCGTGAAGGACACGGCGTGACCAAACGCGACACCGACCCCGGCGTAGAGGCGTCGGCCCCGGGGACGACGGGGACAGACGATGACGACGCGGCGTTGGTCGACGGACGGCGCTTGCGCAGCGAGCGCAGCCGGTTGGCCATCGCCCGCGCGTTGCTGGATGTGGTGCGCGACACGGGCTTGCCGCCGACGGTGGATGAGATCGCGCACCGCGCCGGCGTGTCGCGCCGTTCGGTGTTTCGTCACTTCGGCGACATGACGGAGTTGTACGCCACCGCGATCGTGTTGCAGCGCGAGGATGTGAGCGAACTCTTTCCGGGACCGGAGTTGGGCCAGGCGCCGCTGGAGGAGCGGATCCGCCAAATGGCGGTGCAGCTGGGCGCAATCTACGAACGCTGCGGGGCGATGATCCGCGTGTTTCGGCTGCACCGGTCGCAGAATGAGCTGCTGCAGCGGCGGTGGGAGGCGGACATCGCGGCGCTGCGGCATTTCGTGGGGTCGGTGTTTTCCGATTGTCTTGCGGATTACGCGCCGCCTGACGACGTCCATGTGCGCAACGCCATCAGCCTCGCGCTCGATCCGCTGACGTGGGAGACCATGCGCGAGGAGCTTGGCTTGTCAGCGCCTGAGGCGCGCGCGGTGATGGCCCGCACGTTGGCGGCCCTGGTTGGCTGCGCGACGCCGGACGTGTCGCACAGCGTGTATGACGACGCGCCGGTCGCGGGCTCGCCGCCCCGGTCGTCCGACGCCGCTTTGGACGCCACGGCCCGCGTCGCGACGGCCAACATCGCCGGCCCGCCGTTCTAGCGCTTCGCGCGTTCCCCTCGATCCGAAGCGACCATGGTTTAGCGCCGTCCACGGACGACGTGCGCGCGAACTCTGGCGCGCCGCTTGCACGCGCCGGCCCATGCGGCGCCGGGCTCTGGCCTGTGCGCCCCAGGGCCGCCCAGGACGCGCTTTCGCTTTTGCGTCGCGTGCAATGGCCGGCGGTTATCCTTGAACTTTCGTCGCTGCGGGCGGCGCACAGGAGACAGGCTATGAACGCCGGCGTGACGATCACCCTGCGGTCCCTTCGCCCCGATGGCGCGACGGACGAGTGTGCGCTTGTCCACCAGATGGCGGCGCAAAGCGCGTTCGCCGACGACGACGCGGAAGAGGCGTGTCCGTACATCATCAAGACTGAGGTGGCCGCTGACGGCGTCGTGAAGACGGTCGTGTTCGAACGCCCTGAGGCCGCGCGACGTTTCCGAGCCTTGTTGTCCGCCGCGGCGCCGCAGCTTTACGCTGAGGACTGAACAACGCTCGGGCTCGGCTTTACGCCTCCTTAGGTCATCATCCCCATGCTTCTGCGGGTCTTGAGCGCCGCGCGCCGACTGACGCCCGGCGCGTCCCGGCCCCGACGCGGCGGACCGAGGGAGAACGCGGTGACAAGCAGCGCCTGGTCCGTGACGGCGGCCATCGCCGAGGCGTCGCGCCGCACGGGCGTCGATGTCCGCTACCTCCAGGCCACCGCCCAGCGGGAAAGCGGCTTCGACGTCAACGCCAAGGCCGCCACCTCCTCGGCGGCCGGCCTTTATCAGTTCATCGAAAGCACCTGGCTGCAGACGCTGGAGCGTCACGGGGCGCAGTACGGCCTGAACGACGCCAACGCGGAGGCGGGCGCCGACCGCGCGAGCCTGCTGAGCCTCCGTTTCGACCCGCATGCGGCCGCGTTGATGGCGGGCGCTCTCACACGCGAAAACGCGGACGCGCTGACGGGCGTGCTGGGGCGCGAGCCCGACGCCGGCGAACTCTACGCCGCACACGTGCTTGGGGCTGGCGACGCGACGCGGTTGTTGCAGACGGCGTCGGCGGCGCCCGAGACGCCGGCGGCGGATCTGTTTCCCCGGGCGGCGGCGGCCAATCGCGGTTTGTTTTATACGCCCGACGGCGCGCCCGTGACGGCGGAGGCGCTGCGCGCGCGCTTCGCCGGTATGATGGGCGAAGCCGACGGCTCGGCGGAGGTGACGGTGGCTTCGGGGTCCGCAGCGGGCGCCGCGCGGTTCGCGCCGCAGCCGGCTTCTGGCGTCTGGCCGGCGTTGCGCGTGACCCCGGCCGTCGCGGCGATCCTTGCGGCGCTGCCGACGCCGGAGCGCGCCGACGCGGTGGGCGAGGGCGACAGGGCGCAAGACGGCGCCGAGCCGGGCGGATCCGCGGCGACGCGGCGGTCGGTGTAGGTGATGATGTGTCGGCCCGCGAATCCCGCTATGCGCATCCAAACTGAGGGGGATGTCTTGTGTCCGTAGTTACGCTCCGCTCCCATCTGAGCGAAGAGGATCTTCACGCCCTCATACGCGGTCGCGATGACGCCGATCGCGCCGAAGCCGCGGCGAAGATCTGTCGACGCATTGGCGTTGAAGGCCTGCCGGCGTCGGAACGTGACGCGGCGGAGAAAATCCTTCAACTGCTGGCGCTCGACGCCGCTGTTGCGGTGCGGCGCGCGCTGGCGACAACGCTCAGCAACTCGCCGGATTTGCCGCCGGCGATCGCGCGGCGATTGGCGGCCGACATCGATGAGATCGCGACGCCCGTCCTGGAGCGTTCGCCCGTTCTTTCCGATGAAGACCTGGTGGCGGTGTTGAAAACCGGCGGTTTGGCGAAGCGCGTCGCCATCGCCGGGCGCTCGCACATTTCCGCGGACGTCGTGGACGCCATTCTCGACACCGGCGCCCGCGAAGCCGTGGCGCGAGCGGCCGCCAACGATGGCGCGGATTTCGACGCGCCGCGCAGCTTGCGCGCGCTGCGCGAGTATCCGGGCGAGGATGTGGCTGAAGCCTTTGTGGAGCGCAGCTTCCTGCCGCCGTCCGTCGCGGAAGCCCTGGTCTCGGCGATCTCTGATGCGGCCCTTGAGCGTTTGACGCGGCGACACGCTCTGCCGCCGCAGCTGGCGGTGGATTTGGCCGAAGGCGCGCGCGAGCGCGCGACGATTGATCTGCTGGATCAAGCTGGGTGCGCCCAGGACATGATGCGTTTTGTCCAGCAATTGCAGCTGAATGGCCGGCTCACGCCGTCCTTAGTCATTCGGGGGCTGTGCCTCGGGCATGTGCGGTTCTTTGAGTACGCCCTCGCCGAAATGGCCGGCCTCGCCCACGCGAAGGCTTGGCTGTTGATTCACGACGCGGGGCCGTTGGGCTTGCGCGCGATTTTTGAGCGGGCGCGGATGCCGCATCAGCTCTATGGGGCCGCGCGGGCGGCGATTGACGCTTATCACGAGATCGAGCTCGAGGGCGGTCCCGCCGATCGCGCGCGTCTGACGGAATTGATGATCGAGCGCGTTTTGACCCGCCGACACGCCCTGCCGGAGGAGGCGGTGACCTATCTCCTCGACAAGCTGGATGCGATGCGCGCCATCGAGGGCGTGGACCGCGCGACCCAAGAGGCCGGCTGACCGCCACGTCTGTGGCGCGCGCTACGGCGCGCCGCGTTCGCTCAGCGCCGCACGCCCCGCGCCCGGTCCAGCTCCGCCTGCAGCCGCTCCACTTCGCGTTGGAGGTCTTCGCGGGCGGTTTGCGCGGCGGCCAATTCTTCACGCGTTTCCGCCAACGCGGCCTCGAGTTGCTCGCGTTGCAACCGCGCCGCCGTCAGCTCCTGCTCCAACGCCGCGCTGTCCACAAGCGCTTGGCAGCCGGCGGCGCTTGCGCACACCACCGCCAAGATCAGGCCTCGCACACCGTTCATTCGCCCCTCCTCCGCCGACCGATCGCTCCCCACACCGCCGTTATGGCGCCGCAGCGGGACGTTTGCGACGGAAAACGGCGCGCCCCGAGACGTC
>CAZGLY010000015.1:12571-65022 GCA_964526675.1 uncultured Caulobacterales bacterium
ACGTTTGCGACGGAAAACGGCGCGCCCCGAGACGTCGCCCCGAAACGTCTCCCCGGGGCGTCGCGGAATTGTGAGGCCCCCGTGTACCGCCAAGGTCCTATAGAGAGATGGAAACACGGAGGAGGCGCTCATGATCCGCACGCTGCTTGCTGGCTTCATCACGGCTTTGTTGGTCTTGGGGTCGGCCACCGCGGACACGTCGTCCGGCGAGGAGGGGCGTCCGGTGGTGGCGGCGATGTTCTACTCCGGGTTTTGCGCCACATGCCGGGTGCTTGAGCCGCGCATCGACGCCGTGCGTGACGACTACGCCGACCAGCCCGTGACGTTCATCCGTTTTGACAAGACCTGGTCGGCCCTCGGCGGCGGCGACAAACGCGCCGTGCTGGCCGAGGAGCATGGCATGGCGGAGATCTGGGAGCGCCACAAAGGCTCCCAAGGGTTCATGCTGTTGGTCGACCCGGAGGCGGAGGAGGTGCTGGCCATGGTCACCCTCCGTCATTCCGAGGACGACATCCGCGCCCTCATCGACGCCGCGTTGGCGCGGACCAGCTAGCGCCACGGCGGCGGCTCGTGGCGCAAGCGGTCGCGAAGACCGCCGGCGCGGGCTGGCGGGACGGCCTAAGCCCCGCTCGCATCTCAAAGTGATCATCTTGCGCGGGACAAACCGTGCGCGCGGCGCATTGGATCCCATATACAAGGCTTATGTCGGTCGCGCGGCCGCCCGGGGGGGCGTCGCCGCGTGCGCTGGAGGAGCAAACGGATGTCGCGCCGCAAGAAAATCTATGAAGGCAAGGCGAAGATCCTCTATGAAGGTCCCGAGCCGGGCACGCTTGTGGCGTACTTCAAAGATGATGCGACGGCGTTCAACAATCAAAAGCACGGCCGCCTTGACGGCAAAGGTGTTTTGAACAACCGCATCTCTGAATTTATTATGGCGCGCTTGAACGAGATTGGCGTGCCCACCCATTTCATTCGCCGGCTCAACATGCGTGAGCAGCTCATCCGTGAACTCGAGATGATTCCGGTCGAAGTGGTGTGCCGCAATGTGGCTGCCGGCTCCATCGCGACACGGCTTGGTCTCGAGGAGGGGAAGCCGCTGCCGCGCTCGATCATGGAGTTCTACTACAAGTCTGACGAACTTCAGGATCCCATGGTCGCTGAGGAACACATCACGGCTTTCAATTGGGCGAGCGCGCAAGAGATTGACGACATGATGGCGCTCACCTTGCGGGTGAACGATTTTGTGTCGGGTTTGTTCGCAGGGGCGGGCATTAAGCTTGTAGACTTCAAGCTCGAGTTCGGCCGCCAATTTGAGGGCGACATGGTCCGCATCGTCGTTGCGGATGAAATCAGCCCGGACTCCTGCCGGCTTTGGGATATGGAAAGCGGCGAGAAGCTCGATAAGGACCGCTTCCGTCGAGATCTCGGCGGCGTGACGGAGGCTTACGCCGAGGTTGCGCGGCGCTTGGGCATTATGCGCGAACCGCCGGCGCATTTGCAGGTCGTTTCCGAGACCAGCGCGGTGGACTGAGGCGGCCGCCGCGCGGGTCGCCAGGGAGACCAAGCCATGAAGGCGATCATCCGGGTCGATTTGAAATCGGGCGTGCTGGACCCCCAGGGTCAAGCGGTGGCGCAGGCGCTGCGCGGCCTCGGGTTTGACGAGGTCGTCGACGCGCGTCAGGGCAAAATCATCGAACTCGACTTGGATGAGGTCGACGCGGCGCGGGCTCGCGAACGCGCCGAAGCCATGTGCGCGCGCTTGCTGGCCAATCCGGTGATCGAGCGGTTCTCCATCGAGATTGTGGCGCAGCGCGAGACGACCGCCTGACGCGGCGTGCGGCCTCTGGTGGTGCGTTCGCGGGCCGCGCGATCACGTTGTGCGTCTTCTCCACAAACACGAAGATCCGCAGCCTTGCGCCCGCTGCGTGGTCGTCCCCATCCTGAGCGTTCGGATATGATGCGAATCGCGACGAGATTGCGCCTATGGCGATGCACGATGATGATGCGATCTACGACATTTTGCGCCGGTTCCAGGGCGAATTGGCGGCGTTGCGCGGGGATGTGAACGAGCTGCGCGCGGAATGCGTCGCCTTGCGTGAGCAGGAGCGCGCCGCGCGCGTCGAGGTGGAGGACCTCAACGCGGTCGCTGATGCGCTCGGGCGTCGCGTGCGCCGTCTGGAACGCAGTTTGGAGACGCCGGCGGAGCCGCTGTTCAGCGCGCCGCCTGGGGTGGACCGCGAGCCGCTTGCTCCCCGTCGCGCCCACGCCGTCCGCGGGCGCTAGCGGCGCAAGACGCCGTTGCGCTCGTGGTCGTCGCGTCGGGAACGGCCGCGGGGCCAAGAGATCCCGAGCGGCCCGTCTCCTTGATCGCCGGCGGCGATATCTCGTGTTGGCGCTTCCCACACGGACGAGGCGTTTGGTACACGGTACGGCATGAACAGCGCCGTCATCGTGTTTCCCGGATCAAACTGCGACCGTGACGCGCAGAGCGCCCTGACGGCGATCACGGGGCGCCCTCCAGCCATGGTCTGGCATGGCGAAACAAGCCTGCCGGACACCCTCGACTTCATTGTCGTTCCCGGCGGCTTTTCTTATGGCGATTATCTGCGCGCCGGCGCGATGGCCGCGCGCGCGGCGGTGATGCCCGCGGTCAAGGCCGCCGCCGACCGAGGCGTTCGGGTTCTCGGCGTCTGCAACGGGTTTCAGATCCTCTGCGAGCTGGGGATGTTGCCCGGCGCGTTGTTGCGCAACGCGGGGTTGACGTTCGTGTGTCGGCCGCAACCGCTCAGCGTCGCCAACGCGGAGACGCCGTTCACCTGGCGCTATGCGGCGGACGAGGAGGTGGTCTTTCCCATCGCGCACCACGACGGCAACTACATCGCCGACGCGGAGACGCTGGACCGTTTGGAAGGCGAAGGGCGGGTGGCGTTTCGGTACGCTGGCGGCGACGCGGGCGATCCCAACGGCTCGGCCCGCGGGATTGCGGGGATCACGAGCGCGGACGGTCGTGTGCTGGGCTTGATGCCGCACCCGGAACGGGCTGTCGATCCGCTGCATGGCGGGGTGGACGGTGTTAAGCTCTTCAAAAGCGTGATGGAGGCCCGCCCATGAAATTCGACGATGAGGTCGACACCCTCAAGCGCGTTTTGGCGGAGGAACGCGGAGGCGCTCTCGCCCGCGCCAGCCGGATTGAGCGATTGCGCGAATTGCTGAGCGTGTTGGAGCAAACGATCGCCAGCCGGCGCGTGGCTTTTCGCCTGGAGGCGGAAGAGGAGACGGACGAGGAGCCCAACATCGTGCTGATGCACGTGGCGACCAGCGACGAGCTGGGCTTCATTTTTGTCGATGAGACCGGCTTCTCGTTCGAGTCCGAAGATGACGAATACTTCCCCGACATCGAGTCGGCGGCGGAAGCGGCGGATTTCGCGGGCCTCGTCTATGACGCGCTCAAGACGGGCTTGCCCGCCTATGAGCTTGACGTCGAGGCCGACGCCGAGGGGGGCTGACGCGCACGGTGCGCGTCGAGCATGCTCTCGCGCGGAGCAGACCGCGACGATGAAAGCGTCGTCCCGGGCGTCGGCCTGTCGCGGGTCAGCGCTCCATCACCATTTCGAACCCGCCAAAGATCATCCGTTTGCCATCAAACGGCATGGGATTGACGTCCTCTTGCATCCGCGGGTCTTCCATCATCTTTTGCATGCCGAAGTCGCGGGTCGCCTTGTCTGGCCAGAGGATCCAGGAAAACACCACCGTCTCATCGTCTCGGCATTTGACGGCCATGGGAAATGACGTGACCTCGCCGTCGGGCACGTCGTTTCCCCAGCATTCGACCACTTTGAGAGCGCCGCAGTCCTTAAACACAACCGCCGCGGCTTCGGCGTGTTCGATGTAGGCGTCACGCTTGGCGGTGGGCACCGCCGCCACAAATCCCTCGACATACGTCATGTCATCCCTCCTCTTGGCGGGCCGTACGCGGCCGGCTCACGTGGATTTTGACACAACGCGCGCCGGAGCGGCACAACGGCGTCATGACCGACGCCCCGCACGCCACCGCCCCCCGCCTCACCGATCCCGCCGATGAAGCCGCCGCGCTGGAGCACGGCCTGTCGGCGGAGGAGTACGCCCTGATCGTCCAACGGCTGAACCGCCCGCCCAACCTGGTGGAGCTGGGCGTGTTCTCGGTCATGTGGTCGGAGCACTGCAGCTACAAGTCCTCCCGTCGCCACCTCAAAAAGCTGCCGACCGACGGGCCCCAGGTCGTTCAAGGCCCCGGCGAGAACGCGGGCGTTGTGGACATCGGCGACGGCCAGGTGGCGATCTTCAAGATGGAGAGCCACAACCATCCAAGCTTCATCGAGCCGTTCCACGGCGCGGCCACCGGCGTGGGCGGCATTCTGCGCGACGTGTTCACTATGGGCGCCCGGCCGGTGGCGCTCATGGACGCGTTGCGCTTTGGCGATCCGAGCCATCCGAAAACCAAAAGCCTGGTCGCCGGCGTGGTCGCGGGGATTGGCGGCTATGGCAATTGTGTTGGTGTGCCGACTGTCGGTGGGGAGACGAATTTCCATAAGGGCTACAACGGCAACATCCTCGTCAACGCCATGGCGGTTGGGATCGCCGATGCGGACAAGGTGTTCTACGCCCGCGGCGCCAAACCTGGACAACCCATTGTCTATGTGGGCGCGAAGACCGGCCGCGACGGCATCCATGGCGCGACCATGGCCTCGGCGGAGTTTGATGAGGGGTCGGAGGAAAAACGCCCCACAGTCCAAGTCGGTGATCCGTTTAAGGAGAAACTGCTGATTGAAGCCTGCCTGGAGCTGATGGCCACGGATGCGATCGCCGCCATCCAGGATATGGGCGCCGCCGGGCTTACCTCGTCCTCGGTGGAGATGGCGGAGAAGGGCGGGATTGGCGTGCGGCTTGATCTCGACGCGGCGCCGCAACGGGAAACCGGCATGAGCGCGTATGAGATCATGTTGTCTGAGTCCCAAGAGCGGATGCTGATGATCCTCAAGCCGGGGCGAGAGGCCGAGGCCGAAGCGATCTTCCGCAAATGGGAGCTCGACGTCGCGGTGATCGGTCAGACGACGGATGATCGGCGGTTCGTCCTTGTCCACGGCGGCGTCACGGTGTGCGACATCCCGGTCAGTCCGTTGGCTGATGACGCGCCGAACTATGACCGTCCCCATGTGCGGCCGAAGCCGCCCGCGGAACTCGATCTGTCGACAGTTCCAGAGCCGCGCGATTATGGGGCGGCGCTGCTGACGCTGATGGCCTCGCCGGACATCGCCTCCAAGCGTTGGATCTGGGAGCAGTACGACCGCACGGTCATGGCCGACACGGTGGACAGCTCCGAGTCCGGAGGGAACGCCGCCATTGTGCGCATTCACGGCACGAACAAAGCGCTGGCGATCACCACGGATTGCACGCCGCGCTATTGCCTGGCGGACCCTTATGAGGGCGGCAAGCAGGCGGTGGCGGAGGCCTATCGCAATCTCTGCGCGGTGGGCGCGCGGCCGCTGGCGATCACGGACTGCTTGAACTTCGGCGACCCGACCAACCCGGAGACGATGGGGCAATTCGCAGGCTGCATTGACGGCATGGCCGAGGCGTGTCGGGCGCTCGATCTGCCCGTGGTGTCCGGCAATGTCAGCCTCTACAACGCCACAGACGGCGTCGGCATCCCGCCGACCCCGGCGGTCGGCGCCGTCGGACTCATTGAAGATCTTTCCAAGATCGGCCGCGTGGACGGCGCGCAGGCGGGGGACACGCTGTACCTCCTCAAAGGCGTGCGTGGCGCGTGGCCCTTGGGCCAATCGCTCTACCTGAGGGAAATCCACGGTCTCGAGGGTGAGCGGGCTGGCCCGCCGCCGCCGGTTGATCTTGAGGCGGAGAAGCGGGCGGGGGAGTTTGTCCGCCTCGTGATCAGCGAGGGCTTGGTTAACGCCGTCCACGACGTCAGCGATGGCGGCGCGGCGGTTGCGACCACGGAGCTTCTGCTCGCCAGCGATGTGGGGATCTACATGGATGAACTCCACATCGGCGCTGACACTTTGAAAGATGACGTTGACGAGCTTGAATTCGAGCGCGTGGATTGTGCAGCGTTCGCGGAGTACGGCGCCGCTTATGTTGTGTCAGTTCCTGAGACGACGAGGCTGGCGTTCGAGGACCGTCTCGGCCAAACGGGGTTGCAGCTTATCGAGCTGGGCGGCCTGCAGGGGGACCGCATCATCGCCGAAGGCGGGTTTTCCGGTCTGTCGTACACCCGGCTCAACCTCCCCCTCTCCACCCTGCGCGAGGCCTATGAAGGCTGGTTGCCGCGGCTGATGGGCGCCCGCTAAACTACCGCTGGTATGTCATCCCGGCCGAGCGGCTGCGCCGCGAGAGCCGGGATCCAGATCGCCAACACAAAATTCTCTGGGTCCCGGATAAGCGCTAAAGCGCTTTCCGGGATGACAATCCCTAAATGTTCTTTTATTGTTCCTTTGTGGGAAGGTACTATGTCTACATCCTGGCGTCACGGCGCAACGGAACCCTTTATGTCGGCGTGACCAACGATTTAGTCCGTCGCGTGTGGGAGCACCGCACAGATAGTGTGGAGGGTTTCACGCAGCGATATGGCGTTCATCAACTCGTTTGGTTTGAACAACACGCGGATGTGGAGGCCGCAATTGTGCGCGAGAAGCGGATCAAGCGTTGGCGGCGCGTCTGGAAACTTCAGCTGATCGAGCAGATGAACCGCCAATGGTGCGATCTGTATGACGACATCATCTAGCGAACGGCCCTCTCACCCCCACACGGCGACCCACACATTCAGTCCGGCGCCGAGCAAGAGCGCGGTGAAGGTCGAGCCCGTCCCGAGTTGGCGGAACATGAACATGCCATGCTGGGTGCTGAAGGCCGCGGCGTGCAAAATTCGTCCGACGAGAAACGTCGCAGCGACCGCGTGCACCGCCCAGGCCGGAGCGCTGTTCAGTTCAAGGAGCAACACGAGAATCAGCGCCAGCGGCGTGTACTCCGCAAAGTTGCCGTGGCCGCGCACGGCGCGCTCAAGCCGCCAACCCTCCGGGTGGTCCGGCCGGCCATAGCCGCCGCGCCGCGCCCCGACGACGCGCAGGCTCAGATAAACAAACATAAGGGCCAGCACCGCCGCGTAGAGCGGCGTGTAGACGATCGACATCGTGTTCTCCTTAGCGGTCCCCCGTCAGCCTGTGCGGCTGGCGTCGCGCGATGGCGTTGCGCCCCGCGTCTGCGTATTAACGAGCAGGAGATAGAACGGCGTCACGTCTGGTCGAGCCCGGGAGCGCGCCAGGACGCGGCCTCGCCGAGCGCGAAAACGGACACGCGATGAGCTTGGTCGGACAGTTGGGGGATCCATCAGGGCGTGTTGGCGCGGTGTTGCTGCACGTTTTGAACGTCGGCAATCGACGGTTGATCCAAGGCTGCCTGGCGGCAGCGGACCTGGGCGCTGGCGACCGCGTTCTCGATATTGGGTTTGGCGGCGGCGCGCTTCTGCGGCGTGCGCAGGCGATCACCGGCGCGCCCGCGTTTGGCCTTGATCGCTCGGCCCTGGCGGCCGCCCACGGCGCGCGTTTGGCGAGCCGCAAAGCCGGGCCCGCGATCGCGTGCGTTCAGGGCGACGCGGCGCGTCCGCCCTTCGTGGACGGGGCGTTTGACGCGGTGTTCTTGGTCAACGTGATTTACTTCGTGCCGGATGCGGCCGCAGCCTGTGCGGCGACCGCGCGGTTGCTCGCTCCGGGCGGGCGTTTGGTGCTGGGGTGTGAGCGCCGCGACCCGCTGATGCGCGCGTGGTCGCCGGAGACCGTCGCTGCGTTGTTGGCGGCGGCGGGGCTGACGGTCAACGCGGACTGGGCGCGCGGCGGCGTTTTCGCCGTGGTGGGGCGACGCGGCGCCTGACGAGCGGGCGCTCTGGGTCAGCCCTGGCGTCCGCGGACGGCGCGCGCAAACGCCGCCAGCGACCGGAAGGCTGAGGAATTGGGCTCCGACACGCGCGCGTGGGCGTTGCGTCCGTCGAAGGTTGCGTCCATGCCGCCAGGGGCGAAACCCGCGGCGTGAGCAGCGCGGATCAAGTGGTCGGTTGTGGCGATCATCGGGCGTCCTCCGTGACGGCGATCGCGTGCGGGCCGATCGCTCATGGCGCACAAGAGACCCGCAATTCCTTACCGAAGGTTATCCGCGCGTGCGGTTTCGCCTATGCGACCGAAGGATCCAGTCGGGCGTCGGTTTGCTAAAGCAGCTGCAGATCGCGAAAGCTGGCGGTGAGTTCGCGCCCGATGATCAAGTGGTCGTGGACGACGATGTCCATCGCCTTGGCGGCGTCCGCGATTTCACGGGTCATCTCGACGTCCGCGCGCGACGGCGTGGGATCGCCGGATGGATGGTTGTGGGCCAGGATCAGCGCTGTGGCGCTGAGCTCCAGAGCGCGAGCGACGACCTCGCGCACATAGACCGGGGCGTGGTCGACGGTGCCGCGGCCCATCACCTCATCGGCGATCAGCCGGTTCTTCCGATCAAGAAAGAGCACGCGGAACTGCTCGCGCGTTTCGTCCGCCATGGCGGCGCGGCAATGGGCGATGACGGCGCTCATGCTGCTGAGAATCGGCTTGCCCATCACCCGCTCCCGAGCGAAGCGGCGCGCGGCGGCCTGGATGAGCTTCAGATCCGTGGCGGTGGCGTTGGAGATCCCCGGCGTCTCGACGAGGCGGTCGATCGGCGCGGCGACGGCTTCAGCGAAGCCGCCAAACCGCGCGATCAAGTCTTTGGCGATGGGTTTGACGTCACGACGCGGGATGGTCCGGAAAAGGACAAGCTCCAACAGCTCATAATCGGCCATCGCCTCGTCGCCCGCGGTGCGAAACCGCGCGCGCAAGCGTTCGCGATGGCCGTGATAGTGCGGCGCATCCTTCGCGGCCATGCTTGGTCCTTAGGTCAGCGAATGCGCGGCGAGCCTACAACACCGCCGGGGGAGGACCTAGGCGCGGCGTCGAGGTGCTTAGGCCGCTGCGGCCCCGGGCCTGTCCAGACCCGCAGGCGATTGCGTGAAGACCTCAACGCCGTCAGCGGTCACGCCCACGGAGTGTTCGTACTGCGCGGACAACGATCGATCGCGCGTGACCGCCGTCCATCCGTCGCTGAGGATCTTGGTCTCATGGCGGCCAGCGTTGATCATCGGTTCGATCGTGAAAAACATACCCTCTTGCAGTTCCACCCCGGTTCCCGGCCGCCCCACATGCACGACGTTCGGCGCGTCGTGGAACACGCGCCCCAGGCCATGGCCGCAAAAGTCTTCAACCACAGAGAACCGTTCGGCGTGGGCGATGTCCTGAATCGCCGCGCCGATGTCGCCCAGGCGCGCGCCGGGGCGGACCGCCGCAATGCCGGCCATCATCGCCTCATAGGTCGTGTCCATGAGCCGCTGGGCGACCCGCTTCACCGCGCCGATGGGGAACATGCGGCTGGTGTCGCCGTGCCATCCGTCGACGATGAAGGTCACGTCGATGTTGACGATATCGCCTTCGCGCAGGGGTTTGTCGTCTGGGATGCCGTGGCAGACAACACGATTGATCGACGTGCAGATCGTGTGGCCGTAGCCCCGATAGAACAGACACGCCGGTTGCGCCCCGTGATCAAAGGCAAACTCGCGCGCCAGATCGTCCAGCCGCGTGGTCGTCACCCCGGGCTGAACATAGGGGACGAGCATGTCCAAACACGCCGCCGCCAGCTGGCCGGCGCGGCGCATGCCTCCGAAGTCCTCAGCGGTGTGGATCTTGATGGTGCGCTGATCGCGCGGTCGCGACGCGACTTCGGCCAAATTCATGAAACACCCAACTCACAATCACCAGAGCCACAGTGGGCCCCAACACGGCCGGTCGTCAAACTCACCACCTGGGGTGGCGCCCCAGTCCGCGCAATGGGCGCGGCGGTTCAGCCGGCTCCGCGAGGTCACGAAGACGCCCGCGACGGGGCTCGCACCGGGATCCGCTGAGCGATCCGAACCGTCTGAGGGCTCACCGCGCAGGCATAGGCGAGGGGTTCGACCCCCGCCGCCACGGCGTCGGCGAAGGCGGCTGCGTATCCGGGATCGATGTCCTCCGCCAGCGCCAGGGCTGCGCAGTCCGGGCGTTGAACCACGAAGAGCTGGATCGCGCGCGCGCCTTGACGCGCCATGTCGGCCAGCTCGCGCAGATGCTTGGCGCCGCGCGCCGTCACGCAATCGGGAAACTCCGCGAGGTCTTTCGAGCGGCGCAAGTGCACATTCTTGACTTCGACATAAGCCGGCGGCCGCGCGTCATCCTCGAGGAGGAGATCTATCCGGCTCGCCGCGCCATACTTCACCTCGCGCCGACGCCGCTCGTAGCCTGTCAGTTCCGCGATGGCGTCCGCCGCGAGCGCCTCATCCGCGAGGCGGTTGGGGGTTTGCGTGTTGACGCCCACCCAAGCGCCGTCGGCTTCGACAATCTCCAGCGTCCAAGGGAGCTTTCGTTTCGGGTTGGCCGACGGGGAGACCCAACATCGCGCGCCGGGCGGGGCCACGCCCAGCATGGCGCCCGGGTTAGGGCAGTGGACGGTGACCGGCTCCGCCATGCCGTCGAGACGCACATCGGCCAGAAAGCGTTTGTACCGTCGCAGCAGGACGCCGGCGGTGAGCGGCGGGTCGAACGTCAACGCGGCGGGCTCCTCACGCGCGGTTGGTGGTCGCGGTGTGTGGCGCCGAACACGGGAAGTGTGCAAGGGGTGTCGGCGACGTCAGAGTGATCCGCACGCCGTGGTCGACGATGAAGGACGAGGTGAGATGACGCAGTCGCGCGTGGTGACCGCAGCGGTTCTGTTGATCGGCGACGAATTGCTGTCCGGTCGCACGCAAGACGCCAATCTGCGGGCCATTGCGCGGTTTCTCAATCCGCTTGGCGTCAACGTCGTTGAAGCCCGGGTGGTGAGCGACGACCGCGAAGCCATTGTGGAGGCGCTGAACGCGCTGCGCCGCCGCGTGGACTATGTGTTCACCACCGGCGGAATCGGACCGACCCACGATGACATCACCGCAGAGGCGGTGGCGGCGGCCTTCGGCGTTCCTTGTCATGAACATCCGGAAGCTTTGGCGGTGTTGGAAGCCCACTACAAGGATCGTCCCGAAACCCTGACGCCCGCGCGCCGGCGTATGGCGCGCGCGCCGCGCGGCGCCGTGCTGGTCGGCAACCCCACATCCGGCGCGCCAGGCTTTCAAATGGAGAATGTGTTCATCCTCGCGGGCGTCCCGGCGATTATGCGCGCAATGCTGGCGGGGGTTGCGGATCGCTTGGAGGGTGGGGCGGTGACGCACAGCCGGACGATCCAAGCCGCAGGGCTGCGCGAAGGCGATGTCGGCGACGGGCTCGGCGCGCTTCAAGACGCGCATCCCACCGTGGCGGTGGGCAGTTATCCCTACTATCGCGCGGCGACGGACTTTGGCGTCCAGCTCGTCGCGCGGGCGCGCGACGCCGCCGCGTTGGACGCGGCTGTGGCCGCTCTGGAGGCGTTGGTGCGCGCCGCCGGGATCGAGCCCGAGCGCGTGACGGAGCCCAGCGCCTAGCTGCGGCGATCAGTCGCGTGTTTGGCATCGGGCTGGAGCGGGATTTGATCAAGGCCCCCAGGGCGCTCCACATGAAATTGTGTTAAGCCCTAAACAAGTCGTAGATCCGCCCGCCGAGCGACGATTCCGGCGTGGATTGTCTTCGTACACAACGCGTCGAGATGATCTGATGGCCAAACCGAGCCAGTCTTTTGTCTGCGCCAGTGCTGGCGTCGCCTTCGCCGCCGCCATGGTGTTGGCGCAGGCTGGCCTGGGCGCGCCGGCGGCGACGAAAGGGTCGCCCAGCCGGGCGCCGGAAGAGATCCGGATCGTTGAACCGCGAAAGGATGATGATCTGCGAAAGGACGGATGATGGCCGCGCGCTTCTGGACGACGACCGCCGTGTGCCTTGTGCTCCCGGCGATGATGCTGAATGCGTGTGGCCGCACGCCTGACGAACCGGCGGAACCGGTCGAACCTGCCGAATCTCCTGAGCTCGCGTCTGAGACCGACGCTGAAGACGCCGCCGCGCCGCCAGAACCTGCGCCGGAACCCCGCCGTCGCGCGCTTCAAGACCGCGCCGCCATGGTTGAGGGTGCGACCCTTGGCGCGGCGCCTTCGCCGGCGCTGACGCAAGCCGCAGAAATAGCGCCGCCGGCGTACGGGGGCGGCGACCTTGATCGCGACGCGTTCCCGGACGCTGATCCCAATCCGGTCAAGCTCGTGACCGATCAGCCGGTCTCGACCTTTTCCGTGGACGTCGACACGGCCTCCTACGCCTTCGTGCGCGCCAACCTCAATGACGGGGTGTTGCCGGCTCGCGACGCGGTGCGGGTGGAGGAGGTGATCAACTACTTCGACTATGATTATCCGTTGCCGGATGACCGCTCCGCCCCCTTCGCCGTGTCGACCACCGTCACTCCCAGTCCGTGGGCGGAGGAGCGGCGTCTGATCCACATCGGGCTGAAGGGGTTTGATCTGGAGCCGCAAGAGCGCCCGCGCGCCAACCTGGTCTTCTTGCTCGACGTCTCCGGCTCGATGGGCGAGGCGAACAAGCTGCCTCTGCTCAAGCGGTCATTGGCTTTGCTGGTGGAGGAGCTTGAGCCCGAGGACACGATCGCGATCGCGGTCTACGCCGGCGCCGCGGGGACGGTGCTTGAGCCCACGCCGGTGGCGGAGAAGGGGAAAATCCTCGCCGCGCTTGAGCAGTTGAACGCGGGCGGCTCCACCGCCGGCGGCGAAGGCTTGCGCCTGGCCTACGCGCTCGCGGAGCAGAACTTCGACGCGGAGGCGCTGAACCGGGTCATCCTCGCCACCGATGGCGACTTCAATGTCGGCGTGACGTCGGACGAGCGTCTTGAAGACTTCGTCGCCCGCAAGCGCGACAGCGGCGTTTATCTGTCCGTCCTCGGCTTTGGCCGCGGCAACTACAATGACCGCCTGATGCAGACGATCGCCCAGGCGGGCAACGGCCAAGCCGCCTACATCGACACGCTGAACGAAGCGCGCAAAGCCCTCGTCGATGATCTGGACGGCGCGCTTTTTCCCATCGCGCAGGACGTGAAGATCCAGGTGGAGTTCAACCCGGCCCGCGTCGCGGAGTATCGTCTCATTGGTTATGAAACGCGGCTTCTCAATCGCGAAGACTTCAACAATGACGCTGTGGACGCCGGGGAAATCGGCGCGGGCCACCAAGTCACCGCCATCTATGAAATCGCCGCGCCGGGCAGCGCCGGACGCTTGATCGACGACAGCCGCTACGGCGACGCTGCGCCTGTCGCCGATGGTCCGACGTCGGATGAGCTGGCGTTTCTGCGCTTGCGGTACAAGCTGCCGGGTGAGGACGAGAGCCGCCTCATCGAGCGTCCGATTGCGGATGGTGATGCGGTGGAGGCGTTGGACGATGCGCCCGCGCCGACGCGTTTCGCGATCGCGGCCGCGGCGTTCGCCCAGTTGCTCCGCGCGGAGCCGCATCTCGGCGACTACGGCTATGACGACGTGTTGGCTCTGGCCCAAAGCGCTCGGGGCGAGGATCCCTTCGGCTATCGCGCGGAGTTCGTGCAGCTCGTCCGCGCGGCGGAGGGGGCGGCCGCCCTGCCGACCCTCGAACGTCCCGACGGCGGAGGGGAGTAGCCGCTACGCGTCGTCCCTGGCGGCTTCAAACGCGGCGATGTCCGGCTCGCGCGCGAGGATGAAGCCGAGCTGGTCCACGCCGTCCATCAAGCACTGGCGCGCGAACGGATCGACGGCGAAGGGACGCGGCGGCTCATTGCCGACGATGATGGTTTGCGCCTTGAGGTCGATGGTCACCGGCATGCCGGGCGTCGCCAGAAGTTGCTGATGAAGATCGTCGTCGATCTCGAGCGCGACTACGCCGTTCTTCAAAGCGTTGGCCTTGAAGATATCCGCGAGCTTGGAGCTCAACACCGCGCGGAAACCGAAGTCGTAAAGCGCCCAGGGCGCGTGCTCGCGTGAACTGCCGCAGCCGAAATTCGCGCCGGCGATCAGGACTTGGCGCTGCGGCGCGTCCGGCGCGTTGAGCGGGTGCGCAGGCTCCGCCGCGCGCGCATCCGCGAAACACCCTGCGCCAAGGCCCGCGCGCTCCGTCGTGGCGAGAAACCGCGCCGGGATGATCTGGTCGGTGTCGATGTTGTGCTCGGACAGCACGACAGTGCGTGAGGTGATGGTGGTGAGTTTCTCCGTCATGAGAGCGCTCAGCTAGCTTGTCTTGGGCGCGTAGGTGCCAAAGGACCACTCATAGCCTTCGGGATCCATCACCCGATAACGGCGCGTGCCGAATTCCGTATCTTGGGGGCCGTAGACAATGGTGGCGCCGGCGGTTTGCGCTTGCGCAAAGTGAGCATCCACATCCTCGACCACGCAATACACGCCCCGATCGGCAGGCCCGTGGCGATCGGCCTCCACACGCTGTTTGTCGGGCCCCGTGCCCAGCATGATCACGCCGCCGTTAAAGGTCATCTCAGCATGGATCACGGCGCCGGCGTCATCGCGGAAGACTTGAGTTTCTTTGAAACCAAAGGCTCTGCTGAGAAATTCAAGGGCTTTATTGGCGTCTTCATAGCCCAAATATGGGACCATGCCAGGTTGCTGGTCGGTCATGCTCATTCCTCTTCAACGTTCACGCTTCTACGGTTGTGGCCAACGATCCCGCCTCTACGACGCAGCCCGCCACGGCGCTGGCGGCGGCGGTGGCGGGACTGGCCAGCATGGTGCGCGCGCCCGGGCCCTGGCGGCCTTCGAAATTGCGGTTGGAGGTGGACACCACCCGCTGGCCCGGCTTGGCGATGTCGCCGTTCATGCCCAGACACATGGAGCAGCCGGGCTCGCGCCACTCCGCGCCGGCGTCGGTGAAGACGGTGTTGAGGCCCTCGGCCTCGGCTTGGCGCTTCACGGCTTCGGAGCCTGGAACGACGAGCATGCGCACGCCGTCCGCTACTGTCCGTCCTCGGAGAACATCAGCCGCCGCTTGGAGGTCCGACAGGCGGCCATTGGTGCAGCTGCCGACAAACACGAGGTCAATGGGCGTGCCGTGGAGGGCTGCTCCGGCGTCGAGGCCCATATAGCGCAGCGCTTTTTGATCGTCCGTGTTGGGAGCGTCTGGCGTTGCGCCGGCGATGGGCGCGCCCTGGCCGGGATTGACGCCCCAGCTGATCATCGGCCGCACGGCGCCAGCGTCGATGACGACCTCCTTGTCGAACACCGCCCCCTCATCGGTGGCCAGCGCCAGCCAGCGTTCGGCCGCGGCGTCGAAGTCCGCGTCGCGCGGCGCATGGGGCCGGCCGCGCAGCCAGTCGAGGGTCACGCCGTCGGGCGCGATCACGCCGGCGCGGGCGCCGGCCTCGATCGACATGTTGCACACGGTCATACGCCCCTCCATCGAGAGAGCCTCAATGGCGGGGCCGCGATACTCGATGACATGGCCGGTCCCGCCGCCCACGCCGATCTCCGCGATGATGGCGAGGATCAGGTCCTTCGCGGTGACGCCCTCGGCCAACGCCCCGTCAACGGTGACGGCCATGGTCTTCGGCTTGCGTTGGAGCAGGCATTGGCTGGCGAGCACATGGCCCACCTCCGTGGTGCCGATGCCGAAGGCGAGCGCGCCGAACGCGCCGTGGGTGGCGGTGTGGCTGTCGCCGCAGACGATCGTCATGCCGGGCTGGGTGAGGCCCAGTTCCGGGCCCATGACATGGACGACGCCGCGGTGGTCGGACCCCCAGCCATGGAGCGTGATCCCGTGTTTCGCGCAATTGGCTTCGAGCGCTTCGACTTGCGTTTTGTTCTCAGGCCGGGCGTAAGGCCGCGCGCCATCCGGGCCCGGCGGCAAGGTGGGCGTGGAGTGGTCGCAGGTGGCCACGGTCCGATCTGGCCGCCGCACGCTGAGGCCGCGTCGATCGAGCTCGGCGAAGGCTTGCGGGCTCGTCACTTCGTGAATCAAGTGGAGATCGATGTAGAGCAGCGCCGGGGCGTCGGCTGTTTCCGGCGTCGCCACATGGGCGTCCCACACGTTGTCGAACAAGGTCCTTGGGGTGTTCATGACGTCATTGCCTTGTGCCCGTAGATCAAAGACGTGAGCGCTTGGTCCAAAGTCGCGGGGACGTCGGCCAAAGAGCGCACGGCGAAAGGACCGCCAGTCTTCCGCACTTGGATCGCGGCGAAGGTCACCGTGCGCGTGTCCGCCCGTCGGGCCGTGAGGCTGACGTCAACATGGGTGTTGCTGGACCACAGGATCGGCGCCGACAGGATCAGCTCAGGGCCAAACTCGCGCACAACGATGGTGACCACCGTCTCGACGTCCGTCTGCAGCGCGGGGTCCGGCGTCCCCACGCGCACGACGTCGCCGCAGCGGAGATCCTTGAACGCGTCCTCGACCACGACTGTCGCCATCGCTTCGCGGTCGGCGGGCGCCTTTTGGTCGGGACGCCAATCGAACCCCACGGCCACGGCGACGCGGCCCAAATCGACGCCGGGGCGACAGAGAACCGCGGATGTCTCATCGACAGGCGGATCGACGTGCGTGGTTGAGCAGGCGGCGAGGCCGCACGCGAGCCCGAGGCTCGCGGCCGCGCCAAGCCCCCTATACGGCATGGGGAACCTCAGAGGCCTGCGCGGCGCCGGCGGCGGCGATCGGATGCAGCCACGCGCGCGTGTCGGGCGTGGTTCCGTCAAAGAGGCCGAAGAACGCCTGCTGCAAGCTCTTCGTGATGGGGCCGGGCGCGCCGTCGCGCTCCGCCGGGCCGACGATCAGCCGGTCGACGCTGCGCACGGGGGTGATCTCCGCCGCGGTGCCGGTGAGGAAAATCTCATCCGCCAGATAGAGCATTTCGCGGGGCATGGATTGCTCCACCACGTCGATCCCGGCGTCTCGCGCGAGCGTCATGATGGTGTCGCGCGTGATGCCGAAGAGGATGGAGTCCCCCGCTGGCGTGGTGAGGAGCCGGCCGTCCTTGACGATGAAGAGGTTTTCCCCCGCGCCCTCGCTGAGGCGGCCGTCCGCGCCGAGCGCCACGCCCTCAGCGAAGCCGTTGGCGCGCGCCTCCCGCCCGATCAGAACGCCGGAGAGGTAGTTGCCCGCCGCCTTCGCGGCCGCCGGCGTGGTGGAGGGCGCTGGCCGCCGCCAGGAGGAGACGCACACGTCCACGCCGCGCGCGACCGCTTCGGCCCCAAGATACCCGCCCAGCGGGAAGGCGGCGATCATCACCGCGATCGGCGCGTCGTCCGCAAAGGTGACCTGCATGGTCTCCTCCGCCACATACGCGAGCGGGCGGACATAGGCGCTGGAGAGTCCGTTGGCGCTCACGAGCGTGCGCGTGGCGGCGCACAGCGCCTCGACGCTGTAGGCATGTCGGATGCCGTAGATCTGGCCCGACGCGATGAGGCGACGGAAATGGTCCTCAAGGCGAAAGCCGGCGGGGCCTCGGTGCGTGTCATAGACGCGAACGCCTTCAAACACGCCGGTGCCGTAGTGGAGCGCGTGCGTCATGACGTGGCAGGTCGCGTCCGCCCAGGGGATCAGCTCGCCGTTCTTCCAGATGTAGTCAGGGTTGGTCATGGGTTCGTCTTTGTACGGTGAGTGAGCGTTCCGGCGATCCGGGCCCTTGCGTCCGCGGCCGCACGCCAGCGCAGCCTCTGGACGCGAGGGCTTGGTACGCTCACCGCAAAGCTCCGCACACCCACGGTCATGCCCTCACTCCGCCGCCGTCGCCGAGGCGTCGGTCGACGCCGCCAAACGCGCGCGCTGGCGCAGGACCCGATTGACCACATCGAGATAGGCCGCGGCGCCCGCCGCCACGATGTCGGTGTCGACGCCGCGGCCGTGATAACGCCGCCCGTCGTGCAGGACGTGGACGTCCGCCTCGCCGAGGGCGTCTTCGCCCGCGGAGACGGAGCGGACTTGGAAGTCCTCAAGCTCAAGCTCCACGCCGGTGATGCGTCCGATCGCCTGGAAGATCGCGTCGATGGGGCCGTCGCCGTCGCCAGCTTCGCGGAAGCGCTCGCCCTGGGCGTTCTCCAGCTCGATCGAGCCATAGGGTTTGGCGTCCGCGCCATAGCCCGTGCCGGTGTGGAGGCCGCGAATGGTCCAGCCGTCGGCCGCCCCGGCGGCGGTCTCACCCAGGATCAACGCCTCCAGATCGCTGTCGAAGACTTCCTTCTTGCGATCCGCGAGCTCCTTAAACGCAACGAACACGGACTGAAGCTGGTTCTCGCCCAGCTCATAACCCAAGCGGCGGGCCCGCTCGCCCAGCGCCGCGCGGCCGGAGTGCTTGCCGAGCACGAGATTGTCGCGGGAGACGCCGACATCCTCAGCCCGCATGATTTCATAGGTCTCGCGGTTCTTCAGCACGCCATGCTGGTGAATGCCGCTTTCGTGGGCGAAGGCGTTGCGCCCCACGATGGCTTTGTTGCGCGGCGTGGGCTGGCCGGTGAGCGTCGCGAGCAACCGGCTGGCGGGGTAGAGCTTGGTGGTGTCGACGCCTGTGTCCGCGCGATACGTGTCGGCACGGACTTTCAGAGCCATGACGATTTCTTCCAGCGCCGCGTTGCCCGCACGCTCGCCAATGCCGTTGAGGGCGCATTCCACCTGGCCGGCGCCGCCGGCGATCGCCGCCAGCGAGTTGGCGACCGCCATGCCCAAATCGTCGTGGCAGTGGGCGGAGAGCGTGACGTGCTCCGGCGCCAGCGTCCGCAGGCGCGCGAAAAGCGCGGTGAGCTCTGTCGGCGTGGCGTAGCCGACGGTGTCTGGGACGTTGATCGTCGTCGCGCCGGCGTCCACCGCGGCCATGATGATCCGGTCCAGGAAATCCGGCTCCGTGCGCAACGCGTCCTCGGGACTGAACTCCACCTCGTCGGCCAGCTCACGGGCGAGACTGACGCACGCGACCGCTCGCTCGACCACCTGGTCTTTGGTCATTTCGAGCTTGTGGTCGCGATGGGTGGGGCTCGCGCCGATGAAGGTGTGGATCCGCGAGCGTTTCGCCTGGGCGACCGCGCGGCCCGCGGCGCGGATGTCGGCCTCCACACACCGCGCGAGGGAGCAAATGGTCGGGCCCTCAATTTCCTCGGCGATGCGCGCGACCGCGTCGAAATCGCCCGGGCTTGCGGCGGCGAAGCCGGCCTCAATGACATCGACGCCGAGGTCCGCCAGCATGCGCGCCATGCGCAGCTTTTGGCCGCCGGTCATGGTGAAACCGGGCGCCTGTTCGCCATCGCGCAAGGTGGTGTCGAAGATACGGATGCGCTGGGGCGTCGTCGCGTCGGTGGTGGTTTCAGGCATGGCGGTGGCTCTCCAACGGCGTTGGGGCGGGACCGACGATGGTCACAGCGTCCATGTCGTAAAGGCGCTCGAGTTGGCTTTTCAGGGTGGTGACGGCCCGGCTGGCGTCGCGCGCGAGGATGTCCACCGTCATGGCGCGCGTTTCCCCCGGCTGCCCTGGGTGCAGCTCGGCGGCGTGGAGGTACCAGCCACGGCGCACGATCACGCCGAGCGCGCGCACGGCGCACCCCTCCGCCCCGGTCATCGCGAGATGCAGGCGCACCGGCGTTTCGTGGGCGACGTGGTCGCCGACCGACGGCGTGAGCGCGATGGCGCCGGGAGCGTCCGTACCGGTCATCATTCGTCCTCCATCATGTCGGCGTTGGAGGCGCCCGGCGGCACGAGCGGCCAGACGTTTTCCGCCGCGTCGATCCGCACGTGCATCAGGATGGGCCCCGTCGCGGCAAGGAGGCGATCGATCCCGGCGTCGACCTCCGCGCGCGTTTCCACACGGAACGCTTCAAGACCGAAGGCTTCCGCCACGCGCACAAAGTCTGGGTTGTCTGAGAGATCCACCGCCGACCGGTTGCCGTCGAAGAAGAGGTCCTGCCACTGGCGCACCATGCCGAGCATGGAGTTGTCCAGGAGACAGATCTTCACGGGCAGGTTGTACCGCTTCAGCGTCGCGAACTCTTGGATGTTCATCATGATGGAGCCGTCGCCCGTGACGGTGATCACCGTGGCGTCGGGCCGCGCGAATTGGGCGCCGATCCCCGCGGGCAGGCCGAAGCCCATGGTGCCGAGGCCGCCGGACGTCAGATGCGCCTCCGGCCTCAAGAAGCGGCAATGCTGGGCGACCCACATTTGGTGCTGGCCGACATCGCAGGTGATGACGAGGTCTTCGCCGACACGCTCGCTCATATCCTTCAGAAGTTTAGGGGCGTAGACGCTGTCGCCGGGCGCGTCGTAGCGCCAGGCGTGTTCGGCTTTCAGCGCCGCGACCTCTGCTCGCCACGGCTCGATCGCCAGCGGGCCGGGGTCGAGCGCGTAGAGATTCGCCGCGAGGCCGCCGGTGAGGCCGACATCCGCGCGCCGCAGCTTGGAGATTTCCGCCGCGTCCGCGTCCATGTGGATCACGCGGGCGTTGGGCGCGAACGTGTCCAGCTTGCCCGTGGCGCGGTCGTCAAAGCGCGCGCCGACATTGATCAAGAGGTCGCACGCTTGCACGGCCAGATTGGCCGCTTTCGCCCCGTGCATGCCCAGCATGCCGAGGAAGTTCGCATCGTCCGTGGGGATCGCGCCGAGGGCTTTGAGCGTCGCCACCGCCGGGATCCCCGTGCGTCCGGCGAAGGCGCGCAACGGGCGGACCGCGTCAGCCATCTGCACGCCGCCGCCCACATAAAGCAGAGGTTTCGCCGCCGCGCGGATCAACGCCTCCGCCTCCGCCATGGCGGAGGAGGCGCCGGCGCGTTTCGGCTTCGGCGCGGGACCTGGGATGGCGGGATATGGGAGTTTGGCGGCGGTCACGTCCTTCGGCAGGTCGACCAGAACGGGACCGGGGCGGCCCTCCGCGGCGATGCGGAACGCCTCCGCGATGATGGCGGGGATTTCCGCTGGATCGCGCGCGATGAAGCTGTGCTTCACCACCGGCAAGGTCATGCCGAACATGTCCACTTCCTGGAACGCGTCCGTGCCGATGAGCCCGGTCGGCACTTGACCGGTCAGGGCCACCACCGGAGCGGAGTCGAGGAAGGCGTCCGCCAGGCCGGTGATGAGGTTTGTCGCGCCGGGCCCGGAGGTCGCCAAGCACACGCCGACGCGACCGCTCGCGCGGGCGTATCCTTCCGCCGCCAAGGCCGCGCCTTGTTCGTGCCGCGTGAGAATGTGGGTGAGCGTGGAGTTCGTCAGCGCGTCATAGACCGGCATGATCGCGCCGCCGGGATAGCCGAAAATCTCCGTCACGCCCTGGGCTTCGAGGCTGCGCACCACGAGCTGCGCGCCCGTGGCGGTCGCCGGTTCAAGGTCCATCTGTCGCAGGGCGGGGGCGGTCATGGTTGCGCTCCAGTGGTGTTCCGGGGCGCGCGCCGATCGCGGCGGCGCGCGCCGTTAGGCATTGGTCTTTTCGCTTTCCAGCCAGGGCATTTTCGCGCGCAGTTCCTTGCCCACGGTTTCGATTTGATGCTCGACGTCGGCGCGCCAGGCTTTCTTGTAGCGGGGCAGGCCGGCTTGGTTTTCGAGGATCCAGTCGCGCGCGAAGGTGCCGTCTTGGATGTCCGCCAAGACTTCGCGCATGCGCTGGCGGGTTTCGTCGTTGATCACGCGGGGGCCGGAGACGAAGTCGCCGTATTTGGCGGTCTCCGAAATGAAGTCGTGCATCTTCGCCAGCCCGCCCTCATGGAGCAGGTCGACGATCAACTTCACCTCGTGCAGGCACTCGAAATAGGCGACTTCCGGCTGGTAGCCCGCCTCGACCAGGGTCTCAAAGCCGTGGCGGATGAGTTCGGAGAGCCCGCCGCAGAGCACCGCTTGCTCGCCGAACAAATCCGTTTCCGTCTCTTCTTTGAACGTGGTGTCGATCACCCCGCCGCGCAGCCCGCCGAGCCCCGCCGCATAGGCGAGCGCCTTCGCGCCGGCTTGGCCGGAATAGTCTTGATGGACCGCGCGCAGGCACGGCACGCCACGGCCTTCTTGGTACTGACGGCGCACCAGATCGCCCGGGCCCTTGGGCGCGATCAGCAGAATGTCGATGAAGGTCGGGGCGTCGATGCGGTCGTAATGCACCGAAAATCCGTGGGCGAACAGAATGGCGTCCCCGGCCTCGAGGTTGGCGCGCACGCTGTCCTCAAACACCGCCGGCTGGGCCATGTCCGGGGTCAAGAGCGCAATGAGGCCGGCCTTAGCCGCCGCGTCCCCCGGCGCCATCGGTTGGAAGCCGTCGGCGACGGCTTTGTCCCAGCTCGCGCCGCCCTCGCGGCCGCCGACAAGGACCTCCAGGCCCGAGTCGCGCAGATTGAGCGCGTGGGCGCGGCCTTGGCTGCCATAGCCGATGATGGCGACAGGCTTGTCCGCCAGCGCGGCGACGTCGGAGGCGGGGATCGGGGCGGCTTGGGCGCCGTTGGCGGTCATGACGGGGTCCTTTCGGGGGCGGTTTGGCCGGTTTGGAGAGGCGCGGACGCGCCCTGTGGGGAAGACGTGAACGGGAAGCTGGTCACCGCGCCTTCGGACGCGGAGCCGACCAACGCGACGTATTTGGCGTAGGCGCCGTTCGTCGCGGCGGGTGCGGGCTGAGCCCAATCGCCGCGGCGGGCGTTGAGGTCCGCGTCGACATCAATGCGCCGAGCCTCAACGTCGATGCGGAGCCGATCGCCGTCGCGCACCAGCGCGATCGGGCCGCCGCGCGCGGCCTCCGGCGCGACATGGCCGACCATGAAGCCGTAGGTGGCGCCGGAGAAGCGTCCGTCGGTGATCAGCGCCACGTCATCGCCGAGCCCCGCGCCTTGGAGGGCCGCCGTCACGGCGAGCATTTCCCGCATGCCGGGGCCGCCGGCCGGGCCCTCGTAACGGATCACCACCACGTCGCCCTTCGCGATCAGGCCGTCTTGGACCGCGGCGAACGCGGCTTCCTCGCTGTCGAACACGCGCGCAGGACCTTCAAAGATTAAGCGATCATGGCCCGCGAGCTTCACCACGCAGCCCTCCGGCGCCAGATCCCCGTAGAGGACGCCAAACCCGCCGCGCGGCTTCAGCGGCGCGTCGACGGGCCGAAACACCTCTTGCCCCGCGAGACTGGAACTCGCCGCAAGGTCTTCGTCGAGGAAACGCCCGGTGATCGTGGGCGTGTCCGTGATCAGATCCGCGTCCATCAACAGCCGCCCCAGCAGGCGCGCGCCGCCGGCGGTGAACATGTCCGGCGCCATGAAGCGGCCGCCCGGCTTCAGATCCGCGATGACCGGCGTCGTGCGGGAGATGGAGTCGAACGCGTCGAGCGCGAAGGGAACGCCGGCTTCCCGCGCGATGGCGAGGAGGTGGAGCACAAGATTGGTCGACCCGGCGGTGGCGGTGCCGGCCGCCGCCGCGTTGGCGAGGCTTTGCGGCGTGATCAGGTCTCGCGGCCGACGGCCGGCGAAGAAGGCCTCCACGACCAGCGCGCCGCAGGCTTGCGCCGCCGCCGGCTTGTCCGGGTGGACGGCGGGGATGTCGTTGACGCCTCCCAAATTGGGGAGGATCGGGCTCAAGCCCAAGAACGTCATCGCAAGCGCCATCGTGTTGGCCGTGAACTGCCCGCCGCAGGCGCCGGCGCCAGGGCACGCGGCGCGTTCAATCTCACCCAGCTCCGTCGGCGTGATGCGTCCGGCCGCGCACGCGCCGACCGCCTCGAACACATCCTGGATCGTGATGTCTTTGGTTCCGCCATCCGGCTGGGTCACCCGGCCGGGCATAATCGAGCCGCCATAGAGGATGACGCTTGGCACGTTCAGGCGCGCCGCAGCCATGGCGGCGGCGGGGATCGTCTTGTCGCAACCGACGAGGAACACCGCTGCGTCCAGGCAATGGCCCCGCACCGCCAGCTCCGCGGAGTCCGCGATCGCTTCGCGGCTCATGAGCGACGCGCGCATCCCCGCCGAGCCCATGGCGATGCCGTCCGTCACGACGATGGTGTTGAAGTCCACCGGCACGCCGCCGGCGGCGGCGACGCCCGCCCGCACGGGCGCGGCGAGCTCGGCCAAGTGCATGTTGCACGGCGTCACCGTCGACCAGGTGTTGATCACGGCGACCAGGGGCTTGGCGAAGTCCTCATCGGTGAGGCCCGCGGCGCGCAGCATGGCGCGAGCTGGCGCGCGCGCGGGCGTCTGGGCGGCGCCGCCGGTGATCGCGTCGCTCGGCTTGGCGCCGTTCGATTTGTCAGGGGATGGGGAGGCGGTCTCGGTCATGGGCGGCAGTGTGGCTCAAAAAGTCTCTCAGAACGAAAAACCCCGCTCGCGGAGGCGAAGCGGGGCGGCGACATGCAGACGTGTGTGCGTGTTCGCTACCCCAAGCGTTGTACGAGAATAAGGAGGAGGGATAGGCCGCGCGCGTTCGCGCCCGCCATGGCGGACCCGGGAGACAGAACTGATGGAGGTGTGATCGCCATCACGCATCCTCGGCTTGGGCGGCGTGCTGCACCGCCGCGCAACTTTGTGCCCATGCTAAAGCACTCTGGAGCCTGAAGCGCAAGGTTCGCCTCCGCAAAAGATTCGCGACAGACCGTTTTTCCGACTTAAGCCCCGGCGGCGTCGAGGGCGCGGGCGATGTCGGTCCACAAATCCGCTTCGTGCTCCAATCCAACCGACACGCGGATCAGGCCGTCATGGACGCCGGCGGCGGCGCGCGCGTCGGGGGCCATCCCGGCATGGGTCATGGTGGCTGGGCGGCAGGCGAGGGTCTCGAACCCGCCGAGACTGGCGGCGACGGGAATAAGGCGCAGCGCGCGCAGAAAGGCGTCCGCAGCGGCGCCATCGGCCAGCGTCATACTCGCCATCGCCCCAAAGCCCGACTGCTGGCGCGCGGCGAGGGCGTGTTGGGGATGGCTGTTGAGACCGGGATAGTGGACGCGCTCAGGACCCAAACGCGACGCCAAGCGCTCGGCGAGGGCCGCGGCCGTGGCCTCCTGAGCGTCGAGGCGCGCGAAGAGCGTGCGCAGGCCCCGCAGGGTTTGGTAGGCGTCGAACGGCGCGCCGGCGAGGCCCGCGCAGTTGCTCCACCATTTAAGCGCGTCCACGCAGGCGGGATCGGCGGCGAGCGCCGCCCCGCCGATGACGTCGCCATGACCGTTGAGGAACTTGGTCGTGGAATGCACGACCACGTCGCACCCAAGGGCGAGGGGCTGCTGGCGCGCGGGCGTGAGGAAGGTGTTGTCGGCCGCGCTGAGGGCGCCCATCGCTCGCGCCTTCTCCACGAGAGCGGTGATGTCCGTCACGCGCATCAGCGGGTTTGACGGCGTTTCGATCCACACGAGTTTCGGAGCGCGGGCCGCGAGCGCGCGATCCACCGCCGCGAGGTCGGTCTGATCGACAAACGCCACATCGAAGTGGCCGCGGGCGGCGCGCGCGCTCATCAGTCGATGGGTCCCGCCATAGCAATCATGAGGCGCCAGAACGAGATCGCCGGGGCGCAGGAGACTGAGAACGAGGTCGATGGCGGCCATGCCGCTGGCGGTGATCACGCCGCCGGCCGCGCCTTCGAGCTCGGCCAGCGCGCGCTCGAGCAGCTGCCGGTTGGGACTGGAGGATCGCCCGTAGTCCAACGCCGGTTTGGTGTGGGGGTCGGGCCAGACATAGGTCGTCGTGAGGTGCAGAGGCGCGGCCACCGCGCCGACGCTGACGTCCTCGGCCACGCCGACGCGCGTGAGCCGCGTGCGACGGTGTTGGCCCGGCGGCCGATCGGGCGCGTCGCTCACGCGGCGTGCGCCGCGCGCGGGCGGCCCGAACGCCTGGCGGCCGGCTCCAACCCCGCGTCCAAGAACCGCTTCAGCGGTCGCCCGAAGTCGGCCGCCTGGGTCAGGAAGCTGTCATGGCCGTTGCGCGCGGGAATCACCTCCAGCGTGGCGGGGCCGGCCAACGCGTCCCGCAACGCCGCCATGTCCGCGACCGGCACGAGACGATCGCTGTCGGCGGCCAGCAGCAATGTGGGTGTCGTGATGGTGGCGGGATCGACTGCGTGGCGGTCAAGGCTGGCGGAGAGCGTGGCGTAACGCGCCGCGCTGACGGCGCCCGCGTGGGCGCGGCCGCGGGCGGTGAGGTATCCGCACACCTCCGACGCGTCATCCTCGCCGCTCAGCCCCGGCGCAAACCGCCGCTCAAACTCCTCCGCGGAGCGATAGGTGATCATGGCGAGCTGGCGCGCCAGCGCGACGCCGTCCTCCGGGGAGCCCGCTGCGGACGCCAGAGCCAGGATCCGACGCTGCACGCCCCGCCAGGCCGTGGCGGTCACATTGGGACGATGCGCAGCGCACAAGACCGCCAGCCGGTCCACCCGCTCCGGAAACAGGGCTGCGAACGCGAGGGCCACACACCCGCCAAAGCTTGCGCCCACAATCGCATGCGCCCGGTCGACGCCAGCGGCGTCCAGGGCGAGCGCGAGCAATCGCGCGTGATCACGCGTGGTCATGACGATTGGCGCGGCAGGGTCGGCGGGCGCGTAGTCCATGGAGAAGATGCGCACCCGCTCAGGATCGACGCCGCCGCCTGGGCGCGCCATGGCGGGCCACCACCCCTCTTCGGTCTCGCCCGGGCGCGCGTCCGCCACGCGTCGATGGGCTGACACGCCGCCCAGCGCCACGACCACCGGCGCGTCGGCCGGACCCTCGAGCCGGATATGCAGGGCGGCGTCCGGCAGGTGTTCGCCGTGCTCGCAGCGAAATGCGGACGGCAAGGGCGCGCGCGCGTCCCAGACCGCGCGCGCCGATTGGTCGTGGCGCGGCGTATCGCCGTCATGGTCGTCACGTGGTGCGCAAAGGGTCTTCGGTTTCACATCCGTCTCCAGCGTCAACGTGCTCGGCGAGACGGATGAGGGCGTTCAGCGCGCAGCCGCGCTTCCCGCTCATCTGCCAGAAAAGGCTCCCGATGGAGCCTTCACCGCAGGAGTTGGCACCTTTCCAACAAGAGGGCGTTGGTGGTTGCCTCGGCGTCGTCGGGCCTGATCCCTCGACCGATCTCGATGAGCAGCAAAAATCGTGGGGCTTCGCTACGGCCATGTCAACTCTGGCGTCGCGGTGTCGCGTCTCGTCCGCTAGCGCGCCGGCGTCGCCGGCGGTATACGCATTGGTTACGCAGTTTGAGACATCACGGCGGCAGCGGCGCGCGGGACGTCGCGGTCGTGGCGAGGACCATCATGATTGACGCTGACGCCGCACGGACCGCCATGATCAAGGGCCAAGTCCGCACGAACGACGTGACCGACAAGCGGCTCCAGGACGCTTTGGCGGCCGTGCCGCGTGAGCGCTTCGCGCCGAAGAGCAAGCGTTCGCTCGCGTATGCGGAGTTGGAGCTGATGGTCGCGGACGGTCGGTGGCTGCCGCGTCCGCGCGATTTCGCCAAGCTGGTGGAAGCTTTGGCCGTGAAGCCGGGCGACGTCGTGCTCGATGTGGCGTGCGGACGCGGTTACTCGACCGCCGTGTTGTCCCACATCGCGGAGACGGTGATCGGCTTGGAGGATGAGCGCGCGTTGGTCGAACGAGCCGGCCAACTGCTTGTGGAGTTGGGCGTCGACAACGCCGTCGTCGTTTTCGGCGCCTTGGCGCAGGGCCAAGCCGACCAAGGGCCGTTCGACGTGATTTTCGTAAACGGGGCCGTGGAGGAGGTGCCGGACGCCTGGCTTGGCCAGCTGGCGGACGGCGGGCGCTTGGGCGTGGTGACCCGGGAAGGGCCGGTGGGCAAAGCGCGGATCTTCACCCGCGCGGGCGATACGGTCAGCGATCGCCACGTGTTTGATTCCACCGCGTCGCTATTGCCCGGATTTGAACGCCCGCCCGCGTTTCAATTCTGACGCGGCGGCCGTGTGACCGGGGCGCATGGCGTGGCGGCGCCGTGATGTGCAGATTGAACATTGTTCACTTCTTGCGATTAAGCGATTGGTTTATAGGTAGGGGATGGTAGTCAGAGCGCGCGGGGGCGGCGGGCTGACCTGTTCACAAGCGTAATGAGGGGCGGCATGACCATCACACACCGGCGCACACTGCGCGCTTACAAGGCCGCCGCGTTGGCGCGCGTCGCGGCGTCGGCGCTGGCGACCGCCATGGTGGTCGGGTGCTCCTTACCCGCATCAATGCCTGGGTTGGGCTCGTCGAACCGCGACGGATCCGCGGCGGCGCCGCAAGATACGAAGCAACCGGACGCGGACGCGCCCGCCCTTCGGACGACGGCCGCGGCGCCAGCCGCTGATGCTGAGGAGAGCGAAAGCGAACCGGCGACCACGAGCGTGAGCGCTGAGCCGGCCTTGGTCGCGACGGCGGCTGTGGCGACGGAAGCGGCGGCCCCCGACGCGACGGATGAGGACGGCCCCGAGGAAACGCTCGGCGGCTCTGCGGCGGATGATTTCGGCGCGGCCCTGTCGCTGGCGTATGCGACGAACCCAACCTTGCAGGCCCAGCGCGCCGCCGTGAACGCGGCGCTGCAAGACGTGGCGATCGCGCGCAGCGAGCGCTTTCCGCAGTTAAGCGCGACCGTTGACTACGACATTCAGGACACGCAGAGCGTCGACAACGGTGAAGTTCAGATTCAGGACGCGGACGGGAACTTCATCACCTTTCCTCTCGATGAGTTTGAGACGACGCGCCGCACGAACACGCTCAACTACGGCTTGAACGCGAGCCAAGCGGTCTATCAGGGCGGCCGGGTCCGCGCGGGCATCGACGCCGCTCGCGCGGATGTGGAAGCCGCGCGAGCCCAGCTCAACGACACCGCCCAGACGGTGCTGGTTGAAGCGATCACCGCGTATGTGAACACGCGCCGCGACCAGGAAGTGGTGACGATCCGTCTCAACAACGTTGAGGTCTTGACGCGGCAATTGCGCGCCGCCCGCGATCGGTTGGAGTTTGGCGAGGGCACGGTGACGGATGTCGCCCAAGCCGAGGCGCGGCTGGCCGGCGCGCGCACGGAACTGGCGGCGGCCCAGTCGGACTTGGCCGCGACCCGCGCCACCTATGAGCGCGTGATCGGCCAAGCGCCCGCCACCTTGTCGGCGCCGCCTGATCTTCCGGCGTTGCCCCAGTCGCTTGACGCCGCGGAGGGCGAGGCTCTCAACAACAACCCGCAAGTCGTGGCCGCGCGCTTCGCGGAGGCGAGCGCGCGGGCGAACGTCCGCTCGGCGCGCAGCGCCTTTCGTCCGAGCGTGAGCCTCGACGGTCGAATTTCCCGTCAACAAACCGACGGCGAAAGCGAAGTGTTCGTGCCCACGGAAATTGACCAGCGTGACGACGTGCTGTCCGGCGGGGTGTCGGCGTCGATCCCGCTCTTCACCGGCGGGGCCAACGGCGCGCGGGTGCGCCAAGCGCGCGCGTCGGAGAGCCAAGCGCGCCTGCAAGTGCGCGAGGCGGAGCGGTTGGCGCGCGAGGCGGTCGTCAGCGCGTGGAACGCCTTGATCGCGGCGCGCGTGCAGATCGTCTCCAGCGAGGAGCAGGTCCGCGCGAACGAAGTCGCCCTCCAAGGCGTGCGGGATGAGGCGGAGTTCGGCCAACGGACAACACTGGACGTGTTGGACGCGGAACAAGAGCTGTTGGATTCTCGGTTGGCGCTGGTGACGGCGGAAAGCGACGCTTATGTCGCGGCCTTCCAGCTGTTGCAGGCCGCCGGAGCCCTCGACGCGGGCGCGTTGCGCCTGTCGACGGCGCCGTAAGACCCGCGCGCGGCTGCGACGCGGCCGCATCGCGATGTTTCTCCCAATCCCATGCTCGCGAACGCCTTGCGGTTCGTAGGCGGCGGGCACTACCCTGCGGCTATGGCTCTGATTCGATGAAAGTGATCGGGATGGCTGAGCAGAAAGAAGACCAAGAACCGACCATGGAGGAAATCCTGGCGTCCATTCGCCGGATCATTTCCGAAGATGAGCCGGAAGGCGGCGAAGCCGCCGACGCCAGCGCGGCCGTCGAGGCTGACGCGGCCGACGAGGAGCCCGCGGATGCGGACGATGTGGCGCTTGAGCCCGTCGCCGCGGCGGCCTTGGACGATCCAGAGCCTCTGGACGAGGCCGCTGAGGACGTCTTGGACCTCACCGATCGTATTGAAGAAGACACCGATGAGGACCTGATGGTGATCGACACGGTTCCGGAAGCCGCGCCAGAGCCGGTGGTTGAGGCGGCGACGCCGGCGGCCGAGCCCGACGCCGGACCCGAACAGATTGTGTCAGAGCCGGTCGCCGCCGCGACGGCGGGCGCGTTCGGCGCGTTGATTTCCAACCTCCTGGTCTCGTCGCGATCGGGCGAGGGCAAGACCCTGGAAGACCTGGTGAGCGAGCTGCTCCGGCCGATGCTTCAGGACTGGTTGGACTCCAACCTCCGCGACATCGTGGAGGCGCGGGTGGCCGATGAGGTGGAGAAAATCTCCGCGCGCGCGCGTCGGTAGGTCGCCAGAGCGACCGTAGACGCGCTTTTGGGGTGTTGGGCGCTTGCCGCGACGTCGTCGGGGTGTGTAGACACCGGCCGTCATCCACGGCAGACCCACGACCATGCTTGAAAAGACCTTCGACCCGGCCGCCGTCGAGCCGCGAATCTACGACCAGTGGGAGGCGAGCGGCGCGTTCGATCCGCCGGCGCGGGGCGAGTCCCGCGCGGACGAGACGTTCTGCATCGTTTTGCCGCCGCCGAATGTCACGGGCTCGCTGCACATCGGCCATGCGCTGAACCACACGCTGCAGGACGTGCTGGCGCGCTATCACCGCATGTGCGGCAAGCGGGTGCTGTGGCAGCCAGGCATGGATCACGCCGGCATCGCCACGCAAATGGTCGTGGAACGACGGCTTATGGACGCGCAGGAGCCGTCGCGCCGGGAGCTGGGGCGTGAGGAGTTCGTCAAGCGCGTGTGGGCCTGGAAGGAGGAGTCCGGCGGGATGATCCTCAACCAGGATCGCCGCTTGGGCATGTCCTGCGCTTGGTCGCGCGAACGGTTCACGATGGATGAGGGCCTGTCGGCGGCGGTGCGCAAAGTGTTCGTCCAGCTTTATGACGACGGACTGATCTATCGCGCCAAACGGCTCGTGAATTGGGACCCCACGTTCCAGACGGCGATTTCTGACCTGGAGGTCGAGAACCGCGAAATCAACGGCCATATGTGGCACTTCAAGTATCCGTTGGCCGATGGGCGCACCTATACCTATATCGAGAAAGACGCTGACGGAGCCGTCGTTCTCGAGGAGGAGCGCGACTACATCTCCATCGCCACCACGCGGCCGGAGACCATGCTCGGCGATGGCGCGGTGGCGGTGAATCCGTCTGATGAGCGTTACGCGCCGATTGTCGGAACACTGTGTGAGATCCCGGTGGGGCCGAAGGAGCACCGCCGGCTGATCCCCATCATTCATGACGACTATCCCGATCCGGACTTCGGCTCTGGCGCGGTCAAGATCACGGGCGCGCACGACTTCAACGACTATGATGTGGCCCAACGCAACGGCCTGCCGAAGTATCGCTTGATGGACGACCAAGCGGCGTTGCGGTCCGATGGGGCGTCCTACGCGGAGGCCGCCGCGCGGGCCCAGGAGATCGCCCGCGGTGCGGAGACGACGGAAGCGGAAGTCGATTCCCTGAACTTGGTGCCGGAGGTCTATCGCGGCCTCGACCGGTTTGAGGCGCGCAAACAGGTTGTCGCGGACATCGACGCCGAGGGCCTGATGATCCAGGTCGAAGACAAGCTGATTATGCAGCCCTTTGGCGACCGGTCCGGCGTGGTGATCGAGCCGATGCTAACGGATCAATGGTTCGTCGATGCGGAGACTCTGGCCAAGCCCGCGATCGCGGCCGTGCGCGAGGGGCGCACGCGGTTCGTGCCGGAGGCGTGGGCGAAGACCTATTTCAACTGGATGGAGAACATCCAGCCTTGGTGTGTGTCCCGCCAGCTGTGGTGGGGGCATCGCATCCCCGTGTGGTACGGGCCGGACGGCACGGCCTTTGTCCGGGAAACCGAGGCGGAGGCGTTGAAGGCGGCGCGCGAGCGCTACAACCAAGCCCACGTCACGCTGACCCAGGACGAGGACGTCCTGGACACCTGGTTTTCCTCCGCGCTCTGGCCGTTCTCGACCCTTGGTTGGCCAAACCAAACGGAGGAGCTGAAGGATTTCTACCCGACGTCCGTGCTGGTGACCGCCCACGACATCATCTTTTTCTGGGTGGCGCGGATGATGATGCAGGGCCTCCATTTCATGGACGCTGTGCCGTTTGACGACGTCTACATCCACGCCTTGGTTCGCGATGAGCAGGGTCAGAAGATGTCAAAGTCGAAAGGCAACGTCATCGATCCCCTGGAGCTTGCGGACGAGTACGGGGCCGACGCTTTGCGCTTCACGCTCGCGGCGTTGGCGGCGCAGGGTCGCGACATCCGGATGTCCAAGCAGCGGGTGGAGGGGTACCGCAATTTCGGCACCAAGGTCTGGAACGTCACGCGCGGGATGATGATGGCCGGCGTGGCGCGCGATCCGGACTGGGATCCGGCGAGCGCGACGCTGACGGTGAACCGATGGATCGTCTCCGAAGTGGCGCGGACGGCCCAGACCGTGGGCGAGGCGTTGGAGGCGTATCGCTTCAATGACGCCGCCGGCGCGATCTACCGTTTCGCCTGGAATGTCCTGTGCGATTGGTACTTTGAATTGATCAAGCCGATCCTGCGCGAGGAGGATAACACGCCGGAGCGGATCGAAACGCGCGCCTGCGCAGCGTGGGCGCTCGATCAGCTCTACGCCATGTTGCACCCGTTCAGCCCGTTCATCACGGAGGCGCTGTGGGCGCAGACGGCCGGCGACGTCCCACGGGACGCCTTGCTGATCAGCGCGCCGTGGCCAGCGCTCCCGGAGACGCTGGTCGACCCGGACGCCGTTGCGGAGATGGACTGGCTGATTCGCTTCATCACCGAGATCCGGTCCCTGCGCGCGGAGATGAACGTGCCGGCGGCGGCTAAGATTCCGTTGCGGGTCTTTGGCGCCGGCGGCGTGACGCGCGCGCGCCTGAGGCGCAATGGCGACGCGATTTGCCTGCTCGCGCGGCTGAAGGACGCGAAACTGGGCCGCAAAGAGCCGGAAGGCGCGGTGCAAACCGTCGTGGGCGAGGCCCGGCTGGTCTTGCCGATCGGCGATGTGGTGGATCTGGCGGCGGAGCGCGTGCGGCTCGGCGGGGAAATCCAAAAGATCGACAAAGAGATCGATCGTCTGGTCAAAAAACTGGCGAACGAGAAGTTCGTGGCGCGGGCGCCGGAGGATGTCGTCGCGGCGGAACGGGAAAAGCAGGCCAGTTACGAGACCCAGCGCGACAAGCTCAAAGTGGCTCTGGAGCGCCTCGGCCCGGCGGCGTAGGCCGCGCGGGCGCCGCCGCCCAACCGGCCGCGCCGCCCTGTGCGAGGCTCATCACCCAAGCCGTTACGCGGCGCGGACCAGATCCGGCGTGCGTGCGGCTTCGACCACGTCGGAGCACAGCTCTTCGCCTTGGCCAGACGGGCTTTCGTTGGCGGCGTCTTTGCCGCCGTCTTCCGACTTCTTGCCGCGCGCATAAAGACAGGCGGCCGTCAGGGCTGGAAACAAATGTTTCTGGTCAGCCATCGCTTAACTCCTCCTCAGATCGTTCTTGGCGATCGGCGGCGTGTGCGCTCATCGATCGCAGTTTCATCGTAGAAATCTGACCTTAATGTGCGGTTGTCATGGCTGAGCCCCGGCGAAAAGACACAAAAAATGACAAACCGACACACCCCTCCCAAACATAGGCCCGCCTGGCTTCCGTGTCAGCACGCGGCGCACAATGACGTGCAGACAATCTGCAGGTACGGCGCGTGAAAAAACGGCGCTGGCGGTGTGGAAATCAAGTTTCCCACAGTTTTGATACGATGCACTGCAATATTATCAGTGTAATGTGACTCGCGCGGCGGCTCGACCGGCGACACGGCCCTCAGCCGGTGAAAACAGCGGTGACCGGTGCGTGGTCGGAGGGCTTGTCCATCGCGCGCGCGCTGCGATGAATCTCCACGGAATCCAGGCGATCGGCGGCTTGAGCGCTGAGCAGCAGGTGATCGATTCGCACGCCGTGATCCTTCGGCCATGCGCCGCCTTGATAGTCCCAAAACGTGTACTGGTGAGCGCGGCCGTCCACGGCTTCGTACGCGTCGGTGAGGCCGAGCCAGGTGAGCGCGCGCAAGCCGGCCCGGCTTTGCGGCTGCAGCAACGCGTCCTCGGCCCATGCGGCGGGGTCGTGCACGTCCACATCGCGCGGGATCACATTGTAATCGCCCGCGAGCACCAACGGCTCCTCCAGAAGGGACAGAGTGGCCGCGTGCGCGCGCAAACGATCCAGCCAACGCAGCTTGTAGGCGAATTTGGGCGAGTCGATCGGGTTCCCGTTGGGCAAATAGATCGACGCGACGCGCATGGCGCCGGCGGGCGTTTCGATCACCGCCTCAATGTAGCGCGCCTGGTCGTCATCCTCGTCCCCGGGCAGACCGCGGCGCACGTCGGTCATCGGCGCCTTGGAGAGGATCGCGACGCCATTGTAACTCTTCTGACCATGAACGGCGCAGGTGTAGCCGAGTTCTTCGACCGCGTCCGTGGGGAAGGCTTCCGTGACGCATTTGATTTCTTGCAGGCAGGCCACGTCGGGCGCGGCGTCCGTCAGCCAGCCCAAGACGGTGGGCAGCCGCGCGCCGATTGAGTTAACGTTCCACGTGGCGATCTTCACGGCGTGACTCCAAAGCAATGTCTGGGGGACAAGCGCGCCGTCGATCGCCGCGCGAGGGATGTAAGGCAGGGACAAACATGGCGAACCAGTGGGCCGTGGCGCTGTGGGCGGGCGTGCTGACGCTCGTGTGTGGGCTCGCGGCCGCGCCCGCGGCGGCGCTCAGCCTGACGTTGGCGTTCTTGCCCGAGACGCTCACGGTGTTGGATGCGGCCCGCGGTCTCGTCGGCGATGCGGCGGACGCGGCGGCGGCGAGCTTCATCGCGACCTTGGTTTTGGCGCCGGCGGCGACGTGGGCGGCGCTTGCGCTGCGCCAAGGCTGGCTGGCGTGGATCGGTTTCGTGGCGTTGGTCGCGCACAGCGCCGCCCTTGTGGCCATGGTGGTTGTCCCGCCGGCGCTTTAGGTCGCGTCGCGCGCCGCCGTCGCGCGGGCTTGGGCGAGACGCGCGTCCTCCTCACCGGGCGCCATCGGCCGCAAGCCGAGGGCCGCGAAGAGCGTTTCGTCCTCGGTTGGTTCCGGATTGGGCGTCGTCAGCAGTTTTGCGCCGACAAAGATCGAGTTCGCACCCGCGAAGAAGCAGAGCGCTTGCAGCTCGGAACTCATGGTCTCGCGTCCCGCCGACAACCGGACCATCGAGGTCGGGAACACGATCCGCGCGACAGCGATCGTACGCACAAACTCCAGCGCGTCGCAGGACGTCCCTTGGGCCAGCGCGGCGTCGCCGAGGGCCGTGCCGGCGACCGGCACCAGCGCGTTGATCGGCACGCTGTGCGGCGGCTCGGGCAACGCGGCGAGGGCGTGGATCAGCCCCACGCGATGCGCGCGAGTCTCGCCCATGCCGATGATGCCGCCGCAGCAGGTCTTGAGGCCTGCGGCGCGCACGCGCGCCAAGGTGTCCAGACGGTCCTGATAGGTGCGCGTCGTGACGACCTGGTCGTAGTATTCCGGCGCGGAATCCAGATTGTGGTTGTAGTAGTCCAAGCCCGCGGCCCTGAGCGCTTCGGCCTGGCCGTCCGCCAACATGCCGAGCGTCACGCAGGTTTCCAGACCAAGCGCCTTCACATCCGCGATCAAGGCGCAGGCGGCGGCGAGATCGCGGTCTTTTAAGCTCCGCCACGCGGCGCCCATGCAGAAGCGCGACGCACCTTCGGCCTTGGCGGCCTGTGCTTCCGCCAGCACCGCGTCGCGGGCCATCAGCTTGCCGGCGGGCACGCCAGCGTCGGCGTGAGCCGACTGGCTGCAATAGCCGCAGTTTTCCGCGCATCCGCCGGTCTTCACGGACAACAGGCGGCACGTCTGGATCTCATTGGGATCGAAATGGGCGCGCAAGACCGTTTGGGCCGCAAACAGCAAGTCCGCGAACGGTTGGTCATAAAGGGCCGCGATCGCCGAGCGCGTCCACCCGGCATCCGGCGTCGAGCGGGACGCCGCTTTTCCGTCGGACGCGGCGGGCGAGGGCGTGGGGTCAGCGGGGGGCTCATCAAGGAGCGGCGCCATGGCGGCCTCCGGGCGGATCATCAGACGACAGGGGCGTCGCCCCACATCGCGCCAGCAGGCGCCGCCGCGCCGCCCGCGTCAAGGGGCGGCGTGATCGCGAGAGCGCCGCCCCGTCGGGCGGCGGAGACTCTGAGCGCTAGTAGGGCGTGCGGCCCGCGCCGGGGCGCACGACGCGGTACCCGTCGTCTTCCTCGCCACGAGGGCGCTCCTGCTCGCGAAGCAACGCGTCAAGCTCCGCCGCGGGATCGCGCGGCGTCGGCCGGCGGCGCAGCGGTCGGCCGCTGCGCTGCATCGCCGCCACGTCCGGATCGTCGGTGGCCATCGTACGTTCGCCATGGCCGTTGGTGTAACGCAGGGCGCGCAACGCATCGCGGTCGGTGTCGCGCGGCTGGTCGCGGCCAATGGACAAGGGGCGTTCGCCGCGATCATACCCGTTGCGGGCCGGCGCGGGCGCGGGCTCGCGGAAGGAGCGCGTGCTCGCCAGAGCCGGCTCGGCGAGCCGGGGCTCCGGCTCAGGGGGCCGCATCCGCGCGGCGATCCTGTCTTCCATCGACATCGTCCGCCGATGCGCGTCGTCATAGCCGCCTTGCGTTTGAGGGCGGGCCGCCGGCGCGGGCTCGGCGCCGTTGGTGTGCTGAGGCGCGGCGGGTTGCGCTGCGGCTCCCGCGCGGTCGGCATAGCCACGGGCGTGGGCTCCATTCATCGCGACGTCAGCCGCGCGCGGCGGGCGCACACGGTCGGAGCGCGCGGCGGCGGCGGCCAGCGCCGCGCGAATGGCGGTGAGCTCATTCACGACGTCGGCCATCCACACAAAGGCGAGGCCCAAAAACACCGTCAACACGGCCAGCGCTCCCGCGCCAGTGTAGACGATGACGCTCAACTCCCCATCAATCGCGGGGTTATCAAGAACATATCCAACAACAAACACGCCGGCCGTCACGGCCCCAGCGAGAACAATCAGGCCTAAAAAGCCGAACAGCGTCCCGCTCATTTTGCGTTTCATGGCCCACCTCGTCGCCAGCGCTTGCTCACATGCGTTATCATTCTCAACCGCATGTTCTTGCGTGTGTTTGCCCAGCCACACCGCCTCGCAAAAGACGATGCCCGGCTTAGGCGCTCGCGTCTATCCCGCGATGCAAAATGTGATGCACGAATCGCACCAGGCGACCGAGAGCCGCGGCCTTTTTTGCAGTGTCTGGCGCCGGGGCGACCCGCGGGCGCGCAGCCTAGACGGAGAAGCTCACGCCGCAACCGCACGCGCTGGTGGCGTTGGGGTTGTGGATCTTAAAGGACGCCCCGATCAGCTCGTCCGTGAAGTCGATCTCCGCCCCCGCGAGAAAAGGCAGCGACGCCTTGTCGATCAAGACCCCCGCGCCGTCACGGCGTATCGTGACGTCATCGGCTTCGGCGGCGTCGGCGAAATCGAAGGCGTAAGAGAAGCCCGAGCAGCCGCCGCCCTGCACCGCCACGCGCAAGAACGAGCGGCCATGTTCGGCGGTGATGGCGTTGATGCGCTGGGCGGCGGCTGCGCTCAAGCGCACCGACGCGGCGTCATCCGCGTCCAAGACGTTGTGATCGGTATCGGCCATCACCGTTCCTCTCAGCGGGGCGCACGAGGGCCGCCAGCGCGTCGCTGGGGCGCGAAACCGTGTGCGCGCGTTCAAATCGCGTTATGGCGCATATAAGCGCGAGGAGACCGCCATGCAAAACAAACGCAGCGGGACCAGCGGCGCGGGCGCGCCAGCGGCAGCCGCGAGCCCGCCCCGCGACGCGACGCCCCCCGACGCGACGCCTGGCGATGGGGCGCCGGGGCGGCGGTGGCGCGCGGCCTACGCCAGCGATCCGGCGAACAGTCGCGGGCGCGCGCACGTCGAGGCGGAAAGCGCCTCGCGTTCGCCCTTTCAACGCGACCGGGATCGAATCATCCATTCCTCCGCGTTTCGGCGGTTGAAACACAAAACCCAGGTGTTCGTGGCGCATGAGGGCGACCACTATCGCACCCGGCTGACCCACACGCTCGAAGTCGCGCAGATCGCGCGCGCGATCGCCTTGCGCCTCGGTCTTGATGAAGACCTGACGGAGGCGTTGGCGTTGATCCACGACTTGGGGCACCCGCCGTTCGGGCATGCGGGTGAAGACGCGCTTTCCGAGGCGATGGCTGGTTATGGCGGGTTTGACCACAACGCCCACACCTTGCGTCTCGTCACCCAACTTGAGGCTCGGTATGCGGAGTTCGACGGCCTCAATCTGACGTGGGAGACGTTGGAGGGGGCCGTGAAGCACAACGGCCCGCTGTTGGGGCCCGGCCATGACGAGACGCGCCTGCCCTGGGCGCTGAAGGCCTATCCGCATTGGCGCGGTCTTGAACTCGAGACCCAGCCGGGGCCTGAAGCCCAAGTCGCCGCGCTGGCGGACGACATCGCTTACAACAATCACGATTTGGACGATGGTCTGCGCGCCGGTTTGTTCACGGTGGATGATCTCGGCGCGATCCCGAAAGTGGGCGGCGTGTTCGCCGAGTTGCGCGAGCGTTATCCGGGCTTGGAGACGCCCCGGTTGATCCATGAGGCTGTTCGGCGGCTGATCGGGTGGATGATTGATGAATGCGTGACGGAGGCGCAGCGACGCCTTGACGCGCTCGCGCCCCGTGAGGCGGCGGACGTGCGCCGCGCCGACGCGCCTGTGGTGGCGTTTCCCGAGACGGTGCTCGAAGCGGACCGTCCGTTGCGCTCGTTTCTGTTCACGCGGATGTATCGCCATCATCGCGTTAACCGAAAAATGAGGTCGGCCCAGCGCATAGTGGCGGAGCTGTTTGACGCGTTTGTGGGCGATCCGGGCTTGTTGGCCCCGGTCTGGCGGGCGCGGACGGGTGAACCGCGATCCGCGACCACGGCGCGCGTCGTCTCGGATTATATTGCGGGCATGACGGATCGATTCGCGATCGACGAGCACCGCCGCTTGTTTACGGTGGACGGTGGGTGGCGCTGACGCGTGATGAGGCCGTTGGGTGAGATCGTCGCGAAGACGGTCGGGGAGGCTGCATGACCACGGCGGAGCATTCGGCCCTTGATCCAGAGGACGACGCCGCGTCCGGCGGCGCTGAGGCCGACGCGGATGTCGACGGGCGTTCCGATGGCCGCGGCGGCGGGCGCGGGCCGGTGGTGCTGGGCGTTTTGGGCGCGGTGATGGTCGCGTTCTCCGGCGTGGTCTGGAGCGCGTATCATCAAGGCGTGCGCGAGGGCGGCCGGTCTGCGGCGCCGGTGATCCGGGCCGCGGAGGGACCCTTCAAAATCACGCCGCAAGAGCGCGGCGGCGCGACGACGCCGCATCTCGATAAAGAGGTGTTCTCCCGGTTTGACGGGGATGGCGGGGCGGACGCCACGGCGGACGCCGCGGCGCTGCGGCGCGCGACCGCCCCGTTGGACACCGCGCCCCGGGACACGACATCCTTAGAAACGACATCGTTGGACACCGAGCCGGAGGCCGTCACGGGCGACGTGTCGCCCCCGACGCCGGCCGACCGCGACGCGCGGGATGATCTGACGCCCGAAACGTCGCCTCCGTCGCCAGCGGCTGCAATCGAGAGCGCCGACCCCGCGGCGCTGCGGTTTGCGCCCAGCGGACGCGATCCTGCCGGCTCGGCGCGCGCTCCCACGGCCGATGCGTTCGCGAACGCGTTTGCGGAACGGGGCGCGGCTGGGTTGCTCACCACGGAGCCGCGCGCGCCCGCCGCGGCGCCGCCGCCCTCCGCGGCTGCGGACCCACGCGCGGCCGCTGCGCGCGATGGGGAGGCGTCGCCTCCGCCGCGGCCCGCGCCAACGCGGCCGATCACCGCCAAGCCGGCGCCGCCCTTAAGCGATGGCGGGCGCTTCGCCGCGCAGCTGGGCTCGTACCGCAGCGCCCGCGCCGCCGAAGTGGCGTGGGATGTGCTGAACCGTGAAGCCGCGTCTCTGTTTGCGGAGCGCCCCCACGAAGTCGTCGAGGTGGATCTGGGCCAACGCGGCGTGTTCTTCCGGCTTTACGTGCCAGGGTTTGCGGAGCGGGCCCGAGCGTCGGCGTATTGCGAAGACGTGCTTGAGCGCGGCTATGGCTGCATCGTGGCGGGCCGATGACGGCGCGCGCGGCGATCTACGGGTGTTCCGGCCTGCAGGTGACGGCCGAGGAGGAGGCGTTCTTTCGCGACGCTGAGCCTTGGGGCTTCATCCTGTTCGCGCGCAATGTGGAGTCGCCGGATCAGGTCCGGGCGCTGACCAGCGCGTTGCGGGCGTGCGTGGGACGCCCCGCGCCCATCCTGATTGATCAAGAGGGCGGGCCGGTGCAACGGCTGCGGCCGCCGGCGTGGCGCGCCGCCCCGGCGTCGGCGGCGTTTGGAACGCTCTACCGTCACGCGCCCCAGGAGGCCCTGGAGGCGGCGCGGCTCAACGCGTGCATGATCGCCGCGGAGTTGAACGCCTGCGGCATCGACGTGAATTGCGCGCCGGTGTTGGACATGCCGGCCTCCGGCGCGGATCCGGTCATTGGGCCGCGCGCGTTCGGGACGGATCCCGACGCGGTCGCTGCGCTAGGGCGCGCCACGCTTATGGGGCTCGCCCAGGGCGGGGTCGCGGGCGTGATCAAGCACATTCCCGGCCACGGCCGCGCGCTGGTGGACAGCCATCACGCGCGCCCGCTGGTGGCCGCCTCGCGCGCGGAGCTTGAGGCCCATGATTTCAGGCCGTTTTACGCCTTGTCGAGCGCGCCCATGGCGATGACCGCCCACGTCGTCTACAGCGCCTACGACGCCGACGCGACGGCCACGACGTCCGCGACCGTGGTGCGCGACGTCATCCGCGGCGTGATCGGTTTTGACGGCCTCTTGATGACGGATGACCTGTCGATGAAGGCGCTCGGCGGCACCTTGACCGCGCGAGCGCTTGAGGCGCTGACCGCGGGCTGCGACATGCTCCTCCATTGCAATGGCGATCTCGCGGAGATGGAGGGGGTGGCGGCGGCCGCGCCCCCGCTTTCGGGCGACGCGTTGCGGCGGGCCCGCGCGGCGGAAGATGCGCGCGGCGGCGCCGTTGCGTTCGACGCTGAGGCGGCGCAGCGGCGTTTGGAGGCCTTGCTGGCCATCGAGCCGCCGGCGGACACCAGCGCGGCGGTGTGACCGCTGCGGGTCGGGGCGCGGCGCGTGCGCGCCGCGCGTTGCGCCGGATGGTCGCGCGACGTACTTATTCGATATTCGGGTGAAGGAGGGTCACGTGGGCCTCAGCTTTTGGCAGATCGGCCTCGTCGTCTTGTTGGCGGTGCTGTTGTTCGGCGGCCGTGGCAAAATTTCGTCCATTATGGGCGACCTGGCCAAGGGCATTACGAGCTTCCGTAAGGGTCTCAAAGAGGACGCCGAGGCGGAGGCCAAAGCGCTGCGCGATGATGGCGTGACCATCGACGCCGCCGCGGAAAACGCCAAGGACAAGACCCAGGCGTAAGCACGCTGGGTTCGCGACGACGGCCGCCGCCGCGGCCCGCCCGCTGCGGCGCGTGAAAGGGCGTACGCCATGCTCCCCCAATTTGGACTCGGCGAGTTCATCCTGCTGGCCATCATCGCGCTTGTGGTCGTTGGGCCCCGCGAGTTGCCCGTGATGATGCGCCGCGCCGGTCAGGCGCTCCGCAAGGTGCGTGAGGTGGGGCGCGAGTTTCAACGCAGCTTTGATGAAATCGGTCGCCAGACGGAGCTGGATGAGCTGAAGCGGGAGGTCCAAGCGCTGCGACGGCTCGAGCCGTTGTCGGACGTGCGTAAGCCGCTGGACGATTTGGGCCGGGAGTTGCGCGCGGTGGAGACGGACGCGCCGACGATCCACACGCCCGACGCCGACCCCAACATTCGCGGCGATGATCAGCGTCCCCACCCGCCTGCGGCGGATGGGACGTCTGACGCTGACAGCGCGCCTGAGCCGGCGTCGGTCACGGAGAAATCACGCTGATGGGGACGGGCGGATTGCCGGGCGCGCCGCAGCCGACAGCGGGCGACGCGTCTGACCACGATGACGACGCGGAGATGGAGGCCAGCCGCGCGCCGCTGCTCGATCACCTCCTGGAGCTGCGCACGCGGTTGATTGTCGCCCTGGTGGCGATCGTGGTCGGGTTTGCGGCGTGTTTCGGGTTTGCGGAGCAGATTTACAACATCCTGCTCCAACCGTTTCAGCGGGCCGCGGCGTTGAGCGGCGATGAAAACCTTGAGAGTTTGCGGCTCATCTTCACCTCGCCGCTGGAGTTTTTCTTCGCCAAGCTGAGGCTGGCGCTGTTTGGCGGCTTCATTGTCGCGTTTCCGATGGTCGCGTATCAGGTCTACGCCTTTATCGCGCCGGGCTTATACCGCAATGAGAAGGCGGCGTTTGCGCCCTATCTGATCGCCTCGCCGGCGTTGTTCGCGCTGGGCGGGGCCCTCGTCTATTTCTTCATCCTGCCCTTGGTGTTGCAGTTTGCGCTTGGCCAACAGCAAGCCGCCGACTCGGGGCGCGTCGCGATCGAGTTGTTGCCGCGGGTCGCGGACTATCTGGCGTTGGTGACCACGTTGATCCTGGCCTTCGGCTTGGCGTTTCAGATGCCGGTGGCGCTGACGTTGATGGCGCGGGTGGGCCTGATCACCTCCGACACGCTGATCAAGTATTGGCGCTACGCCGTCGTGGGCATCTTCCTCGTCGCGGCGTTTCTCACCCCGCCCGACCCGATGTCCCAGATCGGCCTTGGGGTGGCGGTGCTGGCGCTCTACGGGATCTCCATTTTGGCGGTGAAGCTGATTGAGCGCCGGCGCGCCGAAGAAGAAGCCGCCGCCGCGGAATAGCGCGCCTTTGCGCTCATCCGCGGCGCGGGCTATCACGCGGCGACGTTGGGAGCCCGCGCCATGCACGACATCAGAATCATCCGCAACGACCCGGCCGCCTTTGATGCGGCGATGGCGGACCGGGGGGCGGACGGGCGCTCCGCGGACGTCCTCAGGCTCGATGCGGCTCTGCGCGCGGCTGTCACGGCGAAGCAGGAGGCGGAGACGGCGCGCAACGCCGCGTCCAAGCAGATCGGCAAGGCGAAAGCGTCCGGCGATGAGGCGAAAGCCCACGAGCTGATGCAGCAGGTCGCCGACCTCAAGGCGACGATGGAGGCCGAGGACGAGAAAGAGCGCGCGGCCCGCGCCGATCTCACCGCGATCCTGGAGGCGCTGCCGAACCGCGCGGCGCCTGGCGTGCCCATCGGCGCTGACGAGGCGGCGAATGTGGAGGTCGCGGAACGCCGTTTCGGGGAACCAACCGCGCTCGGCTTCGCGCCAAAAGACCATGTGACGTTGGGCGAGGGGCTCGGCGCAATGGATTTCGAGACGGCGGCCCAGATGTCCGGCAGCCGCTTCGTGATGCTCACCGGGGAGTTGGCCCGCCTGGAGCGGGCTCTGGCGGCCTTCATGCTCGATCTGCACACCCGCGAGCATGGCTACACCGAAGTCAGCCCGCCCTTCCTTGTGCGTGGCGAGGCGCTTTACGGCACCGGCCAACTGCCCAAGTTTGAGGACGATCTCTTCAAGACCAGCCATGACCGCTACCTCGTCCCCACCGCCGAGGTGCCGCTGACCAACATCGTCGCCGGCGCGATTGTCGCCGAGGACACGCTGCCGCGGCGCTACACCGCGCACACGCCCTGCTTCCGCTCGGAGGCCGGCAGCGCGGGCCGCGACACCCGCGGCATGATCCGTCTGCATCAGTTCAACAAGGTGGAGCTGGTCTCGATCACCAAACCCGAAGACTCCGACGCGGAGCTGGAGCGGATGACCGATTGCGCTCAAGAGGTGCTCAAGCGTTTGGAGTTGCCGCATCGGGTGCTGACGCTGTCTTCCGGCGACATGGGCTTCGCCGCGCAGAAGACCTACGACCTCGAAGTCTGGGTCCCGAGCCAGGATCAGTATCGGGAGATTTCGTCCTGCTCGACGTGCGGCGACTTCCAGGCCCGGCGCATGGACGCGAAGTTCCGCCGCGCGGCCAGTTCCGACGGCGCGGGGAGCGGCAAGAAAGCCAAGCTGGAGTTCGCGCACACCCTCAACGGCTCGGGCGTGGCGGTGGGCCGGTGCTTGGTGGCGCTTCTGGAGAACTACCAGGAGGCGGATGGGTCCATCGCCATCCCCGACGCGCTGCGGCCGTTCATGGGGGGGACGGAGCGGCTTTGCGCCGGGGTGGCGGAAACGGTCTAGCCCGGGCGGCGAACCCTAAAACACAAAACTCGGCATCGCGCGGACATTGCCCTCGCCGAGGCCGAAGTACTTGTGTTGGTACGACGCCACCGCCGTTTCCGGCAGCTCAATCATCATGTGTCCGGACGTCACCAAGTTCTGCAGAAAGGTCTGCGCGTAGGGCGCGCCTGGATTGTTGGTCATCGCCAGGTCGGAGAAGGCGCTGGCCGTCAGCGCCAGGATGCGCCAGTCGCCGCGCTTGCGGAACTGGGTGACCGCCTCCACCACGCCGAGGTGCTGGCGACGCCCCACCATGCCGTCAAAGCAATCGTTTAACAGAATGACGCCGCCAGGTTTGAGCTTGGCGCTCCATTCGATCAGGTCGCGCAAGACATATTCGTAGAAATGATTGGCGTCGATGTAGATAAAATCGAAGACCGGCTCTTGAAATTGTTTGACGACATCATGGGTTTTGCCGCGATGGATCGTCACGTCGGGGCGGTCGGCGAAGCGTTGCTGGACGCCTTGGTAAAACACTTCAAGCGCTTGATCGGGCGGCCCGCCCAAATATCGCAGGGTGTTGGCGTCGATCTCCGCCATGTACGACGGCACGTCGTCAAAGGGGATCGCGTCCTTCAGCGACCACGCCCAGGCGTCGATCAGATGAAGGCTTTCGGGCTGCACCACATCGAGAATTTTCTGCGAATAGTCGCCCTTAAAGACGCCGAGTTCCGCGCCGACGCCGCCCTTCGGCAAGGCGTGCAGGAAATGCTCGCGTTCGCAGATACAAAACATCATGGCGGGGGCCCTCCGCTGGTTCGCCGTCGTCGTGGCGTCCCCGCGCCAGTGCGGAGGGCGTACGATGGGGCCGCCTAAGGCCGCGTGAATCGTCATGATCGGGCCCGGTTCGCAACGGAGGCGAAATCGGGTGGAGGTTTCATTCCCAACGGCGCAGATCGTGGTATGGCTCAGCTTCGGACCACGTGCTGGCCGGTAAGGAGCCTGTGATGATCCCTCAGCGTCCCCGCATCCTGCTCACCAACGACGATGGCGTGGAGGCGCCGGGCCTCGCGGTGCTGGAAGCGATTGCGGCCCATTTGAGCGATGACGTGTGGGTGTCCGCCCCAGCCACGGAGCAATCGGGCGCGTCGCGCAAGCTGTCGCTGACCGATCCGATTATGGTGCGCAAGGTGGGTCCGAAGCGGTTTTCCGTCGCGGGCACGCCGTCGGACGCGTGCTTCTTGGGCATTCACGATCTGGTGGAGGGCGCGCCCCCGGAGCTGGTGTTGTCCGGCGTCAACCGCGGCCAAAACCTGGCTGACGACGTCACCGTGTCGGGCACGATCGCGGCGGCCATGCAAGCGATGAAGATGGGCGTGCCGGCGATCGCTCTGTCCCAGACGTTGGAAAACTACACGCATGGCGGGAACACCCCCTTCGCCGCCGCGGAGGCGCACGGGCCGGACCTGATCCGTCGTTTGATCAGCATTGGCTGGCCGAAGGACGTGGTGTTGAACGTGAATTTCCCGCCCTGCGAGCCTGACGACGTCGCCGGCGTTCATGTGACGAGCCATGGCGAACGGGATCAGTGGAGCATGCACGCGGATCGTCGGCGCGACCTTCGGGGGCGCACCTATTACTGGCTCGGCTTCCAGGGTGGGTTGTCGAACACCGCGAAGGGCGAGGATCTCTACGCGATCTACAACAACTTCATCTCGGTGACGCCCCTGCGGCTGGAGCTGACCGCGCATGATGTGCGCGAGAGTTTGGCGCATGCTTTGGCGGAAACCGAATCAGCGTGACGGCCGCCGGCGCGTCGCGGTCGCCGCGGCGTTGGCGCTGACGGGGTGCGCTGCGGGCGTTCCAGGACGCCCCGCCGGCGCGCCTGTGTCGCTCGAGTTGACGCCCGCGGCCTCAGCGCAGCTGGAGCGTCCAACCCGCGTCACGATCCAGCCGGGCGACACGCTGTTCGCCCTGACGGAGCGCTATCAAGTGAGCTTAAGGGCGGTGATTGAGGCCAACGATCTGCCTCCGCCGTTTGCGTTGGGCGCGGGTGAGACGCTGATCCTGCCGCCGCCCCAGGTGCATCGCGTTGCTCGGGGCGAGACGTTGTATGCGTTGTCGCGCCGTTACCGCGTTCATCTGCCGTCCTTGGCGCTCATGAATGGGCTGGAGCGGCCGTATACCCTCGAGGTCGGGCAACCGATCCGCCTGCCGGCGCTGGCGCGAGATTGGATGGCGGCCGCGCCGCCCTTGTCGGCGACGGCCGTTGCGCCGCCGCCGTCGCGCGCCGCGGCGTCGGGACCGGAGACACTGCGCGCGCGGCCGGCGCCGGTGGCCGCTTCGGCTTTTGATTGGCCGCTTCGGGGGCGGATCTTGGAGCCGTTTGGGCCGATTGACGCATGGCGGCGCTTGGACGGCGTGAAGATCGCGGCGGTGGAGGGCGCGCCCGTGTTGGCGGCGCGCGATGGCGAAGTCGTTTACGCGGGCGACGCGTTGCGCGGCTATGGCGAGCTTCTGCTGTTGCGCCACGATCAGGGGTGGATCACCGCCTATGGCCACAGCGCGCGGTTGTTGGTGACCGAGGGCCAGCGCGTCCGTCGCGGCCAGGTGATCGCCGAGGCGGGGTCGACCGGCGGCGTCGGGCGTCCCCAGCTTCATTTCGAACTCCGCAAAAGCGGGCGGCCGGTCGATCCGCTGGCGCTGTTGCCGCCGCAGAACACCTAAGCGCTTGATGCGAGGACGATGATCCGTCTTCGGTCTTCCGCCGCAGCCGCGCGCTTGCTTGGGCCGCGGGCGCTGATATGGTCCGCGCCTTAGTGCGGCGCGCGCCGCAACGCCCTTGCCCGCACCGGGGTTCCTGACCCGCAGAACCCTCAGAGATAAGGCTAACCATGATGGCGATTGATTTGGTTTCGTCCGCCGCGGAAGCGGCTGAGCCGTTCGTGACGGTCGCTGGCGCGGCGGCTCCGGCGGCCGGCAACTCGCTGATGCAGCTGCTGCCCTTCGTCCTTATCTTCGTGATCTTTTATTTCTTGCTCATCCGCCCACAACAAAAGCGCATGAAAGAGCACCGCGAGATGGTTGCGAATCTGCGCCGCGGCGATGTCGTCGTGACGAACGGCGGTTTGATCGGCAAGGTCAACAAGGTCAGCGATGATGAACTGTCGGTCGAGTTGGCCGACGGCGTTCGGGTGCGGATTGTGCGGACGATGATCGCGGAAGTGCGCGCGAAGACGGAGCCGGCGTCCGGCGCATCGAACGACGCTGAGGGCTGATCAGGTCCATGCTGTACTTCGAGCGCTGGAAAGTCGCGCTGATCGCGGTGACGTTGGCTCTGGGCGCGCTTTACGCGCTGCCCAACGTGCTGCCGGCGGGCGTGCGCGGGGCGTTAGGGGGCGTGATGCCCTCAAACACGATCAATCTCGGGTTGGATCTGCAAGGCGGTTCTTACCTCCTGTACGAGGTTGATCTGGCGAAAGTGCGGGCCGAGCGCTTGGGCCAGGCGGCGCGCGACGCCCGTCTCAAAGTGTTGTTGGAAGGCCAGATCCCGTCGGACGGGTATCGGTTGGAAGGCGACAGCGTCGTGATCGCCATCGCCAATCCGGCCGACGTGGAGCGTGCGGAGCGTATCCTCCGTGAGCAGGTTTCCGAGCGGCTTGGCGACAATCCGATCGATCGGACGTTGCAGGTGGTGCGCGGCGGTACGGCGAACACGCTTCTGCTCCAAGTGACCGAGGCGTTCATCGACGACATTCAACAGCGCACCATCCGCGATGCGATTGAAGTCATTCGCCGGCGGATCGACTCGGTGGGCGTCAGCGAACCGATCATCCAACGTCAGGGGACGGATCGCGTTTTGGTGCAGGCGCCGGGCGTGCGCGACCCTCAAGCCCTGAAGGATCGCATCGGCACGACCGCGAAGATGACGTTCCAGCTCGTCACCAGCGATGATCGAGACACGATGGAGCGGCTGGCGGAAGGCGCTTTGCGCCGCGACCCCCGCGTGATCGCGGAGGCCATGGCGCCGGCGCTTGTGCCGGCGGTGGGGGAGGCGTTTGGCGCCGAGCTCCCCGAGGACGCCCGCGAAGCCGCGATCGTTGACGCTTTGTCCTCCGCGCTGGGCGCGCAGGCGACCGCGCTGGCGAGCGTGCTGGTGCCGGTCGGGGCATTGCCTCGAGATGCCGATGATGCGCGCCGCATCGCCGATCCGGCCGTCGCCGCCGTGTTGCGCGAGGGCCTGACGCGGGCGGAGGGGGCCGCGGCGCCGGCCCTAGCGGATGCGGTGGACGCGGTGGTCGAGGCGCTGCGGGACAATCTCGCGGCGTTGGCCGCCGCCGCCCCCAACACGAATGATCTGGTGGTGAGCGCGTTTGTCGCGACGGAGCGGATCGACGAGCCGTTTTTGATCGTTGCCCGCGAGACGCCGCTTACGGGCGAGGATTTGGCGCGGGCCAGCCAGGCGTTTGATCCCGACGGGGGCCAACCCCTCGTCAGCTTCACGTTTCGGCCGGGCGCGGCGGATGACTTTTGCGCGCTGACGTCCGCGAACGTCAACGATCGCTTCGCGACGCTGTTGGACAATGTCGTCATCACGGCGCCGACGATTCGCGGTCCCATTTGCGGCGGTCAGGGCGTGATCGAAGGCGGCTTCTCGGTGGAGAGCGCTACGGACTTGGCAGCGCTCCTGAACGCCGGCGCGTTGCCGGCGCCGTTGACGATCGTGGAGGAGCGGACGGTCGGCGCGGAGTTGGGCGCCGCGTCTGTGGCGGCGGGGCGCTTGGCGCTCATTCTCGGCTTTGCAGGCGTCATCGCCTTTATGGCGTATGCGTACCGGCTGTTCGGTCTGTTCGCGAATGTGGCGCTGCTGGCGAATGTCGTGCTGATCGTGGGCGCGTTGTCGGGCTTGCAAGCGACGCTGACGCTCCCGGGCATCGCCGGCATTATCTTAACCATCGGCATGGCCGTGGACGCCAACGTGCTGATTTTTGAGCGCATTCGGGAGGAGACGTTGGCGGGGCGCACGCCCGCAAACGCGCTGGAGGCCGGCTATCGCCGCGCGCTCGGCACGATTTTGGACGCCAACATCACCACGCTGATCGCGGCGGTCGTGCTCTACATGTTCGGATCGGGACCGGTGCGGGGCTTCGCCGTGACGCTTGCGATCGGGATTGTCACATCCGTGTTCACCGCATTTGTGGTGTCACGGTACCTGGTGGCGTTGTGGTTCTCCGCGACCCGCCCGAAGACACTGCCGGTGTAGGGGGCCGGGCCATGGCGTTCACACGTCTTATTCCCAACGACATCAACGTGCCGTTCCTGGATCACCGGCGCGCGGCGCTGATCGCGTCGGCGTTGGCGTTTGCGCTGGCGTGCGTGTTCTTTGTCACGCCGGGCCTCAACCTGGGGATCGACTTTCGAGGCGGCGTGCTGATCGACATTGAGACGCCCGAGGAACCGGATGTGGAGCGCATCCGCACGGCGGTGAACGGTCTTGGCCTGGGCGGCGACGTGCAAGTCCAGCGCGCGGTCGATCGGCTGCGGCCAAACGCCGTGCTGATCCGGGTGGAAGCCCAAGAGGGCGAGGGCGCTGAAGCGGAGACCGCGCAGCAGCGGGCGCGCGACGCCGTGCTGCGGGCGTTGTCGGGCCTCTACCCCACATTGGACGAGAGCACGGCGAGTGTTGAGGTGGTCGGCCCTAAGGTGTCTGGAGAACTGGTCCGGGCAGGCGCGATCGCGATGGTCTTAGCGCTGCTTCTGATGCTGACATACATCTGGGTTCGTTTTGAGCGGCGCTTTAGCATCGGCGCCATCGTCGCGCTGGTTCATGACGTCGTGATCACGCTGGGCGTTTTCGCCTTCGCGCGCCTGGAGTTCAACCTCTCGATTATCGCGGCGCTGTTGACGATTGTCGGGTATTCCATGAACGACACGGTGGTGCTCTACGACCGTGTGCGCGAAGAGATGCGGCGCTTTAAGAAGAAAGATGTGGCGGACATCATCAATCTCGCCATCAACAAAACCTTGTCGCGCACGCTGATGACCTCGCTGACGACGCTCCTGGCGTTGATCGCGTTGTTTGTCATTGGCGGCCAAGTGCTGCGCGGGTTCTCCTTCGCCATGATTCTGGGCGTCGTGATCGGCACCTATTCGTCGATCTTCGTGGCGGCGCCGATTCTGCTGCTGACGGGCGTGACCCAAGGCGCGCTTGATGATCAGGCCATCGACGCGGAGCCCGCGTGAACGAGCGCACGCCGCGCGGCAGGCTCGACGCCTATGGAGACGGCGGGTTTCGCATTGACGGCGTGCGCCATGACGGCTCGGTGTTGATCATCGACGGCGTCGTCCAGCGTTGGGGGGCGGCGGCGATGCCTGACGTGACCCCGGCGCATTTCGATCCCGTGTTCGCCGCGGACGCCGCGCCCGATCTTGTGTTGTTTGGAACGGGCGCGCGCCTGACGCCGCCGAGCGCGGCGGTCGCCGCGCGGTTTCGCGACGCGGCCGTGGGCCTGGAGTTCATGGACACCGGCGCAGCGTGTCGCGCCTACGCCACGTTGGGCGCAGACGGTCGCCGGGTGGCGGCGGCGCTGATCGCCGTCTAGGCGCGCCGATCCGCCCCAGTCTCCGGAGGCGATGCGAGGGCGGCGCGCGACGAACGCCCGCCCTCACGCGCGATGCCTGTTACGCGGCCGCTTTCAGGTTTTCGTTGGCGAAGTCCCAATTCACCAGATTGTCGATCCACGCGGCCATGTACTTCGGACGCGCGTTCTGGAAGTCGAGATAATAGGCGTGCTCCCACACATCCATGGTGAGCAAGGGCGCGACGCCGTCCTCCGTCAACGGCGTTTCGGCGTTGGGCGTCTTGCGCACCTCCAGTTTGCCGCCCGCGTAGACAAGCCAAGCCCAGCCCGAGCCAAATTGCGTGGCGCCGGCGGTGGTGAAGGCCGCCTTGAACTCGTCATACGACCCGAAATCTTCCGCGATTTTGTCCGCGATGTCGCCTTGCGGCGCGCCGCCGCCGGCCGGCTTCATGGAGTTCCAGTAGAAAGTGTGGTTCCACACCTGCGCGGCGTTGTTGAACACCCCCGGGTTGGATCCGGCGGAGGCGCGGACCAGGTCCTCCAAGGACTGGTCCGCCTGGGGCGTGCCGTCGACGAGTTTGTTGAGATTGTCCACATAGGTCTGATGGTGCTTGCCATAGTGGAAATCGAGCGTGTTCGGCGAGATGTGCGGGGCCAACGCGTCACGCGCGTAAGGAAGCGGCGGCAGGGTGAACGCCATGGTCAAGCTCCAAAGATGAGAATGAAACGCAAGAGGCGCGTGGGCCTCGCCCACATGGTCGTTACATACGCCATTCTTTCGTGTCGTCACCACGCGCAATGAACACAATTCGTCGGTCTGTGGCGTGCGTTTGGTCCCGAGCCCGCACCCCTCGAGCAGGAGGGAGGCGGCGATGACGCAGCGCGCCTCCGACACCGAGGACAATCCGCGACGGCGGACGCTCGACGCGCAGGTGCGCGCCCGGGATCCCGACCGATGGCTCGCGGCGCGGTTTGCGCCGGCCGAGGGACGGCGGCGTCTGGTCGCGCTTTACGCGTACAATGATGAGCTGGCGCGCGCCGCCTATGCGGCGTCGGAGCCCATGATCGCGGCCATTCGCTTGGCGTGGTGGCGTGAAACGCTCGAGGGGTTGGACACGCCGTCCGTCGCGCAGCGGCACGAGGTCGCGACGGCGCTGGCGGAGGCGTTCCGGTCCGGACCGGCGCCGGAGCGCGCCGTGCTGATCGCCTTGGCGGAGGCCCGGGCGCGGGACGCTGAGCCGGAGCCCTTCGCGGATATGGAAGCCCTGATCGCTCACGTGGACGCGACCGCCGGGCGGGTCGCGACGGCCGCGGCGGCGTGCCTCGCGCCCTGGGACGCCGTGGAGCCGTCGGCGCGCGCCGCGATCGCCGCCGCCGGGCGGGCTTGGGGCCTCACGGGAGTGGCGCGCGGGGTTGGCATTCGGCGGTGTGGAAATGGGTGTTG
>CAZGLY010000016.1:0-9895 GCA_964526675.1 uncultured Caulobacterales bacterium
CCCGGGTCAAAAACCCCCCCCCCCCCCCCCCGCCCCGGGGGGGGGGGGGCCGGGGGGGGGGGGGCGCGGGGGGGGGGGCGGGCGCCCCCGCCTTGTTTGTGAGCGCCGCCGTGCGCGTGTCGCGGCGGATCCTTCCGACGCGGCCGCCTGCGGCGAAGGTCGCCATCGCCCCACATCGGCCGGGGCGGTAGCTTCATTGACAAGTGCGCTCCGAACACGGTTCATGATATGTGAACCGGGCTTTGGAACCGGTCAGACTGCGCCGCAGAGCGCAGCCCAGGGAGGCCGCTATGGACATGTCGGGCAAGACGGTCGCGGTGACCGGCGGGGCGAACGGCATTGGCCGTGCTCTGGCCGAAGGGTTCGCCGCGCGGGGCGCGCGCGTCGCCATCGGTGATCTTGACGGCGCCAAAGCGGCCGAGGTCGGCGAGGCGCTGGGCGGCTTTGGCATGCGGTTGGACGCGGCGCGGGAAGCGTCGATGGCCGGTTTTCTTTCTATGACGGAGCGACAGTTGGGGCCGATCCACGGCTTCGTGTCGAACGCCGGCGTTGGCGTGTCGGACGGGCCGTTGTGGGGCGCGGGCTCCGCGCCGAACGGCTCATGGGAGTTGTGCTGGTCGGTCAATGTGATGGCGACGGTGTACGCCGCGCGGCATGTGGTGCCGGGCATGACGGCTCGTGGCGGCGGCTTGTTCGTTGTTGTCGCGTCCGCGGCCGGGTTGCTGCATCAGATCGGCGACGCCCCGTACTCCGTGACCAAACACGCGGCCGTGGCGTTGGCGGAGGCCCTCGCCGTCACCCATGGCGATGAGGGGCTTCAGGTCCATTGCCTGTGTCCGGAGGGCGTGCGCACCGATTTGGTCAAAGGGATCGAGCACGGCTCCCAGGGGCTCTCCGGCTACATCGAGCCGAAAGAGGTGGCGGACGCGTTGTTTGCCGCGGTGGACGCCAAGCAGTTCCGGGTCACCACCCATCCGAACACAACGAAGTATGCGGCCATGCGGGTTGCCGAGCCCGATCGCTGGCTGGGCGGCATGCGCAAGATTCGCCGAGAGTTGGTCGCCCAACATGGGCGGCCTTTGTGAGCGTTGCTGGCGGTCACGCGCCAGTCGTTCGGTGCGACCACACGACCGCTTAGACGCGGCGGAAGGGATGGGAAGACGCGATGCCCTTTGATCTCACGGGCAAGGTGGCCCTGATCGCCGGCGCGAGCCGCGGCATTGGCGAGGAAACGGCCAAGCTGTTCGCCGCTCAGGGCGCGACCGTGATTTGCTCCAGCCGCAAGCTGGAGGTGTGCGAGGCTGTCGCCGCAGCGATCCGTGACGCTGGCGGCAAAGCGCGGGCCCTAAAGCTTCATCTGGGCGAGCTGGCCGATCATGACGCGGCGCTGGAATCGATCCGCGCCGAAGAAGGGCGCTTGGACATCCTGGTCAACAACGGCGCGACCAATCCCTTTTTCGGCCTGGCCGGGGACACGCCCGAAGACGCCTGGGACAAAACGGTCGCGGTCAATCTGCGCGGGCCGTTCTTCCTGACGGCCAAGGCGATCCCCATGCTGAAGGAGGCGGGCGGCGGCGCAATCGTGAATGTCGCGTCGATCAACGGGGTCAAGCCGGGGTTCATGCAAGGGATCTACTCGGTGACCAAGGCCGCGTTGATCAATATGACTCAAGTCTACGCTCAGGAGTATGGCGATCACAACATCCGCGTGAACGCTCTTTGCCCAGGTTTGACCGACACGCGCATCGCATCCGCTTTGATGTCGGACAAAGACGCGCTCGACGACATGATGAACCGCACGTTTTCGATCAAGCGCCCCGGCCAGCCGAGCGAGATGGCCGCCGCGATCCTTTATATGGTTTCCGATGAGGCCGGGTTCATGACCGGCCAAACCTTGGTCGTCGACGGTGGGTATTTGGCCCGGGCCGGTCTATGACGGACGCCGCCTCGCTCACGCCCGCCGCCGATCCCAGTGTCCCGGTCCGGGACGAGGACCGCTTCGACGTCGCGGCGGTGGATCGCGTGTTGCGCGACGCGATTCCGGGGCTCGAGGGCGCGCCGGAGGTGCGGCAGTTTCCCTCTGGCGCCTCGAACCTCACCTATCTCCTCCGCTACGCCAACCGAGATCTCGTTTTGCGTCGGCCGCCAACCGGCGCGCGCCCCAAATCGGGGCACTCCATGATCCGTGAATACACGGTCATGAACGCGCTCAAGCCGGTCTATCCCGCGGTGCCGGAGACCCTGTTCTACGCCAGCGACGACGACTCGCCGCTCGGCGCGGAGTTTTACGTGATGGCGCGCACGCCGGGGGTCGTCCTCGGTCAAGACATACCCGCCGGCTGGGGCTGGGATGAGAAACGCACCCGCGCCTTCTGCGAAGCGGTGTGGGACAAGCTCATCGCCTTGCACACGGTGGACTACGCCGCGGCGGGCTTAAGCGACTTCGGGACGCCGGAGGGCTATGTCGCGCGACAGGTCGGCGGCTGGAACAGCCGCTATGAGAAGGCGCTGACCGATGACGCCGATCCCTTTGAGGACGTGCGCGCGTGGCTCGACGCCAACAAGCCCGCGACGGAGGCCGGCCACGCCGTGGTCCATGGGGACTTCCGCATCGACAACATGATTGTGGGCGAGGCCGAGCCCCACGAGATCCGCGCCGTGCTGGATTGGGAGATCTCCGCGCTTGGCGATCCGCTGATGGATTTGGGCGCGGCGCTGGTCTATTGGGTCGAGGCGAACGACCCGCCGGAGCTCAAATTGCTGAAGAAGCAACCGTCGGATGCGCCGGGTATGTTCTCTCGATCCGAAGTGATCGCATATTATGGTGAAAAGACCGGCCGGTCGATCGGTGATTTCACCTTTTACTACGCCTTTGGCGTGTTTCGTCTCGCTGTGATTGCGCAGCAGATCTACTATCGTTATTTTCACAAACAAACGACCAATCCCATGTTCGCCGCCTATGGCCCCGGCGCGAAGGGCTTGGGCGCGTTTGCTCGACGTCTCATTCGCGACGGCGCGTCTTAGGACGTCGCGCCCCAGGCACAGCGCGCCCGCGGAGCGCGCGCAAGGAGGAGCATCCCATGGCTGATTTGGAGACCTTCCGCGCGGAGACCCGTGCCTGGCTTGACGCCAACTGCCCGGCCTCCCTGCGCGGGGCCGACGGCGGCGAAGAGGACATTTGCTGGGGCGGCAAGAAGTGGGTGTTCCGCAGCGACGATCAGCGTCTCTGGCTGGAGCGGATGGCGGAACGCGGCTGGACGGTCCCGACTTGGCCGGAAGCCTATGGCGGCGCTGGCCTCTCGAAAGACGAGGCCAAAGTCCTCAAGCAGGAGATGCAGAGCCTCGGCTGTCGGTCGCCGCTGGAGAGTTTCGGCATTTGGATGCTCGCCCCGGCTCTTCTGAAGTTCGGCACCGAAGACCAGAAGACCACGTTTCTGCCGCCGATCGCCCGCGGCGAAATCCGCTGGGCGCAAGGCTATTCGGAGCCGAACGCCGGTTCCGACCTCGCGGCGCTGCAGACGAAGGCGGTCGATCAAGGCGACCACTTCGTCGTCAACGGCCAGAAGATTTGGACGTCCTACGCGGATGAGGCGGACTGGATCTTCACGTTGGTGCGCACGGACTCAGACGCGCCCAAGCATTTGGGCATCAGCTTTCTGTTGATCGACATGGATCAGCCCGGCGTCACCACGAAGCCGATCAAGCTGATCTCGGGCAAATCGCCGTTTTGCGAGACGTTCTTTGACGATGCGCGCGGGGAGAAAAGCCATATTGTCGGCGAGCTGAACCGCGGTTGGGACGTCGCGAAGTATTTGCTGACCCATGAACGCACGATGATTGGCGGCAACAGCGGGGGACTGCTCGGCGGTCAACGGCTGTTGAGTGAAACGGTGGTCCAACAGATCGGCCGCGACAACGGTCTTCTGGCGGACTTGGTCTTGCGCGGCGACGTGGCCCGCACGGACCTCGACGCCGTGGCGTTCATGCTGACGATGGAGCGTTACCGCGATGAGGCGACGGCGGGGCTCGAAATGGGCGCGAAGTCGTCGATGCTGAAATACTACGGCACGGAGCTGAACAAGCGCCGCCACGAACTCATGATGGCCGCCGCGGGTCATGACGGGCTCGAGTGGGAGGGCGAGGCGTCGGAGGACGGCAAGCTCCCGCGCGCCTGGCTGCGGACCAAAGCCAACTCGATCGAGGGCGGCACGTCGGAGGTGATGCTCAACATCATCGCCAAACGCATTCTGCAGATGCCGTCGGCTTAGCCGCGCCAAGCCGCCCCCTGAAGAGGAGACACGCCATGCCGCTCGTGCTCACCGACGAACAATCCATGCTGCGCGAGGCGGCGCAGGGCTTCTTGGGCGACGGGGCGCCGGTTGCGCAGTTGCGGCGGCTGCGGGATGAGCGCAGCGCCGACGGTTTTGATCGGGAAACCTGGCGGCAGATGGCGGAGCTCGGCTGGGCCGGCGTGCTGGTGCCGGAGGATCATGGCGGGGTGGCGATGGGCCATGTCGCCGCTGGCGTGATCGCCGAAGAGATGGGCCGCACGCTCACCGCGTCGCCGTTCCTGACCACCGCCGTCATGGCCGCCGCGGCCATCGCCGATGGCGGCTCTGAGGCGCAACGGGCGGCGTGGTTGCCCCGCATCGCGGCCGGCGACGCGATCCTCGCGCTGGCTGTGGACGAGGGACGCAAACACAGCCCGGCGCAAACCGCGCTCACGGCGGAACGCGCCGGCAACGGCTTTCGCCTTGATGGCGAGAAAGCCTTCGTGCTGGACGCTCATGTGGCGGACGCGTTGATCGTGGCGGCGCGGACCAGCGGGGCCCCCGGCGAGGATGGCGGACTGACGCTGTTCTTGGTGGAGCGGGACGCCGCGGGGTTGAGCGTTGACCGCACGATCATGGTCGACAGCCGCAACGCCGCGCGCGCGACGTTTGAGGGCGTCACCGTCACGGCCGACTCCGTGTTGGGCGAAGTGGATCTGGGCGCGCCGCTGTTGGAGCGCACGTTGAACGCTGGGCGCGCCGGTCTTGCGGCGGAGATGTCCGGCGCGGCGCAAGAAGTGTTCGACCGGACCGTCGCCTATGTGAACGAGCGCACCCAGTTCGACCAACCGGTCGGGTCCTTCCAGGCGCTCCAACACCGCGCGGCGCACCTTTATGCGGAGCTCGAGATCACCAAAACCATCGTGCTCAAGGCGCTTCAGCAATTGGACGAGGACGCCGATCAGGCGGGCTACCTCGTCAGCGCGGCGAAGGCGAAAGCCGGCGACGTCGCGTTGCTCGCCGCCCAGGAGGCCGTGCAGATGCATGGCGGCGTGGGCATGACCGACGAGTATGAGATCGGCTTTTTCCTGAAACGGGTCAAAGCCGCCGGCGAGACGTTCGGCGACGCCCGGTTCCATTTGGACCGGCTTGCGCGCATGCAGGGGTATTGACGATGGATCTAGGCCAAACGGAGCGGGTCAAACCGCTGATCGCGGCGGTGCGCGCTCTGGTGCGCGAAGAGGTGCTGCCGCTGGAGGGCGAGTTCCACGATGAAGTGGGCAAAGCGGGCGAGGGTCCCTTTGGCGGCCGCTTCAACCACACGCCGCGCCAGCTGGAGATCCTGGAGAGCCTCAAAGCGAAAGCGCGCGCCCAGAACCTTTGGAATTTTTGGCTGACGGACTCCGAGCGCGGCTACGGCTTGACCACAGTGGAGTACGCGTATCTGGCCGAAGAAATGGGGTGGTCGCCACAGCTTGGCGCGGAGGTGTTCAATTGCTCCGCCCCGGACACCGGCAACATGGAGGTGCTTGAGCGGTTCGGCGGCGATCACCATAAGGAACGGTGGCTGCCGGACTTGCTCGAAGGGCGCATCCGCTCGGCTTATCTGATGACGGAGCCCGAAGTCGCGAGTTCCGACGCCGCCAACCTCACCTTCGACGCCCGTCTCGATGGCGGCGAGTGGGTGCTCAACGGCGAAAAGTACTGGGCGTCGGGCGCGGGCGATCCGCGCTGCCACGTCTACATCTTGATGGCGAAGACCGAGGGTGACGACGCCGATCGTCACGCCCGCCACTCCATGTTCGTCGTGCCCGCGGACACGCCCGGCATTGAGATCATCCGGCCGATGACGGTGTTCGGCCATGACGACGCGCCCCACGGGCACATGCACATCCGGTTCACGGACGCCCGGGTCCCGGAGAACGCCCTGCTGATGCATCGTGGCGCGGGCTTCCTGATCGCCCAGGGACGCTTGGGTCCGGGGCGCATTCACCACTGCATGCGCGCCATCGGGCAAGCGGAGCGGGCGTTTGAGTTGTTGTGCCGGCGCGCAACCTCGCGTGAGGCGTTTGGCAAGCCGCTCGCCAAGCTGGGCGCCAACTACGACATCATTGCGGAATGCCGCATGGCGATCGAACAGGCGCGGCTGTTGTGCCTGAAGGCGGCCTGGATGATGGATCAAGGCGATCCGCGCGCGGCGGCGCCCTGGATCAGCCAAATCAAAGTGATCGCGCCGCGCGTTGCGCTTCAGGTCGTCGATGAGGCGATGCAGATGCACGGCGGCACGGGCGTCAGCCAGGACACGCCTTTGGCGGCCATGTGGACGGGGTTGCGCACGCTGCGGTTCGCCGACGGTCCCGACGCGGTGCACCGCATGGTTGTTGGCCGCCAAGAGTTGAAGCGTTTGACCAACGCCCAGGCGGGAACGTCATGAGGGCGCTGGTCTGTGAGGCGTTCGGGCCGATCGAGAGCTTGGCCGTCGCCGAGCGGCCAGACCCGACGCCGGGGCCCGGTGAGATCTGCGTGGATGTAAAGGCCGCGGGTCTCAATTTCCCGGACGTGCTGTGCGTCCAAGGGCTCTACCAGTTCAAGCCGGAGACGCCGTTTGTGCCGGGCCAAGAGGCGGCCGGCATCGTGTCGGCGGTCGGCTCGGGCGTTGAGCGCCCGAGGGTCGGGGACCGTGTGGCGTTCCTGACCTTGACCGGCGCGTTTGGCGAGAAGGCGTTGATCCCGGCGGCCTCCGCGATCCCCGTGCCGGACAGCATGGACTTCGAGACGGCCGCCGCGTTCACGATGGCCTATGGCACCTCCTATTACGCGCTGAAGAACCGCGCGGGCCTGCAGCCGGGCGAGATCGCGCTGGTGCTGGGCGCGGCCGGCGGCGTCGGCTTGGCGGCGGTGGCGCTCGCCAAGGCGATGGGCGCTCGTGTGATCGCGGCCGCCTCGAGCGCGGCCAAGCTCGAGATCGCGAAGGCGTCGGGCGCGGACGCCGTGATCAACTACGCCGAGGAGGATCTGAAGGCCCGCACCCGCGCCTTGGCGCAGGAGCTGGCCGGCGCGGACGGTGTGGACGTGGTGTATGACCCCGTGGGGGGGCCGTACGCGGAGCCGGCGTTGCGCGCTTTGCGGTGGGAGGGCCGGTATCTGGTGGTCGGGTTCGCCGCGGGCGATATCCCGAAGATCCCTCTGAACCTGACCTTGCTGAAGAGCTGTCAGATTGTCGGCGTGTTCTTTGGCGCGTGGGGCATGCGCGACCCGCAAGGCATGGCGACGAACATGGCCGAGCTGCAAGCCCTGTTCGCCGATGGACGCGTGCGGCCCGTGATTTCCAACCGCTACGCGCTTGCGGACGCCACGGCGGGCTTCCACGCCCTCGCGGCGCGTGAAGCGGTTGGCAAGCTCGTCATCACCATGGATTGACCGCCGTCTTTCCGTTCAGCATTCACGGAACCGCCACCGTCCGTATGCGACGTTTTGCGCGCGTGTCTTCAGGAGAGATCATCATGTCTGAGTTGCCGTCTCGCGAAGTCCGTCTGGTGGCGCGACCCGTCGGCGCGCCCACCTCCGCCGACTTTGAGCTGGCCTCAGCGCCTGCGCCGGCGCCCCAAGCGGGCGAGATTCAGGTGCGCAACCATTGGATGTCCGTCGATCCTTACATGCGCGGGCGCATGGCGGACCGGAAGAGCTACGTGCCGCCTTTCGCGCTTGGCGCGCCCATGCAAGGCGGCGCCGTGGGCGTGGTGGAGCGCAGCGAAGCGAACGGTTTTCGTCCTGGCGACTGGGTGCTCTCCATGAACGGCTGGCGTGAGGCGTGGACGGGCCCGGCGGACGGGGTCCGCAAGCTCCCGGTGTCGGACGCGCTGCCGGCTCAAGCGTTTCTTGGGGTCGCGGGGATGACGGGCCTGACGGCCTATGTCGGCGTGAAAACCATCGCGGAGCTCAAAGCCGGCGAGACCATGTTCGTGTCCGCCGCGGCGGGCGCGGTCGGGTCCATGGCGTGTCAGATTGGGAAGATCATCGGCGCGCGCGTGATCGGCGCGGCTGGCGGGTCGGAGAAGCTCGCCTTTTTGGAGACGCTCGGGGTCGATGAGATCATCAACTACCGTGAGCACGCCGGGCCGGACGGGCTGACCCGCGCGTTGGAAGACGCCGCCCCCAATGGCGTCGATGTGTATTTCGACAACGTCGGCGGTGATCATTTGGCCGCCGCGCTCAACGTTCTGAACAATTTCGGCCGCGTCGCCGTGTGCGGGATGATCTCTCAGTACAATGCGGAAACACCGCAGCCGGGGCCGTCCAACCTCACGGCGATCATCGGCAAGCGCTTGCGCGTGCAAGGGTTCATCGTCTCGGATCATGTCGGGGTGACGGAAACCTATTTCGCGGAGCTGACGAGCTGGATCGAGCAGGGCAAGATTGTCTGGCGCGAGACGATCCGCGAGGGGATAGAGAGCGCGGCGCCCGCGTTTCTGGATCTCTTCACCGGCGCCAATGTCGGAAAAATGCTCGTGCGCTTGTCGTGATCCGGACAGATTCGCACGCGCGGGTGCGTGTTCTCGTTGCTGTCTGATCATCCCGATCGACACGCGGCATAAGGGCGTTCCAAACGTCCTTGGCTTCCGCTAAAACCGCGCGCGGGCGCGCACTGTTGGCGCCGGGTCTTGCTCATTCAAGCGGTCGTGATGCGACCGCTTCCAAGGTCTGAGGGTGAACGCCGTGACCGCCACAGCTTCGACCGCGCGCGTCGCAGTCATGATCCCCACGATCGGGCGTGAGAGCTTGCTGGAGACGCTGCGCAGCGTCTCTGAATCCGCGCGTGCGGCGCCGCACCTCACGGTCGTGATCATCGTCGCCGACGACGATCCGGCCGGCGCCGGGGCGGCGCGGGCGGCTGAGTTTCACGCCACGGCCGCGGAGATCCACGCCGTGGCGGTGGGCGCGCGCAACATCTCCCATGCGCGCAACGCCTGCTTGACGAAGGCGTTGGAGCTTCACGCCGACTACGCCGTCTTTATTGACGACGATCAGTGGGTCGAGGCTGAGTGGTTGTCGGAGTTGGTGCGCGTGTCGCGCGACTTTGACGCGGCGGCGGTGTTCGGACCCAACATCGCGCACTATCACGAGGATGCGCCGCGTTGGTTCGTCCGTGCGGATCCGTTCACGAAGTCGTGGTCGGAGGACGGCCTAGAGCTGTCGCGGGGCTCCACCGGCAATTCCCTGACACGCGTGGCGGACATCCGCGCTTTGGATCTGCGGTTCGATCCGGATTTGGGGCGCTCCGGGGGTGAAGACACGGACTTTTTTGAACGCTTACGGGCGTCCGGCGGGAGTTTGGTCACGGCCAGCCGCGCCATCAGTCACGAGTTTTGGCCTCTCGACCGCGCGACGTTGGGCTTCGTCTACCACCGCTCGTTGCGGGCGGGGCAGACGCATGCCCGCTTGGCTGTCGCCGGGCGGGGCGCGGCGCGACAGTTGGTGTTCCATGGTTTCTCGGCGTTCAAAAGCGTTGGCTTTGGCCTGATCGCGGCGATCCAAGCGCTCACGCGCCGTCCCAATGCGCTCAACACGGCGATGCGCGCCTGGATGAACGCGGGCAAGGTGCGTGAGCTGTTCAAGATGCCGCT
>CAZGLY010000016.1:9995-61584 GCA_964526675.1 uncultured Caulobacterales bacterium
AGCACGTTTGACTGAGCACGTTTGACTGAGCGGCGCCGTCTGCGGCGTTCAACCGATGGCGCGGTTGGCGTAAAGCCGCGCCAGCGCGCATGAGGCCAGCCGCGACACCGCGCCCTCCGCCCGGCTGGTGAGGATCACCGGCGCCCGCGCGCCGACCACAAGCCCCGCCGCCACAGCGCCTGCAAGATAGTCCAGTTGCTTGGCGATCATGTTGCCGGCTTCGAGGTCCGGCGCGATCAGGATGTCGGCGTCGCCGGCGACCTCCGAGACGATGCCTTTCGCCCGTGCGGCTTCGCGGGACACCGCGTTGTCAAACGCCAACGGCCCGTCCAACTGACCGCCGGTGATTTGGCCGCGGTCCGCCATTTTGCACAGCGCCGCCGCCTCGATCGTGGAGCGCATGCGCGGATTGACGCTTTCGACGGCCGCCAGGATCGCGACCTTCGGCGTCGCCACGTCGAGGGCGCGGGCGACCTCGATGGCGTTTTGAATGATGTCGGCTTTCGCGGCGAGATCGGGTTCGATGTTGATCGCCGCGTCGCTGATGTAGATCAGCTTCCGGTAGGCGGGGACGTCGATCACATAGACGTGGCTCAGACGGCGCTCGGTGCGCAGGCCGTGCGTTTTGTCGATCACCTCGTGCATCAGTTCATCAGTGTGCAGCGCGCCCTTCATCAGGGCCTCCGCACGGCCTTCCCGCACCAGCGCGACGGAGGCGACGGCCGCGGCGTGCGCGTCTGCGGCGTCGTGGAAGTCGTAATCGTCGGGGGTGAATCCCGCGTCCGTCACGGCCGCGCGCAGGGTCTCCTCGGGCCCGATCAGGATCGGGTGGATGAGGCCCTCCGCCGCCGCCGTCAGAGCGCCTTCGCACGCAATCGCCGTTGTCGGATGCACGACGGCCACGCGCGTCGGGTCGCCGCAGGCCTTCGCGCGCTCCACCAAGGTCTGCAGACGCGGCGCGCGCTCGTGCAAGAACACTTCCGGCAGAGCCGCCCGAGGTCGGCGGATCTTGTCAGAGGGCGCGAAAACTTCCGCTTCGCCCGTGATGACCTCTTCGCCGTCTTGGTTCACGCAAAGACAATCAAGCGTGACGCGCTGTTGCGCCTCCGCTTTGTCTTGGACGGTTACGGTGGTCGTGATCGTGTCGCCGACGCGCACGGGACGCTTGAACGCCAGGTTTTGGCTCAGATAGATGGTGCCGGGCCCTGGCAGTTCGGTGCCCAACACGGCCGATATCAACGCGCCGCCCCACATGCCGTGGGCGATCACCTCGTGAAACAGGGACTTCTCCGCAAAATCCCGGTCCAAATGCGCGGGGTTCACATCGCCGGACACGGCGGCGAACAATTCGATGTCGGCTTGCTCGAGCGTGCGGACTTGGCTTGCGCTGTCGCCGATCGCAAGCTCCTCAAATGTGCGGTTTTCCAGCATAGCGGGTTCAGGCGTGAGCGCGTCCGACATTGATGTCTCCCAGGCGGGCTTGGGGCGTCTCCAAAGCGGTCGAGCGCAGCGTTCGCCACGCGGTTCAAACCACACAAAGGGGGTCGCATCGCTGCGCTGCACAGGCAAGCGTGACAAAGCGCGCGACGCTCCGTCAGCGGATTGTGTTGAAGGGGCTCAACGATCCTCGGGAGGCCACGCGATCGCGGCCGAGCGCTCGAGCATCCCGTCCACCACAAGCCGTCCCGCCCCCGCCGCCATCGTCCAGCCCAGGGCGCCGTGACCCGCGTTGATCCACACCCGTCCCCCCGGCGTCGCCGGCTGGATCACCGGCAAGCCGGACGGCGTCATGGGCCGAAGGCCCGTCCACAACGCCGCGCGGTCGAAATCTCCCGCATTGGGGAACGTGGCGCGCGCGCGCTCGACCAGGAGCCGGGCTCGTCCCGGATCAAGCCGCCGGTCGCGCCCGCGGAGCTCCGCCATGCCCGCCACGCGCAGGCGATCGCCCAGCGTCGCGTAGACCAGCTTGTGCTCATCGTCGATGACCGCGGCGCGGGGCGCGCGCGCGGGATCCGTGATCGGGATGGTGGCGGAATAGCCCTTGATTGGAATGATCAAAGGACGCTGGCGGCGCGGCAGGAGATCGGGCGTCGTCACCCCGGCGCACAGCGCGACGCGTCGTGCGCGCAAGGTCGTGGCGCGTCCCGCAATGAAGGCCCGCACGGTCACGGTCGAAGCCTCGTCCTCCACCGCCACGGCTTCAGCGTCGAAGGCCAGCGCCACGCCGCGTTCCGCCAAGCGTTGGGTGATGGCGAGGCCAAAGGCGTGCGGGTCGCCAACGCCGTCGGAGGGCGCGAACGTGGCCCCGGCGAGCGTCGGCGCGATCGTTGAAAACGCCGGGTCGCGCGCGACGAGGTCCGCGACGTCGAGACGCGCGCGCGGGCCGCCCTCGGCCGTCATCACCTCGGCGGCCCGCAGGCCTCCGGCGTAGGCGTTGGCGGCCCGGTAAATGTGCACGATGCCGCTGGCGCGCCGGCCGTAATCAAGAGCCTCGGCCTCATCAAGAGCGTCCATCTGGTCGCGGCTGTAGGCCGCCAGCCGCACCGCGGCGACCAGATTGGCCTTGGCGCGCGCGGGCGTCGCTTGGCGCACAAACGCCGCCATCCAAGTCCATTCGCGCGGGCTGAGCGTGCGCCACGCCACCTGCAGCGGGGCGTCCCGACGGATCAGCCAGCCCGCGATTTGCGAAAGAGCCTGGGGGCTCGCCCACGGCGTGGCGTGACTGACGGAGAGTTGCGCCCCGTTGGCGAAGCTGGTCTCTCGCGCCGGGCCGCCCCGGCGGTCCATCAGGCACGTCTCCAACCCGGCGCGTTCAGCCCAATAGGCCGTCGCTGCGCCGACGACCCCGGCGCCCACAACAATGAGATCGTAGGTCTTCGTGGACGACGCCCCCGGCATGGGTCACGCCGCGGGTTGCGCGCGCGCCAACTGAAGCAGCGCCGCCAAATGCGCCGGCCGCGTCGTCGTGGTCACCGCCAGGTCGGCTTCCGAGAGCGCGAACGCCAGGCAAGCCTCGATCGAGGCCGGCGCTCCGACATGCCGCGCCGGGCGGCGCACGACCGTGCGGGCCAGCCGCCACAGGTCTGATACGCGGCGCGGCGCGCGCCATGGATCGAGCGCGGGGCGCAAGGTTTCAATACCCACGATCGCCACGCCCGCCTCGCGCGCGCGCGTCCGCTGGGCCGCCGCCTCGCCGGAGAGCCCGAGCCGCACCGGCGCCATGATCACGTCGAACACGCCCGACGCGATCGCCGGGTCAAGCTCAGCGCCCCGCCCGCAGGCGCCGAGGAGACGCACCAGGCCTTGCTCGCGCCACGCGGCGATGTCGCCCAAGAGTTGGTCGCTGAGGGCGTCGGGGGGCGCGCCATGCAGGAACACGGCGTCAAGCCGCGTGCGCCCCAGCCGCGCCAAGCTTGTGTCGAGGGATTGGCGCATCCCATCGCGTGAAAAATCCTTATACGGACGGCCCCAGCGCCAGAAGGTGCCCACCTTTGTGGCGACCAACGCATCAGATCCGGCGGGGTGGGCGGCCAGGGCCGCGCCAAGACGGCGTTCCGCGAGCGGACCGTAGAACGGGGCCGTGTCAAAGACGCGGATCCCCCCGTCGAGCGCTTGGTGGATCAGAGCGCGGGCCTCATCGTCGCCGAGCAACCGGCCGCCAAAGGGCCCCGAGACGCCAAAGCCGAGGGGCAAAGACGCCGACGCGGCCCGCAGCGGCTCCGCCGCACCCGACGCGCGATGGATCGCCGAGCCTCGACGAGACGCCAGCGACGGCGCATCGGCTGGCGGGTGCGGGGCTCCATCGCCGAAGGGTCCCGGGGTGGGATGCGCGTCGATCGTCACGGGGTGGCGGTTTCCAACGCGAGGGCGTGCAACTGGCCGCCCATCGCCCCTTTCAAGGCGGCGTAGACCATCTTGTGCTGCTCGACGCGCGACTTGCCCTCAAAAGCGGCGCTGATCACGCGGGCTTTGAAATGATCGTCGTCGCCGGCGAGGTCGATGATTTCCACAACGGCGTCGGGAAAGGCGTCTTTGATGAGCGTGGTGATCTGTGCGGCGGGCATGGGCATGGGAGCGCTCCTTGAACTGGCTTGAGGCCACAGTTGGCGGTTGGCGTTGCGATCGGCCATGCTCGATAAGTGCGGCGTCGCGCGGCGACGCAAGAGGGCGCAAGAGCGCACATAGAAGGATAGCGCGATGCGGGTTTCCGTCATCCTTTGCTTCACCGTGATCCTGTTCGGCGCCACGGCGGCTGCGGCGCGCCAGCCCATCGACGCGGCGCAGCTGCTGGCGGACGTGCGTTATTTGGCGGACGACGCCCTCGGCGGGCGGGCGCCGGACACCGAGGGGTCCGCGGCGGCGCGCGCCCACATCATCGCGCGATTGGAGGCGGTGGGCGTCGCGCCGCTGACGCCGTCCGGGTATGAGCAGCTTTTCGCCACCGCGCCGCGGGGCGCGCCGGTCGACGCCGAACCCATCGCCGCCGTCAACGTTCTTGGGTTGATCCGCGGGTCCGAGCCCGATGGCCAGGTGATGGTGCTGACTGCGCATTACGATCATCTCGGCGTGGTGGACGGCGTGATTTTCAACGGCGCGGATGACAACGCGTCCGGGACGGCCGCGCTCTTGGCGATCGCCGAGGCGTTGACGGACCAGCCGCCGCGTCACGACACGGTGGTGGCGTTTCTCGACGCTGAGGAAGTCGGCCTGCGCGGGGCGGCGGCGCTGATGGACAGCGGTCTCGTCGACCGCGAGGCCATGGCGCTCAACATCAACATGGACATGGTGTCACGCGGCGACGTGGGGGAGCTTTACGTCGCGGGGACCCACCACACGCCGGCGCTGCGGCCCCTGGTGGAAGCCGTCGCGGCGGACGCGCCGATCACGCTGCTGATGGGGCATGACCGCCCGGAGCTCGGCCCAAACGATTGGACCCGCGCGTCCGATCACGCCGTGTTCTATCTCGCGGGCGTGCCGTTTCTCTATTTCGGGGTTGAGGACCACCCCGACTACCACACGCCGACCGATGACGCGGATCGGATCCCGGCGGACTTTTTCGTCGGCGCGGTGGAGACGGTGCTGGCGACGATCCGGGCGGCCGACGCCGCGCTCGACGGTCTCGCGACGGCGCCCGCGGAGCCGTGAGTGAACGCGTTTTGGGGCTGGCGAACGCGCGGACGTCGTGTCACGCGTCCTCACAAACATGCGTGCGGACGTGCACACCGTTGAATTGCCTGGGGCGTCGTGGCCGTCCTAGGTGGTCGCATCTGATCTGGAGGACGTCATGAACACCCACTTCATCAAATCGCTTTTGGCTGTCTTGGCGGCCATCACCTTTAGCGGCGCGGCGTTCGCGGGCCCGCAATACCTCAACAAAGCCGGCTTCGCGGTGTCCGGCTACGACACCGTGGCCTACCACACCGCCGGCGAAGCCACCCCCGGCGATGAAGCCTTCTCCACGGAGTACAACGGCACCACCTGGCTCTTTGCGTCGCAGGAAAACTTGGATCTGTTCGTCGCGGATCCGGTGAAGTACGCGCCGGCCTATGACGGTCACTGCGCCTACGCCGCCTACAACGGCCAAAAAGTCCGCACGGACCCGCAAGCCTGGACCATTGTTGACGACGTTCTCTACCTGAACTTCAACGCCGGCATCAAACGCCGGTGGGAGAAAGACACGGCCGAATACATCGCCGGCGCCGACGAGGAGTGGGTGTCGCTGGAAGCCGATCCGGCCGCCAAGCCCGGCCGCAAGTAAGCCGCAGAACCAAATCGGTTGGACGCCCCCGGCGTGGGTCGTCTTGAGCGGTCGAGCATGAGGAGGCCTCGCGTGCGCAACGCGAGGCCTTTTTGCGCCGAAGCCCGGGGTCGTCGGCGGCTGACTTGACGGCGCGCCCGCACGCGGTTTGGGTGCGCCCACGCAGTTCTGCGCAGCAAAACCCGGGAGCGCTTGTGGCCGTCGCCCGCTACACGCGCGCGCCCATGGCCGAGATTTGGTCGGAGCGCGCGAAATTCCGCATTTGGTTTGAGATCGAAGCCCACGCTTGCGACGCGCTGGCCGCTGAAGGCGCCATCCCCGCGGACGCGCCCGCGGCGGTGTGGAAGGCGCGCGACGCGGAGTTCGACCTGGCGCGCATCGCGGCGATCGAGGCGGAAGTCCGCCACGACGTGATCGCGTTTCTCACCCATTTGGCCGAGATCGTCGGGCCCGCCGCGCGCCATGTGCACTATGGCCTGACGTCGTCGGATGTTCTGGACACCTGCTTGGCCGTGCAGCTGACGCGCGCCTCAGACCTGCTGCTGGAGGGGGTGGATCGCGTGCGCGCCGCGCTCAAAACGCGGGCGCTGGAGCATAAGCGCACGCTCACCATGGGCCGCAGCCACGGCGTCCACGCCGAGCCGACCACGTTTGGGCTCAAGCTCGCCACCTACTATGCGGAGTTCACCCGCGCGCGACGCCGCTTGGCGGTGGCGCGGGCGGAGGTGGCGACGTGCGCCATCTCCGGCTCGGTGGGCACGTTCGCGAACGTCTCGCCGCACGTGGAGGCCCATGTGGCGAAGGCCCTGGGGCTGACGCCCGAGCCGATCTCCACCCAGATCATCCCGCGCGACCGGCACGCGGCGTTCTTTGCGGCGCTCGGCGTGATCGCGGGCTCGGTTGAGCGGCTGGCCACGGAGATCCGCCATCTGCAGCGCACGGAGGTGCTTGAGGCGGAGGAGAAATTCGAGACGGGCCAAAAAGGCTCCTCGTCCATGCCGCACAAGCGCAACCCCGTGTTGACGGAGAACCTCACGGGGCTGGCCCGCCTGGTGCGATCGGCGGTGGTTCCGGCGCTGGAGAACATCACGCTCTGGCACGAACGCGACATTTCCCATTCGAGCGTGGAGCGGGCCATCGCGCCGGACGCGACCATCCATCTGGATTTCGCGCTGCATCGTCTCGCGGGGGTGGTGGAGGGCTTGGTCGTTTATCCCGAGCGCATGCGTGAGAATCTCGACCGCTTGGACGGTCTGCACGCCTCCCAGGGCGTGTTGCTCGCACTGGCGGAGGCGGGGCTCAGCCGCGAGGACGCTTACGCCCGCGTGCAAGCCGCGGCCATGGCGACCTGGCGCGGCGAGGGGCCGTTCCGGGACCAGCTGGCCCAGGATCCCGTGATCGTGAACGCGGTGTCTGCGGACCAGCTCGACGCGCTGTTTGATCTTGAGCGCCACCTGGCGCACGTGGACACCCTCTTCACGCGGGTGTTCGACGACGACCTCGAGGCGGCCGTCGGCTAAGCCGCGGCGCGAGGTTCCCGTCACACATCAAGGCTTGCGCTTTTGATCAGGGCGGTGACCGCGGCGCCCGCCGCCAAGCCCAACGCGTCCACCGCCTCGCGCGTGACCTCGGCCCGCAGCGTCACGTCAGCCAAGGCGAGTTCGACCTGCACGAAGGGGGAGTTGGGCGTCTCCGTCAGCGCGACGATGGTGCTCGGCAAGCGGTTGCGAATGCTGAGCCCGTCGGGTTCGGACGTGGCGAGCGCGACGTGGCGGGCGGCCACCCGCACCCGCACGCGATCGCCGACGGCGGCCCGCGGCGTCAACGGCGTCGTGATCACGCCGGCGCCCACATCGATCCGCGTGACGACGAAACGCGGATCATGGCTGACGACAACGCCTTCAAGGACCGTTCCGGTCAGCGTTTCGGAGTCGTCGGGCGCGGCGTTCGCGTTGAGCATCGCGGCGGTCGGGCCGGCGGCGCGCACCCGGCCGTCCTTCAGCACCACCGTGCGATCGGCCAGCCGCGCCACCTCAGCGGCGTTGTGGCTGACATACACGATCGGGATGCCGAAGCGGCTCGGCAGATCGTCGAGAAACGGCAGAATCTCCCCACGCCGTGCGCGATCAAGCGCCGACAGCGGTTCGTCCAGCAACAACAGCCGCGGGCGCGCCAGCAGCGCGCGGCCGAGCGCGACCCTCTGCCGTTCACCGCCTGAGAGCCCCTCCGGCGCGCGCGCGAGCAGGGGCGCGAGAGCGAACGCGTCCACGACATCATCAAAGCCGGGCTGGGCGGCGCCGTTGCGGCTGCGGCGTTCTGCGTAGCGGAGGTTCCCCTCCACCGAGAGGTGGGGAAACAGACGCCCATCTTGGAACACCAAACCCACGCCGCGACGGTGGGCGGGCGTAACGTGGCGGCGGCGCGTCTGCGGGCGCATGTCGACCCAGGCGTCCCCGTCGAAGACGACGCGCCCGGAGTGAGGGCGCTCGAATCCGGCGATCACCCGCAGAAGGGTTGATTTCCCCGCGCCGCTGGGCCCGTAGACGGCCAAACACCCCTCCAGCGACCAGGCCTCCGACAGCTGCAGCGTGAAATCGCCCCGCCTCAGCGCCACGTCGATCTCCAAGCGGGCTTCGCTCATCGCCAGCGCCTGCTGCGGTTCACCACCGCCACGGCGAGCAACGCCGCAAACGCGACGCTGAGCACCAGCGCGGCGAGCGCATGGGCTTCGCCGTAGCGCAGGGTCTCCACGCGCTCATAGATCGCGATCGACACCACGCGGGTTTCTCCGGGAATGGCCCCGCCGATCATCAGCACCACCCCGAATTCGCCGAGCGTGTGAGCGAAACTGAGGACCGCCGCGGTGACAAAGCCGCGCGCGCTGAGCGGAACCGCGACACTGACAAACGCGTCCAAGGGCGTCGCGCGCAGGCTGGCCGCGGCCTCCATCACGGCGCCGCTGACCCCGTCAAACGCGGTCTGCAAGGGCTGCACCGCAAAGGGCAGCGAATAGATCACGGACGCCACCACCAGCCCCGCAAAGGAGAAGGTCAGCGTCTCGCCGGTGACGCGCAACCAGAAGCCGCCCAGCGGCGCGCCGGGGGTAAACGCGATCAGCAGGTAAAAGCCAAGGACGGTGGGCGGAAGGACCAGCGGCAAGGTCACAACCGCTTCGACCACGGGCTTGATCCGGCTGCGCGTGGTCGCCAGCCACCACGCGAGCGGAGTCGCCAGCACGATCAGGATGGCCGTGACGACCGTGGCGAGTTGCAGCGTCAAAACGAACGCCGACAGATCCGGCGGCGACAAGCCCAGGAGCGCCGGGCCGCCGCTGGCTGCATGCACGGTCGTCATGGGCGGGCGTAGCCGAAGCGTTCGATCAGGGCGCCGGCGGGATCGCTGGTGAGAAACGCCATAAACGCCTCAACGGCCTCAACGCCGTCGGCCCGCTTCAGGATGATCGCGTCTTGCGTGATGGGGCCGTGGAGGTCCTCGGGCTCCCACCATCGCCCCCGCGCCTCCTCGGGCAACGCCAGCACCTGGGAGAGCGCCACGAACCCCAACTCCGCCGCACCCGCGTGCACGAAAGCGAAGCTCTGCCCCACGCTCACGCCCTCCACGCGCCTTGCGCGAGTCGCCTCATCAAGCCCAAGCGCCGTGAGCGTCTCGAGCGCGGCCGCCCCATACGGCGCGAGCGCGGGCTTGGCGATCGCCAGGCGTCGATCGCCGCCGGACCGGAGGCGCTCCGGGGTCACCTCCCCACCCAACGGGTCCCACACGATCAACCGACCCAGCGCATAGGTCACGCGCGACCCGGCCACGCCAAGACCGTTTTCCTCGAGGCGCGCCGGCCGCGCTTGGTCAGCCGCCAGAAACACGTCGAACGGGGCGCCTTGGACAATTTGCGCGTAGAGCAAGCCGGTTGCGCCGGCGGTCACGCGCAGGTCATGGGGCGCTTGCGCTTCGAACGCGGTTTCGAGCGCGTCCATCGCCGGCTTGAAGTTCGCCGCCACGGCCACGCGCACGTCGTCGGCTTGGACTGCGGCCCAGCCGAGGGCCTGGAGCGTCACGGCCGCGGCGAACGCGCGCCAAAGTCCCGTCGTCATTGCGGCCATCGAAACCTCTCCCGGGAGAGAGGCTAGCACGGGCGCGTTGGCGGCCGGGGGCTCGGCGCGCAGCCGGCCAGACCAGCACGCGGGGACCGCCGCCAGGCGACCCCCGCCGAGGCGTCGTTACGCCGGAGCGTCCGACGCCGCCGTGATGATCGGCAGGAACAGTTCCGCCGCCTCACGCAGGAAGACGGCGAACTCCTCCGGCGGGAAGCCGACGTGATCGGCGCGCTCGACGATGAAGCTGCCGGCCGCCACGCCCACGGCGTCGTAGGCGGGGATCATCACGCAGCCGCCGGAGGCCGACAACGGCACGCCGACAATGGAGGTCGTGACCATGGTTTCGCACGGCACGATCGGATCAAGGGTTTCGTGGGCGGCGTAAAGCGGCGCGGAGTTCGTGTCGATCCAGTTGAGGTCCCCGATCGACCCGGAGATGCTGAGCGCGCCTTGGACGTCCGACGAGAAGTCGTCCGCGTTGTCGCTGGAGTTGCCCGCCGCGCCGTTGTTGTTGACCAGGAACGCGGCCACATCCGGATCCGCGACGACGTCGAGGTCGTCGAACACCGCGGACAACGACGCCAGCACGGCGCCGGCGGAAATCCCGGAGGTGAAGATCAAGTCCGGGTTCACGCCATAGGTGTTGTCGCCGGCGGCGTCCTCGCGGAAGAAGCGGATCGCCGCTTTCATGTCATGCAGCGCCTCGATGACGGCGATCTCGGCTTCCGCCGGCGTGTCGACCGTGATGCCAAGACCCGTGTTGGGATCAAAGTCGATAAGACGGTAGTCGATGGCGGCTGCGACATAGCCGCGGCTGGCGAAGTCCGCCGCCAGGAACGCGACGTCGGCCCGCTCGCCGACGACAAAGCCGCCGCCGAAGGCCACGATCATGACCGGCCGATCCGTCGCGGTGTCGTCGCGCGGGGTGTAGATGTCCATCAACAGCGGCAGCGGATCAGCCCCCTCTTGTGGGGCGGCGCCGAATTGCACGGCGGGCGTGACGTCCACTTCAGGGAAAACTTGGTCGACAAAACGGGTCAGCGTGGTTTCCACCGCGTCCGTGACCTCAATGGACACCGTGAGGGTCGCCATGCCGCCTTGGCCGTCCATGGCGGCGATGTCGACGACGAAGGTGTTGTCGCCGTCGCTGTCGCTTGGCGTTTCGAAGTCCGGGGCGGTCACGAAGCTGAGCGCGCCGGACGCGCCGTCAATGGCGAACGCCGCGGCGTCAGGCCCGCCCGCGATGGCGTAGGTGATGGCGTCGCCGTCCGCGTCCGTGGCCATCGCCACATAGCCGGTGTCGGTTTCGTTCTCCGCGACCATCGCGGACGTCGCTGAGGTGAACGCCGGCGCGGCGTTCATGGGCGCGGACGTGCCGTTGTCGTCATCGTCGTCGCAGGCCGCCAGGACGGCGACCAAGGGCGCGATCACCAGCGCGGATCGAAAATGCAAGGCCATAGCGTTTCCCCGTTTTTGTGTATGCCGAGAAAACTAGAGCGCGGTTCTCCGGGCGTCTGCCCCTATCCGACCAAAGGATGCAGCCCCGTGCAGAGACGTTCCGCGGGCGGCGTCGATCCGGCCGGGCGGTCACGGGCGCGGTTCGCGGAGCCAATTGAACGGGTTACACCTGGGCGAACGGCGATGGTGCGCGCCGCCCTGTCGGGTGAGAGTGTACGCCCTATGTCTGCCTGGGATCGGCGATGCCGTCGCCATCTATCGGGGTTGGATCGGGCTTTTTCGCGCGCTGCGGGACTGTGAGGGCGACGTCGCGACGTGTTTCGTCGGCGCCGTGCGGCATGACGGCGTACCAGACCCGGACGTGACGATCGCGCGTGAACCGCGATCAGCCGAGGCTGGCCGTCACTGCAACGGCGTCAGCTCCAACGCCAACTCGGGATCGATGTAAAACTCATCGCGCCATTTCAGCCCCCAATGCAGATGAGGGCCTGTCGACCGACCGGTTGAGCCGATCGCGCCGATCCGCCAGCCTTGCTCCACGCGGTCGCCGGCTGCAACGTCTACCGCGCTCAAATGCATGAACACGCTGACCAGCCCCTCCCCATGGTCGAGGAAGACGGTCCCGCCTTCGAAATAGAGATCCGGGTCGGCCAGCGTGACGGTGCCGCCCGCGGGCGCGATGACCGGCGTCCCCGTGGGCGCGGCGATGTCCAGTCCCCAATGCGTGCGGATTCGGGGGTCGTCCTTCCCGTCGACGACGAGCACGCGCCGCGAGCCATAGACGCCGGAGATGCGTCCCTCCGCCGGGCGAATGAAGCCCCTGGCGAAGTCGCTGCCCGCCACGACCGTGTCGAACGCCGCCCGTTTCGTCTTGGATGAGCGCGCCACATGGGCCTGTTGCTCGGGCGTGCGCGGCGTGACCTTGGCCGGCGGCAGCCCTTCGATCCGCGTCTCGGGGAACTCCCGCGCCATGATGGGAAAGCTCTGCACGCCCTGATCCGGGGCGGAGACGGTGAGCGTCCCGGCATAATCGCGCGCGAGGCCGATATCGACCAAGCCGTCGGCGTTGGGTTCCTGCAGCACGCCGTTCACGCGCAGCGCGCCGACGGACGAGCGGCAGATCACCAAGCCGCCCTGGGCAAAGGCCCCGTCACACTGAACGCCGGGGACCGGCGGTTCCGACGAGGTGGCCGTGTCGCCGTGGGCGACGCCCGCGACGACCACGCTGAAGAGACCCGCCAGCCCAATCCGCAGCTTCCGCATCACGCACTCCCGTCGTCGGTGTTGTCGGCCTTCGCGCCGTGCACCTCCCGCCAACGCTGGGTGGCGGCGGCGGAGTCCACATAGGCTTCCTGGAGCTCCGAGCTCCAATAGCGCAATTGCGCCAACGGGATCGGTTTGCCGGTCACCGCGCAGCGCACAAAGGTGCCGGCCTTCACGATGGCGAAGTCGGGCGTATCGTAATGAAGCACGGCCTCTTGGCCGGCGATCGGCGTGTTCATGGCGGCACCATCACGACTTCGCGCCTGCGACGCAAGCAGACCCACAGACCTTCGCTGAGAACGTCAAAACAATTCGCGTTGATCGCCGCCCTTTCCAAGGCGTTTCCCCCCAGGACGACGGCGCTTGGGCGGCTCCGGCGCGTCGCCGTCGACCGTGGCGTCGACCTGGCCCTCGGCAAACTCCAACGCGAGCCGGTCACCGGGCTTCAGGTCGGCGGCCCGCCGCGCCAGCGTTCCGTCCGGTCGGTGAACGAGCGCATAGCCACGGCTAAGCACGGCTTTCGGGTGGACGCTGGCCAGACGGGCCGACAACGCCGCCAGCGCCCGCACAGCGTCGCGCCCGCCGCGGCGGGTGGCGGTGAGCGCGCGCTCCGCCAGCTCCTGGGGACGCTCGGCCCGCCGGGCGATGTCGCGGCTCAAGATCTCAGGCCGCAGCCGCGCGGCCGCGCGTTGGAACCGCAGGGCTTCGCGGTCCGCCGTCGCCTTCAGCGCGGCGCGCAGCGCCCCGCCGGCGGCGTCGAGGCGTTGGGCGCGGGCGCCAAGCATGTCCTCCAGCCGCGGAAGACCGCGCGCGGCGGCGCGCAGATCGCCCTGCGCACGCTCAAGCCGCCGTGCGAGGCCCGCGCGCACCCGCCCGTCCATGGTCGAGAGCTGGGCGAGAAGCTCCGCGCGCACCGGCACCGCGATCTCCGCGGCGGCCGTGGGCGTCGGCGCGCGCACGTCCGCAGCGTAGTCGATCAAGGTGGTGTCGGTTTCGTGGCCGACCGCGGAGATCAGCGGGATCTCCGACGCCGCCGCCGCACGGACCACGACCTCCTCGTTGAACGACCACAAATCCTCCACCGAACCCCCGCCGCGCGCCACGATGATCACGTCCGGACGGGGGATGGGGCCGTCGGGCGCCATCGCGTTGAAGCCGGCGATGGCGGCGGACACCTGGGCGGCGGCCTGATCCCCCTGAACGACCACCGGCCACACCAGCACACGACGCGGGCAGCGGTCGGAGATGCGATGGAGGATGTCGCGGATCACCGCGCCGGTGGGCGAGGTCACGACCCCCACCACCTCCGGCAAGAACGGCAACGCCTGCTTGCGCTCCGCCGCGAACAGGCCCTCGGCCGCCAGCGCTTTCTTGCGCGCGTCCAAGAGCGCCATCAGCGCGCCCGCGCCCGCGGGAGCCATGCTTTCGGCGATCAGCTGGTATTGCGAGCGCCCGGCATAGGTGGAGAGCCGGCCTTCGGCCACGACCTCCAAGCCTTCTTCCGGTTTGAACTTCAGCCGCCCGGCTTGGCCTTTCCACATCACCGTGGAGATGACGGCTTTGTCGTCCTTCAGGTCGGCGTAGAGGTGGCCGGACTTCGCGATGGTCACGCGCCCCAGCTCGCCGCGCACGCGCACGCGGTCATAGGCCGTCTCGATCGTGCGTTTCAGCGCCGAGGCCAGCTCGGAGACCGTGACCTCCGGCAAATTGGTGGCGGTGTCCGCGGCGGCGGCTCCGGCGACGGACGGCGTTGGGCCGCCCGCCGTCTCGACGGGCGCGGCGGAGAGGTCAGGCGCGGGCGCGGGACGATTCATCGCTCAAATATGGGTGCGATTCGCGGCGCCAGGGAGGCGGAGGGCGCTCGCGCCGCTTGACCCGCTGGGCGGGCCCCGCCATCCAGCCGGCATGAAGATCCTGCTCATCGGCGGCGGCGGGCGCGAGCACGCGCTGGCCGCCGCGCTCGCCCGCGATCCCGCCGTCACGGCGCTGACGGTCGCGCCTGGCAATCCGGGGACGGATGGCCTGCCGCTCGCCCCTGGCGGCGCGGCGCGCAACGTCGCGGTGGCCGCCACAGAGGTGGACGTCCTCCTCCGTTTGGCCGGCGACATGGCGGCGGACCTCGTGGTCGTCGGACCGGAACAGCCATTGGCGTTGGGGTTGGCGGATCGGTTGCGCGCGGCGGGGATCGCGGTGTTCGGCCCCAACCAAGCCGCCGCGGAGATCGAGACGTCCAAAGCCTTCGCGAAGGATTTCATGGTCCGCCACGGCGTTCCGACGGCGCGCCATCTCACCACCGCTGACGCCCCTGCGGCGCGGGCGTTTCTCGACACGCTGACGCCGCCCTACGTGCTTAAGGCTGATGGGCTGGCGGCCGGAAAAGGCGTCGTCATCGCCCAAACCCGCGCGGAGGCGGACGCGGAGATCGACGCCATGCTCGCCGGCAAATTCGGCGCGGCGTCAGCCACCCTCGTGATCGAAGAGTTCATGCAGGGCGAGGAGGTGAGCGTCTTCGCCCTCACCGATGGGGACGCGATCCGTCTGCTCGCCCCGGCGCAAGACCACAAGCGGGCGGGCGAGGGCGATGTGGGCCCCAACACCGGCGGCATGGGCGCTTACACATGGACGCCTCGCCCCGATCAGGGGGACGGCCTTGAGGCGTTCCTTGCGGACGTCGCGACGCGGATCATCGCCCCGACAATCCAGGGTTTGCGCGCCGATGGCCGGCCCTATCAGGGCGTGCTCTACGCCGGGCTGATGCTGACGGCCTCCGGATTGAAGGTGGTGGAGTTCAACGCACGCTTCGGCGATCCGGAGACGCAGGTGATCCTGCCGACGCTGCGCGCGCCGCTGGGCGAGCTGCTGCTGGCCTGCGCGACGGGAACGCTTGCAGAGCGCGCGCCGGCGCCAGACGCGCTGACGTCGGGCGCGTCGGAAGGCCAGGCGATGACCGTTGTGCTGGCGGCCGAGGGCTATCCCGGCGCGTACGACAAAGGCTCCGTGATCCGGGGCGTGGAGGCGGCGGAAACCTTGCCCGGCGTGCGGATCTTCCATGCCGGAACCGCCCGCGATGCGGACGGAGCCTTGCGAGCCGCCGGCGGGCGTGTGCTGAACGTCACGGGGGTGGGCGAAACCCTGGCGCAGGCCGCGGCGCGCGCCTACGCTGGCGTGGCGGCGATCGATTGGCCGCACGGATTTCACCGCCGCGACATTGGCTGGCGCGCCCTGTCTCGCTCCGACGCGTAAGGGCTGCACGTCACCGCGACGCGTGGCGGTGCGCCAAAGGAGACCGCCTCATGCTCATCCGTGCGTTGTGTGCGCTTATTGTAATCGTCGGCGGCGTCGCGCCGGCGCTGGGGCAGGTCACAGCGATCCATGCGGGCGTTGTTCACGCGGTTCCGGGGGAGCCGCCGCTGACCGAGCAGACGATCGTCATCGAAGAGGGGCGCATCACCGAGATCCGGGCGGGCTACGCCGCGATCGAGGACGCGACGGTGATCGACCTCAAGGATATGATCGTCTTGCCCGGGTTGATCGACTCCCATGTGCATCTGAGCAACGAGTGGAACCCAAACGTTCGCTTGCAGGCGGTGACGCGCTCGGACGTGATGGTGGCGTTTCACATGCTCGCGAACGCGCAGAAGGCCTTGAGCGCGGGCTTCACCACGCTGCAAGACTTAGGCTCGCCTGAGAACATCTTTGATCTGCGGGACGCGATCGCCGCCGGGCTAGTGCCGGGTCCGCGCATCCGGGCCGCCGGCCGCGCGGTCAGCCCCACGGGCGGGCACGGCGACTCCCATGGGTATCGTCAGGAGGTCTTGGACACGACCCCCGCCTACAACCTCTGCGACGGCGCCGCCGACTGCCGCCGCGCCACCCGCCAAGTCATCAAGCGCGGCGCCGACGTGGTGAAGATCACCGCCACGGGCGGGGTCCTCTCAAACACCGCCGCAGGCGTGGAACGGCAGTTCTTTGACGATGAACTGGAGGCGATCGTGCAGACGGCCGCCCAAATGAGCCGCAAAGTCACCGCACACGCCCACGGCAAGTCCGGCATCGACGCGGCGGTGACAGCGGGCGTCGCCTCCATCGAGCATGGGACGTTCCTCGATCGCGCCAGCGCGGCGCTGTTCCGCCAGAACAACGCGTATTTGGTGCCGACCATGCTCGCGGGCGCGACGGTGGGCGAGTGGGTGGACCAGCCCTGGCTGCCGCCCGCCTCCCGCGCGAAGGCGGCCGCCGTCGGACCGGCGCTGGTCGCGATGGTGGAGCTGGCGCATGAAGCGGGCGTGCCCATCGCGTTTGGCACCGACACCGGCGTGTCGCGTCATGGCGAGAACGCGCGCGAGTTCGCTTTGCTCGTGCAGGCCGGCATGACCCCCGCGGAGGCCATCCGCACCGCCACCGTCAACGCCGCTGATCATATGGACCTGGAGGATGAGATCGGCCGCATCGCCCCAGGTTTCGCCGCCGACATCATCGCCGTCGACGGCGATCCCTTCGAGGATGTGACGGAGCTGGAAGACGTCGACTTCGTGATGGCGCGCGGCGCCGTGTTCAAGGACGATTAGGCGCCGCCCACGACGACCAGCGGCGCCAGCAGCGCCGCGGCCATCAACAGCTCAAACGTCGCCCCGCCGATGTTGTAAGACGTTGCGGCCTTGTCGACGCCCATAAACGCGAAGCGCGCCAGGCCGAGGCCCGCCCACATCACGCCGGCGGTGGCGGCGAAGAACATCCCCTCGCGTCCGGCCCACAACCCCGACAACACAAACAGGTGCACGGCGGTGAAGATGCCGCCGTAATTCGCGCGCAGCTCCGCGCGGCCTTCGCGGCGCTCTGGGTCCGGCTGCAGACGGACGACGCGGCCGGCCCACTCCGGACTGCGCAACGCGAGCACGCCGAGGCCGCCGCCAACGACACAGGCGACGCTGGCCAGCACCCAGCTGATCTGGCCCGCCGCGTTCAACTCACTCCACGCCATCGACCGATCCGCTCTCAAGCAAGGCGGCGAGGCGCGCGTCGTCCCAGCGATACCCCGCCACCGGCGTTTCAACTCCACGCATCGTGTGCAGGCGCTTGCCCGCTGGCTGACCGCCCAAAGCTTCATAAAAGGCGCGCGCGGGATGGTTGTCCGTCACGCACCACAGCCCCAGCGTGAAGAAGCCGCGGCTCACCGCATGGTGCGCGCAGCCGCTGAGAAGACGCCGCCCCACGCCCTGACGCTGCGCCCCCCCGAGCACATAGAGCATGAAGACCTCCGCGTCCCACAGCCGCGAAGACGCGCCAGCGCGGCCGCTGGCCGTCGACGCGACGCCCGCGACCGCAAACGCCAGAAGAGCGTCGCCGCTTTCGGTTGCGCGCACGGCGGTCTCCGCCACCAACACCGCCGAGTCGCGGCCTTCCGGACGACGTGTGCGGGCGATCGTCGCGCGCCACGCCGCGGCGTCATAGAGACCCGTGGCCGCGACGCGATCGGGCAGCGCGCCCCAATACGCTTCGCGCCACGTGCGCGTGTGCAAGCGCTCCAGCGCTGCGGCGTCGTCCGGACGCGCCCGTCGGATGCGCACCGTCGCGCCGTCGTTGAGGGAGCCGGCCCCCGTCATCCCCGCCGCGCGCGAAAGAACTCACGCAACAGCGTCGCGGACTCCTCCGCGCCGACGCCGCCCACCACATCGGGCCGCCAATGGCACGTGGGCTGATCGAAAAACCGAGGGCCGTGGACGATAGCCCCGCCCTTGGGATCCGGCGCGCCATAGACCACGCGCGCAATGCGGGCGTGGCTGATGGCGCCGGCGCACATCACGCAGGGCTCAAGCGTGCACACCAGCCACAGGCCCGTGAGCCGGTAGTTGCCCCGTTTCTCCGCCGCTTGGCGCAAGGCCAAGATCTCCGCATGAGCGGTGGGGTCGCAGCGGCTGATGGACGCGTTGCCGGCCGCCGCGATCGTTTCGCCAGTCGCGGAGTCCACCACCAGGGCGCCGACCGGTGTTTCGCCCGCCTCCGCGGCCATGCGGGCTTCCAAGAGCGCGCGTTGCATCAGCGCGTGTTCTTTGGCGATGCGGGTGCGCTCGATCTTCTCAGCGTCGATGGGAAGAGGGTCCAGGGCGGCGCTCCTTCGTTTAGGCCGAGCTCGTCGGCGTGTCGTCGTCGGGGCTGGCCGCGGGCTCCGGATCGGGAGCCGGAGCCGGGGGCGCCTCAGGGGCTGGCGCCGCAACGGGGGCCGGCTCCGGTGCAGGCGCGGCCGCCACAGCCGCCCCGCTGGCGGCCAGCTTCAACGCCGTGTGGTGGCGATCCTCAACGCTCTTGGAAATGGCTTCACGCCGTTGCGGGTCCAGGTTCATCGCCGCGGCGGCCTCCTCCACGAATTTCAACTCCGCCGCGTGGACCCGGAAATCCGACCGCAGGATCCACTCCAACGTCTCCACCATTTGGCGTTTGGCGTCCCACGGCAGGCCCCGCTCCTGACGCTTGAGGTCGCGCAGAACGCTCTTGCGCAACTTCTTCGGATCGGCGGCCAACTCCCGAACGTCCGGCGCCGTCAGTTGCACGTTGCGCCGCTGCAGGTTCTGCGAAATGACGATCTCCACCTCGCTTTCGGAAATCGTTTCATCCGCCGCCGCCATGGCGACCGTGAGGCGGCTGAAGAGATTGTCCACCTCCTCCTCGCTCAAGGTCACGTCCTTCGGACCCATCAGCGCCCTGAAAATGCCTGTGATCAGGCCCCATATCAGCTCGATCACGCCCACCGCGGCCACGACCCCGCCGGCGATCACGCCGGCGTCGGCGTATTCCAGCAGCAGCGGATGCACCGCCGCGATATCGTCCGGCGCCTGACGCGGCCCAAACCACGACGCCCCCGCCAACAGCGCTCCCAACAGCACGTTGAACACGCCACCCATCTTCCCCTCCATGTGCGATCGCACGCATAGTCGCAATGAATTCGACGCTGATGCGGCCACGCCGCGCCAGCGTCCCCGGCCCGACTTTACCTTTACGGGAGATCAGATGTCGGAGGCCAGCGAATCTCACGGTCGACGGCCGCGCCGTGCAGCCGCAACCGCCCCCGCGGACGAGGCCAAGGACGCGGGTGAGCCCGGCGACTCAGGCGAACGCGTCGCGAAAGTCATCGCCCGGGCCGGCGTCGCGTCCCGGCGCGAAGCGGAGGTGTTGATCGCCCAGGGGCGGGTGCGCGTCGACGGACGCGTCCTGGAGAGCCCGGCGGTCCGTGTGCGGCCAAGCCAAGTGATCCTGGTGGACGACGCGCCGCTGCCGACGGCGTCGGCGACGCTGCTCTGGCGCTATCACAAGCCTGTCGGGCTCCTGGTCACCCAGCGCGACCCCCAAGGGCGGCCGACCGTCTTTGATCGGTTGCCGCCCGATTTGCCCCGGGTCGTCTCGGTGGGGCGGTTGGATCTGAACTCCGAGGGGCTGTTGCTGTTGACCAATGACGGCGGCCTCGCCCGACGCTTGGAGCTGCCGAAGACGGGGTGGATCCGCCGCTATCGCGCGCGCGTGCATGGCCGACCGCGCCCAGCGGATCTGGAGAGCCTGGCGAAGGGCGTGGTCGTGGACGGCGAACGGTTTGGCCCGATCAAAGCGGCCCTGGAACGCCAAACGGGCGCAAACGCTTGGATTGCGGTCAGTTTGGCGGAAGGCAAAAACCGCGAGGTGCGCCGCGCGCTGGAGAGCCTCGGCTTGAGAGTGAACCGGCTGATCCGCGTGTCCTACGGACCGTTTCAACTTGGCAGTTTGAAGCCGGGCGAGGTGGCGGCGATCCCGCCCAAACAAGCGCGCGAGCAGCTGGGCGGCTTGATGGGCTGATCCGCTTACGCCAACGCAGCCGCGCGCGCATACGCGGCGAGGGCGGCGCGCACCGTCGGGTCCTGGCTCGGATCCTGCGACGCGGGGGCGAAACCGCGCGGGGCGTCGGAGCTGGGCGACGCGAGGAGGCTGGCGGGGGCCTCGGCGCGGGCGTCCGGCCCGAAGAGGGGCGGCGACGCGCCGCCCTGCGGCGGCTGTGGCCGCCCGGCCGCCGTGGATGGCGCGTCCCCAGCGCCGGCGCTGGGGCCAGCGGGCGCCGGCGCATCGCCCTCGCCTTGAGCCTCCTCGCGTCTTTGGGTGGCGAGCTCGCCGCGGGCTTGGGCGATGTCAGCCTGAGCTTGAGCCGCGACGCGGCGATCCTGGGCGGATGGTTCCGCGGGCGCCAAGGCGGCCGCGCGCACCTGTTCCAGCTTGTCGATCGTCGCTTCGGGATCGCCGTCGACGGGCGACGCGTCGATCGACACCTCGCCCCCGACAGCGTAGCGGCGACCATCCGGACCCGTTTCAAACTCATAAGTGGGCGCGCCGGCGTACTGACCGCCGACGCGCGCGTGCGCCTGCTCATGGGCGCGCACTTCTTGGTCGCGGGCGCGCAGCTGCGCCACGACGCGCCGCTCCTCTTCGGTGAGGTCGCCAGGACCGCCGCCGTCATCCTGGCCGGCGGCGCCAGCCGCGGCGGACGATGTGGGAGAGCCCAGCTGCGCGGCGGCGATCGGCGACAGGCTGACCGTGTCGCGCGGGCCCTCCGCGGCGCCCGGGGCGGCTGGGCCGGCGTCGTTTTGCGGTGGCGGGCGCACGGGCGGGAGAACCGCTGCGCCCGCGCTCGCCGCACCCACAGGATCAATCGCGCCGACCATGGTTCGTCATGGGAGCCGGCGGCGTCAGGAGAGAGCTCCTGATCGCCACGCGGGTCCTCGAGCCTACGCCAGGCCCGCCGCCTCGACGAACCGTCCCACGGCGACGGATCCCGGGAGACCGTTGAAGAGGGGCGTGTCGTTGGCCTGGGCCTCGGCCTGAGCGTCGGCCTCGGCGTCGTCCGGCGCGGCCTCGGCGGCCGCTTGGGCGTTCGCCTGGGCCTCGTCGGCCTCCGGGGCGTCCGCGGCGTTGGCCGGCGCGTCCGATGGCGCGGCTTGAGCGTTGGCGGCCGCGTCCGCTTCGGCCAGCGCGGCGTCGGTGACCGCCGCGGCGTCCGTGGGGGCGTCGCTCGGCAGCGCTTGGGCTGTGGCGTTCGCGGAGGCGGCGGTCGTTGGGGCCGCGGTCTCGGACTGATTTTGAGCTTGAGCCTGCGCGTCCGCGTTCGCGCCGTCTTCGGCGTTCGCGCCGGCGGCCAGCGCTTGGGCTTCGGCTGACAGCGTCACTGTGGCGGCCGGCGTCGGTGTCTCGCCGGCGCTCTCTTGCGCGTCGGCTTGGCCCGGCGGCGCGGGTTGCGGGCGCGGCGGCTCAGGCGGCGCGAAGGGAACTACAGCAGGAGTGTCGAGTCCGGAGATCGTCGTCATGCAAGCGCTTTCTTCGCGTTGGGCCGCCTCCTTCGCAGGAGGAGACGGCGTGTGGGCCGCGCCCGCCAGAACGCTTGCCACGGCTGACGCCGTGGCCTCGTCCCGTTCAGGCGAAGAGGAGCATGGCTTCGCGGGTTTTAAACGAGGTTTTGGTTGCGCCGCGCCGGGATGCGCGCGCACATGGACACGCGGCTCAGAATGCCGGGACGCGCTGGGCGATGGCGACGATGTGAGCGGCGGTGACCAGCACCCACGCGCCCAGAAAGCCGCCATTGGTGACCGCAAACAGCCGGCGCGCTTTGGCGAAGTGACCCCCGAGGTTCTCCAGAAAACTGTCGTGCACCAGGAACGCCTTCATGCCCTCAAGCTGATAGGCCGGCATGCCCGCCTCCAGCTGATCGCGCGCTTGGTCCAGCCATCCGAAGTGGCGCATCGCCCGGGAAAAGCGCCGACGCCGCGCGTCGTTGATCGCGGCCTTGTCGTTCGCGGGGCCTTCCCCGGCGAGGCCGATGAAGCCGTCGTCCGCCTCCAAGTCCGCAAACGATTCCGACATGCGCCGCTTGATGGAGGACACATAGTCACGGAACTCGCGCCGCTTGCCTGCGATGAGCGTCTTCAGCTGGGCGTGTCCCGAGAAATCCAGCGCGTTCATAATGTCGAGCGTCGGGTGTGGCTCCGCGCCGTCGGCCCTGAGCGACGCGCGCACCGCCTCGAAGTCGTCCCGCGCCGCTCCGGAATTGCGACAGAACTCACGCACAATGCCCGTGCATCGCGCCAAGAAGATTGCGCGATCGTTGGACGCCGCGGAGAGGATCTGGTCGCGCCATTCCTCATAGCGCATCCGCTCCATCAGATTGCGGCCGACAAACTCCAAGGTTTGCGTTTGCGCGCGGTGGGCGGTGGCGTCGTCCAGCGCCCGCATGAGGTACGCGCCCATCCCGACAAACGACGCGATCAACAGGCCCGCCTCCGGCAATTCGCCGAGCGCCAAACGCACGCCCCACCGTGACACGCCGGCCTCCGCCGCCGCGCTGTTGTCGACGCCAATCACGCCCCAAGCCGCCAGCACGAACGCCGCTTGCCCCGCCATGATGGCGATCACCGCCCAACGCAGCAATTCCGCCGCGCTGGTCAGCCGGACCCGCAGATCCCGCGACGCGGAGTTGTGCACCGCCAGAGCGGCGTTGGCGAAATCCGCCCGCCAGAAGGCTTGCGCTCCGAGCTCTTTCGGCTGACCCATGACCCCTCCGCGCCATCGCGCGGCCCTTTTCTGCAGTGCGGACTGGAACGGCACCATGCGCATCGTTGGCGGCAGGCTCAAGGGGCGTTCGCTTGTCACGCCGAAGGGACGCGCCACCCGCCCCACCGCCGATCGCACCCGCGAGGCGGTGTTCAACATTCTCGCCCATGCTCCGTGGTCCCCGTTTCAGGGCGGCGACCTCGCCGGCGTCCGCGTCATCGACGTCTTTGCGGGGTCGGGCGCGCTTGGGTTTGAGGCCTTGTCCCGTGGCGCGGCGTTCGCGCTCTTTGTGGATACCGACGCCGCCGCTCGCGGCGTAATCCGCACAAACGCCGAAGCCTTCGCGCTGATGGGCGCAACGCGGATCCACCGCCGTTCCGCCGCCGCGTTGGGCGCGAAGCCCGCCGGGCTTGGGCCGCCGTTCGACTTGGCGTTCCTCGATCCCCCCTATGGGCAAGCGCTCGCAACGCCGGCGCTGGCGGCGTTGGCTGAGGGGGGGTGGTTGGCGCGTGAGGCGGTGTGCGTGGTGGAAACGGCGGCCGCGGAGGCGGTCTTCCCCGAGTCGCAGGAGGCCGGAGCCGACCCGGCGTCCATCCTGGCGTTCACACTGGAGGACAGCCGCGTCTACGGGGCGGCGCGGGTGTCGTTCGCGCGCCACACTCAAGTCTGAACTGCCCTGTTTTGCTCAACACCAGCATCCAAATAGAAATAAGAGTGAGTTTCAAAGGTAACTGCCTGACTTTTTGCAGTGCTGCGACAAAATGCACACTGCGAACTGCTTGGCGTTCAGCGCTATTCCCACGTCATACAGCAAGTAAACAAAGCGATGAATTGGAGAATTCCCATGAGGACGTTTCCCCTCTTGGTTGTCGCCGGAGCCGTTTCGGCCGTAGCGGTCGCGCCAGCGTTCGCGGAGCGTGGGGACATTCTGGTGCGGGGCCGCTTGGTGACCGTGGCGCCCATCGAAGACGCAGACATCGATCCGATCGGCGGCGACGTCGACATCTCGGTGCAGGTCGTGCCGGAAGTCGACATCAGCTACTTCTTCACCGACCGGTTCGCGGTTGAACTGATCGCGGCCATCACGCCGCACGAGGTTGAGGCCAACAACACGGCTCTGGGAACGGTTGAGCTTGGCGATGTCCGGCTCCTGCCGCCGACGCTCACGGCGCAGTACCATCATCCCGTGACGCCGAAGCTGACGGCCTATGGCGGCGTCGGCGTGAACTACACGACGTTCTTTGGCGCGGACCTGCCCTCGGGCTCGGCGGTCAACTCTATCGACTATGACGACTCCGTCGGCTTCGCGATCCAAGCCGGTGTTGATTACGCCCTCAATGAAAAGTGGGTCTTCAACATCGACTTCAAACGTCTCGATGTCGACACGGATGTCCGCATCGACGCGGGCGATCTTGGGATCGTGAACGCGGCGGTGGATATCGATCCGATTCTGGTCGGTGTCGGCGTGGGACGTCGCTTCTAAGCGTTCTGCGTACGGAATGACGGTGAGCGGCCGGTTGGCGGAGCGTCGATGCGCTTCGCGAGCCGGCCGTTTGCGTGTTCGCCTTCGTCTGCGCCTTGATATCGTCTTTGCACGTCAGCCCGCATACTCTAGTTAGAGCGTAGTGGACCTGATTCTGCGCCGCGGCGACGGCCCAAGGCGCTTGGGTCCTGCGGCCTGAACCGCTGAGGTGGGAGATGACGGCGCACACCGAGACGCCGGTGACGCGGACGGACCCTGGCGCTCACGCCGAGGTGTTCCGCCAACCGCGCCCGTCGCCTTTGGCGAGCGAGCCGCCCGCAATCGACCTGTCCGTCGTCATTTGCACCTTGCAGCGCCCGGATCTGTTGAGGGACGCGGTGCGGTCATGCGTGCGTCAAACGCTCCCGCCGGGCCGCGCGCACGAGGTCGTGGTTGTTGACAACTGCCCCCGCCAGTCCGCTGCGCCGGTGGTGGCCGCGTTGTCCGCGGAACTCGCGCTCGCCGCGCCGCTGCGCTATGTCCACGAACCGCGGACCAATCTCTCACACGCCCGGAACACAGGGGTGGCCGCGAGCCAAGGCCGCTATGTCGCGTTTGTCGACGACGACAACATCGCGCCGGAGACTTGGGCGGCCACAGCGTTGGACGTGATCGATCGCACGGGGGCGTGCGTGCTGTTTGGTGACGTGGAGCCGGTGCTGCCGGAGGCGATCGACCCGGATCCCGAGGTCCGGTCCTACTATTGTCGCCGCATCGCCGCGCCGGACGAGGGGGTCGCGCCGATCCTCGCCAGCGGTCACGTGCGCGGCGGGCGCACCTGCAACGTCGTGTTGGACCGCGAGGCGTGTTTTCCCGAAGGCGCGACGTGGTTTGACCCCGTGTTCGGCCTCAGCGGCGGCGAGGACACCGACTTCTTCATGCGGTTGGCGGATCGCGTGCCTCAGGATCGATTTCGCACATCGGCCAAAGCGGTCATGCAGGAGGTGATACCCGCCGAACGCGCGACGCCGGATGTCGTGGTCGCGCGAACCTACAAGGGATCCCAGCGCTTGGTCTGGGCGCTCGTGCGCAACTCGCCGGCCGCGCTGACGACGTGGGCCGCGGTGGGCGCGGTGGCGGTCGTTCAGCTGTCGGTCGCCGCCGCGCGGTTGGCGGCGGCCCGCGTGGCGCGACGCGCGCCGTCCTTGGGGGAGCGCGTTGCTTACGCCTCTGCGGCGGGCAAGCTCGCCCACGGCGCTTTGGCGCGCGTAGAGGCCCCGCATCGTTAGGCCGCCGCTGGCGCCCACGCGCTCATCGTTCCAAAAGTGAGCCCTGACCCCGGAGGCGACCGTTGCGCGTTGGGCGGACCGGTCGCGGCGCGGGATGTTTTGCGCCATGCTCGCCACGCTGCGGCGACCGCCCGCGCGCAAACGCATTACGGAAAGGAACGCGCCCATGACTCTGAGATTTGACGACCGCGTCGCCATCATCACGGGCGCTGGCAATGGTCTCGGGCGCAGCCATGCGCTCGCGTTAGCCGCCCGCGGCGCCAAAGTGGTCGTGAACGACCTGGGCGGGTCGCTCGATGGCGACGGCGGCTCCGCCACGCCGGCCGAGAGCGTGGTCGCGGAAATCGAACGCGCGGGCGGGGAGGCGATGGCCGACGCCGCCGACGTCACCGACGCGGGGGCCGTGGCGGCGATGGTGGACGCCGCTTTGAGCCGCTGGGGCCGGGTCGACATCCTCGTCAACAACGCAGGGATCTTGCGCGACAAGTCCTTCGCGAAGATGGAGCAAGCGGATTTTGAGAAGGTCGTGGCGGTCCATCTGTTCGGCGCCGCCAACTGCACCCGTGCGGTCTGGGGGCCGATGCGGGACGCGGGCTACGGCCGCATCGTCATGACCACCTCGTCCTCCGGCGTCTACGGCAATTTCGGCCAAGCCAACTACGGTGCGGCGAAGATGGGCCTGGTCGGTCTGATGAACGTCCTGCACCTGGAGGGCGCGAAGTATGGCGTGCGCGTCAATTGCCTGTCGCCAACGGCCGCCACGCGCATGCTGGAGGGACTGATCGACGGTCCGACCGCGGAGCTGATGACGGTGGAGAGCGTCACGGCGGGGTTGCTCACCTTGGTCGAGGAGGACGCCCCATCGCGGCTGATCTTGTGCGCGGGCGCAGGCGGTTACGCCGCGACGCGCATCTACGAGACGGAGGGCGTCTACCTGCCGCCGGATGAACAAACGCCGGAGGCCGTGAAGGCGGCCATGGCGACGATTCTCGATGCGACGGACCAAGCAATGTTCGATCAGGGGTTTGGCCAAACGGAGAAGTTCGTCCGGAAAGCGATGGCCGCCCACGGCGGGGCTGACGCGTAGCCCGGCCGCTAGCGCTTGGCGCGTTTGTAAAGCGGCTTGGGCCACCGCCGGTGGACCCAAAACCACTGGGCGGGTTCTTCGCGCACCCGGTCCTCCACGAACTGGTTGATCCGCATCACCGTGTTGCGCACGGCCGTTTCCTCATCCGGATCGGGGTCGCGCGGGATGGGCTCGTGGACCGTCACCCGGAAGCGCGCGCGCGGCCGGCGCTTGACGCTCATGGGGATCAACGGACAGTCGAAGCGCCGCGCCAAGCGGGTCGGTCCGTCAGCGGTCATCGCGGGCCGGCCGAAGAAGGGGGCTTCCACGCCTTCGTTGTATTTCTGGTCGTTGAGCAGCGCCACGGAGTCCCCCTCCGCCAGCGCGCGCATCAAACTCATGCCGCCGGTGCGGCCCTTCGCGGCCTGGAGGCGGACGCCGTAGGCGGCGCGCTGGGCGATGATGCGCTGGTCGATGAAGTAGTTCTTCGCCGGCCGATAGGTCACGCGGCATGGCGTGGGGCGCTGGACGATCGCGATCGCCATCACCTCCCAATTGGCGAAGTGGCCTGAGATCAGAATGGCGCCCTTCTTGGAGTCTCGCACGGCGTCCAAGCGTTCTGCGCCGACCACGTCGATGCGCGCGCCGGGGCTATAGACGTCCATCCGGTGCAAATGGCTGAACTCGCCGAACGTGCGTCCGAGATTGTCCCACATCTCGTCCAATAGTGCGGCTTCGGCCTTAGGGCTCAAATCGGGGAAGGCGAAGCGGATGTTCGTGCGCGCGATCTGGTGGGTGGGCGTCAGCGGCCCCAACGCGCGCACCACCGCCGCGCCGGCGTTTGAGGCCGCCTCGACGGACGCGGTGTTCATCGCCGCGCCGTAAGCGTCATAGGCGAGCGCGGCGAACCGGGCGCCGAGCGAGCGATCATGGGTGACGGCCATAGCGCCTCTCCGTCGGCATGCCGATTAGCGGCGGATCGCCGAGCGATCCAGAGCGCTGTCTATCAGCGCGTCGAGCTTGGCGGGTTCGTGGAACTCAGCCGCCACCGGCCACGCGTGGACGATGCGGCGCATTTGGCGCGGCAGACGGACATGGTCCTTCTCCGTGGTGATGAGGTGGGCGTTGTGACGCCGGGCGTTCTCCCGCAGGGCCACAAGGTCGGGGCCGGAAAACGGGTGATGGTCGGGATAGGTCGCGGTGGCTTTCAGTTCCGCGCCGGCGGCGCGCAGGCCGTCAAAGAATTTTTGGGGCCGCGCGATGCCAGCGAACGCGAAGATCGGCCCCAGCGGGATCGGCCCGCGGGGCGCGACGTGGGCGGTGAGGATGGGCACGTGCGCGGGGGTCAGCGCGCGCCACTGGCTGTGCGCCTGCGTGTCAAGGTCGGCCCCCAGCAGCACGATGGCGTCCGCGCGCTCCAATCCGCGGGCGGCGTTTTCGCGCAGCGGCCCTGCGGGAAACACCCGCCCGTTGCCGAGCCCGCTGTCGGCGTCAATCACGACGAGGGACAAATCCTTGGCGATGCTGCGGTTTTGGAAGCCGTCATCCAACACCACCACATCGGCCCCGGCCTGTACCGCCGCGCGGGCGCCGGCGACTTTGTTTTTCGCCACCCAAGTCGGCGCTTTGCGTGACAACAAGAGCGCCTCATCCCCCACATCGCGGAAGGTGTGAACCGCCTCGTCCACCGTGATCGGCCCCCGCAAACGTCCGCCATAGCCGCGTGACAGCGCGTGCACGGTGATGTCTTGAGCTTGCAGCCGTTCAAGGATCGCCAACGCCACCGGCGTCTTGCCCGCCCCGCCAAGGGTGAGGTTGCCGATGCAAATCACCGGCGCGCCGGGGTGAGCGGCGCGGATCGCGTTAGCCTGGACGTTCGCGCCGGCTTGGTAGAGCCAGCTCACAGGCTCCAACAGCGCGCGCGCGAGCGGCGCGGCCGCAGGACCGCTGGCGTGGTTCCAGAATTCAGGTGCGCGCAACATGCTGCGGCTCAGTCTCCATTTGCGTTCCGGCCGCCGCGATCGCCGCGCCCGTGAGGGTCTCCAGGGCGAGAAGCTCCGGCGGCGCGGCCGGGATGAGTGGGCGGAGCGCGTCCAAATAGGCGTCCAGAACGCGCTCGCCCTGATCGGCCACCGCGGCCGCGGCGCGCGCGCGCGCCTCAGCGTCCGCCGGCGTCAGGTCGCTCAGGCGCTGCGCCAGCTCGGCGGCGTCGCTCACTCGCCACAGGGCGTCGACTGATTCAAGCTCTCGATAAAGGTCGTCGAAGTTGGCCACATGGGGGCCGACGAGAATGGGTGTTTGCAGTTGCGCGGCCTCCAGCGGCGTGTGCCCGCCGACGCCAGGGGCGAAACTGCCCGCGATCAGGGCCGCGTCCGCCACGGTCAGCCAAAGGCCCATCTCGCCCAAAGTGTCCGCCACATAGACCGCCGCGCGTTGGTCGAGCGGCTCCGCCGTCGAGCGTCGGGCGGTGAGGAACCCCCGCTCCGCACTCAGCGCAGCGACGGCCTCACCCCGTTCCGGGTGGCGCGGCGCGAGAATGAGCAACGCGTCCGGCGTCGCGTCGCGCAGCGCCGCGTGGGCGTCCAGCGCGATCTCGTCTTCGCCAGGATGGGTCGAGGCGGCCAGCCAGATGCGCCCGCGCGGGCCCACGGTCTCACGGAAAGACGCCAGGGCGGCCGCGTTCGCGGCGGGCGGATCGCCCGCGTGTTTCAAGTTTCCCAGTCGCCGCACGTCCGCGCCGCGCAGCGCGCTCAGGCCTTCAGCGGTGCGCGTGTCGGCCGCGGCGATCACAGAAAAGGCCGAGAGCAGGCGTCGGATCACGCCCGGCCGCCGCTTCCAACGGGCAAGCGACCGTTCCGTCATACGCGCGTTCACCAGCGCAAGCGGCGCGCCGCGCGCCTCCGCCTCCAAAATCAGATTGGGCCAAAGCTCGGACTCCGCGATCACGCCGAGATCTGGCCGCCAGTGATCGAAAAACCGCGCGACCGCGTCCTGCCGATCGACCGGGATGTATTGGTGGATCACATCCGGCGGCAAGCGGCGCGCCATCAAGCGCGCGGAGGTCACCGTTCCCGTCGTCATCAGGATTGTCGCGCGCGGCGCCTCCGCGTGCAGCGCCTTGATGAGGCCCAACAGCATGAGGCTCTCGCCCACGCTGACGCCGTGAACCCAGACCAGCGGTCCGTCCGGGCGCGCCAGGCTCGCCACGCCCAGGCGTTCGCGCAGGCGATCGGCGTCTTCTTTGCCCGCGCGCAAACGTCGACGCAGAATGAAGGGGACCAGCGGCCCGATCACACGCATGGCGAGCCGATAGAGATGCAGGCCGAACGGCAGACCATGCGGCCGCCCGCGCGCGCGGCCCGTCCCGTTTGGTTGCGATGATGTCAGCGCGGGCTGGGTCACGTGGGCGACGCCGGAGCTTGATCCGGCGCGGCCTGGTCGCTCGGCGTTGGCGCGCGCGCCGGCGCGTCCGGCGCATCCGGCGTGATGACGGGCACGCCCGCGGCGGTTTCGGCCTTGCGGTTGGCGGTGTTCAGCGCGTTCTCAAGCCTTAGACGCGCCGCCTCCAGCTGGGCGGCGTCGGCGTCTGGCGGCGGCGGCGGCAACGGTCCTTCCCAGGCGATGACGCCGCGGCCGAACGGCATGGGCAGAATGAACCGGTCCCAGGTGTTCAAGACGTGCCGCCGCGATGTGGTGATGGCCATGGCGAGAGTTGGCTTCTGCGTTGCTTGGGCCAACCGAATGGCGCCCAGATTGGCCCGCATCCGTGGCCCGCGCGGCCCATCCGGCGTGATCGCCATGCAGTCGCCCGCCGCCAAGCGTTCTTGCATCTGGCGCATGGCGGTGAGGCCGCCCTTAGCCTTCGTCTTCTTCTTGTTGCGGGCCGAGCCGCGGATCACGTTGAGGCCCACCAGCCGCGCGCCGCGGGCGATGAATTCGCCGTCGGGCGAGCGGGAAATCACAATCGAGACGCGTTGCGCGTCGTCGGGCCAACACGCTGGCGCCAACAGCACGCGGCTGTGCCAAAACGCCCCGATCACGCCTTCGCGGCTGCGCCAGAAGGGCGCGACCGTCTCTTCGCCGAGCAACGTCCACCGGGTGCTGCGCTTGACGAGCGCCATATACCCGCCCAGCAACCAGCCCAACACCGTCTGGACAGGCGCGGACCGCAGCACGGATTTCAACATAGGCCACCCCGATCGGCCGCGTTCACAGCGTGTCACGGCGGACCAACCGAAAGCCGCTCCACGATCGCCCGACGTCAGTTCGCTCGGACGCCTCTGGCGGCGCTGAGCTGATCAGGCGATGGCCGCGCAGACGAACCACCGTGTCACACGCCGCTGCAGCCCGCACGCGCTGGGATAGCGGGCGGCGTCCGCAGGGGTCAACCCGCGGTCGCCGCTGGGATGACGGGCTAGGTGTCGGCCTCCGCGAGGGCCGCCGCGAGTTCCTTCGACGAGCGTGTGGCGAACATCCGGAACACCCGACGGGCGGTGAACCACGGGCTCCGCGGGTTCAACCCGCCGCCGAAGACCACGAACGTGTCGCCCGGCAAGCCCGCGTTGAGCGGCAGCTCTTCATACTCCTGGCCGAAGCGGGCGATCTCAACGCCGTCAGCGTTGGTCACCACGCCCTCCACCACGGCGTGCCCACGCCCGACGCTGAACGCGGGGCTGACATTGCGGCGAAAGCCGCGTTCGGTGAAGCCGGGGTTGTTGGTGTTCACGGTGACGATGGTGGCGGTCAAGGTGAGGCCAGGCGCGCCATCCTCCGCGATGAGATCCCGTTTGTTGTACTGTTTGCGCAGCGCGTCTTCGAACATCGTCGCCAACCGCTCGGCGTCGCGGGTGGAGACCAAGCGCTCGTTGCGCACGCCCGGTTGGGTGGTGACGTTGTCCGACACCAACTCCGGCGCCACACGCACGTCAAAGCGCGCGATTTGGCCGGTGACGGGGCCGAGGATTTCCGATTCAAAGCCGTAGGCGAGGGCGGCGCTGGCGTTCAACACCACCGCAGCGATGGCGATAAAAATGCTACGCATGGGTGTGAGACCTTTCCCTAGTCGCGTGAGGCGGCCGCGTCAGGCGAGGCCGCCTCCTGTCCTGTGGTAAGGATAACACACCAGGGGCGATCTTTATTCGTTCGCCGCGATCGCATTTGCGTCAACGGACGTGTTCGCCGCGGCGCTCGCGCTCGTGTCTGCGTCTAAGCGTTTGAACGCTATCGTCACTTCTCCGGCGCGCACGCCCCACCATTTCATGGTCGCGCGATTGATCAACACGCCGTCCGGTTGGAGGTACATCCAATCGTTGAAGCCGAGGCGGAAGGTGCGTGTGTCGCCCTTGTAGTCGAGAAGATAGCGCCAGTTCAGCGCGTTGCCGGCGCTGCGGCCGATGGCGACGCCCACGACGTCGCCGGCGCGGCCTTCATACGCGTTGGGGCCGGTCTTCGTGATCCGCCACACGCGGTTCTCCGTCGCGCCGTCGTTGTAGATAAAGTTTTCGTCAAGAGTGAGGGTCTCTCCGTCCCAGTCGCCGTCGATCGTCACTTTGAACTGGCGTAGGATTTTGCCGGAGCGGCTTTCAATCACGCCCCACGCCTCCAGGCGTCCGTCGAAATACTCCTCAAGGACGAAGGTTGGTCCTTGATCTTCGTACTGCTCCACATTCATCGTCGTGCATCCCGCCAAAGCGACCGCGGCGAGAGCGGCCCACAACACCCGCATCCGGTTCTCCATCCCAGGGGGCGCGCCTCTCCGCACCCTTGGATCATACGCGGCGCCCGCCGCGCCGGATGAGTGCGCCATCGGCGGATCGAGCGAGTCGCCGGACCCGACTCATGACAAACCCTCCCAAGCACGCCGGCTTGAGAGGGTTCCGCCATACGACTGAGTGCGCCGTAAGCGCCGCGCGGCGGCTAACCGCGCAGTTGAGCGCTGGTGGGATCAAACGACGCCGTGCGGGCGTCTTGCGTGTCGTCAACACCGCCCGTGTTGGCGCCGCCGCCCATCGCCGCGCCGGCCGCGGCGACCGCGACACAACCGGTGGCCATCAACACCGGTCCCACCATTGAAAGGACACTTTTTTTATTTTCTGCAGCCATCGCTGGTCACCCTTCGCGAGCTTCACCCTTAACAATCTCTTAACGAAGCCCATCATGCGGAGATTCGCGTCTTTGGGAAGAAGTTATCAAATCGTAAACGCGATTTTCCCCAGTCGCTTCGCCTGAGTCGCGAATCGGCGACGCGCGCGTGGGCGGGAGCGGCGGGGCGCCACAGCGCCGCCACTCCCGCCACGTCTACGATTACGGCGTGTCGACCAGCACGATTTCCGCGTCGTCCCGCGCGCGGATCACCAAGGCGTCCTCGTCACGCGCCGCCGCGCCGTCGCGGGGACCCAGCGTCGCCCCGTTCACGTCCGCAGACCCCCGCGCCAACGCCACATAGGCGTGCCGTCCGGATCCGAGGGGGTAGCGCACCTCATCGCCCGCGTTGATGGTCGCGCCGAGCACGCGGGCGTCCTGGCGGATGGGCAACGCGCCGGCGGCGCGGTCATCCGCGCGTCCCGACGCCAATGGCGTCAGCACGCCAGCCCGATCGCTTTTCGGGAATTCCGCCGCGCCCCAGGATGGCGCGCCGCCTTGCTCCGCCGGCGTGATCCAGATCTGGAACAAACGCGTCAGGTCATCCTCGCGGTTGTACTCCGAATGCACGACGCCGGTTCCCGCGCTCATCACCTGAACGTCGCCGGCGGCGGTGCGCCCTTCATTGCCCATAGAGTCGCGGTGCGTGATGGCGCCGTCGCGCACATACGTGATGATCTCCATGCTCTGATGGGGATGAGGCGCAAAGCCCTGGCCGGCGGCGATCTCATCATCATTCCAGACGCGCAACGCGCCCCACCCCATCCGATTGGGATCCCAATACTCGCCAAAGCTGAAGTGGTGGCGTGCGTTGAGCCAGTCGTTGCGGAACTGGCCGAGGCTGTCAAAACGGCGAACGTCGATCATTGCGCCCTCCTATTGTGCGTTGTTTCGTATATAGAGGGCGGTCATGGGCGAAATTATCGCTGAAAATGGAAAAAATCTTGTACGCCCGGGGGAGAAGCGCGCGTCTCAGCGTCCCTCCCGCCACCACGCGCCCGCGATCAGGCTCAGCAGCACCGCCAGAGCCAGAAGCGCCGGCGCAAGCGGGCGTCGGATCACCTCCGCGACCCGATGCGCGCCATTGCGCTGCAGGCCGATCCACCCGCCGCCGGCCACGTCGTCACGCAACGCCCGCCCGCCAGCTTGCGCCGCGCCGGGACGCGTGCGGCGGATTGCGGGCAGACGCGCGTCCGCGCCGGCGCCGACAAACCGCGCCGCCCCGCCGCTGAGCGCGCTCAAGGGCGCCAACACGTCCGTCGTCGCCCGGACGTCGGCGTACTCGCGCGGATTGAGCGGTCCCGCGGACGCGACAGCGGTCTCCTCGCCCGAGCGGGTGCGGTGGAGGCCGGTTTCGCTCACGGCGGCCTCCGCGACATAGCGGCCCGGCCCCGCCTCCGTGAGCGGCGCGCGGATCACCGCGCCCGACGGCGTTGTGATCTCCGCCGGCCCGGTTGGCGGGCTCATCGACCGCCGCTCGAGGCGGATCACGCCGTCGATGATCTCCGCGCGCAGCCGCTCCTCCTCAAGCTCCGGCTCGCGCATGAGCCAATGCGCCAAGCGCCGGAACAACTCGCCGAAGGGTCCGCCGCCGTCTACGCCCCGTCGCCAGAGCCACGCTTGATCCGACAGCAGCAAGGCCACGCGGCCTTGGCGCACGCGATCAAGGACGAGCAGCGGCCCGCCCTCGTCCGCCTCCAGCAGGGTCTCGCCGGAGAACGGCGTGGCGTCGATCCGCCGGAACCATCGACCCCAACGCTCGGCGTCGCCGTCGGTCACGAAATCCGAGGTCACCGGGTGCGCGCCGCCGGCGTCTGTGATGCGCGGCGCGTAGGCGCGTTCGTCCACGTCGCCCGTTGGCTGGGCGGGCAGCACGGCCGCCAGCGGCGTGCGGTGCAAGCTCAAAGACGAGGCAAAAGGCGGCCCCGCCGCGATCAGCAACGCGCCGCCACGCTCCACATACTTCGCGACATTGTCCAGATAAAGCGGCGGCAGGACATTGCGCCGGCGATATTGATCGAAGATCACCAGATCAAAATCATAGAGCTTTTCTTCAAACAACTCGCGAGTTGGGAAGGGAATGAGGGATAACTCCGACTCGGGGGTCGGGTCATTCTGTTGGCGATCGGGTGGACGCAAAATCGTAAAGTGCACAAGCTCTACGGACGGGTCGGACTTCAACAAATCCCGCCAGGCCCGCGCGCCGGCGTGAGGTTCGCCGGTGACCAGCAGCACTTGCAGGCTGTCGCGCACGCCCGACACGTTGATCGCGGTGCGGTTGTTGATCAGCGTCAGCTCATCGCGCCCCGGCTCCGCTTCAATCTCCACGACGTTCCAGCCGCGCTTCTGGATCTCCGCCTCGATGACGATTTCCTCGCCGATGGGCCCGGCCCCGCGGATCGGCTCCCCGCCATCGAGAGAGAGCGACAGCCGCGCCCGCTCGCCCGGCGCGGCCCCGGGGTCCTCAACGATAAAGGAGAACCGCGCCCGCTGGCCCACCAGCGCGTAGGCCGGCGCGGTCGTGATCACCAAGCGCCGATCGCTGCGCGTCGGATCGCCGACGATCAGGTTGTGGGCGGGCGCGCCAAGCTCCGTCCATGTGGGGTCCGCGGCCACGTCCGCGGGGGCGTCGTGGGCTTGACCGTCCGTGACCGCGATGACGCCGGCCAGCCGTCCTCGGGGTGTTTCGCCAAGCGCCGCGCGCAAGCCGGTGAAGAAGGGGGTGCCGTCGTCGCCGCTGGCGACGGTTGCTTCCACGAGACTGAGGGTCTCGTCCGCCTCAACCGCGGCGCGCACGTCCGCGGTGACTTGCGCGACGGCCGCCGCGCGGGCGCCGAGGCCCATGCTCTCGCTTTCGTCCGTCACGAGGAGCACGACGTCGGGCAGCGGCTCACGACGCTCGCGAGACAGCGACGGGTTCGCCAACGCGCCCACCAACGCCGCCGCGGCCAGCGCCCGCAGCAGGCGGCCGCGCCCTCCCAGGGCCAACGCCGCCGCGACCGCGAGCAGGCCCAACACCGCGATGACGAGCGGTGAAGCCAACGGCTCAAACGTCACGCTGGAGATCATGGGCGCGGATCCTTCGTCATAGCGGCGCGACGACCCCGCTCACTCGCCGAGCCGGCGCAGAATGGCGGGGATGTGCACTTGATCGGCTTTGTAGTTCCCCGTCAGCACGTACATCACCAAATTCACGCCCACGCGGATGGCGTGTTCGCGTTGCTCGGGGCCGCCGGGGGTCAGCGCGGCCAGGGGTTGGCCTTGCTCGTCGATGGCCCAGGCCGCCGCCCAGTCGGCCGCCGTGATCAAGACGCTGGACACGCCGTCGCGGGCTGAACCGCGGGTGTCCGCCTCCACCCACAGCGGCGTGTTCGTCCAGCGGCCGGGAAACTCTTGCAGCAGATAAAAGGCGCGCGTCATCACATGGTCGTTGGGCGCGCGCTGCAGCGGCGGGATGTCGAGCGCGTCGCTCAACCGGGTGAGGCCCGGATGGGGCTGCGCGAAGCTGACCGCGCCGTCGCCGGTGTCGAGGATCAGCACGCCGCCGCTGCTCAAAAAGGTTTCGAGTTTGCCGATCGCCTCCGCGGATGGGGCGCTGAGGTCCGGCCGCGTTGGCCAATACAGCATTGGCAGCAGGCCGATATCGTCGGTGGCGAGGTTCACCGGGAGCGGCGGGCCCGGCTCCACGGAGGTGCGGCGCGCGAGGAAAAACGAGAGGCCGGCCAAACCCCGTTCGCTCATGCGGTCGAGATCCTCGTCCCCGGTGACGACGTAGGCTAGGCGCAGCTCGCCCAGCGCGCCGAGCGCGAAGTCCTCGCGCAGGGGCTCCCGGGGTGACGGCGCGCTTGGCGCGTCGACGGGCGGCGTTTGCGCCTCCGCCTCCTGCGCGCGCGCGGGTTCGGGCGGAGCGATGATCGCGATGGCGACCGCGGCCGCCACCACGCTGGCGGTCCCAGCGGACCTCACGGCCCGGTCCGATCGCCGGATCCGCAAGCGGCCCGACAGCCCCGCCATGGCGATCGCGTCGACGATCAGCAGCGCCAACGCGCCGAGCAACAGCGGTCCGATCAGCGGCGTCGGGCCGGTCTCATCGCCGACATCCAACACCAGCCCGCGGGGCAGAGGCGGCGGCGCGGCCAGCGTCTCGTCGCGTCCGAGCGCGTTGAGCGCGGCGCGTGTCGGGCCCCGCTCATAGAGCCCAGGCGGGGAGGCCACGGCCGCACGCGCCGAGGCGAACGTCTCCGCGTCCACGCTCACATCGCGCAGCGCAGAGGGTTCGCTGGTGAGACGGCCGTTCGCGTCAAGCGCGGTGGCGAAGCGCCAGGGACCGCCCACGTCGGTGTCGTTGGGGCGCGCCCCGGCGCCGGCGAAGGTCATCGTCCGGCGCATCATCTCCACAAACAGGCCCGACAGCGGCGTGTCCGACCAATCGGGGCTGGCGGTGACGTGGAACAGGATGACGCGCCCTTGGCCGAACGCCGCGCTGGTCACCAACGGCGTGCCGTCCGCCAAGCGCGCCCAGGTTTTCTCGCCGAGATCGGGCGCCGGTTCGGCCAGAACCTGACGCGACACCGTCGCTTCAGCGGGCGGCTCCAGGCCGAAAAACGGGCTCTCCGGCCCGAAGGGCGCGATGGTTTGGGGTTCGTCCCACGCCAACGCGCCGCCCAACAACCGCCCGCCGGACCGCAAACGCACCGGCGTCAGCGCGTCGGGCGCGGCCGCGAGGCGCGGACCGGCGAAGCGCACAATCAGCCCGCCCGCGTCCACGTAATCGAGCAGAGCGTCTTCCTCCGCGGAGGTCGGGCTGGCCGGATCGGTGAGGACCAACACGCCCGGGGCGCGGGGAAGCACATCCTCCAGCCGGCCGCGCAGCGTCTCCGCCCGTCCGCTCAGGGCCTGCTCCACATAATAGAGATCGCCCAGCAGAGGCTGGCGATCGCTCGTCTCCGCCCGCGTGATCAGCCCCACAAGCGGTCGCCGCCACGTGTCGTCCAGCACGCGGGCGCCGCCGGCGGAGGCCCCCGTTTCCAAACGCACATGGGTGATCAAATTCCGCACCTCGAGCGGCGCGCCGGCGCTGGCTCGGGTTTCCAGCGCGTCCGTCTCAAATGAAAAGGGCGCTCGCAGGACCGCCCGGCCGGCTTCGTCCAAGGCGAGAACCGCCCCATCCCGCGCGCCGCTGGCGGTGGCGCGGTAGACCGGAAACGCCACGCCGTCGGCGGTGTTCTCCGGAGCGCCCAACGCCAAGGGCGCCGTCGCCGCCGCTGGGGCGCGCACCCGCCCCGCCCCGAAGGCGGCCAGGCTTTGGGCGAGCGCCTCAACGCCGTCATGGCCCACGCCGTCGCTCAGCCAGAGCACATCCATGGTCGCCGGCAAATCGCCCTCAGCGCGCGCGGCGTCGATCCGTGCGGCGGCGTCCGCCGGCGCCGGCGCCCAGGCCGCGGGCGTGCGCGCGTTGAGACGCGCGCGCGCGTCCGCCGGCGGTCCAAGCCGCGGTGGCGTGGGCGCGCCGACGCGCGGTGTCGTGAACACGATCGCCGCCTCGCGGTTCTCCTGCGCGGCGGACGCGAGGGCCGCGCGCGCTTGGCGCTGCAGCGCTCGCCAGCGGGGCGCGCTCGGCCAGCCGTCATCGACCACGAGCAGAAGCGGCGCGTTGGTCGTCTCCGCGGCCGGCGGAAACAGCACGGGACGCGCGAGCCCCACAATCACCGCCGCCGCCAACAGCATGCGCAGCGCAATCACCCACCATGGCGTCCGCAGCGGCGTTTCCTCCTGGGGTTCCAGACCGAGCAGCAGACGCAATGGCGGAAACGCGATCTGCTTGGGCGCCGGCGGCGTCGCCCGCAGCAACAGCCACAGCGCCGGCAACGCCGCGAGACCCACCAACGCCCAGGGGGCGGCGAATCCAAGGGGACCAAAGCTCAGCATGGGCGGGCTTCCGTGCTCAAACGCGTCGTGCTGTGGGCGGGCCGCGCGCGCCGCGCGCCAGCCCTGGCGAGGGTCGTCATCACCGCGAGTGTGTCATCCAGATTGAGGCGCAAGACTGGCGTAGAGCCGCAGCAGCGCTTCGGAGGCGGGGTGATCCGTGCGCGCCACCGTCAGCGTCCAACCCGCGTGTCCGGCGATGTCCCGCAGCGCTGACCGGTGCGCTTGGTAGCGTTGGTGATATGCAGTTTGCGCGGCCTCCGCCTTCCCGAAGAGCAGATCCGGGGCCGCCGCGGCCGCGCCCGGGGCGGTGAAACGCACGCGCCCGGCGAACGGAAACGCCTCCTCCGCAGGATCCGCCACGAGCAAGAGCGCGCCGCGCGCGCCGCCGCGGGCGAACGCGCCCAGACGCTCCGCCCACGCGTCCGGGTGATCCAAGAAGTCCGACGCCAAAACGACCCGCCCGCGCCCGCCCACGCGGCTGCGGTCGGCCAGCGCGCGCTCGACGCTCGCGCCCGCCGCCAGCGCCGTGGCCGCCCGCTCCAGGCCGGCCCGCCCGCCGCGGGCTGGCGCGTCCGTGCCCAACACCGCGACCCGTTCGCCGCCGCGCACCGCAAGGATCGCCAGGGCGGCTTGGATGACGGCGGCGCGGCGGGCTTTCGTGGGGAGGTTCGCGTCGGACGCGTAGTCCATGCCGGCGTCGTCGTCCCGCCAGAGATGAAGGCTTTGGGCCGCCTCCCATTCGTTCTCGCGGACAAACAACACATCCGAGCGGGCCGAGCGTCGCCAATCCACGCGCATCGCCCCGTCTTCGCGCCGATGACGCCGATACTCCCAGAAGGTTTCGCCGACGCCAGCCTGGCGGCGGCCATGGGCGCCCATCACAATCGTCGCGGCCACCCGCTCCGCCTCGATCAGCAGGCTGGGCAGGGGGGCGGCGAGGCCTTCAGCGTCGCGACGGAGAGTGAGGGCGGCGGTCATGGGCGGTGGCGTTCAGCGTTCCGGGCGCACAAGCGCAGGGGGCGGTTACGCGATTTCAGCGGCGACGCGCGCGATCACGTCCTCCACCGTGCGGCCTTCCGCGCGGGCGGCGAAGGTCAACGCGATGCGGTGCTTCAACGTCGGCGCGGCCAACGCGACCACATCCTCCACCGACGGCGCGAGCCGGCCCTGAAGCAAAGCGCGCGCGCGCACGCCGAGCATCAGCGCTTGGCCGGCGCGCGGACCCGGCCCCCACGCCAGCGCGGTCTTCACCTCATCGATCCCGGTGTCGTCCGGCCGCGCGGCGCGCACCACGTCGAGCACGGCCTCCAGCACCTTTTCGCCGACGGGCATGCGGCGCACGAGGGTCTGCAGGCCGTTCAGCTCCCCGGGGTTAAGCGCCGGACGCGCTTGGGCTTCGTCGGCGCCGGTGGTCGCCAGCAAGATCGCGCGCTCCTCATCGCGGGTCGGATGCCGCACGTCGATGTGGAACAGGAACCGGTCGAGCTGGGCTTCCGGGAGCGGATAGGTGCCTTCTTGTTCGATCGGATTTTGCGTCGCCAGCACGTGGAACGGCTGCGGCAAATCATAGGCGTGCCCGGCGACCGTCACATAGCCTTCCTGCATCGCTTGCAAGAGTGCGGATTGTGTCCGTGGGCTCGCGCGGTTGATCTCGTCGGCCATCAGCAAGCGGCAAAACACCGGGCCTTGGATGAACCGGAAATGGCGCTTGCCGTCTTCGCCCTCCTCCAACACCTCCGAGCCGATGATGTCGGCGGGCATCAAGTCCGGCGTGAACTGAATGCGTTTGGAATCCAGACCCAGCGCAACCGCGAGCGTCGCCACCAGCCGCGTCTTCGCCAAGCCCGGCGCCCCAACCAGCAAGGCGTGGCCGCCGCACAGCACGGCCGCCAGCGCCAGCTCCACCACATCCTCTTGACCGATAATGGTTTGCGCGATGGATTCGCGCACGACGCCCAGCCGTGCGATGGCCGCGTCAGCGTCAGCGACCGGGTTGGTCTGGGCGTCCGCGGCGCCGTCGATAGGGGCGTCAATCCCGGCGTCGGGGGCGATGGTCATTGGCGCATTGCTCCTTACGTCAGAGTCTCGATATGGCGGCTGGGCGAGGCGATCGCCAGAGCGCGAGCCTGCGGCGGCTGCTGGAGGATGTCCATGGGCGATTCCATGAAGGATCAGACAGGCCGCCCACGACCGGCGACAGCGCCGGGACTAACGGCGTTCGTTGACGCCGCCGGCGCGCCCGAAGCCCCCTTGCCGCCGGTGCATTTGTGGGACCCGCCTTATTGTGGCGACATCGGCATGGAGATCCGCGCCGACGGCACGTGGTGGTATCAGGGCACGCCGATCGGGCGCCCGGCGATGGTGAAGCTGTTCTCCCGCATTCTCCGCAAAGACGATGATGGCCGGCATTATCTGGTCACGCCGGTGGAGAAAGTCCTGATCCGCGTCGAAGTCGCGCCGTTTTTGGCGGTGGCTGTGACGCGCGACGGCCCGCCGGGCGAGCCCGAGGTCGCGTTCACGACCAACATCGCGGGGCGCGTCGTGGCGGACGCCGACCATCCGATACGCGTGGAGGCTGACGCCGATGGCGCGCCGCGGCCTTTTGTGCGGGTGCGAAGCCGCCTTGATGCGCTGGTCACACGATCGTGTTTCTTTGATCTCGTTGAGCTTGCTGAGGCTGAGGGCGACGGCGCGCATGAACGCCTTGTCGTGCGCAGCCGAGGGGCGACGTTTGTGGTCGGCGCGACGGCTCATGACGCGCCGGACGGCGGAGCGCCGGCGTGACGGCGAGGACGGGTGACATGGCGCGGTTGGCGGATGCGGACGAGGGCGGGGCGACGGATGTGACGGCGCTGCCAGGAGCCGATTGCCTCATGCTGGAACGCATGCGCGCGCGCCTTGATCCCGCCGATGGCGTCTCCGCGCCGGCGCCGCTGTGGAGCGACTATGACTTGAACGGCGGCGGTCCGGGGCGTTCGACGGGGTTGCGTCCGGCGGCGGTCTTGGCGGTGCTGACGCCGCGTCCTGATGGCCTCGCCGTGATCCTCACGCGTCGCGCCGATCATCTGAGCCGGCATGCGGGCCAAGTCGCGTTTCCCGGCGGGCGCGTGGATGTGGGCGACGGCAGCCTGGCTGCGGCGGCGTTGCGCGAGGCGCATGAGGAGATCGGTTTGCCGCCGGAGCGCGTCGATGTTGTCGGCGGTTTCGACGCCTACGAAACTGTGACCGGCTATTGCGTGGCGCCGTTTGTGGGTCTCGCGCCGGCGGATTTCACGCCTCAGCCGGACCCCGGCGAGGTTGCGGAGGTTTTTGAGGCGCCGCTTCGCTTTTTGCTCGATCCGGCGAACACGCGTTGCGAAGGTCGGATCTGGCGCGGCGCGACGCGTCGCTATTATGCGATCGAGTATGAGGGTCGCCACATCTGGGGCGCGACGGCCGGCATGATCGCCGCGCTGCGACGCCGCCTGGAGGATTAAGCGCGATGGCGCGGCTGATGCTGCCGCTTCTTTTGATGGCGATCCCGGTGATCGTGTTCGTGCTGTGGCGCAGCGTGCTGCGCGACCGCCACGTCGGCCCGGCGTCCAGCGAAGTGGCGCTGATGGTCGGGGCGATCGCGCTGGCCCTTGGTCTGGCGGCGTCGATCCTGCTGCGTGACGCCCGCGAGGGCTATCCCGACGACGTGGTGTGGATCCCGCCGCGCTTAGAGGACGGCGAGGTGATCCCCGGTCGCTTCGAGCCCCAAGACCGGGCGGGCGATGCGTCCGCCGACGAGGCTCCAGCCGACGACGCGTCGCCCACGCCCACGCCGCCTTGAGCCGCAGGATCGCGCGCAGCGCGGATGCTTTGGCCGTCACGCCTCGCGCTGGGCGGTCTGGCCGCCTACATACGCCCGGTCGCAATCGCAGAAAGTAGGGCGGATGACCTCGACCCCTTTGCCTGACCGCCTCGACCCCGCCGCTCACGCGTGGCTGCGCGCGCCCGATGTCAGCGCCGTCATGGCGGCGCTGGACGCCGCGCGGCCCGGGTCTGCGCGCTTTGTCGGCGGGTGCGTGCGCAACGCGCTCATGGGCGCGCCGGTGGGGGACATCGACATCGCCTGCCAATTGGCGCCGGAGGCGGTGATCGCCGCGGTGCAGGCGGCCGGGCTCAAAGTCGTTCCCACCGGGCTCGCCCACGGGACCGTGACGGCGATTGTGGGCGGCCGGCCTTTTGAGGTCACAACCTTGCGGCGGGACGTGACCACGGACGGCCGCAACGCGACGGTGGCGTTCAGCGAAGACTGGGCGGAGGATTCGCGTCGGCGCGATTTCACGTTCAACGCCATCTACGCCGATGTGGACGGCGCGCTGTTCGACCCGCAAGGCGGGGTGGCCGACGCGCTGGCGCGCCGCCTGGTGTTCATCGGCGATGCGACGGCGCGCATTCGCGAGGATTACCTCCGGATCCTGCGGTTCTTTCGGTTTGCGGCGTGGTACGGCGCCGCGCCGGGCGGGACGCCCACGTTTGACGAGGCGGCTGTGGCGGCCTGCCGAGCCGAAGCCGCAGGGTTGGATCGCTTATCGGTCGAGCGGGTGTGGAAGGAGCTCAAGACGCTGCTGGGCGCCCCGGATCCGGCGCCGACCCTCGCCGTGATGGCGGAGACCGGCGTCTTGGAGCGTGTGCTGCCGGAGGCGATTGCGCTGGATCTCGTCGGCGCGCTGACCGCGCTCGAGCGGGCGGAAGCCTGGGCGCCGGACGCGATGCTGCGTCTCGCGGCGCTGATCCCGCGCATTGAGACCACCGCCGCGCGCGTGCGTCGCCGCCTCAAACTCTCCAACGCGGAGGGGCAACGCTTAGTCTGCTGGGCGTCCCAAGCGGCGAATCCACGGTTGATGCTTGGTCAGCCGGAGGCCGAGGTCGCCAAAACGCTTTATGCGCTTGACGAGCAAGCGCTGCTGGACCGCGCGCGCCTCGCCTGGGCGATCGACGCGTCGCCGGAGACCGAACAAGGCCCCGACCCCGAGGCCTGGCGGGCGTTGATCGCGGGTGTGGAAGGGTGGACGCGCCCGGTGTTCCCCGTCACGGGCAAAGATCTTGTGGCCGCCGGCGTGCCCAAGGGCCCACGCATGGGCGCCACCCTCAAGGCGCTGGAGGCGCTGTGGGTCCGCGGCGGTTTCAAGGCGGACCGGCAAGCGCTTCTGGCCGCCCTCAACCTCGTTCGGTCGTCGTGAGCGTCGCGTCGTCCAGCCGCCCCGCGTGGTCGTGATCCTCGAGCGGGTTCACAGTTTCGCCCGCGCGCAGCCGTTCGGCCCCGCGCACCACCACCCGATCCCCCGGCGCGAGGGCGTCGCCAATGTCGATCCAGTCCCCGACGCCGGCGCCGGGCGTCACGGCGACGCGCTCGGCCACATTGTCGGCGTCGACCCGCATCACATACGCCCCGTCCGGCCGCAGGAGCAGCGCATCCCGCGGCACGCACACGGCTTCGCGCGCCACGCCGGTCGGCACGCGCACCCGCACGGGCGCGCCCACGAGGGTGTCCACGCCTTCGAGGTTCACCCGCAGTTCAAACGTCCGCGTCACGGCGTCGCCCGCGCGAATGATGGTGGCGATGGGGGCGGCGAACGTGTCGGCGCCGTCGCTGACGTGAAGCTCCAGGCCTTCGCGCACGAAGCGAGCCAGGCTCACGGGCGCTTGCACCCGCGCTTCGAGCGCGCCGATGTCCACCAAGCGCACCATTTCCGCGCCGGGCGAGGCGTACTCGCCGACTTCCACATGCCGTTCGACGACAAGCCCCGTGAACGGCGCGGCGACGGATGTGCGCGCCAGCTCCACGGCCGCGCGCTCGCGCGCGATCCGCGCCTCACGCAGCTCAACCGCGGCCATGTCGCGCTGGGAGACGATTTCGTCGAGTTCATTGGCCGGCAACGCCCCGCGCGCCGCCAGCGCTTCGCGGCGCTCAACATCCCGTGTTTGCTGGGCGAGGGCGATCTCCAGCCGCCGCAGCCGTGCGTCCGCCTCGTCCAGCTGCAGCCGCGCGTCGGCGTCGTCCATGGCGGCGACGGGGTCGCCCTCGTCGACCAGAGCTCCCTCTTCGGCGACGAAGGTGATCCGCCCGGCCGCCTCCGCGGTGACGTTGCTGTCGTGTCGGCTGACGACCGTCGCGGGGGCGGTCAAGACCGGCGCGACCTCCCGCGTCTCCGCCACCGCCAAGCGCACGCGGGGCGGCGGGGCGTCTTGCTCTTGCGCCGCGGCGCCGACGCCGACCATCACCGTGAACGCGATCGCAAGGGCAGAGACCCGGGTCATGACGCGCATGGCGTCCTCCTTTCGGCAAGGTGGCGTGGGATGGGCGCGCGCGTCATGGCGCGGACGGCCCGCCGGCGGGCGCGCCGGCTGGAGCGGCGGACGCGCTCACGGCAAAGGAAGCCGCCCGTCGCGCCGACCGCGCTTCGCCCAAGCGCAAGAGGCTCGGCAACAGGAAGAGCGTGAACACCAGGCTCACGCTCATGCCGCCGACGATTGACGCCGCAAGCCCGCGATAGATGGCGCTGCCCTCGCCGGGAAAGGCGAGCAAAGGCGTCATGCCCAGAATGCTCGTCAGCGTGCCCATGAAGATGGGACGCAAGCGCATCCGCAACGCTTCATCCACGGCTTGGGCGCGGGCCAGGCCGCGCCGCTCGCCGGCGCGCGTTTGGTCCACCAGCAGGATGGCGTTGTTGATCACCAGCCCCAACAGAATGATGAAGCCCATCATGGTCAGCAGGTCCAAGGGCTGGAACACGCCCACCACATCGTTGAGAAGCCGCAGCGCCGCGACGCCGCCCACCGTCGCCAGCGGGATCGAAACGATCACCAACAGCGCGTCCTGCACCGAGCGGAACAAGCCGGCGAGGATCAGGAACAGGATCACAAGCGCGAACACAAAGTTCTGGGCCATCGTCGCGATCGCGCGCGTGAGGCTGTCGGCCGATCCGCCGTAGGTGATGGAGCCGTCTGCGGGCAACGCGTCGCGGATCGCCGGCTCGACCTCCATGGCGACCCGCTCCAACGCGTTTTCCAACGCCATGCCGGGCGGTTGATCGAGGTTCAGCGTGATGGTGCGCCGACCGTCGACCCGCTGGATGTTGGACGGACCAACGCCCCGATCCAAGCGCACGAAGTCGCTTAAGGGCGCGACCGCGCCGCTGGGCGTCGCTAACGGCGTGGCCATCAGCTCATCCGGCGTCGCCCATCCAGGCGTCCGCAGCACGACGTCCAAGCGGGCGTCGCCGTCGAAATACTCGCCAATCCAATGGCCTGCGCCCAAGGTGCGCACGATGGTCGCGACGGCCCCGCGGCTCCAGCCCGCCTCGAGGATCCGTCGGTCGTCCGGCCTGATGGCGAACTCCGGCTGGGTCGCGCCTGGGGCGGGGTTGGCGCTGACATTGATGCCGGGAAACGCCGCGCGCATCAGCTCTTCACCCTGCCGCGCGGCCTCCCCCAGCGCCGTGTAGTCGCTGGCTTGGAGATGAACCTGGATGTCGCCGCCCCCGCCGTAATCGCCAAACAGATCGCCCTGGGCGGCGAAGGCGCGAATGTCCGGCAAATCGGCCAGGATCTCGTTGCGGACAATTTGCTCCAACTCGCCGACGCGGGACTGATCCAGCGCCCGCACGCCGAGCGTCGAGCCCGGCGCGCCGTCCCACGCCCCCATGTAGTAGTTGAGCAGGGCCGGTTCCTTCTCGCCGTCCATGTAGGGCTGCAGCCGCGCGATGATCGGTTGAGCGACCTCCGCCTCCATCACCCGCACATCCGCGCCCGGCGGAAAGGAGATCCACGCGTCGACCGCGTCCCGTTTGACGGGCGGCAAGTAATCCATGTCGGGAAAGAGATGCCACGTCAGCGCCAGGGGCGCGCCGATCGCCACCGCGATCACCATGGCCCGCCGCACCGGCCCGCCGGTGATGGCCATGATCACGCTCGCCAGGCGGTTGAGGATCGGGCGACTGGCCGCGCCGGCGCGCTGATGTTTCAACAGCCACACCGCCGCCACCGGCAGCACCGTGACGGCCGCCACGAGCGACAAGCTCACGCCGACCGCGATCGTGATCGCCAGGTCCGCGAAAATCTGACCTTCAACGTCCTCCAAGAACACGATGGGCAGGAAAATCGCCACGGTCGTGGTGGTGGAGGCCAAGAGCGCGCCCCACACCTGGCCCGTGCCCTCCGCCGCGGCCGATCGCGCCTCCTCGCCTTGCTCGCGCCGGCGCACAATGTTCTCGAGCACGACAATCGCCGCGTCGAGCACCATGCCGGTCGCGAACGCCAGCCCCGCGAGCGAGATGACGTTCAACGTCCGGCCCAACAGGTGCAGCACGACCAACGTGGACAGAAGACAAATCGGGATCGTGAGACTGATCAAAAGCGTGGCGCGCGCCTGACGCAAAAAGAGCCACAGCCCGAACACAGCCAGCGCGACGCCAATCAGCAGATTGTTGCGCACCAATCCAATGGCGCGCTTGATGAAGACCGACGCGTCAAAGGACTGCACCACGCGCACGCCGCGCTCGGCGGCGTCGCCGGCGTTGATAACCTCGAACTCTGATTTCACGCGCTCGAGGGTCGCCAGCAGATTGGCGCCGTTTTCCCGATAGACCCGCATGCCGAGCGCCGGGTTGCCGTTCTGGTACGTGAAGGAGCGCCGCTCGCCGAAGGTGACGGCCACGTCCGCGACGTCGCCGAGGGTCACGGGGCGCCCGTCGCGCCAGTCGAGCACGAGGTCTTCCAGTTCTTGGGGGTCGTACTCGCTTTCGAAGCGCAGCGTGTAGCGGCGTCGTCCGACATTCGCTTGGCCGGCGGACACGTCCGTGTTGCCGTCCAACGCCGCGGCGATGTCTGGAAGCGTCACGCCCAACTCCGCGGCGCGGTATGGATCGAGGGTGATCGCGAGTTCCCGGGTTGCGGCTCCCCAGTTGAGTTCCGCCCGCGACACGCCCTCGATCGCCTCGACGCGCGGGATCAAGCTGTCTTCGACCCAGGCCGCGTGTTCTTCGATGGGGCGGGGGTCGCCGGGCAGCGACTGGATGAAGAAGTAACTGAGCGATGCGTTGGAGCTGTCGAAGCCGGAGAGGATCAAGTTCGGGCCGTCGGCGTCCGCGGGCAGCGGCGGCAGGCGATTGATGCGGGCGTTCAAGTCCGCGATCGCCATCGTCATGTCGGTTCCAAGGGCGAATGTGAGGTTGATCCACGCGCCGTCTTGGTTCGACCAGGCTTGCATCTCCTCAAGGCCCGACATCCCGCCGAAGGCGTCCTCTTGCGGCTCCACGATCTCGGCTTCGATCTCGCGGGGCGAGGCGCCGCGCCAGCTTGTCTGGATCGCGAGCTCCGGGCGCGTCGTGTCGGGAAACAGCTGGATCGGCAGACGCGCCAAGCTCATGACGCCGACGAGAAAGATCAGCGCCAGCGCCACGGCGACAGCGGCCGGATTCTGTAAGGAAAGCCGTGTGAGCGTCATCGTCCCCTCGCGTTTTGGGGAAGATGATCTCAAGAGCGCTAGGTCGCCAGTTAAGTTTCCGAAAGACCTGTCACGCAGGAGTGAAAAACATTACAGGTATTTCACGCCATCTTATGCGCGCGTTCATGTCACGCGGCCTCAGTCCAAAGTCAAGCCGCGCGTGGCCAGGCGTTCGGGGGCGTCGGCCTCCTGGCTGGCGACGGGATACGCGCAATAGTCGGCTGCGTAGTACGCGCTTGGGCGGTGGTTGCCCGAGAGCCCCGGTCCGCCAAAGGGCATGCTGGAGGCGGCGCCGGTCGTGGGGCGGTTCCAATTGACGATGCCGGCGCGGACGTTGGCGTGAAAACGGGCCCACAGACCTGGGTCGTCGCTGACCAAACCCGCTGAGAGGCCAAAGCGCGTCGCGTTCGCCTCCGCCAGAGCGTCCTCAAACGTGTGGGCGGTGCGCACCTGCAGCAGCGGACCAAACACCTCCCGATCAGCCGTCTCGATCGGGGAGACGTCCACCAGTCCGGGTGACACGAACGCGCGGCCCGCGCCGTGGCGCGCGGCCCGCAGCACGCCGGCTCCGGCGTCGATCAAGGCTTGTTGCGCGCTCAACACGCGGTCGGCGGCCGTCTCAGACACCAGCGGGCCCATAAAGGGCTCCGGCGCGGCGTCCCACGGCCCAATCCGCACGCGATCGATCAACGCCACCAGCGCGTCAACCACCGCCTCCCCAACGGGACCGTCGGGCACGATCAGCCGTCGCGCGCAGCTGCAGCGCTGGCCCGTGGTGATGAAGGCGGACTGCAGCGTAATGACGGCCGCCGCCGCCGCGTCGTCGACGTCCCACACGACCAGCGGATTGTTGCCGCCCATTTCGAGCGCCAGAATCACCTCCGGCCGCCCCGCGAAATGACGGTGGATCATCAACCCAGTCTCCACCGATCCCGTGAAGAGGACGCCGTCAATCTCCGCCGCCAGAAGCGCCGCGCCGGTGTCGCGCCCGCCCTGGACCAGGTTCAGCACGCCCGCCGGCAGCCCGGCGCGGGTCCACGCGGCCGCCATGGCGGCCCCGACCGCGGGGCAAAGCTCCGACGGCTTAAACACCACCGTGTCGCCCGCCAGGAGCGCGGGCACGATGTGGCCGTTGGGCAAATGGCCGGGGAAATTGTACGGGCCAAGGACCGCCATCACACCGTGGGCGGCGTGATCCAGACGCGCGCGGCCAAAGGCGGTTTCGGTCTCGCGCGCGCCGGCGCGTTCGGCTTGCGCGGCGATAGAGATGGCGATTTTGCCGACCATGGCGGCGACTTCACCTTCGGCCTCCCACTGGGGTTTGCCCATTTCGCGGCCGATCAGCGGGGCCAAGGCGCCGGCGATCGTGTTCAGCTCGGCCGCAAAGGTCTCGATGATCGCCACCCGCTCGGCGAGCGGCGTCGCGCGCCAGCCGGGAAAAGCGCGCCGCGCCGCCGCCACGGCGTCCTCCACATCCGCGGCGGTCGCGCTCGGCCCCTCCCACACCACGGCGCCGGACGCCGGATCGAACGAGGTGACGACGTCGCCGTGGCCCGACCGCCAAACGCCATCGATCAAGAGCTCCGTGGGCGCGAGATCGTGTGTCGGGGCGTGTCCTGGGGCGTCGGTCATGGTGCGGCTCCGGTGGGCTGGGTGGCGGCGTCAGCGTTGGCCTGCGCTTGGGCGTCGGCGGGCGACGGGGCGGGCGTCCAGATCCGCACGGCGTCGCCGCCGCCCAATCCCAAGCGGCGCCACACGTCGTCGGGAAGCTCGACGCCCTCGTCTGTTTCGCGGATGGGCGCGTGCGTGATCCGCAGATCCTCAAGCCGATCGTTGGAGATCAGCGCGCGGGAGGCGGTGAGCGACGCCCCGGTCGCGCGCTGGGCGGGTCGACGGCGGCTTTCGCGAATGGTGCGCAGCTGCGCCCGCGGCGCAAGCACGAGCGGTCCCGCGTCGAAAATGTCCACCGCCTGGGCGAAGCGGAAGCCCTCCTGCTCCAACAGCCGCAGCGCCGCGACGCCGTCGGGATGGGTCTGGCCGATGACCGCGCGGGCGTCCTCCGGGAGCAAATCAACATAGATCGGGTACCGCGGCATCAGGTCGAGAATGAACTGATTGTCGCTGGTGGCCGAAAGCTCGTCGGCTTCCTGAAAGGTCATGTGGAAGAAGCGCGCGCCTAAATGGTCCCAAAACGGCGAACGCCCAGCAGCGTCGATCACGCCGCGCAGCTCCGCCAGGACCGTGTCGCCAAAGCGCTCGGGCGCGGCGGCCATCAACATGTAGCGCGATTGCGACAACAGCCGCCCCACGCCGCCCCCGCGCGCCTCGGGCCGCACGAACAGCGTGCCGATCTCCGTACACCCCACATGCTCGTTCGCGAGCATCAGGACGTCCATGTCAAATCGGCGCTCGGCGGCGTAGGACGCCTGGGTGATGCGCACCACCTTGAAGTTGAAGAACGGTTTGCGCACGCCGACCGCCGGCTTTACCGCCGCCGAGCCCATGACGGCGCCGTGGGCGTCCTCCAGCATCATCAGGAAGTGCGCGTGTTCAATCGGCGTGGCGGGGTCGGTGAAGGTCTGCTCGGAGGCGGCGAGGGTTTGCGCCAAACGTGCGGGATCCTCCGGCAGGCTGGTGAAGCCCGGGCCCGACAACCGCGCCAACTCCACGAGCGCGTCTAGGTCCGCGGCGCGCGCCGGCCGCACCACATAATCCGTCATCTGTCCGCTCACGCCTGCCGCGTCGCCGCTGTTCGCACCTGCACGGTGCGGCCCAATCGTTAGAACATCGCTGGGCAAATGGGAAATCGCGGCGCGCGGCCGTCAACTGCGCGCCGCTTAGAGCGCGCGCAAGCCGGCGGCGTCGAAGCGGCCGTCCGCAAAGGCGAACAGCATCGCGGCTGAGAGCTTCGCCCGTTCGGGAAAGCTGGAGAGAATCGCGAATTCGTCGGGTGTGTGGATCGCCCCGCCGCGCACGCCCAGCGTGTCGACATTCGGACAGCCCGCCGCCCAGAGATTGTTGCCCTCGCACACGCCGCCGGTGTCGCGCCAGGAGATCGCCGCGCCCACCGCGTCGCCGGCGGC
>CAZGLY010000017.1:0-18931 GCA_964526675.1 uncultured Caulobacterales bacterium
GAAGGCATGAAGCGCGTGGCCGCGGGCATGAACCCGATGGACCTCAAGCGCGGCATCGACAAAGCCGTGGCGGAAGTCGTCAAAGACATCAAAGCCAAAGCGAAAAAAGTCGAGACCAACGGCGAAATCGCGCAAGTCGGCACCATCTCCGCGAACGGCGAAAGCGAAATTGGCGACATGATCGCCAAAGCCATGGAGAAAGTCGGCAACGAAGGCGTGATCACGGTCGAAGAGGCGAAGTCGCTTGAGACCGAACTCGACATCGTCGAGGGCATGCAGTTCGACCGCGGTTACCTGTCGCCGTACTTCATCACCGACGCCGACAAAATGCGCGCCGAGCTGGAAGATCCCTACATCCTGCTGCACGAGAAAAAACTCTCCTCGCTGCAGGCGATGCTGCCGATCCTCGAAGCCGTGGTGCAGTCCGGCCGTCCGCTCCTGATCATCGCGGAAGACGTCGAAGGCGAAGCGCTGGCCACCCTGGTGGTCAACAAACTGCGCGGCGGCTTGAAGGTCGCGGCTGTGAAAGCGCCGGGCTTCGGCGATCGCCGTAAAGCCATGCTGCAGGACATCGCGATCCTGACGGGCGGTCAGCTGATCTCAGAAGACCTCGGCATCAAGCTTGAGAATGTCTCCATCGACATGCTCGGCACCGCGAAGCGCGTGAACATCACCAAAGACGACACCACCGTCGTCGACGGCGCCGGCGCCAAAGCCGACATCGACGCGCGCGTGGCGCAAATCCGCCAGCAGATCGAAGACACCACCTCCGACTATGATCGCGAGAAGCTCCAAGAGCGTCTGGCGAAATTGGCCGGCGGCGTAGCGGTCATCAAAGTGGGCGGCGCCACGGAAGTTGAAGTGAAAGAGCGCAAAGACCGCGTCGACGACGCCCTGAACTCCACCCGCGCGGCGGTGGAAGAAGGCATCGTCCCCGGCGGCGGCACGGCCCTCCTGCGCGCCTCGCGCTTCATTGACGCCAAAGGCGAGAACTCCGACCAAGACGCCGGCATTGAGATCGTGCGCAAGGCCCTCGAAGCGCCGGTTCGCCGCATTGCGGAGAACGCGGGCGTGGAAGGCTCCATCGTGGTCGGCAAAATCACCGAGGCGAACAAAGCCAATTGGGGCTTCAACGCGCAGACCGAAGAGTATGTCGACATGGTCGAAACCGGCATTGTCGACCCGGTCAAAGTGGTGCGCACGGCCCTGCAAGACGCGGGTTCCGTCGCGGGTCTGATCCTCACGACCGAAGCGAGCATCGCCGAAGCGCCCAAGAAAGAAACCGCGGCTCCCGCGGCGCCGGGCGGCGGCATGGGCGGCATGGACTTCTAAGCGCCACCCACGACGTTACTGCGATTGGGCCGGTCCTTGCGCTGTGCAAGGGCCGGCTTTTCGTATCCGCCGCTCTGTATGACAGACCGGTGACAGCATCCTCTCTAAAAGTTCACGCGCGGGTCATGCTCAGTGCGGCCAGCGCCACGCACCCTGTGCATCGTTCGGCCTTGGTCGGACCCCTTTGACTTCACCGGGGCGACGCCAACACCTCGATCAGGCGATCGCCCCGGTGCTTTCCGGCTCGCGCAGTCGGCAAAAAAAGGGCCAGCGCGAGGCTGGCCAAGAGAAATTTCGGTCGGTCGAAAGAGTGACGTCATGTCAAACGTCAACGGACGACGCGTCGCCCGTTGGATCATTCCACTGCACACACCGCACATCTGTCAACTGACACGTGTCTCACGGCCGCGATAATGGGACAAAAATCGGGCGAACGCGCCGGCGTCGGTCGAAAAATCATACGACATCGCCGTCACGACCACGTCGTCCTCCGTCACATCGCGCGCCACCGCGGCGAACGCTGCGGCGCGCGACCGCGCGCACACCCAGACGCCCAAATCGGCTCCGCGCGCCGCTCCATGAGCGGTGGCCGCGGCCTCCAACCGCGCGTCGGCGGTGTGGGCGGCGCACCGCACCTCCACCAAGTCCCGCGCCCGCGCGCGCGCCTCAATCAAATCCAGCAGATGACGCAGCGCCTCGCGCACGGGCTCTGCCGACGGCTCAAGCCATGGCGCGGCGAGGCTCGCCGCGAGCACGGCTTCACTGCGGAGGATCACCCCGTCATGCAAGGGCTTGAGGTGGTTGGCCGTGAGCGTGGCGCCCGTGCTTGTGATGTCGACGATGATGTCCGCTTCGCCGGTGGCGGGCGCGCCCTCCGTCGCCCCGAAGCTCTCCACGATCCGATAATCGCTGAGGCCGCGCGCCGCGAAGAACCGGCGGGTGAGGCGATCATACTTCGTGGCCACGCGCATCTGCCGGCCTGTGCGCGACCGTTCCTGGGCGGCGACCTCCTCAAGGTCGCCCATGGTCTCCACGTCCAGCCACCCCTGTGGAGCGGCGACCACCACGTCGGCGCGGCCAAAGCCCAACCGGCGCAGAACGAACACCCGCGCCTCCGGCGCCGCGCTTTCCTCCTGGATCAAGTCTTCGCCGGTGACGCCGACGTGGATGTCGCCCGTTTCGAGGCCTTGAGCGATGTCGCGCGGCGAGAGCAAGCGCGCCTCCACGCCGTCGACGCCCGATAGGCTCACCGCGTAGCCGCGGTCGCCATCCGCGCGCGCCAACCCCAAGCCCGCGTCCGCCAGCCACGCTTCCGTTTGGTCGTGGAGCCGCCCTTTCGACGGGAACGCCGCGATCAACGTGTTCACGTCGCCGCCCCCGGGGCGAGGGCCGATGCGGCGTGGGCTGACGCCGCGACGCGGTCGGGGCGGGCCATGCACCCCACAGCCGAGACCGCCTCCGCGGCGCCAAGGCGCGTCGTCAAGCTGTCATACCGCCCGCCGCCCGCCAGGACCGGCCGCGCCCCGACAGCTGGATCGTGGATCTCAAACACCATGCCGTCGTAGTAGTCGAACTGACGCGCGAACCCCACGGAGAACTGCGAAGACCCGGCCACGTCGAAGTCCGACAACGCCGTGATCCGCCGAAACCACGCCTCGAGCGGCCCATCGATGTCGACGCCGTGCGCCCGCGCGTGGGCGCGCGCGGTCTCCAGCGCGGTCTCGGGCGGCCCCGCAATGACCGCGAACGCGCGCGCCGCCGCCGTCGCGCGCTCCACGACGGGATCCTCACGGCGTTCAGCCTTCTGACGCAGCCGTTCGATCACCGCCGCAAGCGGTCGGCCGCCCACAGGCTCGATGCCCGCCAAACGATACACTTCCCGGAGGGCCGCCTCGGCCTCCCCCGGCGGCAGACCCGCGAGCGCCGTCGCCAACAACGCGTTGCCACGGCGCGTGTCCTTCGTGGATGCGGCGCTGAGATCCGCGCCAAGGGCCGCGCTCCCCGGCCGCTGGGGGCGGGCGTAGGCGCGCTTCAGACGCGCGCTGTCAGCATCGGCGAGCCCTAAACCGTCGACAAACGCGGCGAACAGATTGGCGTCCCCCAGCATCACGCGCACGACGCGGCCGCCGCCGGCCCGCACAGCCTCCAGCGCCAGGGCGAACACCGCCAACTCCGCGGCCTCCGGATCCGGATCGCCGAAGCGCTCCAGCCCGAACTGCGGCGCTTCCGACGGCGGACCGCCAGTGCCCGGCTCCGCCCGAAACACGGCGCCCTCATAGCGATACGCTGCAGCGGCCGAAGGGCGGCGCTGCAGATACAGCCGACACACCGGGATCGTGAAGTCCGGCCGCAGGCAGTACGTCACCTCGCCAGGGTCGTCCACGAGAAGCAGACGCCCGCGAATGTCCTCCCCCGACAGATCGAAATAGGGCGCGGCGGACTGCAGAACCGGCGGCGTAACGACCTCCGCGTCGGTGGCGGCGAACACCGCGCGGATCGCCCCCGCCACGCGCCCAAAACGCGCCGCGGCCCCAACATCGGAACTCACGCGCGTGGCGGGCTCGCCGATCTCCGTCATGGCGCGGCCGAGGCTCCCGCCCTCACGTCGGCTTTGAGCGCAGCTTTGATCCACCGCACCGCTTGGCCGCGCGCGACCGTCTCCTGGGCCGGCCGAGAGGCGCGCCATTCTTCGTTGCTGCGGATGTCCTTCGACAGCTCCTCGCCCAACGCCAAATCCTTGATGGTGACGCGACGGGCTTTCCGCTCATCCTCGCCGATGATCAAGGCGAAGCGCGCGCCGCGTTTGTCGGCGTATTTGAGTTGCTTGCCCATATTGCCGCCGCCGAGAAACACCTCCGCGGGGATCTTGGCTTTCTCGCGCAGCTGTTCCGCCAGCGCGAAATACTCCGCCATGTGGCCAGGCTCCAGCGCCAGAATGACCGCCAAACTCGACCGCCCATCCCCGCCAAGCCGCCCCGCCAGCTTCAACGCCGCAGCGAACCGCGACACGCCGAAGGAAAAGCCCGTGGCGGGCACCGCTTGCCCCTTAAAACGCGACACCAGATCGTCGTAGCGGCCACCGCCGCCAATCGACCCGACGCGCACCGGGCGGCCCTTCGCGTCAGCGACCTCGAGCAACAGCTCCGCCTCGAACACGGGTCCCGTGTAATAGCCCAAGCCGCGGACCACTGCGGTGTCGAAGAGGCAACTCCCCTCCGGCAGCCCCATCGCGCCCAAAAGGCCGGCCAGATCGCCGAGCGCGCCAACAGCCTCCGCCACCCGCGGCAAATCCTTGAATTCGCCCTGCAGCCCCCCGATCACCGAACTGTTGGGGTCGCGGCCGTCGCCAAAAGCCGTTTGCCCGCTTTGAAGCCGCTCGGTCGCCGAGATGTACTGGCCGACTTTTGCGATTTGCGCCGCCGTCAGACCCGCGCCCTCTGTGAAGTCGCCGGAGTCATCCTTACGCCCTTCCCCAAGCAGCGCGTTGACGCCCTCAGGGCCGAGCCGATCGAGCTTGTCGATGGACCGCATGACGCGTCCGCGCTGCGCCGCGCCGTCAGCGCCTTCGGGGATCCCAATGTCGGCGAGCAGCGCGTCCAAAATCCGACGGTCATTGAAGCGGACCACGAACTCGCCAGCCTCAAGGCCGGCCGCCTGCATGACCTTGACCGCCAACGCGATCATCTCCGCATCCGCCGCTGGACCCGCCGCGCCCACGCAATCCGCATCGCATTGGATGAACTCGCGGAACCGACCCGGCCCGGGCTTTTCGTTGCGCCACACCGGGCCCGCTTGATACCGGCGGAAGGGTTTCGCCAGGGAGTCAAAGTGCTCAGCGGCGAACCGGGCCAACGGCGCCGTCAAATCATAGCGCAGCGACAACCATTGCTCGTCATCGTCCTGAAGGGCGAACACGCCCTCATTGGGTCGATCGTCGTCGGGCAGAAACTTTCCCAACGCGTCGGCGTACTCGAACGCCGACGTTTCAAGAGGCTGAAAGCCGTGGGCCTCATAGACGGCGCTGGCCCGCGCGACGAGGTCGCGTTCCGCGCGCAGCACGTCCGCCGCTTTGTCTTCGAAACCTCGGGGGCGGCGCGCCTTCGGACGAAAGGGCTTCGCCTTCTTGCTTTTGGCGGATTTGCGCGCCGTGGATTCCACGGCTGGACGCGTGTTTTCGTCAGTGCTCATGGGGGGAGTTCAACCGCGCCTCGCCCAACGACGCAAGCGTCGGGCCCGGCGGTCATCCTGTACAGGCGGCTTCGGACGGCTTCAGACGGCTGTCCGAGGTCAGCCCCGCGGCATGCGATAGAACACATGGGCGCCGATCGTCTCCGTCCGTTGGAGGGACGGCGCCCAATACGGGCGGATATAGTCGGCGTGATAGTGCGTCGCCTCGCCCGTGACGGCCGGCGCTTCACCCATCAAGGCGAAGGCCGCCACCGACTGCGCCCGCGTCCAAGCGCGCCCGCGCGGCCCGCGACGCTCCGATCCGTCGCAGGTGAAGGTGAACTGGCACCCGGTGGTCCGGTTCGCGCCCTCATAGACCACATCGCAGACATTGTTGGGGTAGAGGGGATGGCTGACGCGGTTCAGCACCACCTCCGCCACCGCATACTGACCCCGGTCCGCTTCCGCACGCGCCTCGTAGTAGATCGCCCGCGCGAGGCAATCATGCTCACGACGCTGCCGCACCGCGTCTTCAAAAAGCGCCGGCGCGTACTGCTGAAACGGCGACCACGCCTCACGGTTGGCGTCCGCATAGGCGGCGTGACGGGCTGCGGCCACGTCCCGCACACGGGCCACGTCCTGCGACGCGCGCACGCGCGGCGTGGCGTCAGCCCGCGGCGTGACGGACGCGCGCAATTCCGGCGGGCCAGACGGCGCAACGGCGGACATCGCCAAGGACGCCTTCGCGCGCTGTCGCCAATCATGGGCGCTGTTTTCCATTTCCGTGTGCGCTTGAATCGCGGGCCCGCCCACCGCGACGGCGGCTACGAACACCGCCACGCCGGCGGTGCGGCCGGACAAGCGGCGCGCTCGGGGTGTGTTGGCTGTTCGGATCACGCGCGCCCACGCCTCTGGCTGCACAACACGTTGCGCCATCGTGATAGCACGGGCTGCAGTCACCGACAGGGCTTTTGCACTGCTGCGCACGCCCACGGCGTACAACGCCACGCTCGTCGCGAGAGGAACGCCCATCCTCGCCTCACCCGCTTGGTCGCCGTCGCGCGATTGTCGCTGTCGACGGAACCGCCCATCTCACCCGCGTCGCTTCTGGCGCGGTTCGCGTGAACCACGCGCCAAGAACGCTTTTTTGTTTAACGAACCTTTGCCGCCGATCCGACGGGATCGGCGACGCCAGCCCGTCACGCCTTACGCTATGCGCCCCGCACGACGCGCCCGCAAGGCCGCTTGCGCGGCCGCCAAACGCGCAATGGGCACGCGATACGGAGAGCACGACACGTAATCGAGGCCAGCGTCTTCGCAAAAACCAATCGATTCCGGATCGCCGCCGTGTTCGCCGCAAATGCCCAACTTCAACTCCGCACGGATGGCGCGACCCCGCGCCACGCCCATGCGGATTAAATCCCCGACCCCGGATTGATCAAGGCTCACAAAGGGATCTTTCTCAATAATTCCTTGATTTAAGTAGTAATTGAGGAACTTCCCAGCGTCATCTCGACTCAATCCGAACGAGGTTTGCGTCAAATCGTTCGTGCCAAAGCTGAAAAAATCCGCGTGTTCGGCGATCTCATCGGCCCGCACCGCCGCCCGGGGCAACTCGATCATGGTGCCGATCAAAAACCGCGGCTGCGCGCCCATCTCCTGAGCCACGGCCTCCGCGACACCTTCCACCGCTCGGCGCAACACCGCCAACTCATCGGCCAGCGCGACCAGCGGGATCATGATTTCGACCACCGGCTCCACGCCGGTGGCGCGTTGGACGTTGACCTGCGCCTCAAAAATCGCGCGGGCCTGCATCTCGTAGATCTCCGGGTACGTCACCCCCAGCCGGCAACCGCGGTGGCCGAGCATCGGATTGGACTCCGACAACGCCCGCGCCCGCGCCATCAACGCCTCCGCGCTCACCCCGGTGGCCGCCGCGACAGCGCGCACATCCGTCTCCGAATGGGGCAGGAACTCGTGCAGCGGCGGATCCAACAGCCGGATCGTGCACGGACGATCCTCCATGATCGTCAGGATCTCCTCAAAGTCCTGGCGCTGCATCGGCAGGATCTTCGCCAAGGCCGCGCGGCGCCCGGCCTCGTCGTCGGCGAGGATCATCTCGCGCACCGCCGCGATCCGATCCGCGTCGAAGAACATATGCTCCGTACGGCAGAGACCGATGCCTTCCGCGCCGAACTCCTTGGCCGCGGCGACGTCGTTCGGCGTTTCGGCGTTGGTGCGCACTTTCAAGCGGCGCACCGCGTCCGCCCACCCCATCAGCTTGGCGAAATCACCGGTCAGTTCTGGCTGCACCATCGCCACGGGCCCGGCGTAGACTTCGCCGCTCGCGCCATCGAGGGTGATGACGTCGCCCGCACGGAAACTCCGACCGCGGGCGTGGAAGACGCCGCCGGCCTCATCAATGCTCAGCTCTCCCGCCCCGCACACGCACGGCGTGCCCATGCCGCGCGCGACCACGGCGGCGTGGGACGTCATGCCGCCGCGCGCCGTGAGGATGCCCTCCGCCGCGTGCATGCCGTGGATGTCTTCCGGGCTGGTCTCCAACCGCACGAGCACGACTTTGCGCCCTTCGCGCGCCGCGGCCTCCGCCGCGTCCGCGGTGAACACCACCTCGCCGGACGCCGCGCCCGGGGACGCCGGCAAACCGTTGACGACGAGATCGCGCTCCGCGGCGGGATCCAGTGTCGGGTGCAACAGCTGGTCGAGCGCCATAGGGTCGACCCGCTCAACCGCTTCGTCTTGGGTGATCACGCCCTCGGCGGCCATATCCACCGCGATCTTGAGGGCCGCCGCCGCCGTGCGCTTGCCGCTGCGGGTTTGCAGCATCCACAGCCGGTTGTTCTCGACGGTGAACTCGATGTCCTGCATGTCGCGGTAGTGGCGCTCGAGCTTGGCGAACACCTCGACCAACTGGGCGAACACGCCGGACATCGCCTCTTCCATGGACGGGCGATTTTCACCCATTTCCTCGCGCGAGACTTTGGTCAGCGCTTGGGGCGTGCGAATGCCGGCGACCACGTCTTCGCCTTGGGCGTTGATCAGAAACTCACCATAAATCCGCTTCTCGCCGGTGGACGGGTTGCGGGTGAACGCAACGCCCGTGGCGGAGGTGTCGCCCATATTGCCAAACACCATGGCCTGGACATTCACCGCCGTGCCCCAATGGGATGGGATGTCGTGGAGGCGGCGATAGGTGACCGCGCGATCATTCATCCACGAGGCGAACACGGCGCCCACCGCGCCCCACAGCTGCTCGCGCGGATCGCTTGGGAAGGGCCGGCCCAGCTGCGTCAGCACGGCGTCCTTGTACGCGGCGATGACGGCTTTCCAATCGTCGGCGCCCAGGTCCGTATCTTCATGATAATCGTGGGACTCTTTATAGTCTTCCAGGATCATCTCAAAACTGTCGTGCTTGATGCCCAAGACGACATTGGCGTACATCTGAATAAACCGGCGGTAGCTGTCATAGGCGAACCGCGCGTCGCCGGAGCCCGTCGCAAGGCCCTCCACCGTCTCGTCGTTGAGGCCGAGATTGAGCACCGTATCCATCATACCGGGCATGGAGGCGGGGGCGCCGGAGCGCACCGACACCAGGAGCGGATTGCTCGCATCGCCGAAGCGTTTGCCGACCCGCGCCTCAAGCTGGGCCAAAGCTGCATCCGTTTGGGCCTCCAGGTCCGACGGGAACGAGCGCTCGTTTTGGTAGAACGCGGTGCACACGTCGGTCGTGAGGGTGAAGCCCGGCGGCACCGGCAAACCCAGCGCGCTCATTTCCGCGAGATTGGCGCCCTTGCCCCCCAGCAATTCGCGCATGTCGGCGCGACCGTCCGCCGCGCCATCGCCGAACACATACACCCACTTCGTCTCGATTTGCGTCTCAACGACCGCCATGGTTTTCCCCATGCTTGTTCACCCTCGCCGCATATCGCCGTCAGCAGCGCCAACGTCACCGTTTTGTGACGCCCGCCTGACACACACCGTCTGACGGGGAAATGCAAGCGCCGGACCGCGCCCTGTCTCCCGGCGTTCGCCCACGCGCTTGGAAAAGGCTCCTAAGCGCCGGCGATCTTTGAGAAATCCGCCACGCCCGCCAGCGCCGCGCGCAAGCCGGCGAGCAGATTCAACCGGTTGGCCCGCAGCGCCGGATCCTCGGCGTTCACGGTGACAGCGTCAAAGAACTGATCAACCAGCGGCCGCAAGCCCGCCAGCGCCGCCATCGCGCCGGCGAAGTCTTCGTCGCGCAGGGCGCGCTCCACCGCCGGCCGCGCCGCCGCCAAGCCGTCATGGAGCGCGCGCTCCTCATCCTGCTGAAGGCGGGAGGGATCGACCTCGCCGGCGTACGTCGCGGCGTCCTTCTTCTCCTCGGCCTTGAGAATGTTCGCCGCGCGCTTGTATCCCGCCAGGAGCTCCATCCCGTCTTCGGTGTCCAGGAACGCGCCCAACGCCTCCACGCGACGCACGATCAGGACAAGATCGTCCTCGCCCAGCGCGAACACCGCGTCGATGAGGTCGTGGCGCGCGCCTTCGTCGCGGAGATGCACTTTCAGGCGGTCTGCGAAAAACGCGAGGAGGTCTGACGCCAACTCCGGTCCTTTGTGGGACAGCTCATCCAGCGGCAAGCCGCCAATCCCCTCAAAATCACGCCGTTCGCGCATCAAGTGATCGAGCAGAACGCCCTCCACCACCGCTCCCGTGCCGACGCCGTGGGGAATCTGAGAGCTGTGCAGCGCTTCGCGCCCGCCGAGGCGCAACCGCACGCCCGTCGCCAGCACGATGCGCACGACGCCCAACGCCGCGCGCCGCAAGGCGTAGGGGTCGCCGGAGCCGGTGGGCTTCTCGTCAATCGCCCAAAAGCCAACCAGCGTGTCGAGCTTGTCCGCCAACGCCACGGCGACGCTGACCGGCGCGGTCGGAACCGTGTCCGACGGTCCTTGCGGTCGGTAGTGATCACGGATCGCATCGGCGACGGCGCGGGCGTCTTTGGGCTTCAGCTCCGCCAAAGCGCTCGGTCCGCCGGCGGTTTTCTTGCGGCGCTTTTCCGGGTGGATCGGATCGAAGCCGGCCTCCGCGAGCGCGTAGTAGCGTCCCATCACGCCCTGCAGCTCGGGAAACTCATAGACCATTTCCGACACGAGATCGGCTTTCGCCAACTGGGCGGCCGCGCCGACCAGATCGGGATCCGCGCCGACACGCGGCGCCAACTCCCGCGCCAAAGCCTCCACCCGCTCGACCTTGTCGGCTACCGAGCCCAGCTTGGCGTGGAACACAATGTCCTTAAGCCGCGGGACATGCGCGCCCAGACGCGATTGCCGGTCATTGTCCCAGAAGTGCCGCGCGTCCGCGAGGCGCGCCGACAAAACGCGCGCATTGCCCGCCGCGATCGCCGCGCCGCCATCGGGGGCGACTTGGTTCGCCACCACGACGAAGTGCGGCGCCAGCGATCCCGTGCTCGGATCACGCACCGCGAAGTACTTCTGATGCGTGCGCATGGAAAGGCGAATGACCTCGCCCGGAAGGTCCAGAAACCGCGGGTCCATGTCGCCCAAAAGAACCACCGGCCACTCGGCCAACCCCGCCACTTCCGCCAACAACCCCGGGTCCGGGACCAGTTCCAGACCCCGCTCCACACACACGCGCGTGGCGTCCCGCTCGATGAGCGCCGCGCGGTCCGCCGCATCCAGAAGCACATGGCCGTCGCCTTCAAGCGCCCGCTTGTAGGAGGCGAAATCCGTCACCCGAAACGGCCCGGGCCCCATCACGCGGTGCCCCTCGGTCTCATCGCCGGCCGCAACGCCGTCGACGTCAAACGGCACGACCCGTCCGTCGAACAGGCACACGATCCGTTGCAGGGGGCGCACCCAGCGCAGCCGACCGGCGCCCCAACGCATCGACTTCGGCCACGGAAAGCGGCGGATCAGCTCCGGCACGACGTCCGCGACGATGTCGGGCGTCGGACGGCCCAAGCGTTCAAGGCGCGCCACGTAAAACGCGCCCTTTTTGTCGTCGCGCGTTTCAGCCTCATCAATGGAGGCGAGCCCCGCCCCGCGCAGAAAACCTGCGATCGCCTTCTCCGGCGCGCCGACACGCGGGCCTTTGCGCTCTTCGCGCACGTCAGGGCTGGCGGCGGGCGCGTCATGAACGACCGCGGTCAACCGCCGCGGGCCCGCGAAAGCCTGAACGTCCAGCCGCGCCAGACCGTGGTCCGCCAGCGCCTCGCCCAACAGCCGCGCGAGGTCCCCCGCCGCGCGCGCTTGCATCCGCGCCGGGATCTCTTCGCAAAACAATTCCAGGAGCAGTTCAGGCATAGGGCGTTGACAGCATTGGCGTGGACGGACGGCGGAGCGGCGGAGAATGTCGGCGTTGTGCAAGCGACACGCACACTTGTCCAGCGGATCCCGCGCGCTGGGTCGAGCAACCGATCGCGCCGCGATCCTCCGGGCGAGATCTAAAGAGCCGGTTACGGCGCGCCGACCACCGAAACACCCAAGGCGCGCGCCGCCGCGACCAGAGGGCGATCGCGGGTGGCGAGCGGGCGGTCCGCGCGCCGCGCCAGCTCCAAATACGCCGCGTCCTTCACGGTGAGGCCGGTGTCACGGGCAAGGGCGCGCGCCGCGGCGTAGCCGCTGGCCTCGCCATTGAGGTCATAGGCGATCGGCAGATCCCGAAAGAACGTCAGAAACCACTGGGCGCGGGCCGTGCTCAAGGACCGGCCGCGGGCGCGGCGCATGATCACGCGCTCGGTCTCGTATTGAAGCAGCCGCGGCGCCAGCGCCCCATGGCGACGCACCCGCAGAAGCAAAGCGCGACCGTCCGCCGGCAATCGGCGTCCGAAACACCACCCCAACGTGATGTTGGCGTCGAGAACGACGGCGTGTGCGGTGAGAACCAACGGCGACGTCGCGTCGCGGGCGCGCGCCTCCGTGGCCAGCGCAAGGCCCGGCCCCGCTCCCGCGCCAGGCATGGGCGACGCGAGCTGTCGTGGGTCGCCACGCGTCCTCACGACCGCCTCAGGCCCGCGCTCCCGAACCGTCACCTCGCGCGCCAGGCCGTCTCCCAACGCTCAAAGCGCGCCATGGCTGCCATCGCACAAAGGGGCGTTGGCGGTGCGCTTGCACGCGCAAAAGAACACCGTCCGTGTGGACGGAGCGGTCCACGCCAAGGGCTCGAACGCACAGTCTTCGGCGTTGTGCGCGCCGTCGCAAAACGGCTGCTTCTGCGAGCGACCGCACGCGCACCAGAAGTACGTCTTGCCCTCCTCGACATCGACCGGCAGCGGGGCTGTCCCCGCAATCACAGCATCGCTCATCGCCGTCACCCCGTGTGCTCAAGCGTGGCGACCAAGCGCTGCATAGCGGGCCGGGCCATGACGCGCCCGACATAGCCTTCAAGTTCCGGCGTCTTCGCAAAGAGGTCGAAGCGCAGCGCCCATCCCACCGACATCGCCAGCATCACGTCCGCCGCGGTGAACCAATCGCCGAAGATGAAAGGATCGGCCTTCCCCAACCGCTGCGTCAGCACGTCGGCCACCAGCTCGGGACTGCCCCAGCCGGCTTGTTGCCGGCTGATGTCAAACTTCCCGCCGGCGTGCGCCATCGCCCCGTCAATGACGGTGCCCTGGAAGACGACCCAACGCAGATACTCGCCCCGCCGCGGATCGTCGATGCCTGGAGCCAAGTCATGGGGGTCTTTGTACTTGTCGGCGAGATAGATCGCGATCGCCGGCGTTTCACTCACCACCACATCGCCGTCTACCAACGTGGGAATCTTGCCCATGGCATTGAGCGCCAAGAATTCGGGCGTTCGCATCGAGCCATCGTCATACGCGACGTGTTTCAGGTCGTAGGGCACGCCGAGTTCTTCGAGCAGCGCGTGGGTCATCACCGCGCGCGACATCGGGTTGTGGTAGAGCTGAATGGTCATCGAATTCGATCGCGCTGTGCGATCCCTCCCCGTGTTGAGATATGCGCCACCCTACCGCGCTTCGGTCCGAAAGCGTGATGGAATGTCGCCGCGAGGGTCAATCGTCAGGGGCGCGGGGCGGCCGCGGGAACGATTGGGATCCTCACGACGGATCCCCCCGGCGGCGACGATCGAGCACCGCGCGGCCCGGGACGACACCGCGCGACGCGCCGGACGCCTGAACGACGCCTCAGACTTGCAAGAACCGCGGCGGCGCGTCGGGAGCCAGCGCCACGCACGTCAAAGGCCCCCCGAACACCGCGCCGGTGTCGATATTGATCCGCTGCGGCTGCACGTCCGGCGCGAAATCAGCCGTCGGCGTGTGGCCATGCACCACCGTGACGCCGCGGAGTTCCGGGCGATCGGGCCACGCGCCAGAGTTGAAGAAATCGCCGGCGCGCGTCCACAGCCGCACCGCGTCCTCGCACCCCGGAAAGGTCTCGGGATCAATGCCGGCGTGCACGAACACCAACCCCCGCTCCGGATCCTGATGCATGACCGGCAAACGGCGCACCCACCGCAGATGGGAGGGATCCACCAGCGTGCGCTCCTGGGGCCGGGCGCGCCGATAGCTCGCAATCGCGACGTCCCCGCCATTGATGGTCCACAAACGCCGGGCGGCGGCGTTCGCGCGGCCCACCGCATCGATCATCATCTGCTCGTGATTGCCACGCAGACTGATCACGTGAAGGTCGGAGCGACCGCGCGCTTCGGCTTCCAACGCCATAATCGTCGCGATCACGCCACGGCTGTCCGGCCCGCGATCAATGTAGTCGCCCAGGTGAACGACCACCGCGTCGAGCGCATCGTGCAGCGTCGCCCAATCGAGCAGGATCGCCTCGTGCAGCGCGCGCAACCGCTGCGCCAGCCCGTGCACATCGCCAATGGCGTAGTAGACCCGCGCGCGTTCCGACGCCGCGACGCTCATGCGGCGGGACCGCGCGGCGCTGTCGGAAACCGGTCCGCAAGCCACGCCGCCATCACGCGATTGAGTTCGTCAGTCGCTTCCCACTGCGTCCAATGCCCACACGCCCGGATCACGTGGGTCGTTAGATCAGGGATCAGCGGCGGCATGCGGTCAATCAGCTCCACCGGCAGATAGAGATCGTCCTGCGCCGCGATCATCAAGCACGGCTGGGCCAACGTCGGATCGATCTCGCGCAGCAGCCGCCAATTGGCGTCAAAGTTTCGGTACCAGTTCACGCCGCCGCGAAAGCCCGCGCGCCGATACGCCTCCACATAGGCGGCGCGCGCCGCCGCGGGGACCACGATGGCGTCCTCCGCCGCGCCGGCGAAGCGCTCAAAGGCGCCCAAAAGGTCATACGCCCCCGCTGGAGGACGACCATCCGTCTCGCGGCTCCGCTCGCGGCGCACCCTCTGGAAGATAAACGCAAAGAACGCGTCCTCGCGGCCTTCAAAGATCGCCTCAGCCCCGGGCTCTTGAAACCGCACGATGTAGTGGTCAGGGCCAAACACGTCTCTGAGCAACGCGATCGGCGGGATGGGCGGCGGCGGGCTGTGGGGCGTGTTCACGCCGATCACGCCGGCCACGCGATCCGCCGCCAGAAGCGCGCCCGCCCACGCGACCAACCCGCCCCAGTCATGCCCGACCCACACCGCGCGCTCATGACCGAGGGCGTCGAGCACCCCCGTCAGGTCGCTCACCAACCGGTCAATTCGGTAGGCGTCCAAAGGCTCAGGCGCATCGGAGGCTCCAAACCCACGCTGATCCGGCGCGATCACGCGATAACCCGCCGCCGCCAACGCCGGAATCTGATTGACCCAGGATCGCGCGAGCTCCGGCCAGCCATGCAGCAACAGCACCGGCGCGCCCGTCTCCGGCCCCGCGAGATGCACCGACAGCGTGACCTCGCCCACCGGGATCCGCGTGGGAGGCGGCATGACGGCCACGGGTCCAGTCGCATCGGAACTCACGAGCGCCTCCTGGTCGCCGCACGACGTTCACGCGCATCGCGCCGCACCGCGTCCACGGAGAACACCGCCAGCCCACTCCAAATCAGACCGAACGTCACGCCGTGCGCGACCGAAAACGCCTCGCCATACGCAATGGCGATCCCAAAGTGCATGGTCGGCGCGATGTACTGCAACAACCCCATCGTCGACAGCCGCAAGCGCCGCGCTCCTAAGGCGAACAAAATCAGCGGTCCGACCGTCAGCGGCCCCGACGCGATGAGCCAACCGAGCGACGACGCATCGGCGACGCCGCTCGCGCCGTCTGTTCCGGCCTGCGCGAGGTTCAGCCACACCAGCCCCGCAAGGGCGAACGGCGCCATCATCGCGGTCTCCACGAGCAACCCCGTGCGCGCGTCGGCCGCGACCGTTTTCCGCAACAGCCCGTATGTGGCGAACGACGCCGCCATCACGAGCGAGGACCACGGGACCGCGCCCGCCGCAACCACGAGGTTGGCGACCCCCGCCGCGGCCAACGCCACCGCGATCGTTTGCGCCCGGCTCAAGCGTTCGCCCAACACCGCAAATCCCAGCGCCACGCTCACGAGCGGGTTGATGTAGTAACCGAGGCTCGCCTCCAGCACGCGGCCCGTTTGAACCGCCCAGAGAAACGCCAGCCAGTTGATGCTCAACAACAGCGCCGCCAAGAACAAAGTCCGCAGCGCGGCGCGATCGCGCACCACGGCCTGCGCTTGCGCCCAACGCCCCGTGGCCAGCACGAGCAACAGAACCGACGGCGCCGCCCACACCATCCGGTGGAGCAACACTTCATAAGGCGGCGTCGCCTCCAGTTGCTTGAAGAACAACGGAAACAACCCCCATCCGGCGTAGGCCGCCGCGGCGTAGCCAACGCCGCTGCGCACCGGCGTGGCGACGGTCACGCGCGCATGGGGATCGACCACCGTGTTGCGCCTTAAAGTCCCGAGGACGCGTCCAACAAGAACGCGCCGCCATCGCGGGAGGCGCCGGATCGGTCGAACGCAAACAGCGAAAGCCCCGAGAAGTAATACCGTCCGCCAATACGGAAACTCTGGGTCGAAACCTCCGCATCGTCGAAGAAATTGTCAGCAATCGTTTCTTCGGTGTTCGCGATGGACACCACCAGACTGAGCGGCGCGCCGGGGCGCTGGAACTCAGCCTCGACCTGGGTGCGCCAGAAGGTCGAGACATCGTCCTGCCGGCCATAGGTCACCGCGCCGCCCAGTCGAATATGGTTTCGCGGGAAGAAATCGAGCTTGCCCTGTCCACCAAAGGCCGTGGAATCGAAGTTGTCGAAATCGTAGAACGCGACATTACCGGTGGCCGAAAAGCGATTGAGATAGAGGTCGCCTTCCACGTTTGCGCCAAACGCGTCGACGCCGGAATCGCCATAGGCGGCCACGGTGTTAAGACCGCCGCCCGCGGCAAACCGCTCAGAGTCCCGGAAGTAAACGTGACCCTGGTTGAACACGAGTTGGGACGCGATGTCGCTTTGGGTGTCGAAAAAAGCGTCAACCGCCGCGTCGGCTTGAAAGCCCCAGCCGCCTGTCAGGGGCGCCGCGACGGAGCCCGCGCCGGACACGACATAATTGGCGAACTCGTCGTCAAACCCGAACGCGTCAAACAACTCGGAATCCACCGTGACGTTCGTGACGCCGACCACGGCCTCGCCGACGCCGCTGAAGACTGTTTGCGCGCGCGCAGTCGGCGCCGCCAACGCGGCAGCGCCCAAAACCCCGATCGCCAGCGCGACCTGTCGCGCGGGCGCGCGTCTTGCTTCCATCATGGCCATCCCCTCTGTCCGCCGCCGCCCACAGCCCGGCTGAGACTCTTAAGGTAAATGGCCGCGCGCGCGAACGTCCCGGGCGCCGCGACGACCGTCCGGCGTCGGTGCGTCTGTGGACCAACGGCGATCGCCAACGCCGTCGATGGATGAAAAACGGCGGCGCTCCGGCCCTTTTGGCGCGCTGTTGCCGAAGTGCGACACCCTCGGGCTTCTCGCAAACGTGGTCGAAATGTGGCTTGCCGTGCCTGCGCGCTCGGCGATGATCCCGAGCGATAATAATCACGTCAGGTTGGGGTTAAAACGATGATGCGGGTGTCGTGGTTGGTGGGGCTGATTGTGTGCGCGATGTCGGCATGTGCGACGCAGTTCGCCGTTGAACAGCAAGTGGAGCTTAAAAGCTTTCTCGACACGGAAGTCCGTGAATTCGCCGACGACTATCTTGAGATCGGCCGTAATGTCAAAAACCCCTACTTCCTGAGACCAAAAGCGGGGTTTGACGCGGAAAGCAACGCGACGCTGGAGGTGTATCCGCCGCGGGAAGATCGACCCGTGGACGTCGACGCCGATCCTTCAGAGGTCTACGCGTCCCAACGGCGGATTCTCGGCATGCCCCTCGCGCTGACCAGCGAGCTCAACCTGAATTTCAACCTGTTCCGTTACGCGACTTTTTGCGGCCCGGGTTGGCCCGATGGTTTGCAGCCGCCCACCGGGGACGACCCCCAAGCGGACCAGAACAAGCGGATCGAGAACGCCAAAACGCTTCGTCGCATTTACAATGAAAAGGGCGCGTTCGATGATATCGATCACGCCTGCTTTGCTCATGATATGTGTTACGAGACCATAGGTCGAAACACAGAAACCTGCGACTTCGCCATGATGGCCACCATGTTGGCCCTTGCGTCCCAGTTTCGGGATCGCGCCAATTTGGCGACTGCGCTCGAAAACACGACCGAACAAGAAGACGCCATGGAGTGCGCCAATTTGACCGTCGACATGGCGCTAGCGTTTTTTGTGAAACCGCGACAGGCCAACTTGCTCGACTTTGTTGTCGCGTTTTCGCGGATGTACGCCACTTACGATCAGCTGTCGGGAGACACCGGGGAGGGTTTCCTACGGCTGAAGTTTCAAGAACAAGCCGCTTTTGGCTTCCCCGTCGGCAATGATCGCTGCCAAGCGTTGCCGGGCGCGGACACCGCAAGCGTGTCCGGACAGCGCGCCATCGCCTTGTTCGAGAACTTCGTGAACGGCGACAGTCTCAACATTGAAGCTTTCGCGGCCACGGGCGCGTCGCCGATTGTCGAGACCGCGGCCGCAAGCGGAGACGCCGCAGAGGACGAGCGCAGCCTGTTTGACCCGCGACGCTTCCAAGCGGGCGTTGAGCAACTGGGGCGTCGCGCCGTTGTCCGCGCCATGATGGCCGCCGAGCGGACCGGCTGCGTGGGCCGTGATTGTGGGCCCGCGCGCTTCGACATTTGCCTGCGGAGCGACCTCGCGGAGAGCGACGCGGGCAAAGGGGACGATGACGCGGTCGACGCTGAAGACACGCCGCCGGCGGCCGAGGGCGAAGCGGCCCCCGGCGGATGCGCGGCGCTGGATGTCGAAGCCGTTCAGTCGGACTGGACGCGCGTCAACCGGCGCATGTGGCGCGTTGCGGCGATCGAAGTGGGCGAGTACCTGGCGCGCGCCCAATAGCCAGCGTGTGAGGAAGACCGCGGT
>CAZGLY010000017.1:19031-22472 GCA_964526675.1 uncultured Caulobacterales bacterium
GTCTTCAGGCCGCAGTCTTCAGGCGGCCGCGATTGAGCAGCAGCTCCGCAATCTGCACGGCGTTAAGGGCGGCGCCCTTGCGCAAATTGTCGGACACGACCCAGAGGCTGAGCCCATTGTCGACGGTCGGATCTTCGCGAACGCGGCTCACGAAGGTGGCGAACTCGCCAACGCACTCGACCGGCGTCACATAGCCTTCGTCTTCGTGCTTATCGACCACGAGCACGCCCGGCGCCTCGCGCAAAACCGCGCGCGCTTCATCAGCCGTGATCTCTCGCGCAAACTCGATGTTCACGGCTTCGGAATGCCCGACGAACACGGGCACACGCACGCAGGTCGCCGTCAGTTTGATGGCGGGATCGAGGATCTTCTTCGTCTCGACCACCATCTTCCACTCTTCGCGTGTGGCGCCGTCCTCCATGAAATCATCAATATGAGGAATCACGTTGAAGGCAATCTGCTTCGTGAAGGCCGCCTTCTCGATGGAATCGTTGACGAAAATGCCCCGCGTCTGAGTCCACAGCTCGTCCATGGCGTCCTTGCCCGCCCCCGACACGGACTGATACGTCGCCACGACCACGCGCTTGATGATGGCCCGGTCGTGCAGCGGCTTCAGCGCGACGACCAGCTGCGCGGTTGAGCAATTTGGATTGGCGATGATCCGCGCATCGCCGAGCGTGTCCAGAATATCCGCATTCACCTCCGGCACGACCAGCGGCACCCCAGGATCCATCCGAAACGCAGACGAGTTGTCGATGACATACGCCCCAGCGGCGGCGATTTTGGGCGCCCACTCCCGCGCAGCAACACCGCCGGCGGCCAGCAACGCCAAGTCGACGTTTGCGAAGTCACACTGTTCCAGGTCCTCGCACTTCAAATCGCGTTCGCCATACGAAACCTCCACGCCGATAGACCGGCGCGACGCGAGCGCGATGACGCGGTCCGCTGGGAAACCGCGCTCCGCCATGATGGTGAGAATTTCTTTGCCGACGACGCCGGTCGCGCCAATGACAGCGACGTTAAGAGACATGGCTGTGCTCGTGGGGTGATTGGGGACGTGAGCCTATGTACGGGCTCCAACCCGCCGCGCCTAGGGGCCACAGACGCGCCGTCGCCTACAGCCGCAAAAGAAGCCCGCACGCGTCGTCGGAAGCCTTGTAGCGCGCCGGGCCGTCCGGCGACGTCTCCAAAGCCCGCAACTGGGCGATCGCCGCGCCGAGGCCCTGCTCCACCGCAAGCGCCAAGAGGCCGGCGTCATCCAGCGCGCCAAAGGGCGACACCAAGCGATACAAGCCGTCGCTCATCAACAAGACATGGTCGCCGCCATTGGACGAGCGAGCGTCGTCGCCCAGGCGACGCGGCGCCGGGGTCGTCTCCACGACCAAGCTCTCCAGCGCGCGCGGCTGTCGTCCGGGATCTGGCCAAAACGCCCCAGGCGTGTTGGTGCGTTCGCGATCCTCGCGCAAGCCGGGGAGCTTCTCCTCCCAACTCAAGGCGGCCACCGTCGCCGCGCGGCGGCTCTCATCATCATGGCGGCCATCATCGCTGATCACACGCAACGCCCCGTCGACGCCGGCCACGCCGACACAATCCCCCACCCGAACAAACTCCAAAACGCCGCCCGCCTGACGCATCCACACAAACGCCGCCACTGGCCACGACGAGCGCGGGGCCGCCGCGATGTCGACAGCCGCCGCCGCGGCCATCCGCGCGTTCACATCCGCGATGACGCGCGCGACGTACTCGCGCGCCGCCTCGCCAACGCGCGGGCCGCTCATGAACCGCGCCGACAACGCGTCCGCGAACCACGCAGCGTCGCTTTCGCCATCGGGAAACAGGCGTATGGGGCCGACATCCGTGGCGCCGTCTACGACCCAAGCGGTGCCGGCGGCCTCGTCAAAGCCGTAGCGGTCGTCGCCGGTCCCCACGCCCGCGCCGGGAACGTTCACTGAATCCACTCTGTGCATGGCGTCCGCCAGTCGCCGCTGAATCAATCCCTCAGCGGCGATAGCACTGTTCGTGGCGGTGATGGTGCGACAAGTGAATGACATGCCACGCGATGCTGGCGCGCGGGCGATGCGTCCCACGCCGTGCGCGTCGGGGCGGCCGCTTCAAAACCGCGCGCGCCGAGCAAATTGCAGGGGCGGCGTTACAACCGGGCCGTCGCCGACGGACGGGTCTCGGGGAACTCGTCACCGGTGAGGAAGCTGTCTTCGTCGGCGTCGAACTGCAGAAACCGGAAAACCAGGTACTCTTCCAATTCGCCGACGCTCCAGAGCCCATCCGCGTCCACGTCGTTTTCATCAAACCACGTCGTGTGGACGTAGAGTTCCTCATCGGTCTTGCCGGTGAGAAACTCACTGCGGGTGAACGCGCCGTCGCCATTCACATCCAACGGCTTCAGCTCCGACATCATGGCGAGAGCGAACTCCTCCGGGCTCAGCCGGGAGTCGTAGTTTTCATCATGAGAGAACCACGGGTGTTCAACTTGAGCGCCAGCCGCAGACGCCGCCAGCACGCCGCCAGCGACGGCCAGCGCGCGCCCAACGCCGATCCACCGTGCCCGATCACCCATGACCTTCATCCTTCCTCGACCGCGCTTTTACAGCGAGTCGTACCTTACTTTGAGATTTGGCGGAATTGCGGGCGGCGCCCCGCCACGTGGCTCACGACCGCAGTGCGGGCCTTCGCGGCGGCGCGGCGCTATCCGTCAAGGCTCGCCATCACATCCTCGGGGATGTCGAAGTTGGCGTAGACGTTTTGCACATCGTCGCTGTCTTCCAACGCGCCCACCAACTTCATCAACGTGCCCGCCTTATCCGCATCGACCTCGATGGTGTTCTGCGGTTTCCAGATGATCTTGGCGGACATCGGCTCGCCGAACTGAGCCTCGAGCGCGGCCGCGACATCCGCCAGGCTCTCCCGCGCGCAATAGATCCAGTGGCCGCCTGCATCCTCGTCGCCGTCGCCAGGTTGGGTGTCCGCGTCATCAGCGCCCGCTTCGATGGCGGCCTCCATCACGGCGTCCTCATCGCCGACAGACAAGGGGTACTGTATCTCCCCCACCTGATCGAACATGAAGGCGACGGAGCCGGTCTCGCCCAAATTGCCCCCGTTCTTGGAGAACGCCGAGCGCACGTCGGAGGCCGCGCGATTGCGGTTGTCGGTGGAGACCTCCACGATCACGCCCACGCCGCCGGGGCCAAAGCCTTCATAGCGGACGTCCTCATAGTTCTCGCCGTCGCCGCCGGAGCCTTTCGAGATCGCCCGCTGGATATTGTCCTTGGGCATGGACTGGCCCTTGGCGTTGTTGATCGCCAAGCGCAGGCGCGGATTGGCGTCCGGGTCCGGGCCGCCCATCTTCGCCGCGATCGTGATCTCTTTCGACAGCTTGGAGAACAGCTTCGAGCGGACCGCGTCCTGACGGCCCTTACGGTGCTG
>CAZGLY010000017.1:22572-46872 GCA_964526675.1 uncultured Caulobacterales bacterium
CCTCGATCGCACTCGTCGTGGTTGCGCCAGCCTGGTCTTGGCGCTCATAGCGGCGATCACAACACCCACGCCGGAGGCCGCGATGGCGTACGACGGACCCGCCTACACCGTGCTGCGCGACGACGGGCGCGTCCAAATCCGTGCGTATGCGCCGATGATCGTTGCGGAAGTCACCATCGCCACGGAGGAGGGCGCCGCGCCGAACGCGGCCTTCAGGCCGTTGTTTGGCTACATCTCCGGGCAGAACACGGCCCAGTCCAAGATCGCGATGACGGCGCCCGTCACGCAAACGCAGGCGACCGGCGCGACTGACGGCGTCACGATCGCCATGACCGCCCCCGTCACGCAGACAGCCGCGGTTGACGCGGATGGCGAGGCGTGGACCGTCGCGTTCATCATGCCGGCGGACTGGACCCTGGACACTCTGCCGACCCCAAACGACAGCCGCATCCGCCTGCGCGAAGTCCCGGCCCGCACCGTCGCGAGCCTTCGCTACGCCGGCCGATCGCGTCCAAACGTCCAAGCGAGCAAACGCGTGGAGCTCCAAGACTGGCTTGCGCAAAACGGCTACCAGCCCATCGGCGCGCCGGAAGTGGCGTTTTACAACGCGCCCTTCGTGCCGGGGCCGCTGCGCCGCAACGAGATCCTGGTGCCCGTGGAGGCCATCGCCAAGGACAGCGTGGACTGAGGCGCAGACCTCCGCTGACCATGGCGGCGAGGCTCGCGCGTTACGCCACGTGGACGCGAGCGATCACCGGAAAGTGGTCAGAGCCGATGGCGGGACCCACGCGCGCCGCGCGAAGCGCCACGCCTGGACCAAGCATGACATGGTCAATCGTTAAGCCGACGCCGGGCAGGCGCGTCAGCCACGTCCCAACGCGCCACGGTCCGCCGGCCCGACGGCCGGGTAGAAGGCGATACGCCGGCGCGGACGGCGAGAGGTTGAAATCACCCATGACCAGATAGCGTCCGCCCTCACGCGCCTCAGCCTCAGCGCGGATCAACGCAATCATCGCGTCACGATCGCGCAAATGCCGCGGCGTCTTGGCGGGCATCGGATGGGTCGCGAAGACGCGCAGCGGCGCGCCGTTCGGCGGACGAACCGTGGCGCGCGCGATGGCGCGGCCGGGCCCTGGGTCATCCGTGATTTGCACATCCTCAAGCGGGTGACGCGAGAGGATCGCGACCCGCGTCGGCGCGCCCCCAACGCGCAGCGCCGCCGTCGCGCTGTCGAGACGATGCGGGTGATCGGGAAAGAGCGCGTCGAGATCCGCGTCATCCGGCGGGCCTTCGGCGAACCCGATGAGGTCCGCACGCTCGACCTGCGCCAGTTCCGCCAGACGCTCCGTGGCGCTCAAACGCCCCCACAGATTGGCCCACAGCACGGTGACCGCGTCATCGGCCCCCGCGACGTCCCCGCCCGCCGTCACCGGCGCGGAAGAAGGCGTGCGGACGATCCGCCCGACATTCCACGCCACCGCCGCACCCGCCAAGATCGCCCAGCTCGGCTGCCCCGTGGCCAGCGCCGCCGCCGCCGCCACAAGCCCGGCGATCGCGAGCTGGGAGGCAAAGTTCGCCGCGAGCTCCCAGGGCCAGCCATAGCGGGCCGCCGCGCCGATCCCCGTCGCCGCCGTCACGCCCATCACGCAGGCCGCGGCCCCAAGGCGCGGGCTCGCCAACGTCAGCGTCGCCAAAGCGATCAGCCCCGCCGCCACGCCCGCCGCCAACGCCATCGCCGCGGTGACACGAAACGACGGCGCGCGCTCCGCCTTATCCTGATGCGCCATGCGCCCCTCCCGCGCCGACCGCGCGCCCGAAGCGCCTTGCGCTGTGGCGCGCTAGAGGTCAGCCAGCAGCGTTTCCGCGCCGGACACAGCGACCTCGCCGGGGTTTTCCTCGATGTGGATCGAGCTGACGACGCCGTCTTTCACCAGCATGGAGAAGCGCAAACCGCGTTCGCCCAGGCCAACGGCTGAGCCGTCAAAGGTCAGGCCCAACGCACGAACGAAACCCGCCGCGGGATCCGCAAGCATGACGAGCTTCCCGTCGGGATCCGCGGCTTTCGCCCAGGCCCCCAAGACAAACGGATCGTTCACGGACGTGCAGGCCACCGTCGCGCCCTTCGCGGCGAACGCATCAGCCTGCGCGACATAAGGCGGCAAATGGTTGGCCGTGCATGTCGGCGTGAAGGCGCCCGGCACGGAAAACAGCGCGACCGTCTTGCCCCCAAACGCCTCGGCCGTGGTCATGGGCGCGGGCCCGTCGGCCGTCGCCGCCATGAACGTGACGTCGGGCAGTCGATCTCCAACAGCGATGGCCATGGGTGTCCTCCTTGATGACGCGATAACGCTGAGTTCGCGCTTCTGCGTAGGGCTAAGCGCGTCTGGCGAACGCACGCAAGGGCCGGCGCGCGGATTGGCCCATTTTCCCAGTCTGGATGACGCGACGCGTGACGTGCGGCTACTCCGCCGGCGCGGCTTCCAGGCCGCCCAACAAACGCGTGGCGGCTTCCGCGGGCAGATGCGCCGGCAACAGACCGCCCACCCGGATCGGTTCGCACCGCGTGGCCAAGCCCGCCGCGTCCGTCTCGACGAACACGCCGCACACCGTCGCCTCCCCGTCGGCGGGGGTCATGCGCTCCGTGCGCAGCCGCGTGGCGAAGCGGGCGACGGAGATCTCCTTCTTCATGCCGATCACGCTGTCATAATCGCCGCACATGCCGGCGTCTGACTGATACGCCGTGCCGCCCGCCAAAACATGGGCGTCCGCAGTCGGCACGTGCGTGTGGGTGCCCACGACGAGGGACACGCGCCCGTCGCAAAAATGGCCCATCGCGTAGGTTTCCGACGTGCTTTCCGCGTGCATGTCCACGATGATCGCATCGACGGTTTCGCCCAGGCGCACGCGCTCAAGCTCACGCGCGACGGCCGCGAACGGATCATCGAGGGCGTCCATGAACAAACGGCCGAGCACGTTCATCACAAGCACGCGTCGGCCAGCCACCTCATACACATACGCGCCTTGGCCCGGGGGATTGGCCTCCGCGGGGTGGTTCACCGGCCGCAGCACCCGCGGCTCCCGATCATAAAAGCTCGGAGCGTCGGGTTGATCCCAGGCGTGGTTGCCGGTCGTCAGCACATCCGCGCCGGCGTCAAACAGTTCGTTGGCCGTGGTTTCGCTCAGCCCAAATCCGCCTGCGGCGTTCTCCGCGTTGACAATCGCCACATCCAAGCGCAGCGCGTCGCGCAAGTCGGGCAGCCATCGCTGCACGCCGCGGCGACCGGCGCGTCCCATCACGTCTCCGAAAAAGCCAATGCGCATGACCGCTCCTGACCGCGTCTGCCAGCAATGTATGAAGATTGCCGGCGTGGGCCAAGAACGCGGCGACACGCCGTCTATGCTGCGGCCTCGTGGGCCGGAGCACGTTCGCCGCGACAAAACGTGAAGGTGGCGACGGCGCCGTGGCCTGGACGTGACTCCAGGGTCAACGCTCCGCCGTGGGCCTCCGCAATTGCCCGCGCCAACGTGAGGCCGAGACCGACGCCGCCGTGGTTGGTCGTGTCGGACATGTCGCCTTTCTCGAACGGCGTGAACACCCGCTCCAGGGTCGCGGCGTCCATGCCCGGGCCATCATCAGCCACTGTGACAAGAACGTGGTCGCCCGCAGCGGCCGCAGCGACGCGAACGCAGCCGCCCGCCGGAGAAAAACAGATCGCGTTGTTGAGCACCGCCCCGATCGCGTTCCCCACGCGGCGGCCGTCGATGGTGATGAGCGCGTCGGGGATGTCCTCGTCGACGGCGATGCGCACGCCGCGCTCGCCCGCATACGCGGCCTGATCGGCGGCGGCGTCGCGCACCAGATCACAGAGCGCGGTGGGCTGTGCGGCCGCCTGCACCTCATCATCGTTGATGGTGGCCACCTCCAACACAGTCTCGACAATCGCGAGCATATGACGGCCGCTCTCGCCGATCAGCCGGAGATAGTCCTCATACTTTGGCGACCCAATCGGCCCATGAGGCCGCGCTTGGATAACGTCGGAAAAGCCGAGGATCGCGTTCAGCGGCGTGCGCAACTCATGACTCATCAACGAGAGAAACGCGGATTTGGCGTCGGCCGCGGCGTTCGCGCGGCTCAGCGCCTCACGCAGCCTCTGCTCCGCCGACACGAGCTTGACGTTCGTGTCGCGCAGACGCTCATTCGCCTTCTTCAGGTCGGCGTTGGCCCGTTCCTTCGCACGCGCTTCGCGATCGAGCTGCGTGTTGAGCGCCCTTTCCCGCACGAAAGCGCTTTCCGCCCGTCGCAGATAGTGGGCTCCGCGAACGCTGGCGAGCGCGATCACACCGCAGAGGCACGCGATCGCCACCACGCGCTCGACGGCGACCACCGCCGTCCGCGCGATGTTGACGTCCTCTAGCGCGGGGCCCGCGGTTGCAAGCGCGAACACCGTCACGCCCACCCACCCCAGGGCCGCCACCACGCCGGTCACGACCATCTCCCGCAAATCAAAGCGCAAGGCGCGCAATGCAATTAAGACAAAAACAAAAATGAATGTTGGCGCATCCAGTGTCAGGGACGGATCTTGGTGCGGCCGCCAATGAAATGCGATAATAACGAGATAGAACAGGACAAAATCAGCGACAATCGATGTCAGGATCATCCACCGTGGCGGATCGGACCGCTGGATGATCCACAAGCGCCATCCGCCCAAAAAGCCAAACAGCGCCAAAGTGATCGCCAGGGGCAAGACGGCGGCGGAGACGCTCGCCGCGCCCGTCGCGCAAAACGCCGCCAGCCCGCCCTGGATGCCAAGGTCCGCGACGGTCACGCGCCGTTCACTCACTTGGGCGTGCCGGTCCCCCGCGCCAGCCTCGCCCGACGGGTCGGCGTCGCCATCTCGGTTCGCGCTCATGCCCGCGCTCCAACGTTAGCAGAGCGCGGAGGCTAACCTCAGGCGGATTTAAGCGTCGCCAAAGTGTGGGCGAAACGCGAGCCCAATCATCAAACCTGAACCGGAAGTAACCGGACGGCGGCGTTGGCGGTTGGACGCGGCAGTGTTTAGATTTCTGTTTTCAAAGGGCAAAAACAGCACCCGCGACACCCTGATCATGTCATCGTGATCGCCACGCCCGCCTCACACGCCGAGCCCGCTGGTCGCCTCGTACGCGGCGCTTTCGGTGATGATCCAATCCAGCGGCTCGTCATGGCGTTCCGTGGGCAGCGCCCAGACCCTTTGCACTTCAAAACCCAGCCCCACCGCCGTCACCGGCGGGCTTCCGTCCGGTCGCGGACCAAGCGCGCGCAAACCGGCCAAAGTGCGGTCGTAGAAGCCTTTGCCCGAGCCCAAGCGCGCGCCATCCTGGCTCCACCCGACAAGGGGAACCAGGACGAGATCCGGGGTCACCGCCTCCGCGGTCGGCGACGGCGCGGGGATCCCGTAAGCGCCCTCTTCCAGCGGATCGCCGAAGGCCCACGCGCGAAAGATCAAGGGCGCCCCCTCCTCGACGACCACCGGCAAGGCGAGACGCGCGCCCACTTGATGAAAACGATAGAGCGCGCCGCCGGGTTCAATCTCATCGCCGAACGGCGCGTATCCGGCGACGACGGCCGGCCGCGTTTCAAGCAACGCCCCCGGCACGCGCCACGCCAGCGCCTCCCCCGCCTTCGGCAACTGAGCCGCGGCTCGGGCGCGACGGGCCCTGAGCGTCGCGCGAAGGGCTGTTTTGTCCGTGGCGTGGGCGATCAGCATAACCGGCGACGTCTGAGGCGGCCGCGCCCCGTCGTTCAGGCGCGCCGCGATGGCGATGGGTGGCGGCCCCGCAGTCGCCGTGGGCGTATGACATCCCCGTCGACCTCGCGCAGCGAGGTGGGCGCCGTGTGCCAGAGACCACGATCTCCGGCAGGGACAGCTCCCGAGGGTGTCGGTACGGTCGCCGGGATGTGAGCGCCTTCACGCACGCCGCAGGCGCCGCCGGAAGCGAAGGTAGGTTTCGTGGCCGGCCGAAGCAATGGCGCCGCGTTTCGCTCCTGTGGGGCGGCCCAGCGGCGCGCGGGGCGCCGCGGCTGGGCGTCAGCCCGCTTTCCCACGCGGCCGCCCGCGCGCGGCCACGACCTGGATCTCCTGAAACGTCCCTTTCACAATGGCCACCCAGTCGCCCCACTCGGGATCGTCGGCGTCCCCGCCATCGCGCGCGAACAAAACGTCTTGGTAAAAACCGACATACCGGCCGAGCAGACGGGCCAGAAGCCGACGGTCCACCCGTTTCTGGGCCCACAAGACACTGAGCTTCTCGAAGAAGTACGCCACCGCCAGCAGGGCGTCCCGGCGCTTATCGTCTTCGACCTCAACGCACAGGGGCAGCGTGCGCACCACGCCGTCGGCGTCGTCCCGTTGGAGACGTTCATAGGCGCGCCGACGGTGGGCGATGAAGTCGACGCTGTGAAACTCGTCGAACAGTTTAAGCGTGGTCGTCGCCTCCACCGACATGGTCGCGACGCGGCGGCGCGTCCAAAACGCCAGCATCGCCCCAATGAAGACCGCCAGAATGGTCGCCGCCGCGGAGATGGTCACAGCCCAGGGTGCTGACCATAAGGCTTGCATCGCGCCGTCCCCCCGATCGCTGGGCATCCCGCGCGACCCCGATCGCGCTGGCACCCAGGTACCCGATGCGGAAGGTTATGGGAACAACGCCCCGTCGATCGGAAACCGACCAATCATGCGCCTTAAGCGCAACGGCGCTCCGCCCAGCGCTCGGCGTCCGGCAACGCCTCCCAGCTGAAGGCGAACGCGGTGGGCCCATCCGCCTGGAGACGGGCCAACCGCTCGGCCGCTTCCTCCAGCGTTGGGATATGCCCGACGGGAACCCACCACAGCACCATGTGATGCTTGGCCATCACCTCGAACCACTCCGCGCGGCGCTCGTAGAACTTGCGATGGAGGGTGTTGAACACGTAGTGGCGCAAAGCGTCGGCTGTTTCCCACACGCTCATATTGACCAACGTCCGGTCGTCGCCGGGAAAGCGGAAGTTCGTGGCGTCGCCGCCTTCGTCCTGCAACCGCCAGACAAAGCCCGGGGACCGCTCGGCGATCGCGTTCACCGCCTCCAGCGCATCAACGAACGGCGCGACGCGGGGATCGCCGACCGGCGCGACGAGGCGTCCGACATTGAGTTCGGCGAGGTGGCGGGTGCGTGTCGTCATCGGGAACAGCCTTATGCGTTGCTGGGGTTCGGCGGCGCGCCTCGACGTCAACTCAAGCCAGTCGCCAGGTTGGGCACGAGGGTCGGCGCGAAGCCGTAATGCTTCAGCCAGCGCACATCCGGTTCGAAGAACGGACGCAGATCCGTCATGCCGTACTTCAGCATCGCCAAGCGATCGACCCCCATGCCGAAGGCGAAGCCCTGGTGCACCTCAGGATCGAAGCCGCAATTCTTGAGCACGTTGGGATGCACCATGCCGCAGCCCAAAATCTCCATCCACGTCTCGCCCTGGCCGATCCGCAGCTCCCCGCCGACGCGCTCGTAGCGCACATCCATCTCCGCGGACGGCTCGGTGAACGGGAAGAAGTGGGGGCGAAACCGCGACACCACCGCGTCCACCTCGAAGAACGCGGCCGCAAACTCCATAAGGCAGCCCTTCAGGTGGCCCATATGGGTCTCGCGATCGATGACGAGGCCTTCGACCTGGTGGAACATCGGCGTGTGCGTGGCGTCCCAGTCGCAGCGATAGGTGCGTCCTGGCGCGATGATGCGGATCGGCGCGTCCTGGGCGAGCATGGTGCGGATCTGCACCGTGCTGGTGTGGGTGCGCAGCACATAGGGGTCCCCGTGCTCGTCACGCGCCTCCAAGAAGAAGGTGTCGTGCGCCTCCCGCGCGGGATGGCCCTTGGGAAAGTTCAGCGCGGTGAAGTTGTTGAAGTCGGTGTCGATGTCCGGCCCTTCCGCCAGCACGAAGTCCATTTCCGCGAAAATCGCGATCAACTCTTCCATCACCTGCGAGACCGGGTGGACGGAGCCCACCGGCTGGGGCCGCGGCGGCAGCGTGACGTCCACCCGCTCCGCCGCGAGGCGCGCCTCAAGCGCGGCGTCTTCCAACACGGATTTGCGGACCGCGACGGCCTCGTTGAGGGTGTCTTTAAGCGCGTTGAGCGCCGGGGCGACGGCTTGGCGTTCCTCCGGAGCCATTTTGCCAAGACCGCGCATGAGCAGGCTGACCTCGCCCTTCTTGCCGAGATAAGCCACCCGCACCGCATCCAACCGCTCAAGATCGGCGGCGCCGCCGATGGCGGTCACGGCCTGATCACGCAGGGTGTCGAGGCGGTCGAGGTCTAATGTTGGGGCGTCGGCCATGGCGCGCGTCCAAACTCAATGACGGTTCATGGGGCTTTCACCCCTTGCCCATCGCTTAGAGCAGGATCGCCAGCACGAGCACAACCCCCGCCGCACCCAACGCCCAATATGGGGCGTGACGCCAATCAAAGGTGCGGCGTTCTAGGCGGGCGGAACTCCGAGCCACGGCCTCGGTCCGCTTCTGAAGCGCCTGAACGTCGCGCGCCAGAGCGTCCAACCGCTCCAGAATGAGGGCGTCGCGACGGCCCGACGCCTCGGCTTCCGCGTCGAGGGCGTCGAAACGATGCTCCAGCATGGCGTGGAGCGCCTCGAACTGGGCGGCCTCCCCCGCGCGCGCGCGACGCGTGTCGACCGCGCGGCCAATTTCTGCGAAGGCTCGGGAGGAGAAGCGCGCGGCAGGCCGGCGCGTCGTGTCCGCCCACGCAGGTCCAGCCGACGTCGGTTGCGCGTCGTCATCCTGCAGCGTATGCAATCGATCCTTGGCCATACCCGCAGTGTTGGGGAGGCGGCGCTGGGCACCAAGTGAAAACTTGGTCATGCGACGACTCGTCCCAGAAGACCGAGCGAATCAGTACCCAGTCACCTCTTCGATCCACGCGATCCAGTCCTCGGGCGCCAGGGCGCCGGCGACGAACACCGCAGCGAACGCGCCGCCGACCGCCAACAGCCCAAGAATCCAAAAGGCGATGCGGGTCCCCAGGCTCGCCTTCGGCTTCATCAACCGCAGCGCCAGCGTTTCGAGCTTCGCGTCCAGGTCTTGGCGCACGCCCTCGAGATCACCGCGCAGGCCGTCGCCGAGGCCGTCCATCTTCCCGCGCAGCTCCGCGAGATCGCCGCGCAGGCCGTCCGTCTCTTGCGCCAAGGTCTGGACATCCGTGCGAGAGGCCAAGCCGCCCAGCAGCGCGTCGCGCAGCACATCCACATAGGCCTGCGCCTGGTCAGGCGAGACGCCTGCAGACGTCAACTTCTCAACAAGGTTGGCCGGGTTGAACGACGAGCTCATGGGACGAGCATTACCGTCAACGTGCGACGAGTCTATGTCGAGCGGGCCACAGCCGAGCCCTCCCGAGGCGCCTACGCGAGGGCCGCGCGCGCCTTGTCGATCAGCGCTTCAAACGCCGCCGGCTCATGCACCGCCAAATCAGCGAGCATTTTGCGATCGATGTCGATCTCAGCTTTGTTCAAGCCGTCCATAAAGCGGCCATAGGTGAGACCATGGCTGCGCGCCGCGGCGTTGATGCGTTGGATCCATAATCCGCGAAACACGCGTTTCTTGCGCTTTCGGTCGATGTAGGACTGTTCCGCCGCGCGCATGACCGCGGGATTGGCGTTGGAGAACGTGTTCTTGCGGCGGCCGCGATACCCCTTGGCGGCCTTGACGACTTTGCGATGGCGGGCGTGGGCGCTTGGCCCTCCGGTGACGCGAGCCATGATTTGCTCCTTCAGCGATTCTTTACAGCGATGACACGGCTGGCGCGCTAGCGCGCGTAAGGCAGGAACTGTTTGACGATCCGCTCGTCCGGTTTGGACAGCGTGTCTGTGCCGCGCTTTTGGCGCACCTGCTTGGGCGTGCGCTTGATCATGCCGTGGCGCTTACCAGACTGGGCGACTTTCACCCGGCCTTTTGCGGTCACCTTGAATCGCTTCTTGACGCCGCTCTTCGTCTTCAATTTCGACATTTCGCTCTCCTGAAACCTGGACCGCGCGTCGGCGCGTCCAGTCGCGTTAAGGACCGGCGGGCATGTCGTGGGCCGCGCCAGGTCGCAAAGGCGACTTCTCTACAGAAAAATGACAAAGACTCAAGCCGCTTCGCGTCAACGCGGGCGCCGCTTCAGGGCCTCGCCGTCGCACGATGTCGAAACGGTTGAGAATGTGCGGAAGAACGCGTGTCGGGCGGGGCCACGCCCCGCCCGAAGACGGCGCTAGCGCGGCGCCAACACCATGATCATCTGACGACCTTCGAGCTTTGGCTCGAATTCAACCTTCGCCAGGCCGTCAAAATCTTCTTTCACACGATTGAGCAGCTCAAGCCCACGGTTTTGGTGCGCCATTTCGCGACCGCGGAAGCGCAGCGTCACCTTGACCTTGTCGCCCTCTTCAAAGAAGCGCTTAATCGCCCGCGTCTTCACCTCATAATCATGGGTGTCGATGTTCGGGCGCATCTTGATTTCTTTGACGTCGACGGTCTTCTGCCGTTTGCGCGCTTGCGATTTCTTCTTCTGATCCTCGTATTTCAGCTTGCCAAAATCGAGGATCTTGCACACGGGCGGATCAGCGTTGGGCGCGACCTCAACGAGGTCCAGCCCCGCCTCGGTGGCGGCGTCCAGGGCGGCCTCCAACGGCATCTCGCCTTGCTTTTCGCCTTCTTCGTCGATCAACAGCACGCGCGGCACGCGAATATCGCGATTGACGCGGGGCCCCTCTTTCTTCACGGGGGCGGGCGGTGGTCTGCGAGCTATCGCTTCGTCTCCTGCATTGTGGACAACTTGTGTGAGCATGGCGCGCGCCAGAGGCGTTTGGTCAAGCCCTTAGCGCCGTGACGCCAATATTTTTGTTAATCGCGGCGTTCAGGACGCGCTGGCGGATCAGGCGCTTTCTTGCAAACGCGGCGCGTGAGTGAACATGCCGATCGCCTGAGCCGCATACGCCGGCGACAACGCCTCGGGATGCGGCGCAAGGATGGAGATCACCGATCGCCCGCGCAAGGTGAGCCCAGCATCCGCATGGGACGTCACCATCACCAAGGTTGGCGCTCCGGCCGCGGCGATCAAGGGCATCAACTCGCTCCCGGCGTGGCCGAACGCGCCGGACGCCGCCGCGGCCAACGCCGCCAACTGAACGTAATCCGCCCGCGGACCCAGATCGCACGCCGCCGGGCAGGCCGCCGCGATCGCGCGGGTGGCGCCGCGCTGATCAGCCGCCCCCGCTAAAGCCACCCCAACGCCTTGAGCCGCCAAAGCGGCGGCCAGCCGGGCAAAATGCGCGACCGGCCACGCGCCCTCGCGAACGCCGCCCGGCGCGTCCGGCGCCAGCACCACGTAAGGGGTTTTGAGTCCGAAGAAGGCGGGCCGCAAGCTGGGCGCGCCGCGCCGGGCGGTCACGGCCCAGCGTACGTCCGGCGTCGGTTGGCCAGCCGGCGGCACGCCGGCCGCCGCCACCCGCGCGAGAGCGGCGTCAATCGCGTGCAGCCCCTCCAACTCCCGCGGATCAATCCGGCGGCGAGCGCTGCGCACGGTCGAGGCGAACGTCACGCCAAAAGGCTTCAGCACATTGTAGACGCGCTCTGATCGCGGCCCGCCCTCAAGATCAAAGACGTTCGCGAACCGCTCCCCCCTCAGCTTCGCCGCCACCCGGTGGGCGCCGCGAGCGTCGTCAAAGGCCTGCTCCGCAATGACTTCATCAAAATAGGGCGCATGCTCCGCCAGAACGGCGAGGTCGGGATCCGTCAAGAGCACGACGCGCGCGTCGCGATGGCTGCGGCGCACGGCGGCCATCGCCGGCAGCGCGTTGACGAACCCGCCGACGCCGCCGAATTTGACGATCAACACATCACTCGGCGAATCACGCATGCGCGCAGCATCAGGTGAGCCGCCCATAGACTGCAAGCGTTGCTTTTTGAAGCGCCTTCGTCGTGTAGAGGCTTTGCGCGCGCGTCCGCACGGCGGCTTCCCGCGCCCGGCGTTCACCGGGCTCGAGAGCGAAGAACGCGGCCAGCGCGTCCGCCAGCGCCGGCGGGTCCGCGGGCGTGACGCGCCAGCCCCCGACATCGGGATCCACCGTTTCGCGCGCGCCGCCGTGGTCAGCGGCGATCACCAGCCGCCCGCCGCATTGCGCCTCCGCCGCGACGCGACCAAAAGCTTCCGGCTCCGTCGAGGGCGTCACCACGATCGCCGCCGCCCGAACCGCCGCCGGCATATCGGCGCAATGGCCAGGCATCCGCACGCGTTCGCGCAGCCCGAGGGTGGCGATTTGCGCCTCGAGTTCAGCGCGATAGCCGCTGCGGCCTTGGTCATCGCCAGGAAGCACCAACACCGCGTCGTCGCCCGGCGCGCGGCCCTGCAGCCAATGCGCAAACGCCGCGATCATGACGCCTTGGCCTTTCCAGCGGGTGAGCCGACCGGGCGCCAACACAATCGCGCGGCCGTCGCCGGCCAAGCCCCACGCCGCCTTCAGCGCCTCCACACGCTGGGACGACACCGCATCAGGATCGAACGCCGCCACGTCGACACCCCGCGGGATCACGACGATCCGATCCTCGGCGAACGGATGTTCAGCGCGAATGTGCTCCGCGATGAAGTGGGAGTTGGCGATCACGACGTCGCCGCGCGCCATGATGGAGTTGTAACCGCGTTTCAACGCCGAACGCGCCATGTAGCGGCCGTGATAGGTCGTGACGAACGGCAACCCAAGGGCGCGCGCCGCCCACAACGCGCTCCACGCCGGCGCGCGCGAGCGCGCGTGGATCAGAGCCACCCCCTCGCCGCGGGCGAGAGCCTTCAACCGCGCCACGTTGCGCCAAAGGGTCCAGGGGTTCTTTCGCGCCACCGGCAGCGCGACATGCACGCCGCCGAGAGCCGTCAGCTCCGGCGTCAGGCGTCCGCCTTCGCTGGCCACCAGCGCGCGGTCGCCGCGCGCCGTCAGCGCCTCAGCGATTTCCAGGGTGGTCCGCTCCGCCCCGCCCGCGTCGAGCTCGGGAATCACCTGCAAGACCGTCAACATGGCCGCCCCTTCCTGAAGCGCTTGCTAGACGCAACCGCCCGGCTCCGCTAGGGGCGTTGTGCGTACCACACCTACGAAGGCCCCATGACTGACCTCGCCGCCAACGACCACACCGCGCCGGACCATTTGGACCGCGGCGACGGATTGCGCTTGGCCTACCGCCGCGTCGCCGGCGATGGCCCGGGCCTGGTCTGGCTGGGCGGATTTCACTCCGACATGACCGGCACAAAAGCCCTCGCGCTGGACGCCTGGGCGCGACGGACCGGACGCGCGTGCGTGCGCTTCGACTATTTCGGCCATGGCGAAAGCGACGGCGACTTCGCCGACGGGGTGATCAGCCGTTGGCGTGATGACGCGCTCGCGGTTTTGGATGGGCTGACGGAGGGGCCGCAGATTCTGGTCGGCTCCTCCATGGGCGGGTGGCTCGCGCTTCTGGCGGCGCTCGCGCGGCCGGAGCGGGTGGCGGGACTGGTGCTGATCGCGCCCGCGCCCGACTTCACCGAACGCCTGATGTGGGATCAGTTTCCCGAGGACATCCGCCGGGCCATCCGCGAGAACGGCCAATGGCTTCGGCCCTCCGCTTACAATGACGGGCCCTACCCGATCACGCGGGCGCTGATTGACGACGGACGCAGCCAGTGCGTGCTGGGCGGCCCGATCCCGATCCATGCGCCCGTGCGCATTCTCCACGGCGTCGCGGACGCTGATGTCCCCTGGACGCTGGCGCAGGAACTCATGGCGCGCCTGGACAGCCGCGACGTCACTCTCACACTGGTGAAAGACGGCGATCACCGCTTGTCCGAACCGGCCCAGTTGGCGTTGTTGACGACCACGGTCGCCTCGCTCTCGGCGTGAAACGCCGGGCGATGGCCCCAACGCCCGGCTCGACAAACATCAACACGTGTAAGCGGTGCTCCGGGGAAGGACGGCGCATCACGGCCGGGGGCGCTGGTCGGCGCGACGGGGAAACCACACGCCGAGTCGTACTTTTTGTGGAAAGTCCGCCAGACGGACACGAAGCACGGCTTGTGAATTCGCGTCATGCGCGTACGATACGCGATGGACCGTATACGCAGGATGTAGACGCAGCGCCATGTGGCTCCTCGCGAAAGCACCTGCTTTGACGGTAAGTAGAGGTAAAATAGAACCGTCACTCTAGTCCACCGCGCCGGCGCGCACAGTCTGGTGGGCTGTTTGCGCGCTGCGGCGACCAGCCCCGCAAGATGGCTGGCGATCATAGGCGCGACTGGCTGGACGGCGACGGGGTGTGATGGGGAAGCGCGTGACGGTCGACGCTGGCGAATGGCTGCGTCGCTTGAGGGCGACGTGGGCGCTGCAGGGGCAACCTGCTGCGATGCCGGGCGCACAGGGCGCGACGGAAACGCCGGCCGTGGACGGTCCGGTGGCGGAAGATCCGCGCGTCACCGCGGCGCGGCTTGAGTTTGATCGCATGCGCCGGCAGATGCGGCGCACCATGGAAATGATCGCCGCCCGGGACGCCGCGTCCGAGAACGGCGGGGTCGCCACGCCCCTGCCCGCCGGCCCAAGCGCTCCGCCTCACGCGCCGCCATCCGAGAGGGGATCGCCCACGCCGCCGGCGTCCGAGACGCGCGTCAGCGTGGACGGGTCGCTGCTCAACTGGGCGGGCCTGCCCGCCATCGACGCCGACAAGCGGTACATGCCCGCGGCGCCGATCGCCTGTGCCGTGGCGTTGCTGGGAGCGGCGGGAGCGTTGCTGCGGGCGGAGCCCGACACGCTCAGCGACGTCGACTCCGCCTCCGATCCATCGTCCAACACGGCGCAAGACGCCGCGCAAGCGGACGCGCCGGCCCGGGCGGCCTCCGCCGCGCTCATGCGTCAGCTGGCCGGCGCGGCGGGAGAGCCGAACGACGTGGTCGCGGCGCTGCAGACCCATCTCACGGTGCTCGGCTATGGCCCCGATGTGGTGAACGGTCTGTTCGGTCCGCGCACGCGGATCGCGATCGAGGACTTCATGAACCAAGAAGGCCTTGTGGACGCCGTCACCCTTGAGACGCTGATGAACGGCCTCGCGGCGGCGGAGCGCGACGGGCGTCCGGCGCTGTTTTCCCGCAACAATCCGGGATTGGCGCAGGTGACCATTGTGCGGGTGTGCCAACAGTTTCTGACCGACATGGGGTATGAGCCCGGTCCCGTCGACGGTGACGCCGGCGAACAGACGATCACCGCCGCGCGCGCCTTCGCGATGGACGCCGCCGTCGCCTTCAAGGACTTCGATCTCGAGTTTGCGCAATTGCTGCGGGACGCGGCGGATCGCGGGCACGCGGCCCGCTTGGAAGGCTAACGGCGCCGCCAAATCCAGAACGGTCGGCGCGATTAGGGGAGCGAAAAGCGCACCGGCTCACCCGCGGGCGGGCCCAGCAATTCGCCGTCGCGCATCACCACCCGCCCGCGCACGAGCGTCGCTTGCGGCCAGGCCCGCACCCGCCGTCCGACAAACGGCGTCCAGACGACTTTGGAGACGATCCAGGAATCCTCGATCACCCGATCAGCGTTGAGATCGACGATTGTCATGTCCGCGTCCCAACCCACGGCCAAACGGCCCTTGCCCACAATTCCAAACAGCCGCTGCGGCCCATGAGCGGTCAAGTCGACGAACCGCTCGAGGCTCAACCGCCCCGCGACGACATGATCGAGCATGACGGGAACGAGCGTCTGCACCCCGGGCATGCCCGACGGCGACGCCGGATAAGGCTTGGCCTTCTCCTCCAGCGTGTGCGGCGCGTGGTCGGAGCCGAGCACGTCAACAAGCCCTGACCGCACCGCGCCCCACAACGCCTCCGCATGACGCGGCTCGCGGATTGGCGGGTTCATTTGCGCACGCCCCTCCAGCCGTTCATAGGCGTCTGGCGCGGTCAGGGTCAGGTGCTGGGGCGTCGCTTCCATGCTGGCGACGTCCTTGGCGGCCGCCAGCAGCGGAATCTCCTCCGCGGTGGAGACGTGCAGCACGTGGATGGCTTTGCCGGCGTCGCGCGCCAAGCGGATCAAACGCTCCGTGGCGCGGCGCGCCGCCTCCACGTCGCGCACGTCAGGATGGCTCGTCCAGTCGCCGGCGCGCGCCAAACCGCGACGCTCCTCCAGGCGGAACTCGTCCTCGCAATGAAACGCAGCGCGGCGCGAAATCGCCCCGAGCACCGCCGCGACGCCCGCGTCGTCCTCCACCAGGAGCGACCCCGTGGAGGCGCCCATGAACACCTTCACGCCGCAACAGCCCGGCGCCCGCTCCATCGCCGGAAGCTCCGCCATGTTTTCATGCGTGGCGCCGGCGAAAAACGCGTGGTCGCACCGCATGCGCCCCGCGGCGCGCGCGAGCTTGTCCTCCAACGCCGCGAGCGTCGTCGTGGCCGGGTTGGTGTTGGGCATCTCGAAGACGGCCGTCACGCCGCCCATCACCGCCGCGTCCCCGCCGAACGCGAGATCCTCTTTCCACTCCAAACCAGGCTCGCGGAAATGCACCTGGGAGTCGATGACCCCGGGCAAGACATGCAGACCCCGCGCGTCGAACACGTCTGCGGCGTCCGCGCGAGACAAATCGCCCAGCGCCGCCACGCGCCCGCCGCGCACGCCAACGTCGGCTTCCCCACGGCCGGCGTGATTGACCACCGTTCCGCCTCGAACAATGAGGTCAAAGGGAGCGCCGGAGGGCGTTTGGGCGTCAGAAATGGCGGGCATGTTCGCTCCCATCGTTGATCGCTGGGCGGTCAGGAGCGCCGCCCGTCTCAGCCAGCAAGCGACGGACGGCCGTTTCCACCTGATCGACCGTCAGATCAGCCATCATGGTGTGGTCGGCGTGTCGCCAGGTCTTGCGCGCAGCCGCGTCCACCCGCGCGCCGGCGCGCACGGCGGTCGCGCGCGCGCCCCAGGGACCGTAGACGGACTCATCCGTCGGCCCAAAGAGCCCCAAAGTCGGCGCGCCCACGGCGGCGGCCAGGTGCATCATGCCGGAGTCGTTGCCCACGAAGAGCATCGCCCGCTCCAAGATCGCCGCGCTCGACAACAGGTCCGAGCGCCCCGCGAGATTCACCGCACGCCCCGGCTCCAATCCCGCCAGAGCCCGCGCGCCCAACGTCTCCTCGCCCGGCCCGCCCAGAACCACCGCCACCGCGCCGGGGGCCAATCCGTGGGCGCCCGTCAGCCGCTGTAGCAGAACCGCGAACTGTTCAGCGGGCCACATCTTGAAGGGCGCCGACGCCGCCGGCGCGACGCACACCAGCCGCGCCATGCGCGCCGCCGGCGGCAACAAGCGCTCCGCCTCCGCACGCGCTTCCTGATCAATCCAAATGACAGGGCTTTGGGGCTGGAGCGGCGGCGTGCGCCTCAACACCGCCGCGGCCTCCTCCACCTTGTGGCGATCGGTGCGCGGACGCCCCGCAATGGCGCGCCGCTGCGCGCGCAAAAACCATGAGGTTCGCGACCCGCGCAGATCGACGACGGCGTCCCATCGGCTGCCCACGGTGGCGCGCCACAAATCAACCCAATGCCCCCCGCGCCGGCGCTTCGTCAGCACGATCAGGCGCTCAAGCCCAGGGACGCCGCGGAACAACGGCGCCGCCAGGGGGCCCGCGGCGATGGTGACCCGCACGCCCGCGTTCTCTCGCAGGAGCAGCGCCAGCACGCCGGAGGACAGGATGGCGTCGCCAATGCGGTTCGACGTGATGAACAAGAGGTTCTCAATCGCCCCGGTCGGCGGCTCCGCGCGCTGGGATTCCGCGGCGTCGCTCGCCTCTGGGGCGGCGGCGTCGTCTGCGGCGTCGACGTGTGAGTCTGAATCGTGTGCGGCCATGGGCGGGGTCCGGGTCACTGCACGCCAGGGCCTAGCGCGTCCGCGATCGGGGCGAAAGCGTCGGCCGCCTCGAACCTCTGTGCTATGGCGCGAACGCCGCATCTGGCGCGACGCGGCTGGCCGCCGTACATGCATCTCATGACGGATCAAACACCCTTTCGCCTGCACGACCATGCGCTCATTGAGGTGGCGGGGTCCGAAGCGGCCGCGTTCCTCGATCGCCTGTTGACGGTCAACGTCTCAGATCTCGCGCCCGACAGCGCTGGATACGGCGCGTTGCTGACGCCTCAAGGCAAAATTCAACATGAGATGTTCGTGCTGCCGACGCCCGATGGTTTCGTGCTCAGCCTGCCGGCGGGCGACCTCGCGGCGAAACTGCTCCAGCGCCTGACGCTGATGAAGCTCCGCGCCGATGTGACGGTTGCAAACGCCAGCGACACCCGCACGGCCGTCGCTTGCGTCGGCGCGGCGCCGCCGGCGACCATTGAGGGCCTCGTGTGGGCGCCGGACCCGAGGCGGCCCGACGGCGAACGCTGGATTGGCCTGGCCGCAGCCGCCGATGCTGAGCGGTTCGACATCGCCGCGGCGTCGGACGACATCCGCGCGGGACTGCCGGCGCAGGGCCGCGACTACGCGACCGAAAGCGTGTTTCCAACCGACGTGAACGTGGATCTCCTCAACGGCGTGGACTACCGCAAGGGCTGTTTTGTCGGCCAAGAAGTCGCAAGCCGCATGAAACGGCGTGGTTCTATCCGTAAGCGCACGCTTGTTCTCGCGCTTGACGACGCGGAGACCGTCCCGCGGGGCGCGGACGTCACGAGCCCAGACGGCGCGCGCGTGGGCGAGACCCTGTCCTCCGCCGGAGGACACGCGCTCGCCATCGTGCGCCTCGATCGCCTCGCCGCGGCGGGCGGTCTTGGGACGCCGCTGTCCGTTGGCGAGGTCGCCGCGACCGCGTCCTTCCCGGCTTACGTTCCCGATGAGGCCAAAACCTTGTCCACCGATGGCGCGCCGGCATGAGCGACGACGACGCGGCGCAGAAAGCGTTGAGCCGCTGCCCGTGGGTTCCCGCTCACGACGAGCTGTACTGCGCCTATCACGACACGGAATGGGGCGTGCCGGAGTTCGACAGCCGCGCGCTGTTTGAAAAGCTGGTGCTCGACGGCATGCAAGCGGGTCTGTCGTGGCGCGTCGTGCTCGGCAAGCGCGACGGAATCCGCGCCGCTTTCGCCGGCTTTGATCCTGAGGTCTTGGCGCGCTGGACGGAGGCGGACATCGCGCCCGTGTTGGAGAACCCGGGCGTGATCCGCTCCCGCAGAAAGACCGAAGGCGCGGTCAAAAACGCGCGGGCCTACCTCACTCTCGAAGAGCAAGAAGGATCGTTCTCCAAGTATCTGTGGGGCTTTGTCGGTGGCGCGCCGGTGGTCAACGCATGGGAGCGCCTGGAAGACACGCCCACCCAAACCCCTGTGAGCGAGGCGCTGGCCAAAGACCTGAAGAAACGCGGCTTCACGTTTTGCGGCCCGGTGATCGTGTACGCGTTTATGCAAGCGGTGGGCATGGTGAACGACCATCTGGTCACCTGCTTTCGTCATCGCGAAGTCGCTGACGCAGGAAAGGCGAAAGCCGGCGCGTGCGGCTAACGGGGGGATGACGCAGGCAACGGGGCTTCGTATCACTGCCCCCAATCCATCCGCGCGCGGCCGAACGCCCGCGCCTTACGGCCGCCTGCGGCCCGCCAGACAGGAAAGTCGACGCGCATGACCCCCGCCCGCGCTGTGATCACCGCCACCGGCCTCTACACGCCGCCCCAATCGGTCTCGAACGACGAACTCGTCGCCGCCTACAACGGCTGGGCGGACGCTTGGAACGCGGCCAATGCGGACGCCATCGCCGCCGGCCGGGCCGAGCCCAAAGCCCACTCCTCGCCGGAGTTCATCGAGAAGGCCAGCGGCATCAAATCCCGTCACGTGGTGGACCGCGACGGCATCCTGGACACCACGCGCATGGCGCCGCGCATCCCCGCCCGGCCGGTGGAGGAACTCTCCGTTCTGGCGGAGATGGCCGTCGCCGCCGCCCGCGAAGCGTTGGAAACCGCCGGCCGCGCGCCCCACGAGGTCGACGCCGTCATCGTCGCCTGTTCGAACTTGCAGCGGGCCTACCCCGCCGTGGCGGTCGAGGTGCAAGACGCGCTCGGGATCGACGGCTGGGGCTTCGACATGAATGTCGCCTGCTCGTCCGCCACGTTCGGCATCCAGACCGCCGCCGACATGATTGCGGCTGGCCACGCCAACGCGATCCTCGTGTGCAACCCCGAGATCTGCACCGCGCATTTGAACTTCCGCGACCGCGACAGCCACTTCATTTTCGGAGACGTGGCCACCGCGATTTTGCTGGAGCGCGCCGATCGCGCTCAAGTCGGCGCCTGGGACATCCTGGGCATGGCGTTGAAGACCAAGTTCTCCAACAACATCCGCAACAACTTTGGGTTCCTCAACAGCACGGAGCGCGACGCCGGAGCACCGGAAGACGTCAAGCGCGACAATGGCTTGGACACAGGGCTGACCGACAAGCTGTTCATGCAGGAAGGACGAAAAGTCTTCAAAGAAGTCACGCCCATGGTGGCGGATATGATCCTGGCGCAAATGCAGCAAGTGGGTATTTCACAGTCTCAACTCAAACGCATGTGGCTGCACCAAGCCAATCAAAATATGAATGAGTTGATCGCGAAGAAAGTTCTTGGTCGCGACGCGACGGCCGAGGAAGCCCCCATCATTCTGGACGAGTACGCGAACACGTCATCCGCCGGCTCGATCATCGCGTTTCATAAGTATTCGCAGGATTTTGCGCCAGGTGACGTCGGCCTTATCTGTTCGTTCGGGGCGGGGTATTCGGCCGGCGCCGTGTTTGTGCGGAAAGCGGCATGACGTCAGCCGCCGCCCCAGATTGCGCCGCGCGCTAGCCGGCCGGCTCGGCCGACGAGCCGCTACCCCTCCGTCCAGCGCGCGACCTGACGGCGCACCCGCTCATCGTCATCGCGCGCCATAAGGGTGAGCAACTCACGCGACCGCCGAATCATCTCGGCTTCAAACGCGTCGTCGGCTTCCGCCGCTTGCGCGACTTGAAGCGCCGCGTCCGCATGTTCGGCGTAGCGGTCAGGATCCAACGCGAGAAACGACACCGCGCACTGGAACGCGATGGCCGCGTTGTCGGGCTCAAGGCGCATCGCCTGGTATAGATGATCCACGCCCTCGTGCAGCCCGGCGCCGTACAGACGCGCGCCACGCCCGCCGCCGCGGCGCAACACCTCCAAGTGCCAGGCCCCCATGAGCGCGTGGGCCCAAGCGTCGTCCGGGGCGTCCATCAAAGCGGCGCGCAACACGTCGCGTCCTTGGCCTGGCAGGTTGCGGAAATAGCTTTCGAGCGCGCCGGCGTCGCGACCCTCCAGCCAAAGCGCGACCGCCACGTGCAACCGCGCCTCCACATGATGCGGGTCGTGCATCAGCGCCGCTTCCGCATAAGCCCGGACGCGTTCGGCCGCCTCCGCGGCCGATTGAGATCCCGGATTGAGCAGAAAATCCGCCGCAATGGCTTTCGCCGCCAGGGCGTAGCCATCCGCGTCGCCCCGCCCTGCCGCCGCCGCCGCCGCGCGGTCATAAGCGCCGGCCGCGTAAAGCGCCTCTGGATCTGGCGTTGCGCTCTCCAAGGCGGGCTCAGCGCCGGCTGCGGTCGCCCACAGCCCCACGACCATCACGCACACGCCAACGCTCCGCAACGCTTGCACGATCATCCGTTCGCCTCGTGACACCCCCGGCTATCCTCAAGGTAAACCAAACCTCAAGCGCGGCAAACCGTCGCAATCAATCACGCGGCGACGAGATCGCCCGCCAGCGCGCGATCGATCAGACCAATGGTCTCCTCAAGCCCATAAATCGCGGCGAAGGAGCCAAAGCGCGGCCCTTGGGATTGCCCCAACAGCACCTCGTAAAGGGCCTGGAACCACGCGCGCAGCGGTTCAAAACCATGAACCTTTCCAACGTCATAGACCACTTGCTGCACCGCCTCGCCGTCACGCGGGTCGCCATCGAACGCCATCAGACGCCCTTTGAGGTCCTCCAGCGCCGCGCGCTCCGCCTCGCTCGGCGTGCGGTATTGCTTGCTGGGGGACACGAAGTCTTCAAAGTATGTGACCGCGTAGCGGGCGAGCCGATCGAGGACGGGATGGCTCTGCGGCGTCGCCCCCGGCACATACCGTTCGATGAACCCCCACAGCACGTCGGTGTCGTGGGCGCTGGCGGCGGACGCCAAGTTCAGCATGAGCGAAAACGAGATCGGCGCGCTTTGTTCAGGCGGTTCGCCCGCATGAATGTGCCACACCGGGTTCGCGATTTGATCCGCCGGCGCCTGGCGGGGATAGGCGCTCAGATGTTGAAAATATTCATCCGCCATCCGCGGGATAACGTCGAAATACAAACGCTTCGCCGAGCGCGGTTTTTGGAACATAAACAGCCCGAGGCTTTCCGGTGTCGCGTACTTCAGCCACGCCTCAACCGCGATTCCGTTGCCTTTTGACTTAGAGATTTTCTGACCGTGCTCATCCAGAAAAAGCTCATAACTCAAACCCTCCGGCGGCGTGCCGCCCAAGGCCGCGCAAATCTTGGACGACACCCGCACGCTTTCGATCAGATCCTTACCCGCCATCTCATAGTCGACGCCTAAAGCCGTCCAGCGCACCGCCCAATCCGGTTTCCACTGGATTTTGACCTGCCCCCCCGTCACGGGAACCGTTTTGGCCTCCCCGTCCTCGTCCTCGAAGGTGATCGTCCCGGAGGTCACGTCCCGCTCCAGTGTGGGGACCTGGAGGACCCGTCCCGTCGTGGGGCTGATCGGCAGGAAGGGCGAGTAGGTCGCCCGGCGTTCCGCCCCCAAGGTCGGCAGCATAATCGCCATCACCTTGTCGAAGCGCTCGAGCATACGCTGCAAAACGTCGTCAAACGCGCCGGATTGATACTGTTCCGTCGATGAATAGAACTCGTACTCAAACCCGAAGGAGTCGAGAAACTCCCGCAAACGCGCGTTGTTGTGCTGGGCGAAGCCTTCATGCGTCCCGAACGGGTCTGGCACGCGCGTCAGCGGCTTCCCCAAGTGCTCCGCCAGCATCTCCTGGCGCGGCACGTTGGTCGGCACTTTGCGAAAGCCGTCCATGTCATCGGAAAACGCTATCAGGCGCGTCGGATACTTGTCTTCGGTCAGAACGCGGAAGGCGTGACGCACCATGGTCGTGCGCGCGACTTCGCCAAAGGTGCCGATGTGCGGCAGACCGGAAGGACCGTAGCCGGTCTCGAACACAACGGGCCGATCGGTGGGACGGCCCGCCTTCAGCGCGCGCTCAAGGCGCTTAGCAATCAAGCGCGCCTGCTCAAAAGGCCAGGCGTTGGCTTCTTCAGCGAGCGCGCGCAAAGCGGGGGCGTCGGCGACCGCGATCATGGAGTGCTCTCCCTTGCGCGACCGATATGTCTAGGGCTCGCCGCCAAAGCGGTCAACGGCGCAAGGAGCGATCCGCCCTCGCCTCAAAACCCGGGCGCTGAGACGCGCCGCACCGCGGCGCTGGGCGTCAGCCGAAAGAGCCGACGCCCTCGCCCGCTATTTGTTCGGCTGGGGCGTCACCCGCAGATAGGGCTTGATCGTCGTGTAGCCCTTGGGAAAAAGCGCGTCGGCTTCCGCGTCCGGCACGGAGGGGACGACGATCACATCCTCCCCATCCTGCCAATTCACGGGCGTGGCGACCTTGTAGCCGTCGGTCAACTGGAGGCTGTCGATCAGGCGCAGCACCTCAGTGAAGTTGCGCCCCGCGCTGGGCGGGTAGGTGAAGGTGGCGCGCACTTTTTTGTGCGGGTCGATCACATACACCGCGCGCACGGTGATTTTTGGATCCGTGTTCGGATGAATCATCCCATAGAGCTTAGACACCGTTTGATCGGGGTCGGCGATGATCGGGAAGTTCATCGTCACCCCTTGGGTTTCCTCGATGTCCTTCACCCAACCGTTGTGGCTGTCTAAGGGGTCAACCGAAATCGCCAACGCTTTCACATTGCGTTTCTCGAATTCGCCTTTCATCTTGGCCGTGAAACCCAATTCAGTGGTGCACACGGGCGTGTAGTCAGCAGGATGACTGAAGAAAACGACCCAATGGTCGCCAGCCCAGCTGTGGAAAGAGATTGGCCCGTCGGTGGTCTGGGCGTCAAAATTCGGGGCGACATCGCCAAGTAAGAGGCTCATGCACATCTCCGTCCGCATTGCGTCGTCATGGAACGCTTGGAAGCCAACCCGCCCGCAAGCGCTTTGGGTGTGTTGCGCTCCCACAACGATGGCAACCCGGGCCTCGACGCCGCCCGATCACAAAGCCGCGAGCC
>CAZGLY010000017.1:46972-61178 GCA_964526675.1 uncultured Caulobacterales bacterium
GCCGCGAGCCTCACGGCGGCGCGTCGATGAAGACGCTTGTGTTGATGCGCCATGCGAAGGCGGTGCGTGAATGGCAGGCGGATCATGATCGCAACCGCGGCCTAACCGATCGCGGCCGCGAGGAAGCCATGCGCACCGCCGCGGCGCTCGCCGCGCTGGGGGTGAGGCCCGACGTCACGCTCCACTCGCCCGCCGCGCGCACGCGCGAGACGTGGGACATCGCCCGTGAGGTCCTGCCCGCCGCCGCGACCGCGTGCGTGGAGTCGCTCTACCTCGCGCCGGCCGAAGAGCTGGCGCGTGTCGCGGCGGAGGCCGGCGGCGACGTCACCCTAGTGATCGCTCACAATCCCGGCGTGAAGGATCTGGCGCGCTGGTATGTGTCGGAAGGCGGGGCCCATGACGCCGCGGGCCAAGCGCACTTGGCTGATGGGTTTCCAACCGGCTGCGCGGCCGTGTTCGCTGTTGGCGACAGCCTGGCGCGTGGGCGCTTGCGCCTCACGGCCTTCGTGCATCCCGACCAGGCGGCGCCGCCCAAGACCGCGTGACGTCGCTGATCCACGGCACACCATCCGACACGTATGGCGGGCGAATCGCCGCAAGTGCAGCTTTCCCGGCGCGCGCGTGACCACGGGCTGTTAGGTTTCCCCGTCAGAGGGGACGCTTTTCATGTCAGACCGTCGCACGGGCGCGCGCGCGCGTCGCGCCGAGGCCGAAGCCACGCCAGCGTCGCTCCAGGAGCGCCCCGCCAGCGCGTCCGCGCGAAGCGGCGTCCCCCGCAGGCAGGCCATAGCCTTCGCCACGCTAGGCCTTGCAACGATCGTGTGGACGATAGCAGAACCACTCAAAGTTGCAACATCGCTTTCGATCTTATTTTGCGTGTGCTCGTTGTTGGTCGCAGGCTTCCGGTTCGCCGCGATCGCCACGCCCCGGCGCACGCCGGGCGACACGCCGAGCGTCCGACCCGACGTCTGGCCACGCTACACGGTGATTGTGCCTGTCTATCGTGAGGAGGCCGTTTTGGCGCAGCTTGTGGCGGCGCTCGATCGGCTGGACTACCCGCGCGACCGGCTCGACATTCTGATCACGGTGGAGGCCGACGACCACGCGACCCGTCGCGCGGCCGAAACCCTTGCGACCCGAGACACCATGCGCGTGGTCGTCGCGCCCAAAGGCGCGCCGCGAACGAAACCGCGCGCGCTCAACGTCGCCCTCGCCCAAGCCAAAGGCGAGCTCGTGACGGTGTTCGACGCCGAAGACCGACCCGATCCCCAACAATTGCGCGCCGCGGCCGCCGCGTTCGCGGCCGCCGGTCCCGACATTGCGTGCGTGCAAGCGCCGCTCGGGTGGTACAACCATGACGACAACTGGCTCACACGCCAGTTCGCGTTGGAGTACGCCGCGCAGTTCCATGTCATCATGCCGGCTCTCGCCCGTTGGGGTTGGCCCTTGCCGCTGGGCGGCACGTCCAACCATTTCCGCATCGCGGCGCTGCGCGCCGTCGGCGGCTGGGACGCCCACAACGTCACGGAAGACGCCGATATGGGCTTTCGCCTGGCGAGGTTTGGCTATCGCGCGACCGTCATCACCGTCGGCACGCTCGAAGAAGCGACGACGACACGCGCCGCGTGGACGCGCCAACGCTCCCGTTGGATCAAAGGCTTCATGCAAACGTGGGCGGTGCATATGCGCGCCCCCGGCGACCTGGTGCGGCGCGCGGGGTGGCGAAGCCTCGCCTGCCTGCAGTTGACGATTGGGTTCTCCGTGGTGGCGAGCCTGGTGCACGGGCCCTTAGCCGTCGCGCTGGCGGCGCAAACCGTTTGGGCGCTCGCCTCCCCCGAACCGGCTGGTCTTGGAGCGGCGCCGGTGGCGGTGCTCGGGGCCACCTTCGCATCCAGCATCGCGACGATGGCGTTGGGAGCCCGACGAGCCGGGTTGGCCCCGCTGGCGTGGCGCGCGATCACGGCGCCGCTCTACTGGGTGTTGCACACGCCGGCGGCGCTGCGGGCCGTCGTCAGTCTGCTCCGCGATCCGTTCCATTGGGAGAAGACGACGCACGGCGTGAGCCAAGGCGGCCGCCCCCGCGAACACGCCAGCCCCGTCATGATGGAGCCAACGCCGTAATGGCGGCCTGCACCTCAAGCGCTTGAACGGTCTCCCGCACATCGTGGACGCGGATCATGGACGCGCCCATCCGCGCGGCGTGCAACGCCGCAGCCAAGGACCCGCCAAGGCGATCACGCGGATCGGTCGCCGCGGCGTCCACCTTCGCGATGAAGCTTTTGCGCGATGCGCCGAACAGGACCGGGAAGCCCACATCCTCGATGATCCTGGGCAAGGCGGCCATGAGCGCGAGGTTGTGGGCCAGCGTCTTCCCAAAGCCCACGCCGGGGTCCACCCACAACCGCGCCGGATCGACGCCAGCGGCCTCCGCCGCCTCCGCCCGCGTTTGTAGGAAGGCGATCACCTCCCCGACGACGTCGTCATAGGTCGGCGCGTTTTGCATGGTTTGCGGCGCGCCGCGCATATGCATCAACACGATGTCCATATCGAGCGCCGCAGCGACGGCGGCGCTGTCGCGCTGACCGCGCAAGGCTGAGACGTCGTTCCACATCCGCGCGCCCGCAGCCGCCGCCGCCGCCGCGACCGCCGGCTTCATGGTGTCGACGGCGATCCGTGCGTCCGGCGCGGCGTCTTTCAGAGCCGCTATCACGGGAACGACGCGCGCGCATTCGGTGTCGGCGTCCACGGGCGTCGCACCGGGCCGGGTCGACTCCCCGCCCACATCCAGAACGTCCGCGCCCGCCGCGAGCAGCGCCAGTCCGTGATCGCGGGCGGCGATCGGATCCGTCCATGCGCCGCCATCGGAGAAGCTGTCCGGGGTCACATTGATGACGCCCATCACGAGCGGCCGATCAGCGCCCATGTTCAGCCTGGGTCATCAGACCCGCGCGCAATGACGCGAGGGCGCGCAGCCCCGTCAAAAGCGACGGGCTCTCCCTCGTCCGCGAACGCCTCGCGGTCGAGCCGGAACACCACCGTGGGCTTGCCGTCGACAACGCTTTCACGCTGCGGCTGCATGCCCAAGCTCCGCGCCAACGCGCGCGACGCGTCATTCCCGGCTTCAACGGCGGCGTCCAAATGAGCGAAATCCAGCGTCTCAAACGCGTAGCGCGCCACAGCCGACACCGCCTCGGCCGCATAGCCACGCCGGGTGTGGCCGGGGTCGGTGACGTACAAGATTTGAGGCTGCGGTTCGTCAAAGAAGAACCACAACCCATAATAGCCCACGGCCGCCTCCGCGTGCGACGCCTTCCACAAACCGAATCGTTGATGGCGGAAGAACGCGGCGCTTTGCGCCAACACGTCCGCCGCTTGCTGCGTTGAGATGACGTCGCCATCCCACAGATGCTCGCGGGTGTGCGGATGGGTGTTCAGCCGCCAGAACCAGGGGCTGTCCAACACCGTCAGCGGCGTCAGCGCCAGCCGCGTCGTCGACAACGTGAAGGCCTGCGCCATGCCTGGTCCGCGCTCCAGAGGGTCGGGCGCGCGCGTGTGGGCAACCCACGCACGCGCGCGCATCCTGAGTATCCACGTGTACGCAGAAACGACGCGCCCGGACCTATGCCGCCGCAGACGGGCGTTGGCGCTCTACGGCTAAACCGGCTGAACAGGAAAGGGGTCCGCGACGTCGTCGCGGAGCCCTCCCCATTGCCGTCGATCTGTCGGATCCGAGACGCCCGAGCCGGGAGGCGCTAAGCGCCTTGGGGCTCAGGACCGCTCCAACCCGACCCGCGCTCGCCCTCGCCAGCCAACGGATCGTCGTCCGTGACCGGCACCGCGCCGCGTGGCGGGGTGGTGGGCTCATCGTCGGGATCTGGCCGGCTCGGCCGCTTGCCGGTGAGAAGGTCGCGGATTTCATCACCCGACAGCGTCTCGAATTCGAGCAAACCCTGCGCCAGCGCCTCGTGATCAGGAGCGCGCTCCGTCAAGATCCGCTTGGCCTCCAGATACCCGTCTTGGACAAGGCGCTTCACCTCGCCGTCAATGATCTGGGCGGTTTGCTCCGACACGTTTTGCTGGCGGGAGACGGAATGGCCCAGGAACACCTCCTCCTGGTTTTCGCCATAAGCGACCGTGCCAAGCTCATCCGAATAGCCCCACCGCGTGACCATGGCGCGGGCGAGTTTGGTGGCCTGCTCGATGTCTGACGCGGCGCCCGACGTGATCTTGTCCTTACCGAAGATCAGCTCTTCCGCCACGCGACCGCCCATCAGAATCGCCAGACGCGACGTCATCTGCGTGTAGTTCATGGAGTACTGATCGCGCTCGGGCAGCTGCATCACCATGCCGAGCGCGCGCCCGCGCGGGATGATCGTCGCTTTGTGGACCGGATCCGCCGCCGCCACGTTGAGCGCGACGATCGCATGGCCGGCCTCGTGGTAGGCGGTGAGCTTCTTCTCATCCTCGGTCATGACGGTGGAGCGCCGCTCCGGCCCCATCATCACCTTGTCCTTCGCGTCCTCGAACTCCGCGTTGGTGACCAACCGCTTGCCGCGGCGCGCCGCCAACAACGCCGCTTCGTTCACCAGGTTCGCCAAGTCCGCGCCGGAAAAGCCCGGCGTCCCGCGAGCGATGTCGCGCAGCTTCACGTCCGCGCCGAGCGGGACTTTGCGCACGTGGACTTTGAGGATTTTCTCACGGCCGACGATGTCCGGGTTCGGCACGACCACCTGGCGGTCAAATCGGCCAGGACGCAACAGCGCGGGGTCCAACACATCCGGTCGGTTGGTCGCCGCGATCAGGATGATGCCTTCGTTCGTCTCAAAGCCGTCCATCTCGACGAGGAGCTGGTTGAGCGTTTGCTCACGCTCGTCATTGCCGCCGCCCAGACCGGCGCCGCGATGGCGGCCGACCGCGTCGATCTCGTCGATAAAGATGATGCACGGCGCGTTTTTCTTCGCCTGCTCGAACATGTCGCGCACGCGGCTCGCGCCGACGCCGACGAACATCTCGACGAAGTCGGACCCCGAGATCGTGAAGAACGGCACATTCGCTTCACCCGCGACGGCGCGCGCGATGAGCGTCTTACCCGTGCCCGGGGGGCCGACCAACAAAGCGCCTTTCGGGATCTTGCCGCCCAGTTTTTGGAATTTCCCCGGGTCTTTGAGGAATTCGACGATTTCCTGGAGCTCTTCTTTCGCTTCATCGACGCCGGCCACGTCGTCGAATGTCACGCGGCCCGTCCGCTCCGTCAGAAGCCGCGCCTTCGACTTCCCGAAACCCATCGCGCCGCGACCGCCGGATTGCATCTGGCGCATGAAGAAGATCCACACCGCGATCAACAGCAGCATGGGGAACCACGTGATGAAAATCGACAGCAGACTTGGTCCATCCGACGTTGGCGAACGGACGACCACCTCCGCGCCGCTGTCCTCCAGGCGCGTCACAAAGTCGTCCCGAACAAAAATCGGCACGGTCGTCGTGAAGCCCTGTCCCGACTTGAACTCACCCTCAATGGTGTCGCCTTCAAGCACGACCTCAGCCACGCGGCGATTGTCCACAGCCTCCATAAACTGGCTGTAGGTGATCTCCTGGCCCGCGCCGGCGGGCGTCGTGTTTTGAAACAGCTGGAACAGCGCGATCAACACCAGGGCGATGAGGACCCAGACCGCAAGGTTTCTAATATTCATTCGCGTGCTTTCCGTGTTGCGCCAGTGCGTGTTCGACGGATCCGAACGCCCCAGGGGCCGTCAGCGTTTCGGCCGCGTCCACGTAATGTGGGCCGCCAAGGGGCCCTCGCCAAGCGTCGAAGGCTGTTTCCCGCCGACGCCAAAGCGCCGGACGGTCGGCCTGCAGAGATCGCGCCAGCAAGCAGGGCCTCAAATCAACCCGCGCGACGGCGACAACGCCGCCCGCGGCATCATGAAACGCGGGCGCGTCATCATGTCCGGGCCGGACCACCCCAGCGTGGGGCGTGGGCCCGACCACCCAGCGACCGTCCCACACCACGGCCTCGCCGCTGGCGAGCGCCACTGGCGCAAGACCGCCGCCGCCGCCGCGGCCCCAGAGCACGCCCGGGTCGCGTTCAACGACCACTCCCTCACCAGCGCGGCGCAGGCGCGCGCCCGCCAAGGTGGCGCCCGCGAAGTCCCCGAGCACGAGCGCCGCATCCAACGTCGCCAGCGCGTCGGAGCGGACGGCCCGAGCGCTCCCAGCCGCCGCCTGGACCAACGCCTCCAGCGCGCGCTGCCGCGGCGTGGCGGGGAACGCGCGATAGCAGTCATGATCGATGCGCCACGGCGACGCAGGGCCGCCATCCAATGGGTCCCGCGGGGCCGCCGCTGGACACGCAGCCCGCACAACGTCCCACGCCTGCCGCCGAACGCCCCGATCCCACGCGCGGGCCGCCGCCGCCGCCGCCAGAAGGCTCGTGACCGCGCCTCCCGCCGCCTCGAAATCCGCGATGGCCCGACGCGCGCGCACACGCTCAAACCGCGTGTCGCCATTGCTGGGATCGTCGGTCCACCGAACGTCGGAACGCCTGAGCGCCGATCGGATCTCGCGTCGCCGGGCGTCCAGGAGCGGCCGCGCCAACACCAGATCCGCGCCTTCGGGCCAGGCCGGCGAGGGACTGAGGGGGGCGAGGCCCGCCAAGCCCCGACAGGTGAGCGGCGTGCGCCCAGCGCGCATCAGCACGGTCTCAGCTTGATCATCGGCGGTATGGCCCAGCAACAGCAGGCGCGCCCCCCACGTGGCGCACAGGCGCGCCAACGCCCGATGCCGCGCGGTCCGAGCCCGCGCTTGGGAGAATGGTCGCGTGGCGGCCAGACGCACAATGGCCGTCCGCGCGCCCCACGCGTCTGCTCGCTGCGCGGCCGCCTCCGCTTCGGTTTTCGAGCTCGACCGCGCGCCATGGTCGACGATGAACGCAACGACAGACCGGCCGCGAGGGCGCGCCCAGGCCAACGTCGCCAACAGAAGCGCCGTCGAGTCGCCGCCGCCGGAAAACGCGACGCCCAACGGACCGTCGTCCGCCCACGTCGCGAAGGGCGCGATGCGGCGTGCATTCAGAGGGTCGCCAAGAGCGGGAAACGGATCAGGAGCCGGCGCGTTCAGGATCGGCCTCTCCTCACGCGCCGGAAGCGATGCACCATGCCGCGCGGAAGATCAGGGGCAGTTGGCGCTCTCACGCACACGCTGCGCCTTGGCCTTCACGTTCTGCGGGGCGCGACGATACTGGCGGTCAAAGTCATCCAGCGTGGTGCACGCTTCTTCCGCCACGCCGAGCGCGTTGAGCGCCGAGGCCAAGCGGATCATCGCCTCCGGCGCTTTTGGCCCGGTCGGATCCACATCCAGCGAGGAGATGTACGACTTCGCCGCGGCGTCATACACGCTGCGGACAAAATCCACTTCGCCGCGCCAAAACCACGCTTCGCCAATGTGATCGCTGGTGGGGAAGCGTTCGACAAACACCGACAGCGCGCCGGCCGCCTCGTCATAGCGACCCCGGATCACGAGATCCTTCGCCAGCTGAAGCGCCGCATCCGGATCGCCCGGCAACGTCACCTCAGCCGCCGTGGCGTCGCGCGCCGGCGCGGCGACCGCCGGCGATGGCGCGTCCGCCGCCGTTTCAAAACCCAGCGCGCCGCTGGAGCCCGCGATCGTCGCCGGCCCCCCCGCAGGCAGCGCCGCGCCCGACTGCGCGCTGGCGTCCGTGTTGGCGTTGAGGCTGAACACGGGGCTCTGCACGTCAAACGGCCCATAGACCGCCGGCGGCAAGTTGGCCGCCGCCGCGATCTGTTTGTCCCGCAGCTCGATCTCCCGGATCAACGTGGCGACCCGGGATCGAAGCTGTTGATTTTCCAACGCTAAGCGCTCCAGCGCGCCGGTCACAGCCGCCGTCTGCGCCTCCAGCGCGTCCAACCGCTCGATCAAGCGCACCGCGACGGGATCCCCGGTCAGGCGATCGCGCTCCAAGACGACCAGCCGGTCCTCTTGATCGACAATCGCTTGCTCCGCGCCGCGCAACCGCTGGTCAAGCTGCGCGCGGCTCTGCGCCGACGCGACTTCGACGCCCGCAAACGCCACAACGCCAACAGCCAGCGCGCGCAATGCCGCGCGTGGAAAACGTCGCAAAGCAGAAGGGGCGGTCGAGACGAGTTTCATAAGATCCACAAACATGATCGGCGCGGCGAAAACGTGGCGCCGCGCCGATAACATTTGATTACGCGATCCTCGCGGATCCACGACAACGCCTTAGAAAAGCGTGTCTTCCATGATGAACGTCCGCGCGTTGCGGTTCGTGGCCCAGGCCAACTCGTTGGAGTTGGGGTCTAGCGGGCGGTCCTTGCCGTAGGAGATCGTGTTGACCCGCGACGGATCGACGCCGAGGCCAACCAGATAATCCCGAACCGCGTTCGCACGACGAGCGCCAAGCGCCAAGTTGTATTCGCGCGTGCCGCGCTCGTCGCAATTGCCTTCGATCCGCACGGAGATACCCGGGTTCTGGTTCAACCAGTCCGCGTGCGCGCGCAACACTTCACGCGCTTCCGGCTTCACAACAAACGAGTCGAAGTCAAAGAACACGCGGTCCGCGCCGGAAGCTTGCGTCAGCTGCTCCTGCATGGACAAGGTGCTTTCAGCCGGCTCAAAAATCGGCTCGGGCTCCGGCGTGGACTCAAAAGCCCGCGGCGGCGCTTCGGGGGTAGACGAGCAGGCGGCCGCAATCGTCGCGGCGGCCATAGAAGCAAGCTTAACCTTCATAGTGTCCCTCAACGGTCCATTCGTTTCGCCGCAGCAACGCGCAATCCCCGGCCCCCAAAGAGCGGCGATGAACCCAACGAGGGCGTGCGCGCCGATATGGCACTTATAACGGTGAGCCGCTTTGGATCAAGCGGCAACATTGTTCATTTCAGCAAGGGAGACCAAGCCGGGTCGGACGCCGATCCCAGGGTCCCGATCGGCCGATCGTTGAACCCCGTGAGGTCCACCGAACGAATCTGCTTCGCCAGTTCATCGCTGGCTTGTTCTGAGGTGTAGATCAGCACGCGGCCGTTTGGCGACCACGCCGGCCGGTCGATCTTAAAGTGCTCCGCCAAGATCCGTTCACGGGCGCCGTCGGGCTCCATGACGCCGAGGAAGAACCGCCCCTGATACTGCTTCGTGAACGCGATCAGGTCTCCCCGCGGCGACCAAACCGGCGTGCCGTAGCGGCCCTCCCCGCGGCTGATTCGGCGCACCCGCGAGCCGTCGGCGGCCATGACGTACAGCTGACGCTGCCCCGCGCCCGTGCGGTCGGACGTGAACACGATGAACCGACCGGTGGGATCATAGCTCGGCTCGACCTCAATCGAGGGCTCTTGCGTGAGACGCAAGCGCCGGCGCGTGCGCAGGTCATAGACGTAAATGTCGGAGTTGCCGCCTTGGGAGACCGTCGTGACCACGCGGCGGCCATCCGGCGAGAAGCGGGCGGAATAGCTCTCGCTCTCGGCGCTGACGACGAAGAGCGCCTCCTCGCGCCCGGTCTCGATGTCGAACAGATAGGTTTTCGGCGCCCCCTCCCGATAGGACACATAGACGATCTGCTGCGCTTCCGGAGAAAACGTCGGCAAGAAGACCAGATAGCGCCCGTCAGTGAGGAACTGACGATTTTCGCTGTCCTGGTCCATAATGGTCAAACGCGTGGTCGGATCCGTTTTCGGCCCTGACTCTTCGATGTAGACGATGCGGGTGTCAAAGTACCCCTCTTCGCCCGTCAACGCGTTGTAAATGCTGTCGGAAATCCGGTGCGCGACGCGCCGCCAGTTGCTGCGCGTGCTTTCAAGCTGCAGGGCCGTCACTTGCTCTTGGGCGGTGGTGTCCCACAACCGGTAGCCGACAAGCAGCCGCCCTTGGGCGTCGATCTGCACCTGACCCGTAATCAGCGCCTGCGCGCCGATCAACCGCCAATCATTGAACCGCGGCGACAGGTTGAAGTCGTCAATCGTCTCAATGAACGCGTCCTCGTCGATGGCCCGGAACAAAGACGAGCGCACCAGATTGGCGGAGATCACCTCGGCGATGTCACGCCCGAGCTGGGCCGCGTCGGGATCGCGATTCGGCGACACCAAGGCGGGAATCGCAATCGGCGTCGGCTGCAAATGGCCTTTGCCCACATCGATAACGAGCTGCGCCGTCGCGGGCGCCGCCGTCGCCGCTAGAAACACGGCGATCGCAAGCGCGCGCCAAACGCCGCGTAACCGAGCACGGAACACCATCACTGTTTCTCCACGGTCTGATTGACGGCAGCGCCGCCCCCCTGTTGCGCGCCGAACACCGACGCCAGCAGCGGCCGCCCCCGGCCGCGCCGCACCTCCATCATCCGCCAAATTGCGGACGGAAATTGACGATGACCCGTCGATTCTCCTCAAAGGGCTCTGGAACCGCCGGATACTCCCCTCGACGCTCGCACTCAACCGCGCCGGCGATCGCGCGCCGCTGCGCGGCGGCCCAGAAGGGGTTGCCGCTCAACGCGATTTGCGCGGCGTTCTTCACTCTCGGCGGCTGTGCGAAACGCCCGTCACGTTCGAACTCCAGCTCGACGACCACAAGAAGAGATTCCGGGTTCGGAGCGTCGAGAGACGTGCGCCAGCATCCTTGCAGCTTCGCTTGCACCGCGGTCTTGAACGCCACCACCGACTGCGACTCCGTTCCCGAGGTGCGCGCGTTGACGCCCGCTTGCGGCGCGAAACGCGGCGTGCGCGCTTCGGATGACGCTTCGCGCGATTCCAAGAGGTCCCGCAAACTGTCAAGGCGTTGGCGGCGCGGCGGCGGCGGTTTCACCCGCGGCGGCGGCGGCGGCCCCAAATCCTCCGGCGGCGTTTCTTCCGCCGCCTCCTCCTCGGGATCCGGCTCAGGTTCCGGTTCCGGCTCGGGTTCCGGCTCCGGCGCGGGAGCCTCCGGCTCCTCCACCTCAGGCGTGGGCGGCGTCGGCGCGTCGTCGGCGTCGAGCGGCATGTCTTCTGTGGTCGTCGCCGCGTCCGAGGCTTCCGGGGCCGGCGCCGGTTCCGGCTCCAGTTCTTCCTCCGGCTCCTCTTCCGGCTCCGGCGGTGTGGGCCGCGGCGGCTTCGTGCTCGGCGCGTCAGGGATCTCGTCGCCCGAAGGCGGCGGCGTCCACTCCGGCACGTCGCCAATCACGAAGTCCACCGGCAACACAACCGGCGGCACGTATTGGCGATCAATGTAGGGAACAGCCGCCAGCCCAATCGTGGCGACAGCCACGTGTCCTAAGACCGAAAGCGACAGAGGCGCGCCGAACCGCATGGGCCTCCCTTCGCCGTCTATTGGTCCAAATGGCTGGTCACGAGGCCGAGATTGGTGAAGCCCGCCGCGCGAATGCGCGCCATCACGCTCACGACGGCCCCATAGTCCGCCGCCTGGTCGCCCCGGATGAAGATGCGGATCGCCTCTGCATCCTGGCCGCGCGCCGCCGCGATGGAGTTGAGCTTCTCGGTCAGTTCATCAAGCGGGATCTCCTCGTCCCCCTCTTGTCCCCCGAGATAAACCGCGCCGGCGCTGGTGACGGTCACGGCCAACGGCGCCGTCTCGGACGGCAACGCCTTTGATTCCGTCTTGGGCAGATCCACGGGCTCGCCCACCGTCAGCAACGGGGCGGACACGATGAACACGATCAACAGCACCAGCATCACGTCCACAAACGGCGTGACGTTGATTTCCGCCATCGGACGGAAGCGCGCGCCGCGGCGACGGCCGCCGCCCGCGCTTGCGAGATTCATGGCCATCGTCAGCTTCCCCGCTCTTGCGCGCGGCGGGACAAGATCGCCGACAACTCGTCCGCATAGCCCTCAAGCTGCGCGGAGAACTTCGCCATATCCGCGGAGAATTTGTTGTAGAAAATCACCGCCGGGATCGCCGCCAGCAGGCCCAGCGCCGTGGCGAACAGCGCTTCGGCAATGCCCGGCGCCACAACCGCCAAGCTGGTGTCGTTGGAGGCGGCGATCGCGCGGAACGTGTTCATGATGCCCCATACCGTTCCAAAAAGGCCAATGAATGGCGACGCCGAGCCCACGGACGCCAACACGCCGAGGCCCTGTTCGGCGCGGCCAAGCTCGCGCTGAACCACCAGCCCCATCACGCGGTCGATTCGCTCCGTCAGGCTCATAATCTGCACGCTGTCGCGGCCCGCCGCGCCCCGCGCGCGACTTTCGCGCCACTCGCGCATCGCCGCCGCGAAGATCCGGCCCATCGGCTCGCGCGGCCGATCGCCCATGCTGTTCGCCAACTCCTCGAGCGAGCGCCCAGCCCAAAACGCCTCCTCGAAGCGCTGCGCCTGGCGACGCAACGACCCGAATTGCATTTGTTTGTCGATCACGATGGCCCACGACCAAATGGACGCGCCGACCAACATGATCATCACGGCCTTCACGACGAGGCCGGCTTTGAGAAACAAAGCGACAAACGAAAAGTCAGAGACCGCCGCTGCGGCGCCCAACACCGTAATGTCCATCAAAGCGACCCCTTGCCGAGGCGACGCGCGACGCCCCTTGCGCGCCCCAGCTCCGCTGCGTCGTGCGCACGGAATATGACCATTTCACGACCCGACCTTACCGACTGATTGGCGTCACATACGGCGCGAGCGCCGCAGAAACCACCGCTGGCGCCCGCTTGGGCCGCCCGCCCGTCGTCAAACACACAACCTCCACATCCGCCGCCGCCACCAGGGCGTCATCGCGGGTGATCTCCTGACGAATTGGCAAGCGCGCCCCCGCCAGAGGCGCAAACCTGGTGCGCACCGCCAAGACGTCGTCAACCCGCGCGGCCCGCTCGTAAGAGACGTTCAGCCGGCGCACCGCGAACACGCTGGGATCCTCGCCCTCCAAAAGCGCTTGGTGGCTCACCCCCGCCGCGCGCAGGAATTCCGTCCGTCCTCGTTCGAAAAAGTGCAGATAGCGCGCGTAATACACCACGCCGGAGAAATCGGTATCCTCATAATACACCCGCACGGGAAACACATGGCTCACCGCGCCGGAACCGGGCGCGCCGACGAAGCCGCCAGCTTCGGGCGTTGGGTGCGCAGCGGCGGCCATGGCGTGTTTCCCTCGGGGCGGCTGTCGCGGCCCGCGACCATCGCCGACTTAGTCGATCGCGCGCGCCGGCGCCAGCGTCCGCGCGCCTAATCCGCGTCGCGAAACAAATCCGGCGGCGCGTCGCGGATCGTCGCCGGCGGCGTCAAACCGAGGTGCGCATAGGCGTTCGGCGTCGCAACCCGCCCGCGCGGCGTCCGCGCGATAAAGCCTTGCTGGATCAAGAACGGCTCGACGACCTCCTCCAGGGCGTCGCGCGCCTCCGCCAACGCCGCCGCCAGCGTGTCGAGGCCGACGGGCCCGCCGGCGAACTTCACCACCAGCGCGTTGAGATAACGCCGGTCCTGGGCGTCGAGCCCCGTCGCGTCGACCTCAAGACGTTGGAGCGCCGCGTCCGCGGCCGGGGCGTCGATCCGCGCCAGGCCGTCGGCTTCCGCGAAATCGCGCACCCGCCGCAACAGCCGCCCCGCCACCCGCGGCGTGCCGCGCGCCCGCCGCGCGATCTCCGTCGCGCCATCATCGGTCAGCGGCGCGCCGAGCTTGCCCGCCCCGCGCGCGACAATCCGCGTCAGCTCCGCGACATCGTAGAATTCCAAGCGCACCGGCACGCCGAAGCGGTCGCGCAAGGGCGTGGCGAGAAGCCCCGCGCGGGTCGTCGCGCCGATCAGCGTGAAGGGATTGACGTCGATCTTCAGGGTGCGCGCCGCCGGCCCTTCGCCGATGATCAGGTCGAGCTCGAAGTCCTCCATCGCGGGGTACAGCACCTCCTCCACGGCGGGGTGGAGGCGGTGGATCTCGTCGATGAAGAGCACGTCCCGCGGCTCAAGGTTGGTGAGGATCGCCGCCAGATCACCCGCCCGCGCCAACACGGGGCCTGAGGTGGAGCGGAAGTTCACGCCAAGCTCTTTGGCGATGATTTGCGCCAGCGTGGTCTTGCCCAGCCCCGGCGGGCCGGACAGGAGCACGTGATCCAACGCCTCGTCGCGCCCAGCCGCCGCCTTCACAAACACTTTGAGGTTCGCGACCGCCGCCTCTTGGCCCACAAAATCCGCGAACGAGAGCGGCCGCAACGCCTTGTCCCGCCCATCCCCCGGCTGAGAGTCGCTGGAGACGATGCGCGCGTC
>CAZGLY010000018.1:0-60848 GCA_964526675.1 uncultured Caulobacterales bacterium
GCGTCGGCCATCGTGAACGGCACGTCGAGGATCCGCGCCAGCGTCTGCGCCAGCAGCGTCTTGCCGCAGCCCGTCGGCCCGATCAGCAGGATGTTCGACTTCGCCAGCTCCACGTCGGCGCTCTGGGTCGCGTGGTTCAGCCGCTTGTAGTGGTTGTGCACGGCCACCGAGAGCACCCGCTTCGCGTGCTGCTGACCGATCACATAGTCGTCCAGCACGTCGCAAATCTCGCGCGGGCTTGGGACCCCTTCGCGGGATTTCACGAGGGACGACTTCGTCTCCTCGCGAATGATGTCCATGCACAACTCGACGCATTCATCGCAAATGAACACGGTCGGGCCGGCGATGAGCTTGCGGACCTCGTGCTGACTCTTCCCGCAGAATGAGCAATAGAGCGTGCTCTTGCCGTCGCCGCCCGTTTTTTGCGGTGTGTTCGCCATAATCACTCCCGTCGGCCTCGCCGGCGCCCGAGAGCGTCCGGCCTCCGCGGCGACCTTGCAAGGGCTAGGCCGTCATCACCGCGCGCGCAGTCCATATTCGATCACGAACGAACAATCCGGATCAAGCCATACCACGACGCGCCCCGCTTAGCGGCCGTCGTCGCCACTCGTTTCGACACGCGTTTCATAGACATGATCGACAATCCCGAACTCCCGCGCATCCTCGGCCGACATAAAGTAGTCCCGATCCAACGTGGTTTCGATTCGATCGTACTCCTGGCCCGTGTGCTTCACGTAAATCTCGTTCAGGCGCCGCTTCACGCGGACGATGTCCTCGGCGTGCCGCTCAATGTCGGAGGCTTGGCCGGAGTATCCGCCTGATGGTTGATGCACCATGATCCGCGCGTGCGGCAGCGCGATGCGCATGTCCGGCTCCCCGGCGGTCAACAGCAGCGATCCCATGGACGCCGCCTGACCAACGCAGACGGTCGAAACCGGACACTTGATGTACTGCATTGTGTCATAAATCGACAGACCCGAGGTCACCACGCCGCCAGGGCTGTTGATATACATCGCGATGTCTTTTTTGGGGCTTTCGGACTCCAAATACAGGAGTTGCGCCACGATCAGGCTGGCCATCCCGTCCTCAACCGGCCCGGTGAGGAAGATGATCCGCTCCTTCAGCAGCCGAGAAAAGATATCGTAGGCGCGTTCGCCACGGCTGGTTTGCTCGACCACCATCGGCACGAGATTCATCATGGTTTCGACGGTACGAGACATCGCGCGCTCCTTGTGGGTCGGAAACCGGCGGCGCCGAACGGCGCGACGGGGTGGCGAGCGCTCCACGAACGCCCGCACAGGGACATGACACCTGGTTCCTGATATTTCGTCAGTCGCGCCCGCGCGCAACCCCCGCCGTCGCGTCTTCGCGGATCACTCGTCCGCGAACAGGGTTTCGCGATCGGTTTCGACGTCGGTCACGGCCGCGAGTTCGAGGATGTAGTCCACAACTTTTTCCTCAAACAGCGGCGCGCGCAGCTGCATCCGCGCGGCGGCGTTCGATTGGAAATACTCCGCGACTTCGCGCTCGCGCCCCGGATGACGGCGCGCCTCGGCGTTCACCGCGCGCGCCAGCTCTTCCTCCGGCACGTCGACGCCCGCCTCCCGGCCGATCTCGGCAAGGACGAGGCCAAGCCGCACGCGCCGGGCCGCGATCACCTGATACTCTTCGCGCAGCTGATCTTCCGTTTTTTCCGCGTCCGCATCCTCGATACGCCCGGCGTCCAAATCGGCTTTGACGTGCCGCCAGATCTGGTCGAACTCCGTCGACACCATGCGCTGGGGCAACTCGAAATCGTGGAGGTCATCGAGCGCGTCCAACAAGCGGCGCTTCACCCGTTGACGCACTTGGGCGGCGAAGTCCCGCTCCAAATTCGCGCGCACCGCCTCCGTCAACGCCGCCAAATCTTCGAAGCCGACTTGCGTGGCCAGCTCTTCCGAGACCTCGAGAACGCGGGGGCCCCGGACCTCTTTCACGGACACGTCAAAGACAGCGGGGCGCCCCTGGAGATCCTCGCGTGCGTAGTCTTCGGGGAACGTCACCTCGACCTGGACGTTGTCGCCTGCTTTGACGCCGATCAGCTGGCCCTCGAAGCCAGGGATCAGCCGCCCCGCCCCGATCACAATCTCAGCGCCGTCCGCCGTGCCGCCGTCAAACTCCGTGCCGTCGACACGCCCGACGAAATCGACCACGACGGCGTCGCCGTCTTCCGCGGCGGCCTCGCCCTTGTCCTCGAAAACCTTCTGGTTGGAGGCCAGTTCAGCCAACGCCGCATCCACGTCCGCCTCCGCGGGCTTGGCGGTCAGTCGCTCCAGCGTGATCGCGCGCGGATCCGCCGGTGAGAAGGTCGGCATCACCTCCACGCGCAGCTCGTATTCCAAGTCCTCATCGCCCTTGGACACCGCTTCGGAGTCGCTGGAGACGGAGATCTCCGGCGTCGACGCGGCGCGCAGCTCACGCTCATCCAGGGTTTTTTGGGTCGCTTCGCTGACGGCCGCCTCGACGATCTCGTCCATCATGGAGCGGCCGAACATGCGGCGGATGTGGCTCGCCGGCACCTTGCCCGGACGAAACCCCTTCAGACGCACCTGGTCCTTGATTTCATCAATGCGGGCATCGAGCCGCGCGGCCAAATCGGCGCGCGGGATCGTGATCTGAAAGGTGCGGCTAAGGCCTTCGGCCTCTTTTTCGGTGACGGTCATGGTTCAACGGTCTGACAAGGAACGGCGGGAGAAGTGCGCGGAGCGAGCGCTTATGTCACGCGGGCATACCGCTGACAACCGCACGCCTGTGCTCAGCCTCGAGCGCGGGGCTCTTCGGCGCCTCTGATCAGGGGGCGGCGGAGCTGGCGCGCGCCCGAGCGTTTCCCTCAAAAGACGGTGAACAGCGCCACAGCCAGCGCCAGGCCGATCAGCGGCAAGATGACGGTCAAGGCCCCAAGCGGCCCGTAGGCGGCCTTGTGGGTCTCCCCGCAAATCGCGCGGATCGTCGTGACCACATAGCCGTTGTGCGGGAGCGAATCCAACGCGCCGGAGGCGATGGCGATCACGCGATGCAACGCCTGCGGGTTGGCTCCCGCCTCAATGTAGGGGGTGTGCACACCGGCGTCGAAGGCGATGGTTTGCCCGCCGGAGGCCGAGCCCGTCAGGCCGGCGACAATGGTCACCGCCAAACTCGCTCCGATCAACGGCCCGCCGGGCAGCATCTCCAGTCCGGCCAACGTCGCGGCGAAGGCGGGCGTTTCCCGCGCCACCGCGCCGAAGCCGACGACCGCGCAGGTGTTGGTGATGGCCACAACCGCGCCCGTCGCGCCCGCCGAGAACGCCTGCGGCATCGCCGCCAACGAGGCGCGTCCCACCAGCAACGCCGCCGCCACCCCGGCGCCCAGCGCGAGAATCAACGCGTAAGCCTCCAACAGATCGTCAAAGCCGTTGAACACGCCCCAGACCACGATCAGCGGCGCCACCGCGAGCGCCGGATGCGGCAGCGCCGCGTAGTCGCGCTCTGACGGGTCGTCCGGACGCTCGTCATAGCGTTCGCCGCGAGCGCAGGCCTGTCGCACCATGCGGCTCAGCCACCATTGCCCGACGCCGGCCATGAACACCGCCACGACCAAGCTCACAGGCCATCCCGCAACCGACGTGGTGCCCAGATACGCAATCGGGATGACGTTTTGGATCTCTGGCGAGCCCGCCGACGTCATGGTGAACGTCACCGACCCAAAGGCGAGCGCGGCGGGAATGAAACGGCGTGGATAATCGCCGCGCCTAAAGAGGCTCAACGCCATCGGGTAGACCGAAAACGCCACGATGAAGACGGACACCCCGCCATAGGTCAGCAACGCGCAGGCGCCGACGACGGCCAGAACGGCGTGCTTCGTTCCGAAGGTGTCGACCACCCAATGCGCGACGCTGTCGGCCGCGCCGGAGGCGGCCATGACCTCCCCGAAAATCGCGCCCAGGAGAAACATCAAAAACCACGACGCGAGAAAGCCCGTGAACCCGCCCATATAGGCGCTCACGAAGTCCGCGCCGCCGTCCTCCGCGAGGGGCGGCAGCAGCGGCATGCCCGCCGAGATCGCGACGAGCGCCGCGCACGCCACCGCCGCAACGATGATGTTCACCCCGCGGACCGTCAGCAGGATCAACAGGGCGAGGCCGGCGGCCAGACCAATCGCGCTGATCATCGTCCTCCCCCGCGCTTCGAGCGCTTGCAGACCCCCAAGGCCCTCCGTCCCCTCACGCGACCGTTCTAGGGCAGTTCGTAGCGCTCAACGTTGTCGACGATGATGGTGTAGGCCGAGTTTGCGAGGTCGCTCATGCGCTCTTCGGTGCGCATCTCCCCCTCGACCCAAATCGGGGTCCACAGATCGGGAAGCTGCACGTCCCCCTCCGCCGGAGCGACGTACACGGTCTGATTGGGCGGCGGCGGCGGCTGATGGAGACACGCCCCGTAATATGGCACCAGCAGGAACTCGCTGACCTGCCCGCCCGGCCGAAAATCAAACGGCACCGCGTAACCCGGCAGCCGAACCCGCACGCCGTCGAGATCATCAACCACGTTGAAGGTGCCGATCTGGACGCCGACGTCCGCCTCCGACCCTTCAGCCACAGGGTTGTTCCACAGATTGGAGAGATGTTCGGAGTACAATTCCTGGATAATGTCGTCCTCGCCGTCGGGCCAGAGATCATCCCATCGCAGTTCTTCCGCCTCCGGCGCGGCGTAAGCCGCGCTCAGCGTCGACGCGAAAGCGACGGCGACCACGAGGCCACGCGCCAAGCTCGACAGCTTCATCATACACGCACCGTCAGTCCGTCATTGAGGGCGTTGCGGGTCGCGCGCCATGCCGGCGCCGCCGCCAAAAGCGCCGCAGACACGATCACGACGCCCACCACCGCCGCATCGAACCACGTTGGCGGAACAGCGGGCAAGGTCAAGCCGAAGCGCGCCGTGGCGAACGGCGCGGCGATCGCCGTCGCGAGCTGCACCAGCGCCACGCCGACGCCCGCGCCGGCCGCGGCTAGGAGCGCCGCTTCGCTGATCAACAGGGCGAAGACGTGCCATGGCCGGGCCCCCACCGCCCGCAGGATCGCCATCTCCCGTCGCCGTTCGTTCAAGCTCGACAGCAAGATGGTTGTGATGCTGACAAGGCCCACCACGATGACGAACGCTGAAACGAGCGCCAAAGCCCGCTCCGCGGCGCCGACGACGCTCCACAATTGGCTCAACGCCACGCCGGGGATCACCGCCAGCAACGGTTCGCGGGGATAGGTGTTGATGGCTCGCTGCAGGCGCAGCACCTCGATCTTGTTGCTGAGCCCGATCAGAGCCGCCGTGATGTTGCTGGGCTGGAGATCCATCGCCCGCGTTTGGTCCGCTGTGATCGCCCTGGCCATCGGCGTCGGCGCGCCGCCGGCCCATCCGATGTGGATCGCCTCGATCGCCTCAAGACTGACATGGATCGTGCGGTCCACGGGGGTGCCGGTGGGCGCCAGAATGCCCGCCACGCGAAAGGGCCGATCGGTGTGTTCGGCGAAGCTGACCGCGCCCAGGCCGTGGGACAGCGTGATCTCCCTGTCCAGCGTGTAGCCCAATTCCCGCGCCACAGCCGCGCCCAGCACGGCGTCGTAGAGGTCGGCGAACAGCGCGCCCTCCGCGATCTCGAGGGATCGACCGCCGCCATACTGGTAGCGCGCGAAGTATTCCGGGGTCGTGCCCAACACGCGAAAGCCGGCGTGGGAGTCCCCGAGGCTCAAGGGCACGGCCCACGCCACTTCCGGACGCGCGGCGATTTCCTGGTAGCTCGCCCAGCTGATGTTGTTCGTCGCCTGGCCGATGCGAAACACGGAGTAGAGCGTGAGATTGATCGCGCCCGAGCGCGCGCCGACGATCAGGTCCGTGCCCGAGATGGTGTTCTCAAAGCTCGCCCGGGCGCCGTGGCGGATTTTCTCGACGCCCAAGAACAAGGTCACCGCCACGGCGATGGCCAACGCCGTCAGCACCGCGACGCCGGCGCGGTTGGCCAGGCTCTGCGCGGCGAGACGCACAATGACGCCGGCGCGGTTCATGCGGCGTCCTGCGCAGCCGCCGCCCGGTTCAACGCACGCAGATCCAAGGCTTCGTCAAACCGCGGCGCCAACGCCGCGTCATGGCTCACGAACAGCAAGCTCGCGCCCGTCTCGGCGCACTCCTCCAGCAGGAGCGCCAAAAAGGCGTCGCGGGTGGATGCGTCCAGCGCGGATGTCGGCTCATCGGCGATGATCAGTTGTGGCGCGCCAATGAGGGCGCGCGCCGCCGCCACCCGCTGCTGCTGGCCCACGCTGAGGTTCCGCGACGGCGTCGTGAGGATGCGCGGATCCGTCAGCCCAAGCCGCGCGAGCAAGCGCTTCGCCTCGCGTTCCACGCTCGCCTCCCGCCGCAAGGCCGCCGCTGCGCGCGCGCGCGAAAATCGGCACGGCAGCGTCACGTTGTCCAAGACGGACAGGTACGGCAGCAGATTGAACATCTGAAAAATCACGCCGAGGTGTTCCGCGCGGAAGGCGTCGCGCGCGGCGCCGCTCAATCGGGTCAGGTCGGCGCCAAGCACCTCGACCCGGCCCGCGTCGGCCGCCAACACGCCGGCGATCACGCCCAGAAGCGTGCTCTTCCCGGAGCCGCTTGGGCCTTGCAGGAACGTGCGCGAGCCGCCGCCCATCACAAAGCGCGGCACGTCAAGCGCGACGGGCCCGCGACCCCAGCGGAACGTCAGGTTCTCAACGCAAACGGCTGGCGCGCTCATGGGCGCAGATCAAAACGCACCGCCTCTGGCGTCAAGACGGCCGCTGTTTGGCGCGTGGCGTCGAGATAAGCCGCGTCCACACGCTCAAGTCGTTCGAAGGCTTCAAAGAAGTTCACTTCGATCCAGGCCAGACGGTCGGGCTTCGCGCACGCAAACTGATAGCGCGCCGTCACATCCGCGCCGCCATGCGCCTCATGTTCGTGGTCGTCATGATCGTGGTCGTGGTCGTGGTCGTGACCCTCGTGGTGATCGTGATCGTCATGATCATCGTCGTGATCGTGGTCATGGTCGTGACCGTCATGACTGCTCGCCTCCGCCGCGGCGCCGGCCAGGTCGCCAGGCGTCATCGTCACGCCGTCCGCTGTGCATTCCGCGCGCGGATCGAGCGTGAGAGCGGCCTCCGCGTTCTCCACGAAGGCGAGCGCGACGGTCACCGCCCCCTCCTCTTCCGGCGTGGCGGGCGCCCGCTCAAAACCAACAAGATTGAACGCGGGCGTCACCAGCTCCACCGCTAGCGCGCCATCCTGGGCGGCGGCCGTCAGCGTCGCGACCCCGTGGACGTGAGCCCCGACCTGGCGCGTCTGCGACGCCTCCTCTTGAGCTGTGGCGGCGCTCCCGAGCAACACCGCAAACGCGGCGACGTGACAACGCATGTTCGTTCTCCCAGCTTCTCGGATGGAGGGCTCGTTTAGGATCCCACTTAGGGCTCGATCACCGTCGCGTTCTCGCATAAATGTTACGCTGTAACAACAAAGGCCGACGCTCAGAACTCGCGTCGCCACGGCTGGTCTGGGCCGGACGTGGAACACGCCGCGAAGAGGGTGGGTCGAATGTGGGCAATGGCGCCGCCGGCGATTGTGTTCAGCCTGTTGGCGGCCGCCATCACGACGCTCGGCTTGGTGGGGGTGACGCTCAGCCCTCTGAGGGTGAACGCGTCCATGGGCTTGTTTGCGGCGTTCGCCGCGGGCGTGTTGGTGAGCGTCACGCTGCTGCACCTCGCGCCTCATGCGCTGTTGGCCAGCCGTGACGCGCCGGCGCTGATGTTCGCCGGGTTCGCGAGCGGGTTCGTGCTCAATCGCGGCGTCTTGACCCTTGCGGAACGCCAAGGCGGCGCTCAACTCGCGCTCGGCGTCACGCCGGCTTTGGGCGTTGCGTTCCATTCTCTGATCGATGGCGTCGCCTACGCCGTCAATTTCGCCGTCAGCTTTCCCACCGGCTTGATGACCGCTGCGGGCTTGATGATGCACGAACTGCCCGAGGGCGTGATTGTCTTCGGCGTGTTGCGCGGCGCGGGTTTGAAGCGCCCCATGGCGTTTCTGTGGGCCTTCCTGGCCGCGGCGGCGACGACGCCGCTCGGCGCCTTTGCCGCCCAGCCGCTGGTTGGCGCGCTCGAACCTCAGCTTCTGGCCCACTTGTTCGCGTTCACGGCGGGCGTGTTGCTTTATGTCGGCGCGGGGCACCTCCTGCCCCATGTGGAGCGGGAGAGCAGCGTGGCGGTCCTTCCGGTCGCGGCGGCCGGCGCGCTTGTGGGCGTCGCGATGGAGGCGATGCACGACCATGATCATGGGCGTCCGGCGTTCGCGAGCCCGGCCCTCGAGCATCAGCACCGGTGACCCACAATCGGTGCGTTGATGCGTCGTTGAAACGTCGATCTGGCGCTCTGACACCATGAGGCGAACGCGGACACAGCGAAACGTCGCCGCGGTCGCGGGAGCGCTCGCGGCCCTGGTGATCACAGGCGCGGCGCACGCCGGCGGAGGCGGCGCCGGCGCGTCGGATTATTATCTGAAGGTCGAGCCGGTCACGGGCACGATCACCCAGGATTTCAAAGCCCGCGGCGTGTTGCACGTCGAGCTTGGCTTGGACATCCGTTCAGCGGACGTGCGCCGCCGCGCCGACGCCGCCATACCCCGCCTCCGCGCGGCGTGTTCTGAAGCGCTGCGCCGCTACCTCAATGTGTACTACATCGCCGGACGCACGCCGGATGCGGACGCCATCCGCACACTGATGCAGGAGGCCGTGGATTCCGTCCTGCGCGAAGAGGGCGCGGAAGTCTTGCTGTCCATGGTGCTCGTGCACGGCAAGTAAGACCGCCGAACGCCCCCAATCAGACGATGGAATCCATGAAGTGGGCGAGCGCGACGTCCTTCTCGCTCACGCCGTCGGCGTCGTGGGTGGTCAGCACCACGTCAACGCGGTTGTAGACGTTGAACCATTCCGGATGGTGGTCCCAGGCCTCCGCTTGCAACGCGACGCGGCTCATAAACGCCCACGCGGCGCCGAAGTCATCGAAGCGAAAGGACTTTTCGATGGCGTCGCGGCCTTCAGATTGGGTCCAACCGGTCAAGCGCGTCAGGGCGGCCTCAGCGCCAATGCGATCCGTCATGATGATGTCTCCCGTCCGGCGCGAAGCCCGCGTTTTGGGCGAATAGGACGTGGGTTCGCCGCAGAATCAAGAACGCATTTGCCTCAACCGCCGCCAATGTGAGTGACGCTCTGGTTGCTCTGATCGCGGCGCGTCCTCGCCCGCGGACGTCGCGGAATGCTAATCTCATCCCATGTGGAGAGACCGCTCACCCAAGCGCCTACGCGTCATGACGCTCCGCGGGAGCGTTGTCGCTCTTGCCGCAACCCTTGGGGCGGCCGGGCCGTCCGTGGGGCAAGAACCTGAAGCCGCGGACGCTTCGGATCGGACCGCGCGCGTGACCCAAGCGTGCTCCGGCCCGTGCGGTCCGGCGCCGGTCGACGCGTCGAACCCGGGAACCGCCGTTGTGCGGGCCGGCGCGCTGAGCGCCCCCGCGACCGTGATTGACCCATCGTTCTTCATGATCACGCAGGCCCTGGGCCCGATCAGCGTGGTGGTCGACCAGCGCGCGTTCGCCGGCGAGTGCGCCGTGTTGGGCGTGTGCGCGGGCATGGCCGGCGCGGCGGCCGCCACCCTCGCGGCGACCGCCGGCCCTCAACCGGTTTTGGATCCCAACGCGACGGCGAACGCGGACGCTGAGCCCGAACGGTAAGCGTCGAACACCCAGCCTTGGGTGACCCCGCTATTCCGCGGGGTCGGGTTGAGCGGTCGCTTTTGATCCGACGCCCGCCATCGGCTCCTCGCCGCGATCCGCCATCCGCGCCATGGAGAACACCACGCCGGAAAGCGCCAGGATCGCGATCAGGTTGGGAAACGCCATCGAGGCGTTGGCGAGATCCCCGATGCGGAACAGCTGGTCGAGATCAAGCACCAGCGTGCCGGCGAACACCACCAGCACCCACAGATAACGGAAGGGCTTCGTGGCCCAATCGCCCACCAGATAGGTGATCGCCTGCTCGGCGTAGTAGGACCAGCCGAGGATGGTGGTGAAGGCAAACAGCGTCAGCGCGAACGCCACGACAAACTCGCCGGCGAACGGGAACCCCTCTCGATAGACCGCGGTCGTCACCTCCGGTCCCTGAAGCGTCTTGGACTGCCAGGCGTACTGCACCGTCTCCGCGCCGGAGACGAAATTCCCGCTCACCACCAGGATCGCCAGGCCGGTCATGGTGCAAATGACCATCGTGTCGATGAACACGCCGATCATGGCGATTTCGCCCTGGCGCACGGGGTTGTTGGTCTGCGCGGCGGCGTGGGCGATCGGGGCGGAGCCCTGACCAGCCTCGTTGGAGAACAAGCCGCGCGCGATGCCAAACCGCATCGCTTGCATCATGCCGTAGCCCGCAGCGCCGCCGAACGCCTGCTCCAACCCAAACGCGTAGGTGAAGATCTGAACGAAGGCGGCGGGAATGTGATGCGCGTGCAAAATCAGCATGGTCGCCGCACACGCAACGTAGAAGAGCGCCATCATCGGCACGATTTTCCCAGCCACCGAGCCGATCGATTTGATGCCGCCGATGATGACCAAAAACACCCCGGCCGCGATCAGCAGGCCGGGAATCCACAAACTCAGCTCGCGCGTGAAACTCTCCGCCGCGACGCCGACGGGAAACCCGTCAACGGTCACCGAAACCGTCTCGCCGGCGGCCAACGCCTCATCGATCACGCACCCCGACGCCGCCACGGGCACGCTGTCGCCGTCGACCACGACGGAGCTTTTGCCCGCCGTGATCGCGCACGGCAGTCCGCCGGCGAAGCTCCGGCTGGCCTCGGACATGGCGTTGGCGATGGAATTGGATTGGATCATGCCGCCGGTGGCGGTGGCCGAGAAAATCGTGCCGAAACAGAAGAACACCGCCAGCCAACGCCACCGTTTGCCCAGCCCGTTCTTGATGTAATACATCGGGCCGCCGTGGAAGCCGCCATCGGAGCGGGTTTCGCGGAAGCGCACCGACAGCGAGCTCTCTGCGAACGCCGCCGCCATGCCCAGCAGCGCGGTGACCCACATCCAGAACATGGCGCCGGGCCCGCCGATGGAGATCGCGGTGGCCACCCCCGCCAGATTTCCGGTGCCGACCTGACCCGACAGCGCTGTCGATAAGGCTTGCCACGGCGTGATCTCGCCCTCGCCCTGGCCTTTGCGGCCGGCCCAAAGCTCGCCAATGGCCGGAACAAAGCGGCGAAACGGACGGAACGAGAGCCCGACCATGAAGTAGAGGCCGGTGCCCAACAGAAAGACCGCGATCAGCCCCAACGGCAGCAAACGGCGCGTCTCGCCTTCAGCGGTTTCGCCCCACGTCCCGCCCCAGATAAAGCCGCTGACCGTGTCCAGTCCGCTGACAAACCCGCTGATCAGCCCATCCATACTGTCCGCCTCAATCACCCTCAAAGCGGACAGGGTAGACGGCGGATCGCCGCAGCCGCAAGCGCGACGCGCCGCGGGCGGACAATGGCGCGGCTAAGGGCACCGCGGCGTGGCGATCACCTCAACGTCGCGCATGATCGGCGCGGTGGCGGCCATGGAGCCCCAAATCAACCGCACCGCCGGGCGCGACCCGTTGGGCGCCAGGCGCGCCTCAAACCGCGCCCGACCAAACAGCACCGTCTCAAGATTGCGGGTCATGTCGGTCTCGTTGAGGCCGTCGACACGCTCTTCATTGACAGAAATGATCAAATCGCCGGGGCAGATAAAGCCGAACACGCCGCTGTCGCTGTTGATCTTCGTCACGCGCCCCACGGGCGTGTTGGCGAAGCCCGCCCCCCAAAGGGGCTCGACGTCCACGCCGACAAACTCCAAAGAGCCCCCGCTCGAGGGGCTGCCCCAATACACCAGTTCGGAGGCTTGGGTCGGGGCCACCGGCACCGGGGTCGGCGGCGCCGGCCGCGCGATCGGGGCTGGCGAGGCCGTCAGGGGGTCGGACGCGCTGGAGCGCGCCGAGCCGGCGATCGCGCCGGGGTCCTCCCGCAACGCATCCCGCTCCAACACAAACCACGTTAGAGAGGCCGTCATCCAGGCGAGCGCAAGCACCGTGACGACACCGCCCACAAACCACGTGAGCGCGCGCTGACGCGCCGCCGCGCGCGCGCTCGCTTCCGGTTGCGGCAAGGGCTCGAGACCCGTGTCGTCCATGCGATGCTCCCCAACGGTCACGCGCCTCACGCGCAAGCGCGGGCCACCCAGCCCAGCACCCCACCCGCTGGTATTTCGATCTCGAGCCGGCGCGTCAATCCGTTTCGCGCGCTTGGGCCCGACCTCAGCTGAGCGTGAACTCGACGCGACGGTTCTGCGCCCGACCCGTTGTGGTGTCGTTCGACGCCACAGGCTGTGTTGAGCCGACCCCAAGTGTGCTGATCCGGCCACGATTGACGCCGCGCGCCATCAAGTAGTCCGACACCGACTGCGCGCGCCGTTCGGAAAGCTCGTCATTGTAGGCGCGCGCCCCGGTGGAGTCCGTGTGCCCGATGACCGTGATCCGCGTGCTGGGATCTTCATTCAAGGTCGCCGCGAACTGATCGAGCGTGCTGCGCAGGCCCGGCTCGATGTCGGCGCTGTTGAGCGCAAAGGTCACATCGCCCGGCAAAACCACCCGCACGGCGTTTTCTTCGCGCACGACCTGCACCCCGGTTCCGCGCGCCTGCTCTTCCAGACGACGGGCTTGGCGGTCGAGCACGGCGCCGGTCGCGGCGCCCGCTGCGGCTCCAGCGGCCGCGCCGGCCAGGACGTTCGTGGTGTCGTTGCCGCCAGCCGCGACGCCGGCGGCCGCGCCGATCAGACCGCCCACCACGGCGCCGGTGGTCGTGCGGTTGACGGACCGCTGACCCGTTTCCGGGTTCACCGAGGCGCAAGCCGTGGCGAGAACGGCGACTCCTGCAAGGGCGGCGCGAGACGCGAACAACATGGCGTGATCTCCTTTTGCGGCGGCGCCGCGTGACGCCCGCCATATCCATGGCTGGATCCAACGTTCGGGAAGTGAGGGCTCCTGAACGCCTTCGCAATGGCTCACAAAACCTCAACGCCGGGTTCAAACCCCTACGCGCCCCGAAACCGCTTGCGCGCGTCGCGGCCGGTGGCGAAAGTGACGACGCTGCAGGGCGGCGTGAGGGATGGACGATGCACATTCTGTTGGCGCTGCTGGGCGCGCTGGGCGCGATCGCGGCGCTCATTTGGCGTCTGCGCATGATGGGCGAAGCGGCGCGCGAGGTCGCGGACGCGGCTGAGACGGTCGCAAACATGCCACGCCGCATGCGGTTTCAGTCGCGCGCCAAAAACGGCGGCATGCACGCGGTCGACGACCCACGCGAGGCTGCGGCCGTCCTGATGGCGCTCTTCGGCCGCGTGGACGGCGAACTGTCGACCGCCGCAAAGACCGCCATCGCCGAGCATGCCGCCCAGCGGTTCGAGCTGTCGGAGGAGGATGCCGACGCGCTGGCGACCCAAGCGGCCTGGCTGACCCGCGATGCGGCCAACGCTGACGCCGTGGTGGACCGCATGGTGGCGCTCCTGCAGCGCACCGTCACCGAGACGGAGCTGATCGAACTGGAGGACATGCTCAAAGCCGTCGGGCGGGTCACGGGCGAGCCGACCGCGGAACAATCGGCGTTGCTTGAACGCTATCGGCGCAAGGCGCAGCTCTAGCCCGTCGCAATGGCGAGGCGCTCAATCCGCCTCCACCCTCACCGCCCGGGCGAGCAAGGCGTCCATCGCCTCCGCCACCGTCCGCCGCCCGTCCAGAACAGCGTTGACGGCCTCGCAGATCGGCGTGTCCACGCCCTTCTGTTGAGCCAGCGCCAGCATGGCCGGCGCCGTGGCCACGCCCTCGGTGACCGCCTGACGCTCGGCCAGGATGGCCGCCAGCGTGCGTCCTTCGCCCAATGCGCGCCCAAGCGACATGTTGCGCGATTGCGTGCTGGAGCACGTCAGCACCAAATCGCCCAACCCGCTCAAGCCTTGGAGCGTTTCGCGGCGCGCGCCGAGCGCCGCGCCCAGCCGCGCCATTTCCGAGAAACCGCGGGTGATCAAACCGGCGTGGGCGGAGCGGCCCAGGCCTAACCCCTCCGCCGCCCCACACGCGACCGCCAGGACATTCTTCATCGCGCCGCCGAGCTCCACGCCAAGAACGTCATCGGAGAGGTATGGCCGAAACCCCGACCAGCCGATCGACGCCGCCAGATCCCCCGCGAGGGTCACGGTGTCGGCCGCCAGTGTCACCGCCGCCGGCAGGCCCCGCGCGACCTCTCCGGCAAAGCTCGGACCCGACAACACCGCCGGTCGGGCCTGGGGCGCCACGTCCGCGAAGATCTCCGTGACCCGTTTGAGGCTCGCCTGCTCGAAGCCTTTCGCGCAGGACACCAAGGGCGCGCCCGGTGCGATGTGGATCGAGAGGGATTGCGTCACAGCACGCGCGGCCTGCACCGGCGCGGCGAACAGAATGGCGTCGACCGTCTCGAGCGCGGACGCCTCGGCCGTCGGCGTCACGCGCGCGTCCAGCTGGACGCCGGGAAGACGAGGGTTCTCGCGCGTGCGCGCCATGACGGCGGCCTGATCCGCGCGGCGCGCCCAAAGCACAACGTCCCGCCCGGCTCGAGCCGCCGTTTGCGCCAACGCGGTCCCCCACGCGCCTGCCCCAACGACGCCAACGCGAGGAAACGGGGCCGTCACGCCCGTGGCCCTTTGCGCCCGCCGCCGGAGGCCGGCGCTGCGCTCGCCGCCGCGGGGTCCAACGGCCACCGCGCCCGCGCCGGGGCGTCCAAGGGATCGGTGAGGCCGAGCGCCAACCGTTCGGCGCCCGCCAGCGCGATCATCGCCGCGTTGTCCGTGCACCATTTCAGCGGCGGCGCGACGAGGCGCGCCCCTACGCGTTCGGCCACGCCCGTCAACGCCGCGCGAATGGCGGCGTTCGCGGCGACCCCGCCGACGACCGCCAGCGTGTCCACCGGCGCGATTGCGCGGGCGGCCGTTAGGGCGCGCGCCGCGCGATCGGCCATAACCTCGGCCACCGCCGCTTGAAACGACGCCGCCAAGTTCGCGCGCAGCCGGTCGCCGCCATCGCCAGCCTCCCAGGCGCGCAAGGCCGCGGTCTTCAGACCGGCAAACGAAAAGTCGCAACCGTCGCGTCCGAGGAAGGGGCGCGGCAGCCGAATGGCCTGGGCGTCGCCCTCCGCCGCCAACCGCTCCAGCGCCGGTCCGCCCGGTTGAGGCAAGCCAAGCAGTTTGGCCGTTTTGTCAAACGCTTCGCCCGCGGCGTCGTCGATCGTGGAGCCCAGGCGCCGATACCGCCCCACGGCCTCCACGATAATGAACTGGGAGTGCCCGCCGGACACGATCAGCGCCAGGTAAGGGAACGCCACCGCCTCCGACAGCCGCGGCGACAGCGCATGCCCCTCCAGATGGTTGACCGCGATCAACGGCGTGTCCGTCGCCAACGCCACGGCCTTTCCTACGCTCACGCCGACCATCACGCCGCCAATGAGGCCGGGGCCCGCCGTCGCGGCCACCGCGTCGAGGTCGAAAAAGGTGATCCCCGCGGCGCGAATCACTTCGGCGGCGAGATCGTCCAACCGTTCAGCGTGGGCGCGCGCCGCAATTTCCGGCACCACGCCGCCATAAGGCGCATGCGCGTCATCCTGTCGCGCCACCCGCTCCGCGAGCACCAGTGTCGCGACAGCGTCCTCGCCTTGCGCCGTATGGCGGACAACGGCCGCGGCGGTGTCGTCGCAACTGGACTCCAAACCGAGGACGAGGGCGCCGGCGGGGTGTTGCGTTACGTCTGAGGACGATTGCATCGCGTCGTTGGAGATCGTTTAGTCATCGTTCGTGTCCTACCCGCCGGTGTGAAGCAGATGCAACGTTTGGTGATCGGATCGCGCGGTTCGCCGTTGGCGTTGGCGCAAGCGCGCATGGCCCAAGCGGCGTTGGCGCGCGCCGCGAAGACTCTGCCGGAGTTCGTCGACGAACGGTTTCCCATCCAAATCATTCAAACCAGCGGCGACACGCACCTGGACCGCCGTCTCGCCGATATTGGCGGCAAAGGCCTGTTCACCAAGGAAGTGGACGCGTGGCTCCTGGGCGGCGGCGTGGACATCGCCGTGCATTCTCTCAAGGACGTGCCGGCGGACTACGAACAGGATTTGGTTTTGGCGGCTTACCTGCCGCGGGAAGACCCGCGTGACGCGTTTGTCTCCAACATCGCCAAGGACGTGATGAGCTTGCCCCAAGGCGCGCGCCTGGGCACGGCGAGCCCCCGCCGGCGCGCCCAAACCCGGCGTTTGCGTCCGGATCTCGAACTCACGCTGATGCGCGGCAACGTTCATCGTCGCTTGCACAAGATCCACCAGAAAGAAGCCGACGCGACCTATCTCGCGGCCGCGGGTCTGAAGCGGCTCGGCAAAGCCAAAGCCGCCGCGAGCTTCATCGATCCCGATCAGATGCTCCCCGCAGCATGCCAAGGCATTGTCGGCATCGCCACGCGGGCCGATCACGACGAGCTGATCGCGCTCTGCGCCAAGATCAATGATGACGCGAGCACCATCGCCGCGGCGGCGGAACGGGCGTTTTTGGAAGTCATCGACGGCTCGTGCCGCACGGCGGTTGCGGCGTTGTCCGAGCGCGCTGGGGACGAGCTGCGGCTGCGCGCTGAGGCGTTGTCGCCCGAGGGCGAAGAGTGTTGGCGGCGCGAGGAGACGATCACGCTGGCCGCCGATCCCGCCGACGCCGCAAAACAGGCCGCTGATCTGGGCCGGCGCATTGGCCGCGCCGTGAAGGAGGAGGCGGGCGAGGCGTTGCTCGTCGCGTCGTGAGCGCGGGCTTGTGAGCCCGCGACCCCGCGTCCTCGGGCTGTGACCGGCGCGCCAGACCCAACCGCGGGCCAGGTGTTGGTCACTCGCGCCGAACCCGGCGCGACGGCCACCGCCGCACGTCTCGTCAAGGCGGGTTTTACGCCGGTTTTGTGTTCCGTTTTGCGCATCGAGACGCTGCCGATTAACGCGCGCATCTTTGATGGCGCTCAAGGCGTGCTGCTCACAAGCGCCAACGCGGCCCGCCAACTGGCCGATCCCGCCCTCCCCCCGATCGCGCGCGCGCTTCCCATCGCTGCGGTGGGAGCCGCCACCGCGGCGGCGGCCCGCAAAGCCGGCGCGACGGACGTGTGCTCCGCGGACGGCGACGCCGCGGCGCTCACGGGGCTTGCGCGCTCGCGCTTCGCCCCAAGCGGCGGCCCCTTGGTGTTCCTGCGCGGCGCCGAGGTGGCCAGCGACCTTCAGGCGACGTTGAGCGGCTATGGCTTCCCGGTGCGCGAGGCCGTGGCGTACGCCGCCGAGCCGGTGTCGGCGTTCCCGCAGGAGGGGGCCGCGGCCCTGCGCGCGGGCGCGGCGTCGGCCGTGTTGCTCCACTCCGCGCGCGCGGCGGTCGTCTTTGGCGAGCTGGCGCGGGCGAGCGGCTTGGAGGCCGCGTGTGCGCGCGTGCTGGCGGTCGCCATCAGCCAGCGCGCCGCCTCCGCGCTTGCGGTTCGCGTCGCTGCAACACGTGTTGCCGAACGCCCCGCCGAGGAGGCTATGCTCAACGCGCTGGTGCGGACATCCGCGTGACACTCCCGCTGCGCCCCGTGCGACGGCGCCACTGCGTGAAACCCTCCAGCGACGTCTGTTGCGTATTGAGCCCTAGCGGCCCTCGGGCCTAAAAGGTCACCGTCAGCGAAGGGAAACGCCGCCATGAGCACGTCCAACGCCCCCTCCGATCCCACACGCCCCTCCGAATCCGAAGACGAGCACGACGCCGAGACAACCTCCGACGCCGTTGCGCCCCAGAGCGATGACGGGCGCGACACGCCCGACGACGCGCCGGTCGTTGAGGAGAGCCCTGTCGCCGCCGCCGACGACGCGCCGGCTGGCGACGATCCCGTCGCCGACGATGATCCGGTCGACGCCGATTTCACCCCCGCCTCGACCACCGACACGCACGAGACCCAGCCCGCGGAACGCGCCGGCGTGAGCTTCCCCATGGCGGCTGTTCTGGCCGCGGCGGCGGCCGTCGCCGGCGGCTATATGGGCGTGGTGTTCGACAGCCCCAACACCGGTCCCTCGCCGGAACGCGTGGCGGCGCTTGAGGAACGGGTCGCCTTGCTCGCCAACGCCGCGACAACCGGCTCAAGCGTGGACGCCGACGCCTTAGCCGCGTTGGACGCCCGCTTGTCGGAGCTGAGCGGCGAAATCGACGCCGCGGGACAACAGACCACCGCGCCAGCGCCGACGACCATCAGCGACAGCGGCGCCGCGCAGGCCGCCCTCGCCATCGCGCAAGCGCTCGACGGTCGCCTGACGACGTTGCAAAGCGAGGTTACGGCCTTGCGTGAGCAAGTGGCGGCGCTCGACAACACAACGGTGCGGATGGCGACGCACGTCGCCGGCGAAGTCCCGCCGTTGGAGACGCCCGCGTTTGAAGCGCCAAGCGGAGCCGAGCGGGCCGACGCCATGCTGATCGTCGCGGCGCTGCGCGACGCCGCCAGCGCGGAGGGCGACTTCACGGCCGAACTGGCCGAGGCGGAAATCCTCATGCCCGAGGATCCGGGCATTGCGGCTCTCGCCCCCTTTGCCGAAGCTGGCGCGCCAAGCCGCGCCGAACTTGAGGGCGCGTTCCGTCAAGCCGGTCGCGAGGTGATCGCGTTGGAACGCGGCGGTCCTGGCGGGCTCCTACATCGTATGAGCCAGGGCGTGACGGACATGGTGGCCGTGCGCCGCGCTGACGCGCCGGACACGTCGCGGGCAGCTGTCGATGTGGTGATGCGCGCCCAAAAGCTGATGGCGGACGGGGATCTGCGCGGCGCCGCCGACGTGATGGCGCGTCTGCGCCCGCCGGCCCTGGATCACGTCGCCGGCTGGGTCGCACACGCGCAGACGCGCGCGTCTCTGGATGCGGCCCTCGCCCTGATCGGCGTTGCGGATCCTGACGAGGCGATGCTGGCCGCCGCTGCGGCGCCTGCGGCGCCCCCTGAGGAAAGCGAAGACGTGGCGGCGTCGCCGGACGCCGGCGCCGAAGACGCGCTCAGCGAGACGCCTGACGACGCCTCTGATCAGGGCGCCGGCGACGTTGCGGACGCTGCCGATGCTGACGCCGAGACAGAAGCGCCAAGGCCCGAGCCGGAGACGGTGGGGACAGAGGTCACGGGCGATGACGCGTTGGAAGACGGCGCGTCTGACGGCGATCAAAACGAGGGTGAGCCGACGGCCGCGGACACCGCCGATGACGCGGTGACGCCGGACGTCGAAACCGCGGAGCCCGACGCCGACACCGAAGCTGAGAGCGGCGACGCCCCAGCCGACGACGACAGCGCCGAGGACGCGGCGGCTGAGGACGACGCCGGCGACGCCGCCGAACCGTCAGACGACGGGTAAGGCGGGTGCGCCGCTATCTGGTCGCGGGTCTGGCGGTCGTCTTGGCGCTGCTGCTGGCGTCGCTGTACGGCCTCGTTCATCTGATGGCGGTGACCGGCGAAACGCGGCCGCAGCCGATTGTCATCGGGGTCTACGAGTACACGCCGGACTTCGCCGCCACGGCGCGCTTCCTGCTGTTTGTCATCCCCATTACCGGCGTCGTGTGGTGGGTGCTGCGGGCGCCTGACAAGCTGGCGGCGATGCGCCGCGGCCGCCAGCGCGATCGCGGCGTCGCCGCACTCGAGGACGCGATGATCGCCGCCGCCGGAGGAGACGGGCGCACGGCGCGTCGAGAGGCGCGGCGCGCGGCGGTCCTGTTGCAACGCCCGGCCGCGCCGCGTTTGGTGGCCGCCCAATCGCTGGAGACGGCCGGCGATGTGGTGGCGGCCGAGGCGCAGTACGCCGCGATGCTCGCCGATTCCAAGACGGAGCTGGTCGGCCGCCGGGGACTGGCGGCGGCGGCGCTCTCCCGCAAAGACTACGAAACGGCGATTGTGCATGCGACCGCCGCCTTCGCCGCCCACCCCACCGCGCGTTGGGCCTTTGACTTGCTTTTTGACGCCCAAGTGGCGGCGAGCAAATGGTCGGAGGCGTTGGTGACGCTGACCGACGGAGCCAAGCGCGGGCACGTGCCGGATGACAGCGCGCGTCGCCGCCGCGCGGTGCTGTTCACCGCGCAAGCGACACGGGTGGAGGCGCTGGATCCCTATCAAGCGCGGGATTTGGCCGAGCAAGCGGCGAATCTGAGCCCGGCCTTCGCGCCGGCCGTGGCCCTCGCGGCCCGGTTGGCCGTGCTCGCGGGCAAGGGCTGGCGCGCGGCGAGCTTGATCGAAGACGCTTGGACAGTGACGCCCCACCCTGCGCTGGCGTTGGCGTATCGCGACATCAAGCCCGAAGAGACGCCGCGCGCGCGGGCGGAGCGCCTGCGCGGTCTGGCGCAACTCAACGCCGATCATCGCGAAAGCCGGATCCTGGTCGCTGAAAGCGCCCTCACCTTTGGCATGCCGACGGACGCGCGCGACGCGATCGCGCCGCTGATGCGCGAGGAGAAGGAGGCGACGGCGCGTCTCTGCGGGCTGCTCGCGCAAATCGCGGACGCGGAAGGGCGCACAAAGGAGGCGCGTGAATGGGTCGCCTGCGCCGCGATCGCGCCGGCGGAGCCGGATTGGTCCGATCTCGATCCAGAAGGTCCGGCCTTCGCCTACACAGACGAGGATTGGGCGCGGTTGATCTACAGCTTCGGCGACACGGGCGCGTTGATCCACCCCCGCCACGAGCGTTTTGAACCTGCGCGCGCCGTGGCGCCGCAAGCGCTGCTTGAGGACGCCGCCGCCGCGGACGCGCGCACTGGCATCGCGCAGCACGAGCAAGACAAAGCGGCGCGCAACGCCGAAAGCGCGCAGGACACGGGCTCGACGTCGGAGGTTGAGGCGGATGCCAACGAACCCGATGACGCGCCCGGACCGGCCGCCTCCCCGTTTCGCCCCTTCCGCGGACCGCCGGACGACCCGGGAACGGACTGATCCGGCGTGGCGGCGGCGACGACGCCCATGCTTGCCCCCGCTCGCCGGCGCGCGTAGAAGGGCGCGGACCCGCCGGTGTAGCTCAGATGGTAGAGCAACGCATTCGTAATGCGTGGGTCGGCGGTTCGAGTCCGTCCACCGGCACCAGGTCCCAAGCGCCCCGGGCTCCTCAATAGAACGCGAGCGCCGTCGGATCATCGCCCCGCCACGCGGTGGCGAATTCCGCGGCGCTGAAGAGACCGCCGAGCGCAAGGACGGGCCATCCCGACGTGGCCAGAACCCGGGCTCGAGCTGCGGCGTCGACGGCGTCGGCCGCTAGTGTCACCGACGCGTTCGGCCGCTCCCGCGCAAGCATCGCCGCGAGGCCTTGGGGATCCGATCCCTTCTGCGCGGCCGCAAACGCGATAAACGTTGCTCCGTAGCGTGCGGCGATCGCGGCGATCGCGGGAACTTTTTTGTCGACGGACACGCCTAGGACCACCGCGAACCTCTGGGGCGCAACCCGCGCCGCAAAGGCCTCCGCCACCGTGGCGACCGCGGCTGGCGTGTGAGCCGCGTCCGCCACGACCAAGGGTCTGTGCGCCAGCACCTCGAAACGAACCGGCAAGGTCAGCGACGCCACCTGGCGCGCAAACGCCTCTTCCAGAGTTTGTGGGGCAACCCCATCCCCGAGGCAAACGCGCGCCGCCTCCAGCGCGAGAAGCCCGTTCTCCAGCGCAAACGCACTTGGCGTCGCCGCCGTCACGGGCAACGTCCGGCCATCGCGACGCTCCAGCCGCGCCGTCATGCCGTCGATCCCGAAGCCATCGATCGCAACGCCCCACGCGTTCGACACATCGATCAGGCGTTTGCCGGTCAACCGCGTCGTCAGCCGCAAAAAGTCGCCGACTCGCGGGTCTTGGCGGCCCGTGATCACCGTGGCGCCTGGCCCCACGACATCCAGCTTGTCCGCTGCGATCGCCTCCAGCGTGTCGCCAAGCAGCTCGGTGTGCTCGAGATCCAAGGACGTCAACACCGCAAGCCGGCCGCCAAACACGCGTGTCGGATCAAAGCGGCCGCCGATGCCTGCCTCAATGACGGCCACATCCACGTCGTCCGTCAGAAACAGCGCCGCCGCCATCAGCGTCATCATTTCGAAGCCGCCAAAGGCGTCCCGATCGAGCGCCGGCTCATCGGCGATCGCCGCCGCGACCGCGTCGTACGCCGCCGCCAATCGCGCCTCGGTCGGGGGGCGGTTGTTGATCTGAAACCGCTCGCTAAACCGGTAGATATGGGGCGACGTGAACAGCCCGACCCGCCGCCCGGCGTCGACAAGCAGACGCGACAGCATGACGGCGGTGGTCCCCTTTCCATTGCTGCCGACAACGTGGACGACCTGCGGTGCGCCAGCGCCAGGCCGCGACCGCAGCGCGTCCATCACCCGCGCGCACCGCGTCAGCGCGACGCCGCGGCCAAACTTGGGATGGGCCTTGATCCGTTCAAAGACGGCGCTCACGGCAAGCCTCCGCCGCTTTCACAAGCACGTCGCGCCAAATCTGATCCAGCAGGTCCTGGCGTCCCGCCCGCTCCAAGGTCGCCAGTGCGGGGTTCGCGTTGATTTCGAGCACAAAGGACGTTCCGTCTGCGGCCTCGATCAGATCGATCGCGAACACCCGCAAGCCGAACGCCTGCGCCAGTCGCGCGCTCAGCGCCTGATCGGCGGGGCTCACGACCGTCGTCAGCGCGTCGTGGCCGCCGCCGAGCGCGCTGTTGGTCGCTTCCGCAACCGTGATCGCCAGGCCCGCGGGCGGCGTGTCGCAAAGGTCCAAGCCCAACCGGGCCAGATCGGCGCACAGAGCTGGATCATCCGTCGCGATCGGCGGAAGCCCTTGGCGATGACGCGCCTGCGAGACGGCTGCGAGCTGGTCCTTCACCCGGCGCACGCCGTCGGTGATCAGGCGCGGGCGGGTTTTGACGTACGCAAACACCGGCGCGCCGTCGAGGCAGAAGATCCGCCGTTCGCGGCCGCAGATCCGCTGTTGGATGAGCGCGATGGGATGGAACTCAGCGATTGCCCGCAAGTGCCGCTCCAAGACGTGGCGGTCCGGCACGGACCGGGCGAAGCGTCCATGGGAGCCGTCATTCGGCTTGACGAACACCGGATAGCCAAACGCCTCGGCGAAACCCGCGGCGTCGTCGAGGCCGCGGCCAGGCGGGCGGACGTCGGCGTACCGATCAGAGACGAACACGTGCTCCGCGGGGGGAAATGGGACCCCGGCCTGCGCCATGACGGCGTAGCTGTGGGCTTTGTCTCGCGCCACGGCCGCCGCGGCGGCGTTGTTGATGGGGTATGCCGACACCGCGCCGGCCCCCACGAAAACCGCGCCAAAGTCGCCGCTGATGCGCGCCAGATGATGGGCGAACCGATCAAGATTCTCGAAGGTGAAGCCGAGGGCCAGCGCGGCGCGCTCGGCGCACCGCACGCTTAAAGGGCGCGTGTCCGGCATGCGCGCGGCCTCCTGCGTTTCCGACGCGATGACATAGAACGGGGAGATGGTACCGCCTCCCCGGTTCGAACGGGGGACCTCTAGATCCACAATCTAGCGCTCTAACCAACTGAGCTAAGGCGGCGCACGCACCACGCGACCGAGACTCCGCGCTGCAGCTGCGGTCGTGAGCCATGACATAGGCCGCCCCCGCCGCGCAAGAGTGTCCGGACGCGCTGCAGCGCGCGTGAATTTAAACATCTGTCACGCTTGCGGGCGCACCGCTCTGCTATGACATCACGGTGAACACCAAGATCCACCGCCATTGGCCGCGCTCGACAGGTGACCCATGCTTCGCGCCCTCTTCCTGACCCTTTTGACCATCGTGGTTTTGCTCGTCGCGGCGGTCGTCGTCGCGCCGATGCTCATCCCCAGCGACACCGTGCGGTCTGTGGTGTCGACGCAGGGCGCTGAAGTCCTCGGACGGGACGTGGCGATCGACGGCGACATCAAAATCACGGTGCTGCCCAGGGTCGGCGCGACGATTCAGGGCGTCCGCGTCGCCAACGCTGAGGGTTTTGGCGATGAGCCGTTCGCGGAGCTGGAGGAGCTGAAGGTCGGCGTCGCGCTTGCGCCGTTGATCGGCCGCAAGGTCGAGGTGCAGGAACTGGTGCTTGTGCGGCCGCAAGTGCGCCTGCAGGCCAAGGCCGACGGCGCCAACAACTGGACGTTCGAGCCGGCCGCGGAAACGGCCGCGGCGCCGCCGCGCAAGAGCTATGGCGCCGCCGCCCCCTTTAAGCGCGCGCCAGGATCGTTGCCGCTGAAGGTCGCGTTGGGCGACGTGCGCGTGGTGGACGGCGCCGCGACCTATCAGGACGCCGCGACGGGGGCCGCTCACGCGGTGACGGACTTAGACCTGAGCGTCAATATGCCGGCGCTCGACGCGCCGTTCCGCCTGGACGGCTCGTTCAACCTGGACGATGCGCCCATGGGCTTGGCGGTGACGCTCGACACGCTGCAGCGCTTTTTCGACGGCGACGAGACACCCGCAGAAATCCGCCTGGACAGCGAGCTTCTGGCGTTCGCCGCTGAGGGAGCTTTCGCTGAAAGCGAGGACCCGGCCTTCGCGGGCGATGTGACGCTCACGGTTCCGTCGCTGCGCCAGCTGGCGGCGCTCGCCAAGGCCGAGCTCCCGCCGAGCGGCGTTGACGGTCGCGCGACGTTTGAGCGCCTCGAGATCGCGGGCCGCGCGGTGTTCGCGAACGAAGAGGCGGCCTTCGAAGACGCGACGTTGGAATTCGATGACATGCGCGGCGAAGGCGACCTCCGCATCGATCTCTCCGGCGCGATCCCGAGCGTCGTGGGACGTCTGGACCTCAACGCCCTTGATGTGACGCCTTACGCCCCGGCGGCTCCTGCGGACGCCCCGGCTGACACCGGCGGCGACGGCGCCGACGCCGACGCCATTCCGCCTTGGACTGAGGACCCCATCGATCTGACCGCGCTGGCGCTGGCGGATGTGGATTTCGACCTGACCGTGGACGGTCTGCGCTTTGGCGACATCGCCTTTGGCGCCGGCGCCGTGACGTTGGACATCGCTGATGGCCGGATGACTGCTGCGCTGGAGAAGCTCGAAGCTTATGAAGGCGTCGCCAGCGGCGCGGTGACCGCCACGGGCGTCGGCGCGCCGCGGCTGGGCATCGACTTCACATTGGATGGCGTTCAAGGCGGTCCGTTGCTGGCGGACGCGGCGGGTTTCGATCGCGTGGAAGGGCGTGCCGACATGCGTCTCGCGGTGAGCGGCGACGCCCGCTCCATGGCCGCGCTGATGAACAGCCTCGCCGGCGACGGGTCGTTCGGGTTCACCGACGGAGAGGTCCGCGGCGTGAATCTGGACGAAACCGCCAAAGCTATTGAGGACGTCCTGGATGGGCGTTTGCCGTCGCTGCGAGGCTTTGGTCAGCGGCAAACCACGGATTTCGCCGAACTGACGGGCTCGTTCACCGTGGCGAACGGCGTCGCCACCACCACGGATCTCAGCTTGACGAACCCCGTGGTGGTCATGGCGGGCGGCGGCACGGTCAATCTCGGCGGCCAGAGCGTGGATCTGCTCCTTGAGCCGCGCCTGGTGGCGGCGCCCCGCAACGATCTGGCCGACATCCCCGTGCCGGTGCGCATCTCGGGACCGTGGAGCGACGTGTCCACGGGGATCGACCGCGAACGGGTCCAAGGACTGGCCGGCGGGTTCGTCCGTCAGGAAATCGACGACCTGATCGACGAGCAGTTGGGCGATCGGCTGACGGACGAGCTTGGCGATGAGCTGGGCGACGCCGCCACGGACGCCTTGAAGTCCATTTTTGGCGGCGGCAAGCGCGACTAACACTGTCCGGACGTGGCCCTTCGGCGTCCCGCTGAGGCGCGCTGTTGGCGGCTCCGCGGCGGCCGGGACGACGGCGTTGGACTGGCGTGGATGGGTTGATTGTGCTTGCTTGGCGATCATGCATCACACCGCCCCCCGCCGTGCCGGCCCCGCTGTCGTCCGCCGCGCTGTCTGCGCCGCCATCCTCGCGTTCACCACGCTGATCGCCATGACGGAATTCGCCGCCGCCGCGCCCGCTGAGCCCGCACCGGGCGACCGCATCAGCGGCTCGTTTTTCGCCACCCGCTCACCGGTGATTGCGCCTCATGGCGCGGCCGCCACCGCGCACCCGCTGGCGACCCAAGTGGCCCTCGACATCCTGAAAGACGGCGGCAGCGCGGTCGACGCCGCGATCGCGGCGAACGCGGCGTTGGGCTTGATGGAGCCGACGGGCAACGGCATTGGCGGCGATCTCTTTGCCATTGTGTGGGATCCGGAAACACAGAAGCTCCATGGGCTGAACGCCTCAGGCCGCTCGCCGAAAAGCTTGAGCTTGGAGGAGGTGCGTCGCCGCGCCGCCGCCAATGAGGGACCGTGGGCCGGCCGCATCCACCCCAGCGACCCCATTTCGGTCAGCGTTCCCGGCGCTGTGGACGGCTGGTTCGAGCTGCACGACCGCTTCGGCGCGCTGCCGATGCGCAAGATTCTCAAGCCGGCGATCACCTACGCCGAGGAGGGTTTTCCCCTCACCCAGCTCATCGCCTACTATTGGGGGCGCAGCCACGCGCTCTACGCCCGGCGCGCTGAAGAGGGCGTGCTTCCGGAGTTCGCGAACGCCGAGGCGACCTATTTCCCCGGCGGCCGCGCCCCGGTTGAGGGGGAGATCTTCCGCAATCCCGACCTGGCGCAGACGTACCGCCGCTTGGCGAAGCGCGGAGGACGCAAAGCGTTTTATGGCGGCGAGCTGGCGGAGGTTCTTGAGGCCTATATGGCGCGGATCGGCGGGTTTATCACAGCCGAGGACATGGCCGCCCATCGCTCCACCTGGGTCGAGCCTGTGTCTGTGAACTATCGCGGTTATGACGTGTGGGAGCTGCCGCCAAACGGCCAAGGTATTGCGGCGCTACAAATGCTGCAGATCCTGGAGGCCTACGACCTCAAAGCGATGGGCTTCGCCTCGGCGGAGGCTTTGCACGTGATGGTGGAGGCGAAGCGTCTCGCGTTTGAAGATCGCGCCAAGTTCTACGCCGATCCCGACTATTATGAGCCGCCGACGGAGGCGCTGCTCACCGCCGCCTATGCGGATCGGCGCCGCGCCCTGATCAGCGCCGATCAGGCCATGCCGACGGTGGGCGCGGGCGATCCCGCCGCGCTGGAGGACGGCGACACCACCTACCTGACCGTGGCCGATCAGAACGGGATGATGGTGTCCCTGATCCAATCCAATTATCGCGGCATGGGGACGGGCTTGGTGCCGGATGGTTTGGGTTTCATGCTGCAAAACCGTGGCGAGTTGTTCTCCCTCACCGACGGCCACGCGAACGTCTACGCCCCGGGCAAGCGGCCCTTCCACACCATCATCCCGGCGTTCGTCACCAAGGACGGCGCGCCCTGGATGAGTTTTGGGCTCATGGGCGGCGGCATGCAGCCTCAGGGTCACGTGCAGATCATCACCAACATGATCGATTTCGGCATGAACGTGCAGGAAGCCGGCGACGCGGCGCGATGGCGCCATGACGGCTCCACGGAGCCGACGGACGCGCCGGCCGACGGCGTCGGCGTGATCTCTGTTGAGAGCGGCGTGTCGGCCGCCGCACGCCAAGGGCTCGAAGCCCGCGGCCATGTGGTGCGCGACGGGAACGGCGGTTTCGGCGGATATCAGGCGATTTGGCGCGATCCGAAAACCGGCGTTTACCACGCCGCGTCAGAAATGCGGAAAGACGGTGCGGCCGGCGGCTACTAGCCCCGAGCGCATCGTGACCCTCAATGCGCGTCGGCGACCGTAAGAGGCCGCCGGCGTGGAGCCTAACAAGTGGGAGTGTGAGGCATGGGACGCGGCGACAGCGGCGTGGGCGTGTGGGCTGGCCTTGGCGGCTTGTTCCTGTTGGCCGTCGGGCTGACCCTGGGGGCGGGATTTCTCGCCGAAGCGATTGTGGACGCCCGCACCGCGGATCGGCGCGTAACAGTCAAAGGCTTGGCGGAGCGGGACGTCATCGCCGATTTGGCGGTGTGGCCAATCACCATCTCGGCCACCGGCGACGATCTCACGGCGGTGCAGGAGAAGCTCGACGCTGACGTCGCGACGGTGCGCACCTTTCTGACGGGCGAAGGGTTCGACGAGGCGGAGATCAGCCTCGGTCGGCTGCAGTTGGAGGACCGCCTCGCCTATGCGTACGGCGACAGCCGCCCCACCGGCGGCCGGTTTCTGGTGAATCAGCCGGTTAACGTGCGATCGGCGAATGTGGACCGCGTCGCCTCCGTCAGTCGTGAACTGGGCGAACTGCTGCGTCAGGGCGTCGTGATTACGGGCTGGCAGGGTCCCTCTTACGCCTTTACGCGGCTGAACGACATCAAGCCCGACATGATCGAGGAGGCCACCCGCGAAGCCCGTGCGGCCGCCGAGAAGTTCGCCGAAGACGCTGGCGCCACGCTTGGGTCCATCCGCGAGGCGCGCCAGGGCGTCTTTGTCATCCTGGGACGCGACGAAATCCCAGGCGTGGCGGAATCCGATCAGATTTTCAAACGCGTGCGGGTCGTGACGACGGTCACCTACCAGCTGGACGAGTGATCGCCGCCGTCGAGGGGCGCGCTAACTCCATGACAACATCGCCACGCTAACGTGAGCCACACTGGCGTTGCACGTCCGCACGCGGCGCTGCGCGCGCGCCCTCACTCACGACAAGCGATGGTCGATATGGCGAATTCCAAGACACCCACCTGCGTCCGGTGCCGGTACTTCAACGCGTTGGAGTGGATGAAGGAACTGTCGGAGGACGCCGACACCGGCCGATGCCGCCGCTTTCCTCCCATGCTGATCGTGGATCAATGGGCCTTCCCCATGGTGCGCGAGTTCGAATGGTGCGGCGAGTTCACCGCGATCGCGGCGACCCGCACGGCCTCGGCCGCCAAAGCGGTCGCGAAGACCAAGTCGACGCCGCGCCGCGTCTCGTCGACGGCCGCCACGGGCAAGAAGACCACCGCAAGCAAGAAGACCGCCGCCGAGAAAGCCTCTGTGAAGGCGCCCAGCGCGAAAACGACGAAAACGCGCGCGACGAAGCCGCAAGAGGCCAAAGCCCCGACCAGTCGCGCGAAAGCGACGAAAAAGCCGGCGGCGACCAAATCGCAAGCCGCGCGGTCGAAAGCGAGCACGGCGAAAGCGGCAAAATCACCCGCGCGCTAACGGGTCGGCACAGAGGCGTGGCGGGCGACCGCCACAGCCTTCCAACCGCGCGTGGCTCAGTTGCCCAGCGACGGGGCCGCGACGCTCAGCCGGCCCTGGGACTCCAGCACGTCGCGGGCGCGCACGAGCAAGTGCTGGGCCTGCCAGCCCCCGTAGGCGACGCGGGCGAAAAACAACCGGTCGCGGCGGGCGAACTCCAAACGCGTGGACAGCATCTCCAAGAGCAACGCGCCGGCGGTGAGCTGATCGCGGGTGTAGAGGTTGCGCGCGTACTCCAACTCGGCGGCCGCGCGTTCGCGCGTGGCGGGATCGGCAATCCCCGACAGATCGACATCGAAGGGATCGCGCCGGCTCAAGACCTGGCGAAAACGCACGAAATCGTTGACCGACAACGGCACCCAATCGTTCAGGGCTTCGTGCGGCTTCAGGATCACGACCATCACCCACACGATGCCGCCGCTCAGGTAGACCCGCTGGCGATTCAACACGGCCGGGTGGCTCAAGCCTGAACGGTACACCGTGGGCGCAAGACGTTTGCGGGTGAAGTCCTGCAGCGCCTCGGTCATGTCCTCCGGCGGGACCCCGGAGTTGGCCTCCACCACAGCCTCCAGCATCGTTCCCACGCCGTAGGGCATGATCTCGACACCGGTCACCGGACGATCCGCTTGCTGATACCCAGCGATGGTCGTCACCGTGCCCACATCGATCGAGACGGCTTGCTGACGACGGCTCACGGGCGCGGACCAGTCAAACAGATACGCCCCTTTGTCGACGGGCGTGATGAAGCGCGGCTGCAAGCCCGAGCGGCGGGACACCGCCTCCGCCAACTCGCCGCCATGGGGCAGCTGGCCGAGACCGCCCTCCAGCACGAGAAACACGTGCTCAGGGTCGACGCCCTCCGTGTTCGTCAATTGATCCCGAAAGGCCCGCACGGCGTCCGCCGTTCGCGTCACATTCTCGCGCTGTATGGCGAACGTGCTGACCTCGGGGAACGCCTTGGTGCGATACTGTTCAATCAAGCGGTACCGCAACGGCGTGTCCTGCCCCGCGCTCTGCAGCATCAGCTCCAGCTGTTCAGGCGTGAAGGTGAACTGCGCCGCTTTGACCACCTTCGGTTCGATCTCAATGGACGCGAAGTTGATCATCCCCTCGTCCGCCGGCGACGGCTGAGGCTGCGCCAGCGTCGGGCCTACGGCGAAGAGCGCGCACCCCGCCGCCACCGCTGAACGCCACATCCGCAACGCCTCGGTCCAGGCCATAGTCCCCTCCCCATGCCGCACCGCCGTCGCGAAACCGACAGCCTGCACCAGCGTACCCCCGACACTTAGCCGCAAACCCCGCGCGCATCCAGCGGCCAACGCCGGTCCACAAGCCGCGCGCGACTGCAACTGGGCTGCCGCGCCCGTGTTGGGACCGTCACGGTGTTCCGTTAAGGCAAAGCGTGCGCAGGCGCTCGCGCGCTCTGACGGGGGACTTTGATGACGCACGCTGCACGCTTCGATCCGACGCACCGCGCCGGACCCTTTAAGGCTGCCTGGCTGCTGGGTGTGGCCCTTGGCTTCGTCATGACGCTCGCGAGCAACCCCGCCGTCGCTCAAGCGCCATCGCGTGAGGCGAACGCCGCGCGCACCGTCGCGTACTTCGCGCGCACCGCCGCGGCGCCCGCCGCCCGCATCGCGTTTCTGCGCGCCATGCCCAAAGGCGGGGACCTCCACAGTCATCTGTCCGGCGCCGTTTATCCCGAGAGCTGGTTGGCCTGGGCCGCCGAGGACGGCCTGTGCCTTGACGTTGAGGCGACCGCCCTTGCTGAACCTCCGTGCGACGCGGACGAGGGGCGCCCCTTGGCGCGCGACGCGCTCGGCGAGCCGGGCGTGCACGACCGCTTTGTCGACGGCTTGTCGATGCGCAACGCCGACGTCGAGCCGGTCAGCGGCCACAAGCGCTTTTTCCGGACGTTTGGCCGGTTTCGCGCGCAGGGTGGACGCCATGGCGACCGCCTGGCGGAGGTGCGCGCGCGCCTCGGGCGTCAAAACACATGGTATACCGAGCAAATGGTTGGCCTCTGCGGCCAACGCGCGACGGCGCGGGCCGCCGACATCGGCTGGCGGGACGACTGGGAGGTTTTCGCCACCGCGTTGCTGACCGCGGAGCGCAACGCTTGCATCGAAGACGCCCGCGCCGCGCTGGACGCGTGGGAGGCGGTGGCGCGCGATCGTTTGCAATGCGCGAGTGAGGACGCCGAGGCCGTCGATCCCGGCTGCGGGGTCACTGTGCGCTACATCCCGACCCTGCTGCGCACCCAACCGCCGGAGTTCGTGTTTGCGCGAGCGCTTCTGGCGGCGGAACTGATCAAAGCCGATGACCGCGTTGTCGCGCTGACCATCGCCGCGCCGGAGGATCATCCCATCGCGCGGCGTGACTATGAGCTTCATATGCGCATGATCGCGTTCGCCCAAGAACGCGCCGGGGTCGACGCCGCGACGCTCCACGCTGGGGAGTTGCGCTTGGGCCTTACGCCGCCGAAAGCGCTCCACACCCACATCCGTCAAGCGATCGAGATCGGCGGCGCCCGGCGTATTGGCCACGGCACGTCGGTGGGCTGGGAGGACGATGCTCTTGGCCTCGTCGCCGTGATGGCCGACCGAGGGATCGCCGTGGAGATGAACCTCTCCAGCGCGGATCACATTCTTGGTCTCGAGCCGGGCGATTATCCGTTTCGGTTTTACCGCCGCGCCGGGGTGCCGGTGACCATCTCCACCGACGATGAGGGCGTGCTGCGCACCAGTCTCACGGGCGAGTACATCCGCGCCGTCGAGGCTTACGATCTGACCTACGCTGACCTGAAGACCTTGGCGCGCAACGCCGTCGCGTTCAGCTTTCTGGACGGGACGTCGCTTTGGCGCGACCCGGGCGTCTACGAAACGCCCGCGCCGGCGTGTCGCGATGAGCTGGGTCTGGCCCGGCCGCAACGCGGAGCCTGCAACAGCTTGCTGTCGGACAGTCCCAAAGCGCGCCAGCAATGGCGCTTGGAACGGGCGATCGCCACGTTTGAAGCCACGGATTGGCCGGACTGAGCCGGGCGCCGAGGCGGCGTATTTTCACCAAACTTTCGCACGAGAGTCATCGTGCTTGGGCGGCAAGAACCTTGCACGCAAACGCAAGGATGATGACCGACAAAAGCCCGTGTGGACCGTATTGAAAATGGCCAGCTTGGCCAGCGCCCTGCTTCTGGCCGCGCCGAACGCTCGCGCCCAGGACGATGCGCTCGAACCTCTCGCGTATGACGCCGCCATCCTTGGGGTCGCAGACGCCGCGCTTCGGCGACGACTGCGCGCGGGCGCGCGTGTGTTTGACGATCCCGCGCCGCGCCTCCTCGGCTTGTCAGCCCTGCGGCGTCAAGCGCGGCAGGACGTCCGGCGCATGCAGGCCGTGTTGAACGCCGAAGGCTACTACGCCGCGACGGCCGACGTGACGGTCACCTTGGTCGCGGCGCGCGACGACGACGATGCGCCGCCAGGAACGCCGAGCGCCACGGCGGTCTTTGAGGTCGCGACCGGCCCACGCTTTGCGGTTGCGGATTATCGGATCGTCTATCGCGACATCCAAAACGCCGCCCGGCCCGAGACCTTGCGTGAGGCGGGGGTCGAGCCGGACCAGTCGCCGCGCGGAGCCGATATCGCGCGTCTGGAAGCCGCCGTGGTGGCGGCGCTTCGCGCGCGCGGGTTTCCCAGCGCCCGAAGCCTCGACCGGCGCGCTGAGGCCGACTTCAGCGAGGCGGCGGCCACCATTGTGTTCGAGCTTGAAAGCGGACCGGCCGCGCGCTTCGGGTCCGTGGAATGGCGGGGTCTGTCGCGCACGCGCAAGGGCTTTCTCAATCGCCAGATCCCCTGGGAACAGGGCGAACGGTTCAACCGCGACACGCTTGGCGCTTATCGGGACACATTGGTGGAAACCAATCTCTTCCGGTTCATTCAGCTCGAACCCGGCGCTCCGGACGCCGAGGGACTGGCTCCCGTTATCGCCACCGTGCGCGAAGCGCCGCCGCGCACCGTCAGCGCAGGTGTGTCCTTCGCCACCAACCGCGGCGCCGGGGGTGCGCTAATGTGGGAGCACCGCAACCTTTGGCGGCGGGGTGAGCGTCTGCGGCTGGAAGCCGATGTGGCCCAGATTGAACAGGCGCTCGCGGCGCAACTGCGCAAGCCCTATCCGCGCGTGCGCCTGGCGGCGTTCGCCGGCGCGGAAGCCGCCCGTGACGACAACGACGCGTTCGAGGCCACCCGGGTCACGGTCAACGCCGGTTTTGAGAAACGTTTCCGCCAGCGATGGACGGGCCGCGGCGGCCTCGAGGTGGAGACGTCGCGCAGCGATGATGTGTTTGGCGAAACCGACGCGGTGTTGGCGGCCGCGCCCTTTCGCGCGCTGTGGGACTCCATCGCGGAGCCGCTTGACCCTACCGACGGCGTGCGCGTGGCGGCGGACGTCGTGCCCGTTGTCGGCGACGCCGAGGGGGGGCTGGCGTTCTTGAGGCAAGAGCTGACCCTCGCGGCTCATAAACCGTTGTCCGATGAGGCGCGGATTGTGGCGGCGGGTTGGGGACGGCTCGGGTCGATCACCGGCGCGGAGAACGCGGCGATCCCGGCCACGCGCCGGTTTTTCGCCGGCGGCGGCGGCTCGGTGCGCGCGTATGGCTTCCAGCGCTTGGGCCCTCTGGACGAGGACAATCAACCGATCGGCGGCCGGTCTGTGCTGGAGGGCGGTCTGGAAGTCCGGGGCCGACTGTCCAGGCGCTGGGGCGCCGCCGCCTTCGTGGAGGGCGGCACGGTGTCGGCGTCGAACTTTCCCGACGCGCGCGAGCGCGTCCTGGCCGGCGCCGGGCTCGGAGCGCGCTACTACACGCCCGTGGGGCCGTTCCGCGTGGACATCGCGGCGCCTTTTGATCGCCGCGGCGGCGTGGACAATCCCGTCCAAGTGTTTGTCAGCTTTGGTCAGGCCTTCTGATGCTTCGGCGCGTCGCCCTCGCCAGCGTCCTTGTGGCGACGCTCTCAGCCGTGTTGGCGATTGGCGCGGTCAACGCGCTGAGGGCCGAAAGCGTGCGCGCCTGGGCGCTGCAGGCCGCCGGCGCCGCGATCGAGCGCCAAACGGACTTGCGGGTGGCCGTCCGGCGCACCGCGGGCGATTGGCCGTTCCACATTGTCCTCCACGATGTGACGGTGGCTGAGGGGGCGGCGCCGACGCCCCTGCTGGACGTGGAGCGCATCGAGCTGCGCTGGCGACCCTTGGGTCTTCTCGTTGGCCAGTACGACTTTGCGGTCGTGGAGGTCACGCGGCCGCGCCTGGCGCGTCTGCCGGCGATGCTCGCCAAACCGCCGAGCGCCCAACCATCGCGGCGTGCGCGCTTCCCCATCCCACCGGTGACCGTCGACGCGTTGCGGGTGACGGACGCCGTCGTTGCGTCGGCGGTTGTGCCGGGCGGCGCCGCCTTTTCCATGGATGGCGGTTTTGTTCGGCGGCCTGGACTTCAATCGCGGGTGTCCCTGGTCGCCCAAGCCAATGTGGAGCTCGGCGTCCTGGATGAGAGCCCGCTGGCGTCATGGCACGGGCGCGACGCGCACGTGGAAATCGCGGCGGACCTCACGCCACGGCGCGTGGATCTGCATCTGGCCACGGTGACCCTCCGCGAGAGCGGCTTGGAGATCCGCAACGCGACCGCCACGCCCGATGGCATGGCTCAAGGCCGCGTGAGTCTGGGCGCGCGCGCGCCCCAAACTCTTGTGGCGAGCCGCGATCGCTTCACCGCTGACGCGCGGCTGTTCTTGCGTCCTGGCGTTTTGGCCGTCTCCGACGTCGTGCTCGCCAGCGAACGGGTTGGCGTGCTGTCGCGCGGCGCCGCGGATGTGGCTCTCGCCGACGACGACGTCCTGGCGCGCGTGAACCTCACAGCCTCGCCGAACGCCGTGCGTCTCGCCGGCCTGGATTGGACCGTTTCGGGCGACGCCGCTCTCACGGCTGACCTCTCCGGCCCATGGTGGGATTTGAACGCCACCCTGAGCCTGACGACGCCGGCCGCGCGCATCGCGGCTCTCCGCGCGCCGGCCCTTTCAGCGACCGCGCGCGTCAACGGTTTGCCGACGGCGCTCGACGCCCATGTCGTGGTGCGTCCGCAGTCACGCGCGATCGGGCCGCCCGCGCTTGCGGACGCCGAGCAGCCTGATACGGAACCGGAAGCGGAGTTGGTCGCGCATCTTCGTTCGGATGATTGGGCGATCTTCCACGTGGATGATGCTCGCGTCCGCTTCGGCGACGCGACGGTTGCGGGAAACGTGCGGCTGCAACGCGCGCCGTTCCAGGTGAAGGCCGACGCCGCGCTGACCGCGCCAAGGATCGAAGCGCTCGCGCCGAACGCCGGCGTGACGGGCGATCTCGCAGCCGAGATCGCCGTAGACGCCCAGCAGGACGTGCGGATCGACGCCACGGCGACAAGTGACCGACTGGCGACGAGCGCGGTGGCGCTGACGGGGCTTGAAGTGACAGCGCGCGGCCCGATCGACGCGCTCGACGTCGTCGCGGCGGCGGCAACGTTGGGGGAAACCAATCGCGACCCGATCGGCCAGGACCTCGCCGCCTCGCTCCAACTGGCCGCGGCGCCAAGCGATGGTGCGTCCGTGGACGCTCTGGTGCGCACTCTGAGCGGCGTCATTCTGAGCCGTGATGTGGTGTTGGCCGCCCCGACCCGGCTCGTCGCCGGCGCCGACCGCTTGCGCTTGGAGCCGAGCTCGCTTCGCGTGGGCGCGGACGGAACGATCAACCTCGCCGGCGCTATGACGCCAGAGCGCCTCAGCGGATCCGTCACGATCGAGCGCGTTGCGCTTCCCGAGCTGCACGGCGAGCTGTCCGGCGCGGCGACCATCGACACCGCAGGGTTGGCGGCCTCGGAGGCTGACGAGGAAGCGGTCGCGCGGCTCGGGCGTGGGCGTCTGCGTCTCACCGCCCGCCCGCCCGGGCGTCCGCCGGTGGGCTTGCATATCGGCGGCGGCTGGGACGGTGACGCCGTGGATCTCAGCGCGTCCGTCGAAGGGCTTGAGGAGGGATCGCCTCTCCCGAGGACGCGCATCGGGCGCGCTCGGCTTCCTGCACGCCTGGAGATGGCCGCGACGGGTCCGCGCCTCGATCTGACGGGCGACGCCGATGTCGCGTTGGATTATCGCGGATCAGCCGCGCCGCTTTTCAGTTTGGCCGGCTTGGCCGAGCATCGGCTGATCGGCGATCTAACCGCGGACGCGCGCTTGCAGGGGCCCTATGACGCCCTTGAGGCGGCGGGCGCGGTCACGCTTTCCGCCGGCGCGTACACGCACGACCGCCTTGGCGTCACGCTGGACAACCTTGACGCACGCCTCGCCGCGTCCGGCTCCATCGACGCGTTGACGCTCGACGTGAATGGGCGCGCCACCAACGCGGGAGGCGCCGCCCCGGCGTGGCGCGTCACGGGCGCGTTGCGCCCACAGCTGGGCGCGGCGCCGGAGCTTGATGTGACCGTCGCCTTGGATCGCGCCTGGGTCGTGCGGCGCGACGATGTGCGGGCGCGGGCTTCCGGGATCGCCCGCCTCGCCGGACCGACCACGGCGCTGCTTCTGTCCGGCGATGTGGCGATCGACTCCCTCGAGACCGCGATCCCTGAACCCGCGGCCGGCGAGGACGCGCTCGAGACCGTTCGGGTCGTGCGGTTGGACGCCCCCTCGGCGATGCGGGAGCCTGGCGCGCCGACCACCTCCCGCGTGGCGCCGGCCCCCTCTCTCGCGCTTGACGTTGGCGTGACCGCTGAGGATCGGCTCGTTGTGCGGGGGCGTGGTCTGGAGAGCGCGTGGCGGGCGGATCTGCGCGTGCGCGGCGACGCCAACGCGCCGCGGCTGGTCGGCGATGTCGAGGTGGCTCGCGGCGGGTTGGACTTTGCGGGCCGGCGGCTGGAGCTCACGACCGGCGTGATCACCTTTACCGGCGAGGCTGAGCCAGATCCGCTGCTGTCGGTGGAGGCGGAAACGACCGCGCTGACGGGCGAACGACTGCGGCTCACGGTCACCGGCCGCGCGTCGGATCCGACGATTGCGTTGAGTTCAGAGCCCGCCCTGCCCCAGGAGGATGTGCTCGCGCTCTTGTTGTTTGGACGACCGGTGACGGAGCTGACGGCCTTTGAGGCCGTGCGGCTCGCCCAAGCCGCGGCGGCGTTGAGTGGAACCGGGCCGTTTGGCGGACGCAGCGCGCTTGATCGCGCGCGCCAATCCCTGGGCCTCGACGTGCTGCGGCTCACCCAATCCCAAACGGGTGACGCGGGACTGACGGTTGGCAAATACGTAACGGATCGGATCCTCGTGACAGCCAACCAAGATGTCACGGGCGAGGCCGGCTCTGTGGCGATCGCGATCCGGCTGACGGACGCACTCAGCTTGCAAACGGATGTTGGCCAGGACGCCAGCGGCGCCGTGGGGGTGAGTTGGCGGCGGGACTACTGACGCCGGACGCGCGGGCGTGTGGCCTTGGCGGCGATGACGCGTCGCGGTCAGAACATTGGCTCATCGCCCACGGCGATGAGGTACGCCGACCACACCCATTGAGCCTCCACCGAAGGATCCGCCGGTCCGTCGGGCGTGGCGTGAAGCAGCCATGTTGGCCCGCGCCCGCCAACGCCCAAGGGTGCGCCATCCACGCTGAGCGCGAGGATCCAATCCCGTGCGGCCCGCTCCTCACCGGTGAGGGCCGCGCGATAGCCATCGAGCGCGAAGAACGTGACGGTTTTGTCGTCATCCACGCCGGCGCTATTTAAGACATCCGCCAACAGCGGGCCCCGCGCGACGAGCGGCGCGGGCCAACCTTCGACCTGGGCGCGGACCTCCCGCTGCGGCAAAGCTCGGAGCGTGGCGGGATCGAAGACCACGGCGCGCTCAAAGTCGGTCTGCTGCGCCTTGATGAAAGCGTCGTCGAAGCCGTTGAACGGCGGGCGGTTTGGCGCGGCGACGTCGCCAATCACGGTCACCCAGGACGGCCCTTTGTCCAGAGCCGGCATAGCGGGGTCGCCCCGCTCCTCCAGGGTCGCGCAGCCGCTGGTTCCCGCCGCGACGAGCGCGGCAAACGACGCCATCAATCGTGCGAACATCCGGCGTGTTCCCCCACAGTTGGCCGCGTCTCTGTGTAACCGGTCTGCGCCCGGGCCCCAAGTGCGGCGCCGCCGGGGCTGCGCGCCGACACCGCGGCGTCTAGGCTGAGGGGTCCGCGGCGTGCGTCGCCGCGCGTGTGGAGTGCGCAGCATGGAGTGGTTGAGCGTCGCCCCCCCGGTCGCGGCGATTCTGGTCGCGGTGACGACGCGGAATGTCTATTGGGCGCTCGGGACCGCGCTGTGGCTCTCTGAAACGTTGATCGCCAACGTGAACCCAGCGGCGGGCGCACTGGGCGCCGTCGATCGCGCCGTGGGGGTGTTCGAAAGCCCGGGCAACACGCGCATCCTGTTGTTTTGTCTGCTGATTGGCGCGTTGATCGCCTATATGCGCGACTCCGGTGGGGTCGATGCGATGGTGCGCGTGTTGACGCGCAGCGGCGTGGCGGGCTCCCGCCGACGCGCCAGCGCTGTGACGGCCGCCGCGGGCACGGCGATCTTTGTCGACACCAACGCCAGCCTGCTCAGCGCCGGCGTGCTTGGCCGCTCCTTGTTCGACGCTCACCGCCTCAGCCGCGCGCGGCTCGCCTACATCATCGATTCCACAAGCGCCCCGGTGAGCGTGCTGATCCTGATCAACGGCTGGGGCGCCTATGCGTTGAGCCTCGTCGCCCCCTACGGCTTCGCCAGCCCGATCGGCGTGGTGGCCGGGTCGATCGCCTGGAACGCCTACGCGTGGCTCACGCTGGCGGGCGTCTACGCCACGGTTGTGAGCGACCGGGTGTTCGGCCCGCTCGCGGCGGTGGAGCGGGCCTCCGCGGAGGTGGGCGCGCGGCCGGCGGCGGATCCCGTCGTCGCGGCGGGGATCCGCGCGGGCGCCCCGCGTTACATGTGGGCGCCGTTGCTCACGCTGGTGGCGGGCGCAATCGCTTTCATGGCCTGGACCGGCGGCGGCAACATCATGGCCGGCTCGGGGTCTCAGTCCATCCTCTGGGCCATGGTGGTGGCGACCGGTTTGGCCTACGCGATGTTGGCGCGGGACCGCGTGTTCGCCCTGACGGAATTGCAGGATCGCGGCTTCCAAGGGATCGGCGAGATGGTTCCGGCCGTGACCGTGTTGTTTTTCTCCATCGCCTTGGGAGACAGCTTGCGGGTGCTCGGCACGGGAGAGTTCATCGCCGCGCTCGCTGCAACGACTGTCGCCCCCGCCGTCATACCCGGCTTGCTGTTCGTCGCCGCGGCGGCCACCTCGTTCACGACGGGCACAAGCTGGGGAACGTATGGCGTCATGATCCCCATCGCTATGCCGCTCGCCCAAACGCTGGGGCTGCCGCCGTCCTTGATCTTGGCTGCGGTGCTGGGCGGCGGCGTGTTCGGCGATCATTGTTCACCCATTTCGGACACCACCCTCATCGCGTCCATCGCCTCCGGCGCCGACCATCTTGAGCATGTGCGCACGCAGTTGCCCTACGCCCTGGCCGCCGCCGCGGGCGCGATGGTCGTTTACGGGATTGCCGGCGTGGTCGTCACAGCGCAGGGTTAGGGGCCGCTGGTCGGTGTACGGAGGCCCCATGTCGACGCTCTCCCGATGCTTCAACATTGAGGATGTGCGCCGCGTGGCCGCGACGCGGCTGCCGGCGCCGGTGTGGGGTTATCTCGACGGCGCCGCGGAGGATCATCGGGCGCTTCATCGCAACCGCGCGGCCTTCGGCGAAGCGCGCCTCGTGCCGCAGCTGTTGAATGACGTGACGACGGTGGACACGTCCACGACCCTGTTGGGGGCGCCGTCGGCGGCGCCCTATTTTCTGGCGCCCACCGGATTCACGCGGTTGTTTCATCGCGACGGAGAGGCCCCGGTGGCGCGCGCCGCGACCCGAGCCGGTCTCCCCTACACCTTGTCCACGCTCGGCAGCAGCAAGATCGCGACCCTCGGCGCCGCCGGCACGTCACCGTTCTTCTTTCAGATCTACGTCTTTCGCGATGAGGGCGCGAACGCCGCGATCATCGCCGACGCGAAGGCTGCGGGCGTCGACGCGTTGATCCTGACCATCGACGTACCCACGCCCGGCAATCGCGAAACAGACCTGCGCACGGGGCTCTCCTTTCCACCCCGGCCAACCTTGCGCACCCTGGCGCAAATGCTGATGAAACCGGGTTGGCTGGCTGGGTATGTCGCGGGTGGTCCGGCGAAAGTCGCCAACTTCGAGGCCCACGGCCGCGGCCCTCTGGACATGGCCTCCGTGATCAAGCTGCTCACACCCGCCGTGACGTGGGATGACGCGGCGCGCATGGTCGCGGCGTGGGATGGTCCCTTCGCCATCAAGGGCGTCCATTCGCCGCTCGACGCCCGGCGCGCGGCGGACATTGGCGCCAGCGCCGTCATCGTGTCGAACCATGGCGGCCGCCAGCTGGATTCCGCACCCGCCGCCTTCGAAATCTTGCCAGAAATTGTCGAAGCCGTCGGCGATCGCGTGGAGATCATTATTGATGGCGGCGTGCGCCGCGGCGGCGACGTGATCAAAGCGGTCGCGGCGGGCGCCCGCGGCTGCGCCATTGGCCGTCCGTATCTCTACGGCCTCGTCGCCGACGGGGAAGCCGGCGTGACGCGCGTGATCGACATCCTGACCAGCGAGATCGAGCGGGATTTGGCGCTGATGGGGTGCGCATCCATCCACGAGGTCACGGCGGAGCATTTGCGTCTGGGCGCGCGCCTGCAACGGCCCGCGCCGGCAGCGGCGACCACCCGGACACGCGCGACACCCGTCGGCGTCGACTAGTCTCCGGTTAGCGACACGCCGCGTTCCTCGAACAGAAGCGAGCAGCGGATATTGGCGTAGGCCTCGAACACGGCGTCCTGGGCGGGGGCGCCCCAATCCGCGGCCGCCTCCGCCTGCGCGGGCTCCAGCGCCCACCAGCCGTCGATGGCGGCGGCGTCAGCCCGGATCTCCCGGTAGTGCCGCGTGACCGCTGCGGCGCGCTCCGCGTCGTCGCCGGTCAAAGGGAAAAAGGCGGTCGACGCCTCAACCACGCCCAAGCCGACGCGGTTGCGCAGAACGCAGAACTGGGTCGTGGCCGTCAGCGCGTACCAGCGCGGCAAATCCTCATCGACGGCGTCTTCCAAGGCGGTCAGCCGCCGCGTCGACGGCCCCCACGCGTCAGCGGCGCCGGCGAGGAACGCGGCCGCCGCGGCGGCGGCCTTGTCCGCCGCAGGCCCACGCCATGGCTCAGTGCCGCGCGGCGCGTCCGCAAGGTTCGCCAGGGCTTGCTCGCCTTCCAAGACGCCCAGCGCGACTTCCAGAACGCCACACTCCCGCGGCGTCGACTCCGCAACGCCCTCCAGCCCGCACACGCGCCGCCCCTCCAGCAGCCACTCCCGCGCCGACGCCGCCAGCGCCTCATCCGCCGCCGCCCAAAGCACGGCGCGCGCCATCACGCCATAGGCGCGCATTTGATCCACCACATCCGCACGGCCACGCGCGGCCGTAACCGCGTCCTCGGCCAACTGCGCCATCGCGGTGGTCTCGGGCTGTGGCGGCGTCGTCTCGAGCGCCTGCTCCACAAGCTTTTGATAACGCCCCTCAAGGCTGCCGCCGCCAGCGGCGGTGGCGGTTACACAGCCGGCCGCCGTCAGAGCCGCCGAGACCACGCCGGCATACGCAAGGCAACGGATCCGTGTCAGCATCATCGCGTCTCCTCACACGCCGCGTTCGACGGCGTCCTCCTCACCGGCGGCCTCGTCAGCCTGAACGACCGGCGCGTCCGCCGCCAACAAGGGCGCCAGCACCACCTCCGCCGGCGCGTCAGGATCCAAACCGCCGGCCACAGCTTCAGCGACCCAGGCGCGAAACAGCCACACCCACTCCGCCGCGCCGATGCGCCCGTCCGTCGTGCTCGCCAAACCATTGAGCGTCATGGCTAAGCCCGTCACCGCCGTCCACGCCTCTTCGTGGGCCGCCGCGCTGGGATGGCCCGCGGCCGCGCGCGTCGCGGCCGTGAGCGCGCCCGCCAAGGTCGCGCCAAACATCACGGCGCCGGGACGTCGCGCGCCGCCGCCGCCTGAAGGACGGGCGTTGGCCTCCGCCACATCCATGAGGCTCAACAACCCGCTGACCACCGGACCATGCCCATCCCCGCCAAGGGGCGTCACCGCTCCGGGATTCGTTGTCGCCGCGCGCACAAAGGTGTCGACAACCTCGCGCCAATGGGCGCGTCCCATGAGATCCGACGCTGGATGGGCCAAGAGCGCAGACACTCCTGAGACGACGCTGGCGACTTCCGCGCTCGCCTCATCGCCTGCGAGCATGCCGGGCGTGCGGGCCGCCTCCTCGAACACAAGACGTGACATCGCCAGCAAAAACGGTCGATCCACAACGCGTTGGAAGCCGGGGGCGGCGGCGTTGGCCGCAAGGCCCGCCACGAACGCGCTCACGCCGCGCGCCGCCGCGCGATCCCACGGGTCAGCCTCGTGGTCCGCGGCCGCGCTCGATTGGGACGCGACCGCCTCAAGCGCCGTCGACGCCATGTGCGCGCGCATGGCCGCGTGGTCGTAGGGACGCGGCAACGTCAGCAGCGCTTGCGCCATGCCGGAGAGCGCGCCGCGACCCATGGCGGAGCTCAACCCGCCGCCTGACGCCACGAGGCTCGGATTGTCGGCCATGGTGGTGAGCATGCTGGTGTAGATGCGCGTGAGCCCGCCCTTCGAGAACGTGCGCTCCAAGCTGTGGTCGGCAACCTCCTGAAAGAAACGCTGGGTCATCGCGCCAAGCGCCTGATCATCCGCGAAGGCATCGCCCAAAAACGCCGTTTGACGGTCCGCGAGCGTCGCGAACGCTGCATTCGTCACGGGACCCAACAGCGTCTCGCGGATGCGGACCCATGATGGCGACGTCGGCTGGCGCGCAAACAGCGTCACCAGCGGCTCGAGCATGGCGCTGGCCAGTTCCGCCACATGCTCCTCATCAACAAACGCGGATGGATGATCGTGCAAGGCCTGCAAGCCCGATCGAAAGAACACGGCCACCGCGCGTTGGGCGAACGCTTCGCCGGCTCCGTCCATGCCGCCGGGGCCGGCGCGCTCGAGGGGCCGCACAAGGCTTCGCAGATTGATGGCGAGCGCCGAAATGAAAGGCTCCGTCCGGGCGTCGGCGCCAAACACGGCCGGGTTCGCACCGGCGTACTCCAAGGCGATGTCGAACAAGCTCAGGCCGATGCGCGCCGTGACGCCGGGGCTCACATCGTTTCGCCACTGCGCGACATAGACGAGACCGACCGCTGATTCCGGCTCCACGACGGACGCCGCGTCGCCCAGCGTCTCAAGCACCTCCGCAGGCAGGCGCGCGCGGTCCGCGCGCCAGCGATCGCACGCCGTCTCGAACAGCGCGTCCCGCTGCTCGGCGCCTTCAGCGGTGTCTTCCGGCAAGGGCGGGGCGTCGCCATAGATGTTGCGCCGCAGACGCGGCAGACGCGGATCGTTTTGAAGAATGTTCAACGCCCAATTGGTGCGATCGACGAGGGTCACCGCCGGGAGCGGCAGCGCCACCGGCCGCGCCAACGCCCGCTCGCGCAACGCCTGACGTGTTGAACCGCCCAAACGCACGGCGGCTTGGAGCGCGAACAGCACCGCATAATAGGACATGGCGCGCCTCCCCTCGAGCCCCGTGCGCGGGGTCAGACCAGCCGACGACGGCCCCGATCGCCGGGCGCGCTCGCACCGGGCGCGGCAGCCGTGAAAGCTGGTGGCGGCGGCGCGGAAGCCGCCACGGGCGTCGTCGGTTCGATCACCGGCGAGTCCCCCGACGTCGTTGCGAACGCGCGATAAAGGTCTTCCCCGTGCATCACGTGCGCATCCGCCCGTCGGCCGCCTTCACGCGCCGCCGCCGCAGCGCCTGATCCCGAGCCGGAGTAGACGCCGCTGATCGCGTTGGACGCCACCCGCGCCGCCGGCACCAGCGCGGCGATGCTCCGATAGACGTTGAACCAGAACGGCGCGCCAAGACCGATCATACCCCCGGCGATCAGCACGCCGACAAACCACTGCAGCGTGTCCGTGTTCACGCGCTTCAGGAGCGACGTCGGCAGATCCTGCGCCCAATCGCGCATGCGCGTGTTCAACATCGCCTGCAGTTGTTGCGGCGAGCAGCCGGCCTCCGTCCGCGCACACTCCGGCGCTGGAGGCGGCGGCCGCACCAGGCCGTTTTGCACGCAACGCGGGTCGGAAGGGCTCACCGGCGGCGGAACCGCGGTTGCGCCCTCGGTCGCGCGGTCGGCTGCGGCGATGGCGCCGAACAGCGGCGAGAACGGCAAACAATAGGGGTATTGCGTCGCGCCGACGGGGATATTGATGCCGCTGGCGAGGGACGCCGCTGAGCGCACCTCCGCGAGCGTCTGTTCCAGACGCGCGCGCTGCTCCCGCGCCACGGGATCCGACGGGCGGCGCACCAGCGCGGCGTCCGCAATGGCGTACTGACGCCGCAAATCATCGACATCGACCGAATTGATCAGCAGCTGCGTCAAGGCGCGATCTTGGACCAGCCCGCCAAACAAGCGGAACGCGTCGACGTTCAAGGAGAACGCCATGACGAACGCGATCACCACAGACCACACGCGCGCGCGCCGCCGCAGCCGCTCCCGCGACGCCGCGCCCAGGCGGTCGAATTCATACGCGAGCGCCTCCAGTCGGGCCTGGAGCGTCTCGCGGGACAACCCGCGCAACGCCGCGCCAGCCCGCGTGCCGGCCAGCTGCTCCATGAGCTGGCGAACGGTGAGGTCACGCACCTGCTCGGTTTCGTGCGCCGGGTCCTTCAGCAGGGCCAGCGTGAACTGCTCTTGATCCTCGTCCGCCGCGTCTCCGCCCGCGTCGCCGATGCGCGGTCTCACCGCCTCGGTGTGGAACTGGCTGACCAAAGCGCGCAGCCGCTTGCGCTGGACGTCGAGCCCGCGATTCACGCCTTCCAGGATCACCGCCACCAACGTCGAAGCTAAGGTCATGAAAGCCGCAAACGCCAAAAGCGCGGTCACATAGCTCATCATTTCCCCCTTGCGCGGCGTCCCCGCCACCAGCAGGCGCGTCCGCGCCCACGCGCGGCCCGCCCGACCTCCACCCTGTCAAGCGCGCCGCTGCATGTCGGTATTAACGATTTCTAAAGGTTGCGCAAAAGCAATTTCAGCGGCTGAATACGGCGGCACTGGCGCCGCAGGGCCTGACCCTGCCCCATTCGCGCGCTATATCCCGCAACACATTGGTTTGAACCGCGGTCACCCTAAGAAAGGCACGTTGATGAGAACTCTGGCCCTGTTAAGCCTTTTTGCCGGCGCGGTGGCGTTCGCCCCGCTCGCCAGCGCTCAGGAAGACACTGAAGAGGCGGCCGAGCCCGCGATGGCGAGCGACATGGTCGAAGACGCCATGGACGCCGTTGAAGAGGCGGTCGACGCGGAAGGCGCTGAGGCGGAAGGCGCTGAGGCGGAAGCCGCTGAGGCGGAAGCCGCTGACGACGGCGCGGACCCCGAAATCCTGGCCATCCTCGCCCAAGGCGACGCGGCGGCCGGCGAAAAGGTTTTCCGTCAGTGCATGGCCTGCCATGTCGTGAACGCGCCGCAAAACCGCGTGGGCCCGACGTTGAACGGCATCATCGGCCGCACCGCCGGCATGGTTGAAGGCTTCCGCTATTCCAAAGCGAACGCGGAGTCGGGCGTGGCGTGGACCGAAGCCAACCTGTTTGAGTATCTTGAAAACCCGCGCCAATACATCCCGGGCACGATCATGGCCTACGCCGGCCTGCGCGACGCCCAACAGCGGGCCGACGTGATCGCTTACATTCGCGAAAACGGCGGCGCGGCGGCTGAGTAAGCGCCATCGCTGCAACTCATCTATGAAAACGCCGGGCCGGTTCCCTCCGCGCCCGGCGTTTTTGTGTCCGTCCAGAGTCGAACGGCGACCTTCACCCCATGAGCCACGCACGACGCCTTCAGCGCGGCGGCGATCGTGACCCCGGCGCCGCCGGTAAGGGCCGCGCGCAGCACTGGGACCAGACCCCCCTGGCCGCAGCCATGGCCATGGCCTGGAACACCGTCATGCGGCGGCGGCCGCTCTATGAGGCGGCCTTCGACACGCCGAACAAATGGCCAAGATCTTTCAAGAAGATCCGCATATGCGCCCCGGGTTTCCGACGGACCAAACGCTTGTGCATATAGCCCTGCCAGGTCAGCTCCTGGACATCTTTGTCGGCGCAGATCTCGACAAACCGTTCCCGCCGTTTGTCGTTGCGGTACCAAAAATGCTGCATCACGCCGAGCACCATGAAGGTCGTGCGATGATCCTTCATGAAACGCCGCCGCGCCTGGGCCAAGGCGCGCGCGTCGTCCGTGGCGAGGCGCTCATCCACCGCCTCGGCCGCCAGGCGTCCGCCCAGCATGGCGTAATAGATGCCTTCACCGGAGGCCGGCGCGACCACGCCCGCCGCGTCGCCGGCCAACACGACGTCGCGCCGGTTGTCCCACTGCTTCAGCGGCTTCAGCGGGATGGGCGCGCCTTCGTGGCGTATCATCTCGCAGGCCTCGAGGCCCGCCTTGGCGCGCAGCGCCGCCACGGCGCCCCGCAAGGAGAAGCCTTTGTGCGCGCTGCCCACGCCGACACTGGCGGTGTCGCCATGGGGAAAGATCCACGCGTAGAAGTCCGGGGACAGCTCGCCCTGGTAGTACACATCGCAGCGTTCGCCGTCATAGGCGTTCGCGGCGGCCGAGACGACGTCGGCCGGCGCCTTGATGATCTCGTGATACGCGAAGACGCACGGCGGCTCCGCCGTTGTGACCGCTTGGCGCGCGACGGCGGAGCGGGCCCCGTCGGCGCCGATGACCGTGCGCGCGCGCACCTTCACCGGCGGCTCCCCGCGATCGGCGTCCTTCGCGCGATAGCTGAGGATCAGCGTGTCGTTGGGCGAACGCTCCAAGCCGACAAACGTTCCGGATCGGCGCTCGGCGCCGGCGGCGGCGGCGCGACAGCGTAAGAACTCGTCAAACGGGCCTCGATCCACCATGCCGACATAGCCGTCGCCCACGGGCATATCCACGCCGCGACCGGAGGGCGCGACCATCCGCGCGCCGTTGATCCGCGCCACGATCTGTTCATCCGGGATGGCGAAATCCGTCACCGCCCGAGGCGGGATCGCGCCGCCACACGGCTTGATGCGCCCGGCTTTATCCAGGAGGAGCACCGAGCGTCCAGCGCGCGCGAGATCCTCCGCGGCCGTCGCGCCCGCTGGCCCGCCGCCGACCACCACTGCGTCAAAGGTCTCCATCAAACCCATCCTCTCCGCTAGGCGCCGACGCCCACACTGGGCCCATGGGGCCCGGCGGACGTCGCCGCGCCGGTCGCCGGTTCGGCGTATTCAGACGTTGTCGGCGGCGCCCCGGCCCAAACCCGCGCCGCGAGAACGCCCGCCACGATGAACAACACCGCCTCCGCCGCGAAAACGCTCGCAAACGCGGGCACGGGGTCGTTGAAGATCGCCCGCGCGACATCCAGAGCCGCCGAGCCAATAAAGCCGCCAAGCCCGAAGGCCGCCGCCTGAGCCGCCCCCCACACGCCCATGCGGACGCCATGACGGCTGGAGCCGTGTCCCGCCAACGCCACCATGGCGCCGAAGGCGGCGACCGCGAACGCGCCTGTCGCCGCGCCCAGCAGGAAGACCGTCGCCCGCAAGGGCCATCCGGGGCCTGCGACGCTCGCCGCGGCCAACAGAGCAACCGCGACCGCCGAGGCGAAGCATCCCAGAATGGTCCAGGTCTGGCGGGCGCCGACACGCTTTCCGAACACGCCCGACAAGATCGCAACGGGGATCATCCCCACCAGCGCGCCGCCATGCTGCAGCCCCGCCAGCCCTGTGGACTGGCCCGGCGTGTAGTCGAACACGAGCCCGGCGAACGGCTCCAGGATCAGGTCCTGCATGTTGTAGGCGAGCATCGAGACAAACACGAAAACGGTGAACCGTCGCGCCTGCGGCTCCGCCCAGACCAAGGCCATGGCTTCGCGAAACGGCGTCTTTTGCGGCGCCGGATCGCCCAGCGCCGGTCCATCCACCCGGTCTTGATCGGGATTCCACCCCGGCGGAGGCGCGCTGGCCTCAACGCCCGCAGTCGCGAAATACGCGATCAGGAACGCCACAAAGCACACGATGGAGGCCACAATCACAAGGCGCTGATACGAGAACGGGTCCAGGAAGCCGCTGACGATCCCCGCGGTCGCCGCCAAGCCCACAATCATCATGATAAACGCCAGGGATCCCGCCGCGGCCCGCCGCGGCGGCGCCGTGGCCGTGGCCAACAGCGCGAGCAACGCGGTTCCCGCCGCGCCGACGCCCACCCCAATCATCGTGAACGCCAGCGCTGCGAGCGCGAGGCCCGCGATCGTGTTCACGGAGGCGAGCGCCGTGGCGTCCGCCGCCAGAAGACCGCCCAACGCCAGGACGAACATGCCGCCGCGGATCCAAGGCGTCCGCCTGCTTTGGTCGGATCCGTGCCCCCAACGCGGGCGCGACATCTGCACCGCGTAGTGCCAACCGACCAGCGCGCCGGGCACCATGGCGGCGAGAGCAAGCTCCACCACCATCACACGGTTCAACGTGGACGTTGTGAGGACAACGACAGCGCCGATCGCGCTTTGCACCAGACCAAGGCGGATCACGCCAAGCCAGCTCAGATACCGCGGGACCACGTCGCGCGCTGCGGTCATAACGTCGCCTCCACCACACCGCCGACGGCGAATGCGCTGACGAGCATGCCGAGGACGTAAAGCGTCGTTCCGGTGGCGTTGTACCAAGGCGTGCGGCCGCGGGGGTCGCGCAGCAGCCGCGCCATCAAACCGACCTGGATCATCAGAAGAACAGCCACGATGAGCGCGTGGGCCGGCCGTCCCCACGCGAGCAGCGCGGCAACGACGACAAACTGCGGCGCCGCCATCACCAAACAGGCGAGTCGCGCCGCGCGTTCGACGCCCAACGTCACCGGCAGCGACCGTAGCCCCATGGCGCGATCGCCCTCCACGGCCTTGAAGTCGTTGAGCGTCATGATCCCAAACGCGCCGAAGCTGTAGAGCCCCGCCAACGCGAGGATCTGGCCGCTCGGCAAACCGCCCGCGACCACGGCCGCGCCAGTGAACCACGCCAGCCCCTCATAGCTCAACGCCACGGCCGCCGGCCCCGCCCACCCGCTTTGCTTCAGCCGCAGAGGCGGCGCGCTGTAGGCCCACGCGAGGGCCAAGCCCAACGCGGTGGCCAGAGCGACCCAAAATCCCAACGCCACGCCCCAGACCAGAGACGCGACCGTCCACACCACCGCAATGCCGAGCCCCCAGCGTCCAGGCACACGCCCGGACGGGATGGGTCGGTGCGGTTCATTGATCGCGTCGACGTGCCGATCAAACCAATCGTTCACTGCTTGGCTGGTGGCGCACACCAGCGGGCCGGCCAGCACGACGCCGGCCACCAAAAACGTCCAACGCTGTGAGAGATCCACGCCGGCGGACACCACGCCGCAGCCGAAGGCCCACATGGGCGCGAACCACGTGACGGGCTTCAACAGCTCCAACACGGCCGCCGGGGCGGGCCATGAACGCACAGGGCGCGGGACAGCGACGCTTGGCTCCATAGGGCGACGCTAGTGTTGACAGTTCGCAGTGTCAACGCAACCTGACAATCTGAGCGAACGACGAGCCCAAGCCGTTGTTCTTTGTTTTCAGGCGATTAGCGGGTTGTGCCCGCGGGCGGGGGTCCAGCAGAGACAATGCGCCGCGCCACACACCGCGCCGGCGCGCCGCGCTTTACGGCTGTCTCACCGCTCTTCGGGCCCGTTGCGCGGCCCGAGTCCGTAGCGATGCAGTTTTGCGTAGAGGCTTTGGCGGCTGAGCCCGAGAATCTCAGCCGCCGAGGCGCGATTGTCGCCGGTCAGATCAAGCGCCGCCTCGATGCACAACCGCTCGATCAAATCGGTCGTCTCCCGCACAATCTCCTTGAGGGACACCCGGCCCACCAGCTCGGTCAGATGCTCCATCGACCGCGGCACGTCAGCGCTGGCGTCCCCAGCCGCGACCGCGCCTCGACCGCTGGCGAGTCGCCGCCCGCCGACGGGCCGCAAGGCGAAGCCGTAATACCGATCGCGATTGTCGGCGGCCACGACGGCGGAAAGCTCCACCTCTTCGCGCGATCCGAACTGCCCATTCACGACGGTGCTGAACTGTCGGACCGATCCATACTCGCGCAGATTGGCCGTCAGAACACTGAGGTCGACCCCGGTGCGTCCGACGAATTGCTCCAACAACTCGCCGCGCGCGTGCTCAACGGTGGCGAGCTGGGCCATCTCGAGGAACGCCGCGTTGGCCACCCGGATGCGCAGATCGGAATCCGCCACCACTAGACCGTCCGGGAGGTCTTCCAACACGTCGACAAAATTCGGGCGCGCCGGCCCCGACGACGTCGGTTGGTCTCCGCCCGACAGCCGCAACAAATAATACGATGAATGCGCTTGCCGGAACAGCGATCCCGAGATGAGGAAGCGCCCGGAGGCGGCGGGCGCGGCGAGGCGCACCGGCACATCGTCCACATGCCGCGCGGCGCGGGCTTCGCCCAACATGGTTTGGACGCGCAGCTGATCCTTGCGCTTGAACAACGCCAGGAGCGGACGCCCCTGCAGAGCGTCGGCCTCAACCTCCAGCAGCTGAGACGCCGCCGGGTTAGCGTCGCTGACTGTGAGATCCGCCGCCTTCACGATCAGCACCGGCTCATTGGTCATCTGGAACAAGATTCGGTAGCGCGTCTCGACGTGGCGCAGGCGCTCATGATCCTGCTCGACCGCGCGTTGGACCTCGATCAGCTGCTGCTGCATGGCTGCAAGCGCGCGCAGCTCCCGGCCGACGGCCACAACGCGACCGCTGTCGGCGTCGCCAACCGCCATGTAGCGGACGGGCAAATCCCCACCCTCCCGCAGAGGGTGATTGACCTGCCGCCAACGTGTCTCAGCGGCTCCCGCCGCATCGCGGAGCAGCGCCTCGATCTTCGGGCGGCTTTCTCGGGTGACCGTCTCCACCCAGGGCTGGCCCACCCAGCCGTCATACCCCTGGTCGAGGATGTCGTCGCTGCCGAACGCCACGTCCTGGATGACGCCGTCGCCATCGAGCACCATGGCGACGTCGGAGCTGTTCGCGATCAGATCCACGGTGGTCGTCGCCGCCAACCCCTCGAACGACTGTTCGGGCGAGCGGAACCCCCTTGCGTTCGTGGATGTTGCGCGTGTGTCCATAGTCACCGAAGGGTCTTTCGCTCGCACGGCCGGGCTATTGGTCCGCCGCTGCTTTAAAGAAATTCGCCAACACTGTCACCGCTTCGCGGGCGTCGCCCGCCGCGGCGTCCGCGCCAACTTGCGCGGCCACATCTGAGTGTTCACGGTACACGTGACCGCCCACAATCAAGCGCACCGCCGGGTTCAGCGACGCCGTGCGCAACGCCCGCACCTCTCCGGCAAGCGCGCCCAAGTTGTCAACATGAGCGGCCGACAGACCGATCGCGTCAAACCACTCCGCCGCCGCCATCTCGCGCAACTCAGACGGATCCGCGTCGGTCTCCTGCCAGACGTCCCAGCCGGCGCGACGCAGAAACTCGCCGACCATCACAATGCCCAACGTGTGCTGATCGCCGCACGCCATGCCGAGCAACACACGCCGCCCTTCCGCGGGATAGCCGACCCCGTCGCCCACCACCTTGCCGATATGGCGCACGACGCCGTGCAAGGTGAAGAGCGCCATGGTCGCTTGGGCGAAATCGATCTCATCCTCTTCCCACAATCGGCCGACGTCGCGCGCCGCCGGCGCCACCAACGCCAAACACACCGCTTCATCCGACGCCCCGCGGTCCCGCAACGCGTCCACCAGCGCCGCCGCCCCCGCCAAGTCACGCGTAATCGCGTGGGCCAACAGCGCCTCGATCTCCTCAGACTGCACGTCCCCGCACTCGCCGGGGTTCACATCGCCGCCCATGCGCGCCAAGAGCATCAGGCGCGGGATAATCTCGGCTTCGACTACGCGCGACAAACCGCTCGGCCCATCGTCCGACGTTTTCGATCCGGATCGTCCGCTGGACGTCGCCAACGCGCGGTCTCCCGGCGGGTGCTCTTGCTGGCGGCGAGGCGTTCGCGGCGCTCTGCGCCCCAGCGATGCTCTGTTGGACCCGTCGCCCATCGGCTGCTCCCTGCCCAATCAAAGGGGCGGAGCCGCCTCCGGCGGAGGGTCCGCCCACCGTGGGGGCGGCGGACCTGGCCGTCGCCACGTGTTGTTCTTGGCGCAACACCCAAGCCCGGCTGCATCGCAACACAAGCGGTTTGCGCTGACAGAGTGCACCCAATCAATCCGGCCTCGCTTTATCAAGCCGCCAGCGCGGCGCAATCCCCACCATAGACTGGGGCAAATTGGCGCAAGCGTCAAGCCAGCTTGACGTTAAGTTGGATTGACACGCGTCCCAGCCTGTCGATAACCTCACTCCAGATCACGAGAGCGGATCACGCGACGCGGCCCCGCCGCCAGCGCGACGCGCTCAAACGGACGACGAGGGAGCGATCGCCGGTCAGGCCCGCTCCCAGTGGAGGAGCGCTCATGTCGCAGATCAGTGCGCGCACCGACCGAGACGCGCCCCCCGCCGCGCGGGGCGCGGGCCTCTACACTCCTGAAGAGCGCCGCCGGCGTGACGAGTCACCCTGGACTCTGGTCCAGGGCGTGTTGGCGCCGCTGCAGTTCCTCGTCTTTTTGGTCAGCGTGGCGCTTGTCGTGCGCTACCTCGCCACCGGCGAGGGCTTCGGGGTGGCGACGGCCTCGATCGTCATCAAGACGCTGGTGCTCTACGCGATCATGATCACCGGCTCGATCTGGGAGAAGGACGTGTTCGGCCAGTGGCTGTTCGCCCGCCCCTTCTTCTGGGAGGACGTGGTGAGCATGCTCGTGCTCGCCCTGCACACCGCCTACCTCGCCGCGATCGCGTTCGGCTGGGGCGGCCCGCGCGAGCAAATGCTTCTCGCGCTGGCGGCCTACGCATCCTACGTCGTCAACGCCGCGCAATTCGTGTGGAAGCTCCGGCAGGCGCGCTTGGAAGGCGCCGCGTGGGCGGCCGACGCTGAGGCGATGGCCCAGGCGGAGTGGGCGGCATGAGCGCGGGCTCCACCATCCTCGCGCGCGACGCCGCGCCTGAAGGCTGCACGGAGCGCCCAGTGTTGCGCGAGCGCGGCCAGCGGGAAGTGTTTTGCGGCCTGACGGGCATCGTTTGGCTGCACCGGAAGATCCAAGACGCTTTCTTTTTGATCGTCGGCTCGCGCACATGCGCGCATCTGATGCAATCGGCCGCCGGCGTGATGATTTTCGCCGAGCCCCGATTCGCCACCGCGATCCTCGAAGAGCGGGATCTGGCGGGCCTCGCGGACGCCAATGAAGAACTGGACCGGGTTGCGGCGCGGTTGTTGGCGCGACGCCCGGACATCAAGCTTCTCTTCCTGGTGGGCTCGTGCCCGTCGGAGGTCATCAAGCTCGACCTCAAGCGCGCGGCGGAGCGCCTCGACGCCGCCCACGCGCCCGCGACCCGCGTGCTGAACTATTCCGGCTCAGGGATCGAAACGACCTTCACCCAAGGCGAAGACGCGTGCCTCGCCGCGATCGTCCCCACTCTGCCTGACGCCGCGCCGGACGCGCCGGCGTCGTTGATGGTCGTGGGCGCCCTGCCCGACATCGTGGAGGATCAGTTCCAGCGCTTGTTCGCGGAACTCGGACTGGACGGCGTGCAGTTCTTCCCGGCGCGGAAAGCCGACGCGATGCCGGCGGTTGGTCCGGCCACGCGTTTCCTCCTTGCACAACCGTTCTTGGCCGACACCGCACGGCTCCTGGAGGAGCGCGGCGCCCAGCGGCTTCCTGCGCCCTTCCCGTTCGGCGCAGAGGGCACGACAGCGTGGCTCCGGGCCGCCGCCGACGCGTTTGGGGTCGACGCCGGGCGGTTTGACGAAGTCACGGCGGCGCCGCGCGCGCGGGCGCGGGCGGCGCTCAAAGCGCACAAGGAGCGCTTGGCCGGAAAGCGCGTCTTCTTCTTCCCCGACAGCCAGCTGGAGATCCCGTTGGCCCGCTTCCTCCACGAGGAGCTCGACGTCACGCTGACCGAAGTCGGGGCGCCCACGATCCACCGCGCCCACATGGCCGAGGAACTCGCGCGCATGCCCGCGGAGGCGACCCTCAGCGAGGGGCAAGACGTCGATCGTCAGCTCGATCGCTGCCGCGCGCTGAAGCCGGATCTTGCGGTGTGCGGGCTTGGCCTCGCCAACCCCCTCGAGGCGGAGGGGATCGCGACGAAATGGTCGATCGAACTCGTTTTTTCGCCGGTCCACGGCTTCGACCAAGCCGGTGATCTGGCGGGTTTGTTCACGCGCTCGCTGGTGCGGCGCGAGCGGCTGGAGGTGTAGGCGATGCAGCTGGCCGTCTGGACCTACGAAGGCCCGCCTCATGTCGGCGCGATGCGCGTCGCCACGGGCATGGAGGGGCTGCATTACGTGCTCCACGCGCCGCAAGGCGACACCTATGCGGACTTGCTGTTCACCATGATCGAGCGGCGCAACGCCCGCCCGCCGGTGACCTACACGACCTTCCAGGCGCGGGACTTGGGCGCGGACACCGCCGATCTGTTCAAAACCGCCGCGCATGAGGCCTATGAGCGCTTCAAGCCGGAGGCGATGATTGTCGGCGCGTCGTGCACGGCGGAGCTCTTGCAGGACGATCCCGCCGGCCTCGCGAAGGCGTTGGACTTGCCCGCCCCGGTCATCCCGCTGGAGTTGCCCTCGTACTCGAAGAAGGAGAATTGGGGCGCGTCGGAGACCTTCTATCAGCTGGTGCGCGGCCTCGCCGGCCCGCACGCGCCGGAGCCGGGCGAGGAACGCCCCGCCCGGGACGCCGACCGGCGGCCGACCTGCAACATTCTCGGCCCGACGGCGCTGGGCTTTCGTCATCGCGATGATGTCGCTGAAGTCACCCGCATCCTCGAGCGTTTGGGCGTCGACGTGGCGGTCACGGCCCCGATGGGCGCGCGGCCGAGCGACATCGCTCGCTTGGGCGAGGCGGACTTCAACATCGTCCTTTATCCCGAGATCGCCGAGACCGCCGCGCGCTGGCTGGAGAAAACGTTTGGCCAGCGCACCGTGCGCACGGTTCCCATTGGGGTGGGCGCGACCCAGGACTTCATTCGCGAGGTCGCGGAGGTCGCGGGATTGGACCCCGCCGTGGCCCTTGATGATGCGCGCTTGCGCCTGCCCTGGTGGTCCCAGTCGGTTGATTCCTCTTATCTCACCGGCAAGCGCGTGTTCATCTTCGGCGACGCCACGCACGCCATCGCGCTGGCCCGCGTCGCGCGCGACGAGCTTGGCTTCGAAGTGGCGGGGCTCGGGACGTATGATCGCGTCTTTGCGCGCGATGTGCGCGCCGCCGCGGAGCAGTACGGCCTGACGGCTCTCATCACCGACGATTATCTCGAGGTCGAGGAGGCCATCGCCGCGGCGGAGCCGGAGCTTGTGCTCGGCACCCAGATGGAGCGGCATATCGCTAAGCGTCTCGGCGTTGGCTGCGCGGTGATCTCCGCGCCCGTCCATGTCCAAGACTTCCCGGCGCGCACGTCTCCGATGATGGGCTTTGAAGGGGCCAACGTCCTCTTCGACACGCTCGTGCACCCGCTCGTGATGGGCCTTGAGGAGCATCTGCTGACGATGTTCCGCGAGGACTTTGAGTTCCACGACGCGGCCGGCCCCTCCCATCTCGCCGCCCACTCGCCCCGCGCGCAGGCCCAAGCCGCCAGTGCGCTCGAAGCCGAGGCCGACACGGACGCGCCGCCCGTCACGGGCGACGCCGACAACACCCCATCAGACGCTCACGACGCAGGCCCCGTTTGGGCCGCGGACGCCGAGGCCGAACTCAAGAAAATCCCGTTCTTCGTGCGCGGCAAAGTACGCCGCAACACGGAGCTCTTCGCCCAGGACCGGGGCTTCGCCACCATCACTGTCGAGACGCTCTATGACGCCAAAGCTCATTTCAGCCGCTGACGCGGAGAACCGCGCGCCGAGCACCGCCGCCACGCCCATGCGCGTGGTGATCGTAACCCTCGACAAACACCTCGCGGGCGCCACCGAACGCGTGGGCGCGGCCTTGGCGGCCGAGCTTCCGGGCGTGACGGTCAGCTTGCACGCAGCCTCGGATTGGGCGAGCGACGAGGACGCCCTCGCGCGCTGCAAAGCCGCCATCGCCGACGCGCACATCATCATCGCCTCAATGCTCTTCATGGACGAGCATGTGCGGGCCATCGGCCCCGCGCTCGAAGCGCGGCGCGACGATGTCGACGCGATGATGGCGATCATGTCGGCGGGAGAGATTGTGAAGCTGACCCGCGCCGGTCAGCTGGACATGAGCGCCCCCGCCAAAGGGCTCACCGGCTTGATCAAGCGCTTGCGCGGCAAGGGCAAATCCAGCGGCTCCAAGCCCGCCGGATCGGAAGGCGCCAAGCAGATGGCGATCCTTCGGAACGTGTCGAAGGTGCTGAAGTTCATCCCCGGCGCGGCGCAGGATCTGCGGGCGTACTTCCTCACGCTGCAGTACTGGCTTGCGGGTTCTGATGAGAACGTTGCGGCCATGGTGCGCTTCCTGGTCGGCCGCTACGCCGCGGGCCCGCGTCAAGTCCTGCGCGGCGCCATCGCCGGCGACGCGCCGCGGGTCTACCCGGAGGTGGGCCTCTACCATCCGCGCTCACCCGAACGGATCCTAGAGAGCGTGTCGGATCTCCCCGCGCCCGTGACGTCCGACATCGTGGTGCCGATGAAAGCGCCGGCCGGTTCGGCGGGCACCGTCGGGGTGCTCGTCATGCGCTCCTACGTGTTGGCGGGCGACTCCGGCCATTACGACGGAGCGATCGCGGCGCTGGAGGCCCAAGGCCTCACCGTCATCCCCGCCTTCGCCAGTGGTCTGGACGCGCGCCCCGCCATCGAGAAGTTCTTCGTCAAGGACGGCGTCCCGGTCGTCGACGCGGTGGTGTCGTTGACCGGCTTTTCGCTCGTCGGCGGGCCCGCCTACAACGACGCCAGCGGCGCGGAGGCGGCGCTTAAAGCCCTCGACGTTCCCTACATTTGCGCGCACCCGCTGGAGTTCCAAACGCTGCAACAATGGGGCGGGTCGAGCCAAGGCCTCTCCCCGGTGGAGTCCACCATCATGGTGGCGATCCCCGAGCTTGACGGCGCGATCGCCCCGACGGTCTTTGGCGGCCGCGGCGATCCCGGCGGCGAGGCGTGCGAGGGGTGCGGACGCGCGTGCGATTTCCCGGACACCGGCGCGCAACAGCCCATGCGCGCGTGTCCGGAACGCGTGGAGACGCTCGCCGCGCGCGTGGCGCGGCTGGTGGCGCTTCGGCGCGCGCCCCGGGACGAACGCCGCGTCGCGGTGGTGATTTTCAACTTCCCGCCCAATGGCGGCGGCGTCGGCACGGCGGCCTATCTCGACGTGTTCGCCTCCCTCCACAACACGCTGACGGCGCTGCGCGAGGCGGGCTACGCACTTGACGTGCCGGGGACGCCGGATGCGCTGCGCGCCGCCGTCGTCCAGGGCAACGCCGAACTCTTTGGCGCGGACGCCAACGTCTATGCGCGCATTCCAGCCGAAGACCACGTGCGTCGGGAGCGCTGGCTCGCCGACCTCGAAGCGCAGTGGGGTCCCGCGCCGGGTCGCCAGCTGAGCGACGGGGCCAACATCCAGATCCTGGGCGCGCGTTTTGGGAATGTCTTTGTGGGGATCCAGCCCGGCTTCGGCTATGAGGGCGATCCCATGCGCCTCCTGTTTGAGGAGGGGTTCGCGCCGACCCACGCCTTCTCCGCGTTCTACCGCTATCTGCGGGAGGATTTCGGCGCGCACGCCGTCTTGCATTTCGGCACCCACGGCGCGCTCGAGTTCATGCCCGGCAAACAAGCCGGGCTGGCGGAGCGGTGCTGGCCGGAGCGCCTGATCGGCGATCTGCCGAACTTCTACCTCTACGCGGCGAACAATCCGTCCGAGGGCATGATCGCGAAACGGCGCGCCGCCGCGACGCTCGTCAGCCATCTCACGCCGCCGGTCGAGCAAGCGGGCCTTTACAAAGGCCTGGAGGACCTCAAGGCGTCCCTCACCCGCCGGCGCGGCTTGCCGCCGGGGCGTGACGCGGAAGCGCAAGACCTCGCGGAGCTGATCCAAGCCCAGGCGGCTGAACTCGATTTGGTGGACGCCGAGCCGCAATGGACGGACGCGGACGCCGACGCTCGGGTTGCGGCGCTGTCGGACACCGTCCGTGAGCTTGAGGAGACATTGATCCCCCACGGCCTCCATGTGGTGGGACAAGCCGCGCCCGAGGATGAACGCGCCGAACTGCTGACGGCCATGGGTGAAGCGATGAGCGGCGCCCGGCCCGAGGCCGCCGTTGTGGCTGCGGCGATGAGCGGCGTGATCCCGGAGAGCTTGAGCGACGCCGACCGCGACCTGGCGCAACGGCTGGCCACGGCCGCCCGTCACCTGGTCGAAGACCACGAGATCCCCGCAATTCTCCATGCGCTTGATGGCGGCTACATCGCGCCGGTGGCGGGCGGCGACATTTTGCGCGCGCCGGAGATCCTGCCGACGGGGCGCAATCTCCACGGCTTCGACCCCTTCCGCATGCCGTCGGCGTTCGCCGTGAAGGACGGCGCGCGCCAGGCTCAACGCCTGCTCGACCGCCACGTGGCGGACGGCAACGCCTTGCCGGAGACGGTCGCTCTGGTCCTCTGGGGCACGGACAACCTCAAATCCGAGGGCGGCCCGATCGCCCAGGCGCTGGCGCTGATGGGCGCGCGCCCCCGCTTTGACGGCTATGGCCGGCTGTGCGGCGCGGAGCTCATCTCGCTGGAAGACCTCGGCCGGCCGCGCGTTGACGTGATGGCGACGCTGTCGGGCATCTTCCGCGACCTGTTGCCGATGCACACAAAGCTCTTGGCGGAGGCCGCCTGGCTCGCGGCCAGCGCGGAGGACGAGCCCGCGGAGCTGAACTTCGTGCGCAAGCACGCGCTGGCGACCATGGCCGAGACGGGGTGCGATCTGGAGACCGCGGCGTTGCGCGTCTTCTCCAACGCCGACGGCGCCTATGGCGCGAACGTCAATCAACTGATCGACAGCGGCGCCTGGGGCGAGGAAGACGAACTCGCCGACGCGTTTGAAAAGCGCAAGAGCTATGCGTATGGCCGTGACGCCAAGCCCGTGCGTCAGGAGGCGATTCTGAGGTCGGTTCTGCGGGATGTGGATCTGGCCTATCAGAACCTCGACTCGGTGGAGCTCGGCGTCACCACCATCGATCATTATTTCGACACGCTCGGCGGTGTCGGACGCGCGGCCAACCGCGCCAAACGTGAAGCCGGCGCTGTTGGGGCGGACGCCGAAGCGGCCGTCTACATCGGCGATCAAACCCGCGGCGAAGGCAAAGTCCGCACGCTGTCGGAGCAGGTCGCGCTCGAAACCCGCACCCGGATGCTCAATCCGCGCTGGTACGACGCGCTGCTCAAGCACGGCTATGAGGGCGTGCGTCAGATCGAAGCCCACGTGACCAACACCATGGGCTGGTCGGCGACCACCGGCCGAGTGTCGCCTTGGGTTTATCAGCGCTTGGCGGAGACCTTCGTCCTGGACGAAACGCTGCGTGAGAAGCTCGCGAGCCTCAATCCGCGGTCCGCGGCGAAGACGGCGCAACGGCTCATTGAAGCATGTGAACGGAATTACTGGACCCCCGACCCCGCGACGCTGGAAGCGTTGCGGGCCGCGGGGGCCGACTTGGAAGACCGTGTGGAGGGCGTGGCTGCGGCGTAAGCCCAGCCTCAACGCAACACGATTTGGGAGGCGAGGACATGGCGCTTTTAGATCTGGATCGGAGCGTGCCCGGCCAGCCCGGCGACGGCTCGGGGGTCGGCGCCCGCTTGCGGGTGGCCGCGGGCCGTGACGGCCGCGAAGACGGCGACGGCAGCGTGCAGGTGAAGCTCGACCCGCGCGTGCGGATCGAGACGGCGAAAGTGTTCGCGGTCTACGGCAAGGGCGGCATCGGGAAGTCCACCACGTCCTCCAACCTGTCGGCCGCGTTCTCCAAGCTGGGCAAGCGGGTCCTTCAGATCGGCTGCGACCCCAAGCACGACAGCACGTTCACGCTGACCAAGAAGCTCGCGCCCACGGTCATCGACATCCTCGAGCAAGTGGACTTCCACATGGAGGAGCTTCGGCCCGAGGATTACGTGTTCGAGGGCTATAACGGCGTGATGTGCGTGGAGGCCGGCGGGCCGCCCGCGGGCACGGGCTGCGGCGGCTATGT
>CAZGLY010000019.1:0-58541 GCA_964526675.1 uncultured Caulobacterales bacterium
GCGATCTCCTCGGCCTGAGCCAGCCGGCCGAGCGGGTAAAGCTGGGCCAACGCGCGCCGCGCGTCGGGCGAGGGGGCGAACGTGGCGGCCATGGGCGTGTCGACGCCGCCGGACACCAGCGCGTTGACCCGCACGCCCGCCGGCCCGAGCTCCACGGCCAGAGCTTGCGTCAGTCCCACGAGGCCGGCCTTGCTCGCGGCGTAGGCCGCCATGCCCGGGAAGCCCGCGGCGCACCCCACAAAGCTCGACGTGAACATGAGCGCGCCGCCCCGCGCGCGCAGGGCTGGGATTTGGTGCTTCGCGCCCAGAAACGCGCCGGTGAGATTGACCGCCAGCGTTTCCGCCCAGGCGTCGCCGCTGAGCGTCTCCGCGGGCCCCAGCGCGCCCAGGGTCCCCGCGTTGTTGAACGCCACGTCGAGCCGGCCAAACTCATCGAGGGCGGTTTCCACCAGGGCCCGCGCGAACGCCTCATCGCGCACGTCGCCCGGTACGGCCGCGGCGCGTCCGCCCTCCGCGACGATGGCCTCCGCCACCCCGGCCAAGGCTTCCGCGCGACGCGCGCCCAACACGACGGCTGCGCCCTCCGCGGCGAAGAGGCGCGCCGCCGCTCGCCCGACGCCCGAGCTCGCGCCCGTGATGATGGCCGTCCGGCGTGACAAAACGCCCATGCGCGTCTCCCGCCCTTAGCGGCGCGGATCGCCGCCGTGCGCACGAGGCGTAAGGGGGCGGGCCGGAGGCGGCCATCTGATTCTTGCGGCGTGGCTGGTCGCCCAACGCGACCCTGGCCGTCTCGGGCTTGCGCGGCCGGGGGAAACGGGGAACATGGATGGACCTCGCCCGGCGCGCTGCGCCGGTGTTGCGGCGCCCGCCGTGCGACGCGAGGGACGGGCGGTTAGCTCAGCTGGGAGAGCATCTGGTTTACACCCAGAGGGTCGGCGGTTCGATCCCGTCACCGCCCACCAAGGGTTTCAACAATCTATGCGGGATCCTCTTTGCGTTGAGGTGATGGGGGGGCCACTGGGGCCCCGCCGCGACGAAACGGGCTGAAACCCGTTCGGGGGACGCCGCACGATCCCGTCGGCTGAGGCGCAGCGTCACGCGGGCGGAGCCGCCAGGCTCTTTCGGATGAACACCGGGGTGTTCGGGGCCGGGCGGTCGTCGCCGCAATGACGGGCGAACGCCTGATCCTTGGTGTCGTGCGCCCGGAGGGGGACCACGAGAACCCGCCGCGGGGCTTCATGCCGCCGTTCCAGGCGTTCGAGGCGAGCGCGCAGCGTCATGGGCGCTCGATCACGGTCGGGTCGCGCGTCGACTCGAGCGCGCGCAACCGCCGCATCAGAGCCTCGGCTTCGCCGTCCAGCAGAGCCGCGACCGCGCGGGTGACCTTGTTGCGCGCGCCCTTGGGCCGGCCGGGATTGCCACGGGCGAACGGGCGTCCGCGCGTATCGGGCGCGTTCTTACGCGGGGTCATCGGTCATCCGCTCTTACAGACGATACACAGAAAAAGTATCATGCACCTGAGCGGCGTCCAAGTGTTCAACGCGTTTCCATCGATATCATCGGCAAAATCTAAAGTATTTTCCCGAAACGATAAATTGATGCTGCGGAGCGATTTTGTGTAGCGAACACCCTTCCGTTCGTGTGATTGGTGCGATTGGGGGCGGCAATGTCGCGGGCGTACGATTAGGACTTGCGTGATCGTGTGATCGACACGGCTGGGGCGAGTTCGGCCCGTCAGGCGGCGACGCATTTCGGAGTGGGCGCGGCTAGGGACGCCCGAAGGGCTTCAAACTGGACGCCTATGAGGCTTTCCCCCTGAGCTTGGTCGAGGAGACATGGGGCGCGCGCTGTAGGAGATGCGCGATCGGCTCCCGGCCGAGCAAGGCGTGCGGGCAGGCGTGGGTACGCTGTGGTGGTTCTTCGCAGCGCGTCATCAGATCTGCAAAAAGGCGGCCACGCTGCCGACCATGAGCGCGATGACATCTTCCGGAGAACGACGCGTGCTTGCGACATCTAAGTCGAAATCAGGAGTCGAGTCAGAACACAGCGTGTTGGCCATACTCGGAAACAGATTTCGACGAACCCCGTTTTCAAGTGACCCCGGATGTCACCGAACCAACGATTGTGCTCAGGGTTGCAGGGCCAGACTGTTTCGTGAGCCGAGGATAAACGAAGAACGCGATATCGACCAACCAACAGTATGACGGCGTCGTCGTCGGCTCAGGCTTTGGCAGGTTGCCGGCGCGGGCGTTTTTCGTTCGCTCTGGCAAGCGTGGGCTGCGGCTCGAGCGGAACGCTCATTTCAGCGACGCATCAGAAAACGGCGCTGTTCCTCGGATATGGACCCTGAACCGTAAGCGCGCCATTGGTCATGGACGCTGTATCTCCAAAGCAACGCTCCGCCTCCGGTGCGCGACGACATCGCCTCGGTCCGCGTTGTCGGACATGGCGCTAAACAAAACCGAGATTGCTTTCGGGGAACGAGGCGAGGTTCGGCAAAACGGCCGCCAGCTCGGCGTCGTTCAGCCCGAACCATCGTCCGAGCGTGCCGGCGTATTGGTCGACCGACGCCGTCGGGATCAGCCTGCCCCGTCCCGCATCGACGTCGTGACCGAGGTCGAAGGGTGGCATTGCGCCGACGATGGCGCCCCCGTTCACCGCCCCGCCGATGACCAGTTGAGGCGATCCCCAACCATGGTCGGTGCCGTCGCCGTTGACGGTTAGCGTTCGACCAAAATCAGAGGCGGTGAACAGGGTGACGTTCGCGCCTTCGCCGATCTCTTCCATCGCCGATTGAAACGCCATAAACGCGGCGTCCATTTCCGCATGCAGCTCAGGCAGTCGACCCACCTGCCGATCGTGGGTGTCGAAGTCTCCAACCGCGGCGAAGAAGACCTGCCGAGAGGCCTGCAAGTTGCCCCGAAGAGAAATCATCCGCGCGATGACCGATAACTGTCGCCCGAGCGGCGTGCCTGGGAACGGCGTCGAATAGGCGACCGGCAGATCGAAGAAGCCTGCAAGCGATTCGTTGACGTCGATCGACCGGCCGATCAAGTCGATGAGATCGCGCTCGAAAAGGTTTGTCGCGTTTGCACCGATGTTCCGCAAGTGCTGGTCGATCAGCGGCGGCAGCGTGGGGGAGCCGAACAGTTCAGCCCCCGTGGCTTGGGAGACGGTCGACGGCCCGTCGGTGGACAGCTCATAAGGCTGTACGGCCTCGCCGGACAAAAACACCGCGTTGCCGGCGGCGGAAACCGCTGTAAACGGGCGCGCAAGCCCCGCGGCTTGGCCGACAACGGCGTCTGCGAGGCCCCCGCCCCAGCCGGTCTGCGCGCCCTCCGGACTGGACGCAAGCCAGATCGACTGCTGATCATTATGCGAGAAGAGCTGGGGCGGCGTCGGAACGCCGCCGTTCTCGAATTGTGTTCTGGACAAGGGGCGTATCAACGGGCCGACGTTGGCAACGATCGCGGCCCGGCCCGACTGGAACAGGCCGTGCAGGTCCGCTTGCGTTTCTGGTCGGATTTCCGGGGGTTCGCACACCATGAGATCAGCCTCAATTGATCATCCAAAGCGTGAACGCAGGCACGTCGAACAGCCACGCAACGCCCCTGCCAACATTTAGCCCACACTGGGAGTCGTTACACCAAAAACAGCGATGGCGGTCTCTATGTTTACCGGCAGATACAAAGTCGCGATTGAAGACACCGTGATTTCTGTCGCCGAAGCCGGCGACACGGCGTGTTCGCCACTCGTGCTTTTGCATGGCGGTCTCCAAGATCGAACCAGTTTTGGCCCTCTCGCAAGCGCTCTCGGTGATCGTTTTCGCGTGATCGTCATTGAGACCCGGGGCCATGGCGGCTCTCAACGTGGCCAAGCGCCGATGAGTTATGGGCGACTGGAGGATGACGTCACCGCGGTTCTGAACAGCCTCGACATTCCCGACGCCGCGCTCGTGGGCCACTCAGACGGCGGTATCGTGGGCTTGCGATTGGCGTGCTCCGGCGGGGTGAGGCCGAGGTTCCTCGTCACCATTAGCGCCCACGCTCAACTCGACGCAACCGATCCCACGCGCGACATCTACCAGGAGCTTTCGGCGGGGCAGTGGCGCGACATGTTTCCGGCGGATGTTGAACGGTATGAGAGAGACAACCCTGCCCCAGATTTCGACCGTCTCTTCACGGACGTCCAAGCCATGTGGCTGGGGTTTGGGGACCGCGCCTATCCCGGCGAGCGCGTTCGACAAATCCAATGCCCGCTTTTGGTCGTCCATGGCGAGGACGACGTTGTCGTCTCGCGCCGTCATTCGTTTGAGCTGGCGGAGATGGTTGCAGGCGCACGATTGCTTTCATTGCCTTACGCGAGCCACGCCGCCCACGAAGAACAGGCCGACGACATCGCCGCGGCGATTGTGCGTCTGTCGGCATCGTGTCACGGCTCGGCCTTCACCTAGGGAATAGGCGTCAGCCACACCTCATTCGTTTCAAAATCGATGACCATGTCGAAGTGTTTCAGCAGACGCACGCCAATATTGGCGTCGGATGCATCGTCTGAGGTGTCGATCGCGGCTTCCACATCCTTGAACTCCTTGCCGGCGATGGTGAGGGACTCCAGAAGCACGATTGTGCGATCAACCGGGCCCCCGATGCCGCCGATCGGCCGCGTGCCGACGATCCGGTCGTCGGAGAGCAGCCCGTGTTCTTTGGCGAAGCTCTCACTGACCAACACGACGTTACCGTTTCCGAGATCGAAGTCAGCCAGCAAGTCGTCGCCCTCAATGTCAATCGGGATCTGCTTGAATCGCCCGGCGGCTGCGTGGCGCAGCCGACAAGACAAAAGCTCACCAGCGTCTGTCTAGAAGCACGCAAGAGTTTCGTATCACTCCCCCGAGGCTTGGATTGGAAAGATCAGCCAAAAGCGTTTAACTGTCAGAGATTTAACGCAAGGCCCTGGCGGGCGGGGAGGGATTCGAACCCCCGGAACCTCTCGGTTCAACGGTTTTCAAGACCGCCGCAATCGACCACTCTGCCACCCGCCCGGTCGCCGTCACCCTATAAGACGTGCGCCGCATTTCAACGCCCGCCGCGTCCCGCCTCCGTTCGCCGCCAGCCGCGGAATTGGGTTCCCAATCCTGCATAAATTATAGCGATTTGCGCCTTTAGCGCGCGCTGAATCGGCGTCGGTCACCGTTCTTCCGCGGCCAAAACGGCCATCCGCCTGGCGCGAGGCCGGCGGTCCGGGAAGGACGGTTCACAATGGGGATAAGACGTTGGCGCGCGGGCGTCACGATGGCGCTGGTGATGGCGTGTGTTGCGGCGTGCGCCACGCCGCCCGTCGATCGGGCCCAAGGCGCGTCCGGCGCCGCGTGGCGCGCCGGCTTGGAGCGCGGCGGATGGGGCGATGAGACCGCCTCCTGGCGTTGGCCGCAGCGTGACGCCGGAGGCGCCGGGCAGGGCGTTGCTCATGACGCGGCGGCGGCGCGCCAAAAGATCGGGCGGCCCTATCAAATCAACGGCGTGTGGTACGTCCCCGCGCGCCAAGACAACTATCACGAAACCGGCGTGGCCAGCTGGTACGGGGCCAAATTCCATGGCCGCGCGACCGCCAATGGCGAAGTGTTCGACATGAACGCCATCTCCGCCGCCCACACGACCTTGCCGCTGCCCAGCATGGTGCGCGTCACCAATCTGGAAAACGGCGAGAGCCTGGTGGTCCGCGTCAACGACCGCGGGCCGTTCGTGAACGGACGGATCATCGATCTCAGCCGCGCCGCCGCCCGTGAGCTGGGCTTTGAGAAGGCGGGAACCGCACGGGTGCGCGTCCGGTATCTTGGCCCCGCCGGGGGCGACGCGCCCGCGCTGAACGCCGCAGGCCCTGTGGGCCGTCGCGCGGAGGCGCGGGTCGCGGACCCAACATTCGCCGACGCCGCGGCCGCGCCGGATGCGCCTCAGCGCCAGGTCGCCAGCCGCGCCGGCTTCACGCCGACGTCTCTCGAGACCGTCCGTCGCCAAAGCGACGCCCTGCAGCGGGTCGTCCTGCGGCCGTGGCGCGATTTCATGGCGGCGGAAGCCGCGCGGCGCGACGAGGCGCGCGCCAGCTTCGCCGACGCTGCGATCGGGCGCCGCTGAAGCTGGCTCCAGCTGGCGTTCGCCGTAGACATCCCTTAGATCATCAGGGCGCAACGAAGGAGACGCCCCATGATTCACGCCCTGCGCCGCGCAACCGGACGCGCGATCGCGCTCGCAGCGCTCGGGGCCGCGGCCGGGCTCGCCGTGGCGACCAGCGTCGCGACGCCCGCGTGGGCGCAAACGGCGGTCGGCGTCGATGACCCGCTGAACACCGCCGCGCCCAACGTCGCCATCCTGGATTATGAGACGGGATTGCTGCTCTACGGCAAGAACGCGGACTTGCCGATCCCGCCCGCGTCCATGAGCAAGCTCATGACGATGCTGATGGTGTTCGAAGAGCTTAAGGATGGCGGGTTGACGCTCGAGACGGAGTTCACCGTCAGTGAGGACGCGTGGCGGCGCGGCGGGCTGCCGTCCGGCTCCTCGGCGATGTGTTTGATCCCAAGAGAGCGGGTGTCGGTCGAAGACTTGATCCGGGGGGTGATCATTCTCTCGGGCAATGACGCCAGCATCACCTTCGCGGAAGGGATCGCCGGCTCGGAAGACGCCTTCGCCCAACGCATGACGGACCGCGCCCAAGAGCTGGGGCTGTCCAGCGCGCAATTCGCCAACGCCACGGGCTGGCCGCACCCGGACCACCGGATCAGCGTGCGCGATTTGACGAAGATCGCCCAGATCACGATCCGCGATCATCCGGATTTTTATCCGATCTATGCCGAGGAGACGTTCGACTACTGCACGGCGGCGCCCTCTAACCGCTACAACCGCAACCCGCTGCTTGGCGTCTTTGAGGGCGCCGACGGCCTGAAGACGGGCCACACCTCTGAGTCCGGCTATGGGCTGGTGGCGTCCGCGGAACGTGACGGCGTGCGCCGGATCGTGGCGTTCAACGGCCTGCCAAGCGAAGCCGCGCGGGTGCGGGAGGCGGAGCGGTTGATGCGCGCGGCGTTCGCGGAGTTCCGCGTGCACACCGTGTTTGAGGCCGGCGCGGCGGTCGCGGAGCTGCCGGTGTTCTTGGCGCAAGCCAAGAGCGTGCCCGTCTACATCGATGATCCGGTCGTGGTGGGCTATCACCGCCGCGCGGCCCGCAACGCTCGCGTTCGGGTGGCGTATGACGACCCCATTCTGGCGCCCGTCAGCCAAGGCGACGTGCTTGGCGAATTGATCGTCGAAATCCCCGGCGCGGATCCCCAAAGCGTGCCGGTGCGCGCCGGCGCGGATGTGGCGCCGTTGGAGTGGCGGGAGCGGGCTGTGGCCGCGCTGGTGCATTTGGTGCGCACCGTCGGGCGTGAGGAGTGACGTCCGACACGCCGACGCTCCCGACGCCAACGCCGCGCCATGCGCCGCCGCGCGGCGTGTTCATCACGCTTGAGGGCGGCGAGGGCGCCGGCAAGACCACGCAGATCGCCCGTTTGGCGGAAACGTTGGAGGCCAGGGGCGTCACCACCTTGCGCGTGCGTGAGCCCGGCGGCGCGCCCGGCGCGGAGGCCATCCGCGCGCTGCTGCTTCAACGCCCGACGGACGGAGGCGTCGACTGGCCGCCGATGAGCGAAGCGCTGCTGTTCTACGCGGCCCGCGTCGAGCTTTGGGTCAAGGTCATCGCGCCCGCGCTCGCCGCGGGTCACTGGGTGATCGCAGATCGGTTCGCCGATTCCACCATCGCGTATCAGGGAGCCGCCGGCGGATTGGGGGCTGAGCGCATCGCCGCGCTGCATGCGTTGGCGCTGCCCGAGGCGCGCCCGGATGTCACGCTTGTGCTCGACGTGCCGGTGGAGATCGGGCTCGCCCGCGCGCGGGCGCGCTCCGGCGGCGTGGACGCCTTCGAAGGCCGCGGCGCCGCGTTTCATCAGGCGGTGCGCGACGCGTTCCGGACGATCGCGGCGGCCGAACCCGATCGTGTGACAGTGATCGACGCGTCCGCCGACGAAGACGCCGTCGCGGCGGCGATCTGGGCCCGGGTCGCGCCGCACGCGTTGACCGCCTCGGCGTAACCTCGGAACGTCGCGTCATGGACGACGATACGGACACCCCGCCACAACCGCGCGCCACCTATGATCTGGAGGGGCATGCCGAGGCGGAGCGGGTGCTCGCCGACGCGATCGCGTCCGGGCGCATGCATCATGCGTGGCTGTTGTGGGGACCCCAAGGCGTCGGCAAAGCGACGCTCGCCTGGCGCGCAATCCGTCGGCTGCTGGGCGCATCGCCGGACGCGTCCGGCGCGCCGCTGGGCGCGGAGCCGGACGATCCCGTGTGTCGGCGGCTGGAGGCGGGAGCGCACGGCGATCTTCTGGTGCTTGAGCGTCCGGCGGACGCGCGCGGCGGTCTCAAAGCGGAGATCCCGGTCGCCGCCGCCCGCGCCGCGGGCCGGTTTTTCTCGACCACCGCCAGTGGCGACGGGTGGCGCGCGTGTCTGGTGGACGCCGCGGACGATCTGAGCCTGTCGGCGGCGAACGCGTTGCTCAAAACCTTGGAGGAGCCGCCGCCGCGCAGCGTGTTCTTTTTGGTCGCGCACAGCCGCGGGCGGGCGCCGGTCACGATCCGATCACGATGCCGCCAGCTGGGACTGACGGCGCCGGGCGTCGCCGCGGCCGCCCAGGTGGTGATGCGTCATGGGGAGTTGAGCGCCGCAGACGCCCAGGATGCGGCGCGTCTCGCCCACGGACGCCCGGGCCGGGCGTTGCGGATCGCCGCCGCCGACGCAGCGCCGTTGCACGCGCGGCTCGAGCGCCTGTGGTCGGGAGACGAACGCCAGGCGTCGGCCGCGACGCAGCGTCTGGCGGACACGCTGTCGGCGCGCGGGGCGGAGACCCTCCGGGACCTGTTTTTTGACTTCGCCCGCGACCATGTCTTGATGGAGGCGCGCCGCGCCGGCGCGACGACGCCGGCCTTGGGGGAGGCCTGGGACACCTTGAACCGATTGGAGCGCGATATGACGACCTTGCGCATGGACCCGCGCCAAAGCGTGGCGCACGCCATCGCAGTGGTCGCGGCCGCGCGCGCAGACGCGGGGCGTGTGGTCGGGTAGCCATGTGGGTCGACAGTCACGTCAATCTCCACGCTGAGGCGTTTGATGAGGATCGCGATGCGGTTTTGGATCGCGCGCGGGCGGCCGGCGTCTCGCGGTTCATCGCCATTTGCGCGCGCTGGGGCGATCTGGAGGCGGTGCGCGCGTTGAGCGACGCCCACGGCGATGTGTGGGGCACCGCCGGCGCGCATCCGCATCACGCAAAGGACGAACCCGATGTGAGCGCGGAGACGATCATCGCGCGCGCGGACCATCCGCGCTGCGTGGCCATCGGCGAGACCGGCCTCGACAACCACTATGGCTACAGCCCGGTTGAGGAGCAGGAACGCAGCTTTCGCGCCCACATCCTCGCGGCGCGCGCTCTGCAGCGCCCGTTGATCATTCACTGCCGCGAAGCCGATGATCGGATGGCGACCATCCTTGAGGAGGAAATGGCGCACGGGCCGTTTCCGTTCTTGCTGCATTGCTACACCGGCAGCGCGGAGCTTGCGCGGCGCGGCGCGGCGTTGGGCGGCTATTTCAGCGTCAACGGCATCATGACGTTCAAGAACGCTCAGGCGGTTCGCGATGTGATCGTCGACGTGATGCCGGACGACCGCATCATCTTGGAGACGGACGCGCCGTATCTCGCGCCGACGCCGCATCGCGGACGGCGCAACGAGCCCGCGTACATCACCCATGTCGCCGACGCGCTCGCGCAGCTCAAGGGGTGGTCGCGCGAGGACACCGCGGCGCGCACCACGGCCGCGTTTGACCGCTTGTTCGCGGGCGCCAGGGTGGGCGCCGCAACACCGGCGGAGGCGACGCCATGCGGGTGAGCCTGCGGGCGACCATCTTGGGCTGCGGATGCTCCAGCGGGGTGCCGCGCCTTGGCGGTCCGGACGGCGCTGGCGATTGGGGCGCGTGCGATCCGACAGACCCGCGCAACCGCCGCACGCGGTGCGGCCTTATGGTGGAGCAAAAGCGCGCCGACGATCCGTGGGAAGACGCCTACATCACGCGGGTATTAGTGGACACGTCGCCGGACCTGCGCGCGCAGCTGCTCGCCGCGCGGGTCAGCTGGGTCGACGCGGTCTTGTACACCCATGATCACGCGGACCAGGTCAATGGCCTCGATGACCTGAGGATCGTCGCCGGCCTCATGCGCAAGCGGGTGCCGGTGCATATGGATCCGGTCACGGCCGACACGCTGATCGCGCGGTTCTCCTACGCGTTCCATCAAGCGCCCGGAAGTTTGTATCCGGCGGTGCTCGACGCGCTTATCGATCTCGCGCCGGGCGTGGCCGTCACGATTGAGGGGCGCGGCGGGCCGCTGCGGGCGTTGGCGCTGCAGCAAAGCCACGGGCCGATTGACTCCCTCGGCTTTCGGTTTGGTCCCATCGCGTACTCCAACGACTGCGTCGCGCTGCCGGACGCGACCTTGGAGGCGCTTGAGGATCTGGACGTCTGGATTGTCGACGCGCTGAAACACACGCCTCACCGGACCCATGCGAGTGTCGCCACGGCGTTGGGCTGGATCGAACGCCTCCGTCCGCGCGAGGCGGTGCTGACCAACATGCACCCGGACCTGGACTATGCCGCGCTCGACGCCGTCACGCCGGCGCATGTGCGCCCGGCTTATGACGGCTTGGTCGTCGAGGCGACGACGACGGTCGACGCGCCCACGCCAGCCGCGGTCTAAGCGTTTCCTGGAGCGCTGACGGCCGCGTCGCGCCCCGTTTGCGCGGGGTGGTTTCAGCTATTAGGTCTCATAATATGTCTTATGCGTCTGATGTGTGGGCCGCATCAGGCCGTCATTCTCGTGCGTCAGCACATAGGTCTCACGGGACTGCAACGGCGTAAGCACGGACGGGTGACGGGCCGTGACGAGGCCACGTCCGTGCGGGACCGGAACTCAGGTGACGTACGCCAATCTCAGAAGGTTCGTGCCGCCCGAGCGGCCAAACGGCATGCCGGCCACGATCGCGATCCGTTGCCCCTGTTGGGCGAACCCCTCCGACTGCGCCAAGGTGCAGGCCCGCGCGACCATGTCCTCCACGTCCTTGGCGTCCTCGGTGACCACGGCGTGCACCCCCCAACACAAGGCCAGCCGGCGGGCGGCCTCCCGGGACGGCGTGATGGCGAGGATCGGCGCTTCAGGGCGTTCGCGCGCGGCGCGCAAGGCGGAGCGGCCTGTGCTTGTGTAGGTCACCAACGCCGCCGCGCCGATGGTGTGCACCACCAAGCGCGCCGCCGCGACGAGCGCGTCAGGCCCCGTCGCCTCGGGATCTGGGCGATCGGCGTTCATGATCGTCTCGTAATTGCCGGCCTGCTCCACCCGGGAGATGATCCGATCCATCATCGCGACGGTTTCACGGGGGTACTGGCCGACGGCCGACTCCGCGGAGAGCATGACGGCGTCTGCGCCGTCATAAACCGCCGTCGCCACGTCGGAGGCTTCCGCGCGCGTGGGCGTCGGCGACGCCACCATGGAATCCAGCATCTGGGTGGCCACGATCACCGGCTTGCCCCGGGCGCGCGCCGCGCGAACGATGTGCTTTTGGAGGACCGGCACGTCCTCCGGCGGCAACTCCACCCCGAGATCGCCGCGCGCCACCATGACCCCGTCAACGTAGTCCAAAATCGCTTCAAGGGTCTGAGGCTGCACGGCGCTCGGTTTTTCGAGCTTGGCCAACACGCCGGCGCGCCCTTGGACCAGCTTGCACAGGCTCGCCACATCCTCAGGGCCTTGGACGAATGACTGCGCGATCCAGTCCGCCCCCAGAGCCAAGGCGACATCGAGATCGCGATGGTCTTTTTCGGTCAAAGCCGGAAGCGGCAGCACCACGTCCGGCGCGTTGACGCCCTTGCGGTCGGAGATCGGCCCGCCGACCTCCACGCGTGTCAGCGCGTGCTCCGCGCTGCACTCCAGGATCCGAAACCGCAGGCGGCCATCATCCACCAAGAGCGTCGTATCAGGCCGCAGGGCGGCGAAAATCTCCGGATGCGGCAGCGGCGCGCGGCCCGCATCACCAGCTTTCGGGTCCATGTCAAAGCGAAAGGCGTCGCCTTCGCGCAGGGTCTCGCGGCCGTCTGCGAACACGCCCACGCGCAGCTTCGGTCCTTGAAGGTCGGCCAGCGCCGCCAAGGGGCGGCCCAGCGCTTGCTCGGCCGCGCGCACAGCGTCCATCGCGGCGGCGTGATCGTCCGCGGCGCCGTGACTGAAGTTCAGGCGAAACACGTCGACGCCCGTTTCCGCGAGCGTGCGAACCATGGCCGGCGCCCGGCTCGCGGGTCCCAACGTCGCGACAATGCGCGCGCGGCGCGAACGTCTCATGGTTGACCTCCAGCCCAGCCCATGTCGCCACCTCGGGTGCGCGTGGTCGACGGCCTAAGCGACTTACCCTATTGATCCCGGGAACGTGAGGGAAATGCGCATGACCTCGTCTCCAGACGTGGACCATCACGCCGGTCCGGCCGCGGACTCCACCGACGCCGCCGACAGCTCTGACCCCATGGCGCAGCTGCTGGCGATCATGGCGCGCCTTCGCGACCCCGCGACGGGCTGTCCCTGGGATGTCGCGCAAACCTTCGCCACCATCGCGCCCTACACCATTGAAGAAGCCTACGAAGTCGCCGATGCGATCGATCGCGGCGCGCTCGACGACCTCAAAGCCGAGCTCGGCGATTTGCTCCTGCAAGTCGTCTTTCACGCGCGCATGGCGGAGGAAGCCGGCGTCTTCGCCTTTCGCGACGTGGCCGCCGCCATCGCGGACAAAATGCTCACCCGACACCCCCACGTGTTCGGCGACGCGACCATCGAGGAAGCTGCGGCCCAGGACAAAGCGTGGGAAGCGCTGAAGGCGCGCGAACGAGCCGCGAAGGCCGAGGCCGAAGGTCGCCAACCCAGCGCTCTGGACGACGTCGCCCTCGCCCTGCCGGCGTTGATGCGCGCGCAAAAGCTCGCGAAGCGCGCGGCGCGAGCGGGCTTCGACTACCCAAACGCCGACAGCGCGCGCGCCAAACTGCACGAAGAGATCGACGAGCTGTTTGAAGCCGCCGCCTCTGGCGATCACGACCACGCGGTCGAAGAGATGGGCGACGTGCTCTTCTCGGCGGTGTGCGTGGCGATGAAGCTCAAGATCGACTCTGAGGAGAGCCTGCGCGCCGCAAACCGCAAGTTCGAGCGCCGCTTCCGCGCGATGGAAGTCCTGCTCGCGAGCCAAAACGATGGCGTCGCCCCGTACTCCCTGGAGCGGATGGACGCCGCCTGGAACGCCGTCAAAGCGCAGGAGCGCAAGACCGACGCGGCACGCTAAAACCCGCGGCCAGGCTCGTCGAACGGCGCGCCTTCCAGCAGCAGGTCGATGACGGTTTGCGCGTCGGCGTCGTCGCGCAGATCGAGGGCCGCCAGCCCATCGCGGCGCGCCCAGATCAGGCGTCCTGAAAACAGGTCGTAGATCCCCGCGACCCCGCCTTGGCCGCCACCGCCGCCTTCGAAATAGCCGACCCCCAGCACCGCCGACGTCACGACGCCGAACGTGTTCACGGCCGCCTGCCGACCCCGTCGGCCCGCGCTGGCGTAGGAGCCGCCGACAAAACTGAGCAGCACATAGTCCGCATCCACCGCCTCGCTGATCGCCGCTGCTTCCTCAGCGGTCAACGCGAAATTGTCACGGATCTTGCGCTTCTCGCCCACCAAGAAGGCGTTGTAGAGCATGTTCCACGACTTGGTGACCGCGTTCACCGCCTCCTGCGTGACGCCTTGGCTCAGGTCGATCGGCGTGACGGCGACGCCATCCGCCTCGAGGCGCTCGACTAGAGCCCGCGTAAAGCGCACCGACGCCTCCTCGCTCCAGTCGGCCCGCCTTTCAAGCGCGCCGCCGGAGTTCGCCAGTGCGAATTCGGTCGACACTGGAAACACCGCAATCGGCCCGCTGATCACCGTGTCCCGATGGCCGTCGGCGTAGAGCGTGCGGGTCTTGACCGACGCGCAGGCGGTGACAAGGACGACGCCGATGAGGACGAAAGCCAGGCGCATGGTGGAGCCTCCCAAACGTGCACGCATCGAGTGTAGCGCGCCCAGCGCGTTCAGCGAGCCATCCACGGGGGCGCGCGTCATTGCGCCGCGCGGCCAACCGGGTCGCGCTGCTCCACCTCCGCGAACATCCGCGCAAACCGGCCGTGAGCCATCGCGCTCAGACGGGCGGCCACCGTGAGGCAACCGTCCTCGCCCGCCCGCTCCTCCAGCACGTCGCCGTGCTCATGCAGCCACGCCAACGCCCGCCCCGCTGACGCCGGCAGTACGAATTGGTAGACCGCCGCGCCCTCGATCACGGCGGAATCGACCGCCGTCAGAAGCGCGTCCACACCGTCGCCCGTCTTCGCGGACACCAAGACGGGGCCATAGCCAAACGCCTCATCCGCCGCGCGTCGGCGCGCGCGCAGCGCCGCGATTTCGCGGTCCTCCGCGTCCAAGAGGTCCGCTTTGTTCCAAACCTCCATCACGCGTTGGCCGCCGTCTTCGCCGGCGCCCAAGCCGTCCAAGATGGCCTCCACATCCGCACGCTGCCCGTCCGTCTCGGGATGGGCGACATCGCGCACATGCAGCAGCAAGTCCGCCTCGCGCACCTCCTCAAGCGTGGCTTGGAACGCCTCCACCAAGTCATGGGGCAAATCCGAAATGAAGCCCACGGTGTCCGCGAACATGGCTTTGACGCCGGACGGCAACTTCAAACCGCGCAGTGTCGGGTCCAACGTCGCAAACGGCATGTCCTTCGCCAAGACGTCGGCTTGGGTCAGACGGTTGAACAAGGATGATTTGCCAGCGTTGGTGTAGCCAACCAACGCGATCAACGGAAACGGGGCTTTCTTGCGCTGGGCGCGATGCAAGCCCCTTGTGCGGCGCACGTCCGCCAAATCCCGGCGCAGCCGCGCAATGCGGTCCGTGATGATCCGCCGGTCCGCTTCGATCTGGCTTTCGCCCGGCCCCGCCAAGAAGCCGCGTCCGCCCCGTTGCCGCTCCAAGTGGGTCCAGGTCCGCACAAGCCGCGATTTCTCATACGCCAGACGCGCCAGCTCGACCTGCAGCCGCCCTTCCTTCGTGCGCGCGCGCAAACCGAAAATCTCAAGGATCAGCCCGGTGCGGTCGAGGACCTTCACGCCCCAGGCGCGCTCCAAATTGCGTTGCTGAGCCGGCGTGACGGCGGCGTCGATCACCGCGACATCCGCGCTGTGCTCCTTGATGTCGTCACCCAAGGCCGCGACACGGCCGCTGCCGAAAAAGGCCGCCGGGCGCACCTCCCGCACCGGCGCGATCAGCGCCTCGCGCACATCCAAGTCCAACGCTTCGGCCAGCCCTTTGGCCTCCGCCAGACGCAGCTGTGGGTCCCGACCCAGCTGCGTCTCCACCACCGGGTGGATGACAATGGCCGGCGTGCGCGGGGCGGCGGTGTCGCTTGGCGCTGTCAAAGGCGGTCAACGCTCATGTGGCCTCGACATCCTGGCGTTCGTCCTCGTCCTCGTCCCGCTCGAACAGCTGCACTGGCTGCGTGGGCATAATCGTGGAGATGGCGTGCTTGTACACCAGCTGCACCTGGCCGTCGCGGCGCAGGAGAACACAGAAATTGTCAAACCACGTCACGACGCCTTGGAGCTTCACGCCATTGACCAGGAACACCGTGAGGGGCGTGCGGCTCTTGCGCACCGCGTTCAAGAAGGTGTCCTGCAAATTCTGTTTCTTATCCGCCGCCATGGGCCGTCTCCCAACACACACATCAAGGACTTGCGGTCATATACCTCGGCGAAGGGGCGCTCAATCCCATGTGTGTGCAACGGGTTACCTCACCCGCCCCACATAGGCCTCCCGCAGGGCCTGCGCGATCGGTCCTGGTCGTCCGTCGCCCACCGGCTCGCCGTCGATCGCGATCACCGGCGTCACAAGCGTCGAGGCCGCCGTGATGAAGGCTTCGCGGGCCGCCTTGGCCTCCGCGACCGTAAAAGCGCGTTCGACGACCTTGATCTGCCGCTCCTCCGCAAGCGCCATCACCGCGCGTCGCGTGATGCCGTTGAGGATGTTGGCGTGGGCGTCGCGGGTGATCAATCGACCCTCTGAGTCGACGATCCACGCGTTGGTCGAGGAGCCTTCGGTCACGCGACCATCGGCGTCCACCATCCAGGCTTCCGCCGCGCCGGCCGCCCGCGCGGCCTGCTTCGCGAGGACGTTGGGCAGCAACGACGTCGACTTAATGTCGCAGCGCGCCCAACGCTGATCCGGCGTGGTGATGACGCCGGCGCCACGGTGCGCGCGGGCGTCCCACGCGTCCCAGTCCACGGGTTTCACGGTGATGATCACCGACGGACGCGTGGCGGGATCGGGGAACGCGTGGTCGCGGGGCGCGACGCCGCGGGTGATCTGCAGGTAGACCAGGGCGTCGCCCGTTCGGTTGCGCCGGACCGTTTCACGGATGACGGCGCCCAGCGCGGCCATGGACATGGGCGCGGCGATCGCGAGCTCCCTCAAGGACCGCTCCAGCCGCGCGAAATGCCCCTCGAGATCCAGCAGCACGCCATCGCGCAACGCCCAGACCTCATAGACCGCGTCGGCGAACTGCAGTCCTCGGTCCTCGACCGGGATCTGCGCCTCCGCTTGGCTGACATAGCGTCCGTTTACATACGCAATCCGCAGCATCGCCTCACCCTCGCCAAAACGCCCGCAGCAGTAATGTGAACGCGGCCAGCACCTCCACCCGGCCGAGGATCATGCCGCCCGACAACGCCGCGCGCGCGGGCGGCGAACTCAACAACGCCTCAGCGTCCCCCACGCCGACTGTGATGTGGAGCGTCGGCCCCGCGTTCGCCACCGCCGCCACCGCGCCCGCCGCCGCGACATCGAAGGGCGCGCGCGCCGCGCCCAGCGCGATCATCAGCCCGCCAACCGCAACGGCAAACCCGACCACGTATGCTCCAAGACCGGCGATCGCCGCGGATCGCTCCGGGCCTCCGGGATGGTGGGACACGCTCGACGGATGCGCCAACGTGCGCAGCTCATCGCCGATCTCGGACACAAGCAGGATCACGCGCCGCAGCTTCAAGCCGCCCGTGGCCGACGCCGCCGCCCCGCCAAACAGCACGGCCGCAAACACCAATGGCGCGCCGAAAGCGTTCACGCCCAGCGCGCCGGCCTCCCACCCCGCCGTGACGGCCAATGACACGACCTCAAAAGCCACACGCCCGGCTTCCTCACCGGTGCGGGGCGCGTCGATAGCCAACGCCGCGGCGAACCACGCCAGCACAAGGGCGGCCAACGCCGCGGTCTCCGGATCGCGCACGATCCCGCGACCGGGCCCCGAGCGCAGCGTCTCCCACACCGCCGGAAAGCTCAGCCCGCCGAAGACAAGCCCGAGGGCCGCCGCGGCGAGCAACACCGGCGAGGCGCCCGCCAACGACGCGCCGCCGTCGACCAACAGCAAACCGCCCGTGGCCACCGAACTCAGCGCAATGCTGGCGGCGTCGCCAACGGACGCGCCGCCCGCCATCGCGCCGAAGAACACGACAACCGTCACACCGACATAGGGCCCCGCCACCGCGCGGCTCACCGGGCCGAGGCGGGCCATCGCATCCGCCCCGTCCAGCGTCGCCCGGCGCACGCCGACCACCGACACCCGCCGCGGACGCCGATTGAACCCGCTGCCGCCGCCAATGACGCTCAAACCGGAGAGCACGCAGATGATCGCCACGATGGACCATGCGCCCCCGAGCCACTGCAGGGTGTTCCACCACAGAATCCGCACGACGCCGGCCGCCCCGGATTCCATCGTCGCGCCGAAACCCTGCGCGGCTTGGCTGAAGGCGGGCGGGAACCCGGTGGTCGTCAGCGCCGACAGCGCGTCAAAATAAGCGCGCGACCAGCCGCCGTCCGGCACGACCAAACCCGGCGCCGCGAGCGCGGGCGCCACGGTCCACACCAGGATCACGAACAGGATCGCTTCACGCGGACCGCCGCGGTCGGCGCGACCACGGGCCCCGACGAGCACGGCGCCGCCAAAAAACCCGCCCACAGCGGCCGTGAGCGCGAAACTCCCCGCCAGATCCGCGAGGTCCGCCAGCGCCGCAGCGACTGCAAACACGCCGGCCGCCGCGACGATGATCAGCACCACGCCAGCTGTGGCGCGCGCGACGCCCACGCCGTCCATGGCCGCTAAAAATACTCAAGCGAGACGCGGAAGAGCTTCTCCACGCGCGCCACGCGATCGCGTTCAGCAAAGATGACGAGCCGATCGCCCGTGCGGATGACCACGTCGGAATCCCCCACGATCACGCGCCCATCCTGCATCAACGCCCCGATCATGATGCCGTCCCCAAGATCGACATCCGACAGCGGTTTGCCGATGAGCGGCGACGTCTCGAGCGCCACGCCCTCGACAATCTCGGCGGCGCCTTCTTCGATGAATTGCAGGCCGGTGATCCGTCCTTTGCGCACGTGCTGAAGAATGGTCGACACGGTGGTCGTGCGGGGATCGACGAACACGTCAACGCCCAGCGCCGTCTTCAGGCCCACATACGCGCGGTCGTTGATCAGGCACACCGCGCGCCGCGCCCCTTGCTCCTTCGCCAAGGCCGCGGCCAACACGTTCACCTTGTCGTCGTTGGTCAGACAAATCACCACTTCGCTGTCGCCCGCGCCCGCCTCCCGCAGAATGCCGGGGTCAAGCCCGTCGCCGTTCAGCACCACGGTCCGCCGCAACGCCGCCGCAGCGTGTTCCGCGCGCGACTTGTCCGCCTCCACCACGCGCACGCGCAGTCCCGACGCCTGCTCCAGCGCTTGGGCCACGAACACGCCAATGTTGCCGGCGCCGACAATCACGACGCGGCGCGCGCGATCCTCTTCATGGGCGAAGACGTCGAGCGCGCGGCCCACGTCCACGGCGTCCGCAATCAGATAGATGTCGTCGTTTTCAAGCAGTTGGTCGTTGGCGCTGGGCACGAAGATCTCGCCATCGCGCCGCACGCCCGCCACCACAGCCTTCAGATGCGGAAAGAGCTCCCGCAATTGGTTGAGCGGCGTGTTCTTCACCTGACATTCCGCGTCCACCCGCACGCCCAAAACCCGCACGCGGCCTTCCATGAACGAGAGCGTGTCGAAGGTGCCCGGCGTCTCCAGCCGCCGCAGCACAGCCCGGCCGACTTCGACCTCCGGCGAGATCACGACGTCGATCGGCATGTTGGTTCGGTTGAACAGATCGCTCCAGGCCGGATCCAAATAGGCCTGCGCCCGCACCCGCGCGATCTTGGTGGGCACGTTGAAGATCGAATGGGCGACCTGGCAGGCCACCATGTTGACCTCATCGGAGTAGGTCACCGCGATGAACATGTCAGCGTCGGCGGCGCCGGCCCGATCCAGCACTTCCGGGTGACCGCCATGGCCGACCACGCCGCGCACATCCACGGCGTTGACGATCCGCTCCACATTCTCCGCCGACTTGTCGACAACAGTGACGGCGTTGTTTTCCGCCGCGAGCTCCCGGGCGATGCCAAACCCGACACGGCCGCCGCCGCAGACGATGACTTTCATGCCCGTCCTCTCGCTCGCCGCGCGCGCGACGCTGCTGGCTAAGCCGGCACGTCCGACGGGCGCGATCCGCCGGCCACGCCCAGAGACTTCAACTTTCGATGCAGCGCGGACCGTTCCATTCCGATGAACGCGGCTGTGCGAGAGATGTTGCCGCCGAAGCGGTTGATCTGGGCCGTGAGATACTCGCGCTCAAACTGCTCGCGAGCGTCGCGCAGCGTCATGGCGATCAAACGGTCAGAGCCCCGATCGCTGTCTTCACCGCCCAACACATTGGCCGGCAAATGATCCAGCGTGATCGGCTCGTTCGGCTCGCCGCCGGCCAGGATCAGCAGCCGCTCCACATAGTTCCGCAGCTGGCGGACATTCCCCGCCCATTCTTGAGCCTGCAACACGGCCATAGCGTCATCGGCAACGGGACGCGCGTGCAGGCCGGACGTGCTGGCCAGGCGTTGGATGAAGTGATGGACGAGATCGGGGATGTCCTCGCGCCGTTCATCCAGGCTCGGCGCGCGCACCGGCACCACATTCAAGCGATGATAGAGGTCCGGACGGAACCGGCCCTCCGCCATAGCTTCCTCCAGATTGCGGGCGGACGCCGAAATCACGCGCACATCCACTTGAACGTCTGCGTGCCCGCCAAGGCGGCGGAAGCGTTGATCCACCAACGTGCGCAGGATCTTGCCTTGGGTTTCGTAAGGCATGTCCGCGACTTCATCCAAAAAGAGCGTCCCGAGATGGGCTTGTTCGAACAGGCCCGGCTTGCTGACCGAGCCGTCGGGACGTTCCTCGCCGAACAGCTCCCGCTCCATGCGCTCCGGAGCCATGCTGGCGGCGTTGACGGCGACAAACCGCGCGCGGGCGCGCGCCGACTTCGTGTGAATGGCGCGCGCGATGACTTCTTTGCCCGCGCCGGCGTCCCCGGTGATCAAGACCCGGCTGTTGGTGGCCGCCACTTTGTCGATCGCATGGCGCACGGTCTGAATGGCGCTCGAGCGCCCGACCATTTGCGCGCCATTGGGATCGCCGCCGCCGAGCTCCGCGTTTTCACGCCGCAACCGGCTGGCCTCGACCGCGCGCTCGACGGTGTGGAGCAAGCGGTCGCTCTTGAACGGCTTCTCGATGAAATCGTAGGCGCCTTTGCGGATCGCCGCCACGGCGGTTTCGACCGTGCCATGACCAGAGATGACGATGATCGGCAGTTCCGGGTCCGTCGACTTCAAACGCTCCAGCAGCTCGATGCCGTCCAAGCGGCTGTCCTGCAGCCACACATCCAAGACGACCAGCGCCGGCTTGCGCTGGCGCACCGCCTCTAGGGCGCCGTCGCTGTCGCGGGCGGTGCGGACTTCGTGGCCCTCGTCCTCAAGGATGCCGCCGATGAGTTCGCAGATCGCAACTTCATCATCCACAATCAGAATGTCGTACGCCATGCCGCCTCATCCTTCGTTGCGCGCCGCGCGACGACGCTTTCCTCCCAGCCATCCCAAGCACCTCCGGGACTGTACGTCCCGGTCGCCGTCCGCGCCCCCGCGACCGGCTTATCGGCGCGCGTCCTGGACGCCCGCCATCTCCTCCAAAACCGCGTCTTGCGCGTGCAGCGGCAACACCAAGCGCACCACCGCGCCGGTTTCGCCGTCCAATCGGTCCTTCAGCTCCAAACGCCCGGCGTGGTCCTCCATCACCCGTTTGACGATGGCCAGACCCAGGCCCGTGCCCTTTTCACGCGTGGTGAAGTAAGGCTCCATCACGCGTTCGAGTTCGGGCGTGGGCCACCCCAGCCCGTTGTCGCGAACTTCCACCGCGGCGTGGAGGTCGTCGGCGTCCAGTCGCACGACCACTTCGCCCTCATACGCTTTGCCGCCGGGATTGCTCGCCGCGCGCGCGCCTACGGACTCCGCGGCGTTCTTGAGCACGTTGGCGAGCGCCTGGCTGAACAAGCGGCCATCACACGCCGCCACGATCTCGCGTTCATCGGCCAGGAATTCGAACCGAATGCTCGGCGTCGCGACCCGCTGCGCGAACACCGCGTCGCGCACCAAGGGCGCCAGCAGCACCGGCGCCACACGTGGGGCGGGCATGCGCGCAAACGCGGAGAACTCGTCCACCATCCGGCCGATGTCGCCGACCTTCGACAGGATCGTCTCGGTGCAGCGGTCAAACACGTCCACGTCCTCGCCCACGCGCGCGCGGTACTTCCGCGCCAACCGTTCCGCCGACAGCTGGATCGGGGTCAGCGGATTCTTGATTTCGTGCGCGATGCGGCGCGCCACGTCGCGCCAGGCCGCGTTGCGCTGGGCGGACACGAGGCGCGTGGTGTCGTCGAATGTGATCACCACCGATCCCGAGCCGTCGCCGGGGATCCCGGCGCGCACATTGAGGTGGCGCACGCGACCCTTGCGCTCGAGTTGAATCTGGGCCTCGAGCGGATCGCGCATGCCTTTCGCCGCGCGGGTCAGCGCCGCGAACTCCGGCGCCGCCGCCGCAATGTTGCGCCCGGTCAGCGCGTCCGGCCCGTCCACGTCGAGCAGAGTCACCGCCGACGCGTTGGCCATGGCGACGCGATCGCGCGCGTCCACGCTGATCACGCCCGCGCTGACCCCCGCGAGAACCGCCTCGGTCAGCTCCTGACGGGCCTCCGCCACCTCCCGCGCCGAGACAAGCTCATCGCGTTGTCGCGCCAGCTGGGCCGTCATGTCGTTAAAGGTGTGCGCCAGCGCCGAGACCTCGTCACGGCGGTGGTCAAGCGGCACGCGAGCGGTCAAATCGCCCGCGCCCACGCGCTCGGCCGCGCGCACCAGCCGCCCGATCGGCGCCACCAAGCGCGTCGCCCCCGCAAGGCCCAGGCTCGCCGCGCCGGCCACAACGAGCAGCGTCATCTGGGCGTAGATCATACCGATGAAGCCCTGCAGGCGATCTTGGTCGCCCGACGCGTCGCGGAAGTCCGCCAACGCTTGGTTCGCCGACGCGAGCTTGCCGACCACTTCCTCCGGCAGCCGCTGAATGGCGTAGAGATACGCGTTGTCGTAGGATTCCAGACGGATCAGCGCGCGGATCCGCGGATCGTCCAACCCACCGACCTTCACGTCCACCGCTCCGGCGTCCGCCGCGTCATAGTCGTTTTGAGACGGCACCAAATAGCCGCCGTCGCCGCTGAACTCCGCGAACGCCAGAACCGTCCCCGTGCGATCGATCACATAGGCGGCTTCGAAGCCGCGCACCCGCGTTTGGTCGCGCAGATACTCCTTGTAGGTGATCGGCTCCGCGCGCAGCGCCGCCGCGGCTTCGGGATTGTTCAGATCGAACGCCATGAGACCCAGCGGCTCGCCCATGTCGCGCGCGCGATCATCCACGTAATCGCGGGCGACGCCGGCGACGTTCTCGAGCACGCCGCCCATACGGTCCGAGAACCAGGTGTCGAACAGCTGCAAGAACACCGCGCCGAAAAAGGCCGCAACGATCACCGCCGGCAGGATCGCCGCCAGCGAGAGGAACCCTGCAAACCGCAAGTGCAGCCGCAGCGTCGCTTCGTCCCGCGCCCGCGCCCGGGCCAAGCGCGCGACCCGCACCGCGACCGTCACGCACAACGCCAGAATGAGCGCCGAGTTCACGCCCAGCACCCACGTCCACGCGAGCCGCGCTTCATCCGACAGCGCGAGCCCGCTGAATATCGAGCCCGCGGCCACCACCGTCGTCAGAGCGGCCAACGCAAACGCGCCGTAGCTGAGGCCGCTTTGCCACCCCGCCAGGCGCGGGACGCTCCAGCGCGCGGGCGAGCCCGTGTCGACGCTCGACGATGTCACAGGTTTGTCTCCGCTGCTGTGAGACATGCTCAATCGCATAGCCTGTGACTGACGATCAACACTCTGTTGCAGAAGCGCGACACGCGGCGCGCGCCAGCAGCCGCCATTGGGTCTAAGCCGCCGCGCGCATCCCAAACGCCGCCATGAGGCCATCAACGACCACGAGAGGCTGGTCCGCTTGGCACAAGCGGCGGCTCTCCGCTTTCAGCGCGCCGGGCGCCTCCGCCAGCGGCGCGGAGCGCAGATACCACGCCAGATGCTTGCGAAACACACGAAGCCCGATGTGGGTCCCATAGAGACTCAGCGAATCTTCAAGCTGCTCCACGGCGATGGCGCCAACCGTCGCCGGCGGCGGGTCGGCGTCCTCGGCGCGCGCGCCGCTTCCCGACAGCGCCCGCCCGATCTGACCCACGCGCCACGGCCGTCCATACGCCCCGCGACCAATCATCACGGCGTCGGCGCCGCTCGCGTCGAGCGCCGCGCGCGCGTCGCGCAGGCTGATGATGTCGCCGTTGACGATCACCGGGATGCGAACCGCCGCTTTCACGGCCCGCACAGCCTCCCAATCCGCGACGCCCTCGTAGAACTGACAGCGCGTGCGGCCATGCACCGTGACGGCCCGCACGCCCGCCGCCTCCGCCCGCGCGGCGAGCTGCGCCGCGTTTAGGCTGGCGTGGTCCCACCCCAGACGCATCTTCACCGTGACGGGGACGCTTACGGCCGCCACGGTCGCCTCGATCAACGTCAACGCATGATCCAAATCGCGCATCAGAGCCGACCCGGACAGGCCTTTCGTCACCTGCTTCGCGGGACAGCCCATATTGATGTCGATGATCGCCGCGCCGGCCGCCTCCGCCAAGCGCGCGCCTTCGGCCATCCAGCGCGCCTCGCGCCCCGCCAGCTGAACGACCAGCGGCGCCACGTCGCCATCGCCGGCCGCGCGGCGCGCGACGTCGGCGCGGCCTTTCACGAGCTCTTCGCTCGCCACCATCTCCGACACGACGAGCCCTGCGCCCCAGCGACGCGCGATCCGACGAAACGGCAAATCGGTCACGCCCGACATCGGGGCGAGAAGCGCCGGGACCGCGATGGCGTGGGGGCCGATCCGCAACGGAAGCGCCGTCGCCTCGTTCACGAGCTTGCCGCCATCTCGGGCGCCGCGACCGCTGCATACGTCTCCTGCAGCCACCCATCGATCAGGTCCACCGCGACGTCCCCAGCCGGCTCCAGCATGATCGCGTGGCCCACATGCTTCAGCAGATGCGCGCGCGCGTTGTAGTAGAGCGCCGTGCCCATCATGTCCGTCGGCGGGACAAACACGTCGTCCTCGCCGCCGACGATCAGCACCGGCGGCGCCGTCCACGGATGCGGCGCCCAGGGCCGTCCGGAGAGGCGATGGCTGTGCATCAACTCGGCCGCCGCGCGTGGCGACACCCGGCCATAGCTCTCCTTCAGTCGACGCCGCAGCGCCGGCGCCGGCGGCGACGCGAACAGCGAGTCGATGATGTGATTGGCGTCCGCATCGCTGGGGGGGCCCGCCGCCGCGTTCAGCAGCGCCGTCCAGAGCCGCGGCCGCGTGGCCAGCATCGCCAGCGACGCCCGGGTCAACCCGAAGGGCGGCGCCGCCGCGAGCAACACCATCCCAGCCACGCGGGCGCGCCGCGCACGGCGTTGCGCCACCGCCCCGCCCAGCGAGTGCCCGATGATCACCGTTGGCCGCGCGCCCTGGTTCAGCGCCCAGCCGACATCGTCGGCGTAGTCGTTCAACGACGCGGTGACGCCATCCGGCGACGGCGGACTGCCGCCATAGCCGCGCAAGCTGACCGCGCGCACGCCGTATCCGCGCGCCGCGAACAAATCCAACCAGCGCTCCCAAACCCAAGCGCCGGTCCACGCTCCGTGAACAAACAGAAGATCCACCGGCCGCCGCGGCGGCCGTGGCGGTCGATGAAGCAATTCATAACGATGCGTCATACGCGGGAACCCCCTGCACCGCCTGGACGTGACCTTGCAACGTGTCTTAAGTCAATCATATGACCACCTCGCCGCCGACCTCAGACGCGCCGCAGCCGCGTGTCGCCGCGCTGGTCGTCGCCGCCGGCCGCGGTTCGCGTGCGGGTCCCGGCGCGCCGAAGCAGTACCGGCCGCTCGCCGGTCGCACGGTGTTGGCGTGGACGCTGGCGGCGTTTCTGAACCATCCGCGGATCACCAGCGTTCGTGTGGTGATCCATCCGGACTTTGAGGACGCCTATCAGGACGCGCTGGGCGACCTGGCGGGCCATCCCAAACTGCTCGCGCCATGCCCAGGCGGCGGTGAACGACAGGATTCAGTCCGCCTCGGCCTGGAAAGCTTTGCGGACGACGCGCCGGATCGGGTGCTGATCCATGACGCAGCGCGCCCCTTTATCACGGACGACGTCATCAACCGCGTGGTCGACGCCCTCGACGGCCATGCCGCGGCGCTGGCGGCTTTGCCCATCGCCGACACGCTCAAGCGCGCGGTCGGTCCCGCGGACGCCCCGCGTGTCGACGCCACGCTGCCGCGCGAGCAGATGTGGCGCGCTCAGACGCCCCAGGGCTTCCAGTTCGGGACCATCGTGGAGGCGCACCGCGCTGCAGCGGGCCGCACGCTGACGGACGACGCCGCGGTGGCGGAGGCGTTTGGCGTCGCGCCGGCCCTGGTGCTCGGTGCGCCGGACAACATGAAGATCACCCAGGCGGAGGACTTTGGATTGGCGGAGACGTTGATCCGCCAGCGCCATGATGTGGAGACGCCCATGGCAGTTGAGTACCGAACGGGTCAAGGCTTTGACGTCCATGCGTTTGAAGCCGGCGACCATGTCATGGTGGGCGGCGTGCGCATCCCCCATGACGCCGGCCTCGCGGGCCATTCCGACGCGGATGTGGGCCTGCACGCGATCACCGACGCGGTGTTGGGCGCGATCGGCGCGGGCGACATCGGCCAGCACTTCCCGCCAAGCGATCCGCGCTGGGCGGGCGCTGACTCCGCCGCGTTTCTCGCCCACGCCGGCGGTCTGGCGGCCGGACGCGACGCCGCTGTCGTGCATGTGGATCTGACGGTGATTGGCGAGCGCCCCAAGATCGGGCCGCACCGCGAGGCGATCCGCGCTCGGATCGCCTCGATCCTCAATCTCGAACTGGACCGCGTTTCCGTGAAAGCGACCACCACGGAGAAGCTCGGCTTCACCGGACGCCGCGAAGGCTTGGCCGCGATGGCGACGGCGACCGTCCGCATTCCCGATCCCAACAGCGCCAAGATCGCGGCGCAGTGAAGGGCCCGCGCTGTGAGCTTGTTTCCCGAAGACATCACACGCGCCGCCGACGTCCTGATCCAGACCGCCACCGCCCGCGGCGCGCGGATCGTGACCGCGGAGAGCTGCACCGGAGGGCTGTTGGCCGGCGCGTTGACGGAGGTTGCGGGATCGTCCGCCACCTTTGAGCGCGGCTGGGTGACCTACTCCAACACGGCCAAGACGCAGGACTTGTCGGTGCCCGCCGGCGCCATCAACGCCTATGGCGCGGTCAGCGAAGATGTGGCGGCGGCGATGGCCGAGGGCGCGCGCGCGCTCGCGGATGTCGAGTTGGCGATCGCGGTGACCGGCGTCGCGGGTCCTGGCGGCGGCACGGCCCAAAAGCCAGTCGGGATGGTGTGTTTCGCCGTGGCGTTGGTGTCCCACCCGACCGTGACCGAAACCAAGCGCTTCGGCGACATCGGCCGCACGACCGTCCGGCTCGAAAGCGTGCGCCACGGGCTCGCGATGCTCGCGCGAGCGATCGCCGGCTGAGGCGCGCACGCCTCCGCCGACGCGCGCGGGTCTAGCGTTTCGAGAACTGGAAACTGCGCCGCGCTTTGCGACGGCCGTATTTCTTCCGCTCCACAACCCGGCTGTCGCGGGTCAAGAACCCGTGCGACTTCAGCGCTTTGCGCAACTCCGGCTCGAACAGGGTCAAGGCCTTCGAGATTCCGTGGCGCACCGCGCCCGCCTGACCCGACAGACCGCCGCCGCGCACCGTGGCGATGACGTCGAACTGATCTTTGCGGTCGGAGACCTCAAACGGCTGCTGCAACATCATGCGCAGCACGGGCCGCGCGAAATAGATCTCTTGGTCGCGCCCGTTGACCGTGATTTTGCCGTGGCCGCGCTTGATCCACACCCGCGCCACCGCGTCCTTCCGCTTGCCGGTCGCGTAGGAGCGGCCAAGGCCATCGATCTTCGGCTCAGGCAGCTCTTGCGGCGCGAGCGCCGTTGAGTCACCGCCGGCGCCGCCGCTGAGGGCGTCTTTCAGGGTGTCCAAGGAGGTTTCGTCGACCATGCTCAACCCTCGCGAAGATTCATGCGGTGCAACGCGCCGACATCAACCAGCTCTGGCTGTTGCGCGTCGTGGGGATGCTCAGCGCCCGCATAGACGCGCAGGTGCTTCAGCTGACGGCGCGCCAGCGGGCTTTCTTTTGGCAGCATGCGCTGGACCGCCTTCATCAGCACACGCTCCGGGAAGCGGCCATCGAGAATCTTGTCCGCGGTGCGCGACTTAATCCCGCCCGGATACCCGGTGTGCCAGTAGTAGGTTTTGCGGGTGCGCTTGCGCCCCGTGAACACGACCTTCTCCGCGTTGATCACCACGACATGGTCGCCGCAGTCGACGTGGGGCGTGTAATCGGCGCGGTGCTTGCCCCGCAAACGGGTGGCGATAAACGCGGCGAGCCGGCCGACCACCAGCCCTTCGGCGTCAATCACGATCCACTTTTTCGCTTTTTCGCCGCCGTCGAGATCCGCCGGCTTCAGCACATAGGTGCGCCAGCGCTCCGCCTTTTCGCCGCCGGCGTCCGCCGCCGTGGCGTCGTCATGATCATCTGGCGCGGTCGCCGTGTCGCCGCTCATCGCGTGTGTTCCCATGGGTTGAAGCGCGCTGCGGCGCGTCGCCGCCGACGCGCCCGCTCGGACGTGTTCTTGAGCGCGGGGTGGTAAGGCGCGTTTTTGCGGCTGTCAAGCGGTTGATCGTCAAAACGCCTTGCGTGGCAATCCATCCAGAAACGGTAACATGATACGCTGCGCTCATGTGGCCCTCGCCGGGGGGCTTGCCTCCGCCCTCGCGCGCACCCAAGACTGGAGTCGCCAAGCGCAGGACGGCGCAGACCCACGAGGGCGATGATGACGCGAACAGCGAACGGAACACGCGGCCTCGCGGGCGCCGCGGCGGCGTGCGCGTTGCTGGCCGCGTGCGGCGCCAGCGAGGACGCCGACACGCCAACCGAGGACGCGGCGGACGCCGCGCCCGCGCTCATCACGCTTGGGGCGTCTGATTATTTTCCGAATCTCGGCGGCGACGTGCGCGCTTTAACCTTTCTGCCGAACCCGATCCCGTGGCGGGGACGGGTGCTCGCCGCGCTCGCGACCGAAGGCGGCGGCGCGTTGGCGGTGGCGAATGTGGCGAGCGGCGAGGTTGGGCTTGCGCCCTTCCCGCGCGCGGGGGCCATCTTGGCGGCGCCGGCGTTCGAGCTTCGCGGCACGCCCGCGCCGCTGTTGCTGGCGGCGGGCGGCGCGCTCGAGACGGTGACCGTGTCTCTCTACCTCGAACAACAACCCGACTTGGCCGCGCTGGTGGATGGCGAGGCGGCGGCGCCGGACCAGCCGAGCGTCGCCACGGTCCGTCTCGCGCCGGTGCCGACGGAGCCCATCGCGCCCGATCTCGACATCGAGCGGATCTGCCCACTGCGCGTCACCAACGCCCTGGTCGAGTTTCTGGTTGTTGATCCCGAATACGCGGAAGTCTGGCGGCTGCGCGATATCGGAGGCGACGCGCTGGGCGCGGAGAAGGTGCGCGACGCCCCTGAATCGGCGGGCGCGGCCGCGTGCGCGCCCCGCAGCGGCGGCCGCGCGGTTACGTTGGACTCCGAGGGCCGGCTGGGCGACAGCGCGACGCTGCGCTCTCTGGCCGTCGCGCCCTTGAACGACGGGTTCGGCGGGGAAGCCGTGCTGGGCGCGCGCGGCTCAGCGGGCGCAGAGCTCGTGGCGCTCGACCCCGACAGCGCGGATGTCCTGGCGTTGGCGCGGGTTGAAGCGCAGCTCAACACCGTCGCCATCGCCGCGCCGGACGTCATCGCGGCGTCGCCCGGGAATTACGGCGGCAGCTACAATCAAGGCGTGCTGGTGGTCGCGGAAGGCCCGGCGTTGAGCGTCATCGCCTTGGACACAGTGGTCGACGCGCTGCTCAACGCGCCATAGCCAAGCGCCAAACGGCTTTGCCGCGCGGCCGCGACGGCCAGGATGAACAACGCCGCCGCCGTGGCCTGGTGCGCGGCGCTCAACGCTAAGGGCGCAGCGTGAACCAGCGTCGCCACGCCGAGCGCGACCTGCGCGACGGTGACGACGCCGACCGCCACGCCCAGTCGCCCAACCACGCCGCCGCGCCAGGCCGCCGCCGCAAACGCCAACGCGCCCAACGCCAGCGCGTACCCGCCGAAACGATGGTGGAGTTGGACGCTGGCGCGGTTCTCAAGAGCATCGCGCCACCACGGGCTGAGCGCGCCATAGTCCGCGGGGATGATCGAGCCGTCCATCAGCGGCCAATCCGTGTAAATCCGCCCCGCGTCCAAGCCCGCGACGAACGCGCCAAGAATGATCTGAACGAAGACCGCGCCGGCGAGCGTGAGGGCCGCAACCGCGGTCGGACCGCCCCATCCGCGCCGCCGCCGACGCGTATCCACGACATCCAGGAGGGTCCACACCAGCGCGGCGAGGAGCACAAACGCCACGCCCAAATGCACGGCCAGTCGATAGTGGCTGACATCGACACGCTCGGTGAGGCCGCTGGCGACCATCCACCAGCCGATCGCGCCCTGCAGTCCGCCCAAGGCCAACAGAGCGATGAACCGCGGGCGAAGCCGCCTTGGCAGCCAGCCCAAAAGCCAAAACACGACAAGGGGCGCCGCGTAGATCAGGCCGATCGCGCGGCCAAGCTGCCGGTGCCCCCACTCCCACCAATAGATGACCTTGAAGGCCTCAAGCGACATTCCGCGGTTCTGCAGCTGATACTCGGGGATCGCTTGGTACTTGGCGAACGCCTCGCGCCAGGCCGTGTCGCTCAAAGGCGGCAGCGCGCCCGTGACCGGCTTCCATTCGGTGATCGACAACCCGGAATCCGTGAGCCGCGTCAAACCGCCGACCACGATCATCACGACCACCAAGCCGGCCACAACGGCCAGCCACACGGCCACCGCCGCGCGATGACGTTCGTTCGCCGTGGCGGGAGACACAACACCGCTTGCGCTCATACCCGTTATCACGCTGACCTCACTGCACTCGCGCCTTCGCGCTCGGTGACGCTGCGCTTAGACACGTAGCGGACGCCGCCGCCGGCTCAAGGCGCCGGCGATGACCAGAACGGGCGCACACGCCAACAGTGGGGATGACGATGCAAGGCCTTATCAGCATGGTGCTGTCGACAGTCGCGATCGCGGTCTCGAGCTTCACCACATACATCCAGTTCCTCAACGAGCGGTACACGCTCAGCGCGGCGGTGGCCGACGTCAACGCGAGCATCAGCACCGGCACGTATCGGTCGGGCGACGTCGCGACGCGCACCTTTCGTTACTTTGTGGAGCCACGGCTGATCCTCTCAAACCGCGGCACGCGCTCGCTGATCTACACCGGCGCGCAATTGGTGAAGTCGAGCGATCCGGAGCAATGCGTGCTGAGCGAGGCGATCTACCAGCCCTACACCGCGCCGGAAATGACCATCATCGCGGACGACACCGTGCAAATGGTGTCGTTCGGCTTCAACCTCGACACCGTCGAGGCGGATCTCACCCAATCGGCCGCACCAGACGCGTTCGACACCCTGTGGTGCCTGCAAATGACCGTGTTCGACCATCGCGGCCGCCGCCTGGAGCCGCTCTTTCCGCTGGCGGACATCACCACCCGTTTTGAACCGGATCCCGACGACGAGGGCCCGATCAGCCGCCTGGACGTTGATTTCCCCCGCGAGCCGCAAGCCATCGCCGACAGCGGTTTCTTCTGAGCCTCGCAACGTCGGCCGCTGTCTCGACCGCCGGCGCGCCCCGCCGCACCCTTGGCGGACGCGCGCCGCGCGCCATCTGTCAGGCAGTGGCGGAGTCAGGAGAAGGACGCAAACATGACGGCGCGCGCGCGCAAGGCTATCGGCGGAGCCGGTCTGGTCGCCTACCTCCTCGCTTACATCGTGGCGGCCGTCACCCTCGCGGACACGATCCCGTTCAACCCCCTGGCCCAGCTGATTTATTTCGTGGTGGCGGGCGTGGCGTGGGTCGCGCCGCTCAAGCCTGCGCTGGCCTGGATGATGCGGCCCGACCCGGCGCCGGACGCGCGTTCGTCCCTTTAGCGCCCAGAGTTGCTGACGAACAAACGAGGGTGACGCCTCACTCGGCGGCCGCGAGCGGCGCGCGATCGTCATTCTCCGCCGCCGTGGCGAAGTAGACGTCCGGATCACCCGCGCGGTCCGCCAACTCACTCGGGATTACGTGTTTGATGTGGTCGCGTTCGCCAGCCCACTCCGCCGCGAGCGCCGCCGCGCGCGGCGAGCCCGTCGCCGCCGCGTGCGCCTCCAGAAGCGCGAGCACCCGATCCGCCCAGGCATCCGACGCCAGCGCGGCAAGCGCCACGGAACCGGGGTTCAGCGCCTCGCCCAGCTGATCATGGGGATCGTACACATAGGCCGCGCCGCCGGTCATGCCGGCCGCGAAGTTGTCGCCCACCGGCCCCAGGATCAGCACTTCGCCGCCGGTCATGTATTCGCAGCCGTTCGCGCCGCAGCCCTCAATGACGGCGGTGGCGCCGGAGTTGCGCACGCCAAAACGTTCCCCCGCGCGCCCCGCGGCGAAGAGCCGGCCCGCGGTCGCGCCATAGAGCGTGGTGTTGCCGATGATGGCGTCTTGCGCGCTCGCGCCGGGCGGCGGCCGGACAATGATGGTCGCCCCGGACAGCCCCTTGCCGACATAGTCGTTCGCGTCGCCGGTCACGTCCAAGGTCAACCCGCGCGCCGCGAAGGCGCCGAGCGACTGTCCCGCCGATCCCCGCAAGCGCACCGTCAACCGCCCATCCGACAGTCCGTCGGGCCCAAAACGCCGCACAATGGCCGAGGACGCCCGCGCCCCGACCGCACGATGGGAGTTGCGCACGGTGTAGGAGAGGTCCGCCTTCGCGCCACGTTCAAAAAACCCGGGCGCGTCCTGCAACATCGCGGCGTCTAAGGTGTCGGCGACGGGGTTGCGCGGCGGTTCCGCCGGGCGCGCGACAGGTTGGCCGTAGGGTCCCGCCTGCAGCAGGATCGGGTTCAGGTCGAGGTCGTCCAAATGGGCTGCGCCCCGGCGCACCTGTTCGAGCAAATCGGCGCGCCCGATGATGTCGTCCAGCCGCGCCACCCCGAGCGCCGCAAGGTGACGGCGCACATCCTCCGCCAAGAACGTCATCAGGCGCACAACGTGGGTCGGGTCGCCGCCGAAGCGGTCGCGCAACGCCGGATCCTGCGTGCACACGCCGACCGGGCAGGTGTTGGAGTGGCATTGGCGTACGACCAAACAGCCCATCGCCACCAACGCCATCGTGCCGACGCCGAACTCCTCAGCCCCCAGCATCGCCGCGATGATCACGTCGCGTCCCGTGCGCAGACCGCCGTCGACCCGCAAGGTCACCCGCCCCCGCAGGCCATTCAGCGTGAGCGTCTGGTGCGCTTCCGCCAGGCCCATCTCCCATGGCAAGCCGGCGAACTTGATGGACGTTTGCGGGCTTGCGCCGGTGCCGCCGTTGTGGCCGGAGATCAAAATGGCGTCCGCTTGGGCTTTCGCGACCCCCGCCGCGATGGTGCCGACGCCCGCGCCCGCCACCAGCTTCACGCACACCCGCGCGTCGGGGTTGGCTTGCTTCAAATCGTAGATGAGCTGGGCCAAATCCTCGATCGAATAGATGTCATGATGCGGCGGCGGTGAAATCAACGTCACCCCAGGCGTGGCGTGGCGCAGACGGGCAATGTAGCCATTGACTTTAAAGCCCGGCAGTTGGCCGCCCTCACCCGGTTTCGCGCCTTGGGCGATCTTGATCTCGATCTCCCGGCATTGGTTGAGGTACTCGGCGGTGACGCCGAAACGACCGGAGGCGACCTGCTTGACCGCGGAGTTCGCGTTGTCGCCGTCGGCGCGCGGGACGTAACGCGCGGGATCCTCGCCGCCTTCGCCCGACACGGACCGCGCGCCGATGCGGTTCATGGCGATGTTCAGCGCCTCGTGCGCCTCCGGCGACAACGCCCCAAGAGACATGCCTTGGGTGAGGAAGCGCGTGCGGATCGCGTTGGCGTTTTCGACGCCCTCCAGCGGCTTGGGCGCGTCCACAGGATTGATCCCCATCAAATCGCGCAATTGGAGCGGCGCGTCATGCTCGCTCGCGGAGTCACACGCAGCGACGAAACGGCCAAAGGCCTCCCAATCGTCAGTGCGCACCGCGGTTTGCAGATTGGACACGATCGCCGCCTCGAAGGCGTGGCGTTCGCCGCGGGCGCGCTGGCGGTAGAACCCGCCCGTGGGCAGCACCGTGACATCCTCCCGCCACGCTTCGTCATGGATCTCGAGGGCTTTTTCCTCCAAGCCGGCCATGCCAATGCCCGACAGCCGGCTCGTCACGCCGAGGAAATGCTCCGCCACCAAAGTGCGCGACAAACCCAGGGCCTCGAAGTTGCAGCCGCCGCGATAGGCGGACAGCACGGAAATGCCGAGCTTCGCCATGATCTTGAGGAGCCCCGCCTCAAGAGCCGCGGTGAACCGCGTGACCGCCGGGGCCACAGCGTCCGAGGTCGCGCTGCGCCGCTCCGCCTGCGCCGCGATCGTCTCCTGCGCCAGATAGGGCGTCACCGTGGTCGCGCCGACGCCGAGCAGCACGGCCGCGTAATGCGGATCCAGACACTCCGCGGCGCGCGCGTGCAGCGCGCAAAACCCGCGCAGGCCCACATCCGTGAGATGTCGATGCAGGCTGCCCACCGCGAGGATGATCGGGATCGCCGCACGATCCGGGCCCAAACCCTCATCCGTGATGATCAGGTGCGACCGCCCAGCGCGCACCGCCGCAGCCGCTTCGCGGCGCAGACGCTCCAAGGCGGCCGTTAACGTTCCGCCGGAGCCGTCCGCGCCCGCAACGTCGAAGGTCGCGTCGATGGTGACCGTCTCGTCCTCAAAGCGTGCGGCCAGCGCGGCCGCCATCCCGTTGGTCAGAATGGGGCTTTCCAGGGTGGGCGCGTCCCGCTTCGCCGCGCCGGGATTGAGCAGATCGCCGACAAAGCCGAGCCGCGTCTTCAGGCTCATCACCCGATCTTCCCGCAACGGATCAATTGGCGGGTTGGTGACCTGGGAAAAGTTCTGGCGGAAAAAGTGCGCCATCGGCCGCTTGAAGTGAGACAGCACCGCCAGCGGCGTGTCGTCGCCCATGGAGCCGACGGCTTCGCGGCCTCCCTCCGCCATGGGCCGCAGGATCAGCTCAACGTCTTCCAACGTGAAGCCGGCCGCGGTCTGGCGGCGCGTCAACGCGGCGTCCGCGAACTGGCGGCTTTCGCTCACGGCGACGATGTCGTCGTCCAACGCGCCGACATGGGCCAGCGCCTCCGCGGGCGCGTTTTTCTCCACCAATCGCGCCATCAAATCCGCAGACCGGTAGAAGCGCTTCTCATGCAGATCGACCGCGATCATGCGACCGGCCTCGACCGCGCCGCGCTCCAGCACCGTCTCGGGATCCAGCGGGCACATGCCGGTTTCTGATCCCACCGCCAACACGCCGTCGCGGGTCAGCGCCCAGCGCAAGGGCCTCAAGCCGTTGCGATCAAGCCCCGCCACGGCCCACCGCCCATCGCACGCCGCAATCGCCGCGGGGCCGTCCCAAGGCTCCATCATCGCGGTGCAATAGGCGTAGAGATCGCGCCAATCTTGCGGGATGAGCCCCTGTCGCTTCGACCAGGCCTCCGGCATCAGCAGCGTTTTGGCCATGGGCGCGTCGTGGCCGGCGCGCACCAAAAGCTCAAACGCCTGATCAAGCGCCGCTGAGTCCGAGGATCCCGGTTGGATCACCGGGCGCGCGTCCTCGCCTTGCGGCCCAAGCGCGGCAAAATCCCACCGCTCCTCGTGGGCGCGCATCCAATTCACATTGCCGCGCAGCGTGTTGATTTCACCGTTGTGGGCCAGCGTGCGGAAGGGCTGCGCCAACCGCCACTCGGGGAAGGTGTTCGTGGAGTACCGCTGGTGAAAAATCGCGAAGGACGACACGAATTCCGGGCGTTCCAGATCCGGGTAGAAGTCGCCGATTTGCTCCGCCAGGAACATGCCCTTGTAGACGATGTCCCGCGCGCTCAGCGAACACACGTAGAAGCCCGGCGTTCCCGCGGCGAGAATGCGCTGCTCGATGCGCCGGCGCACGAGGTAGAGGTCGCGCTCAATGGTCTCGAGGTCGCGGTTCGACGCGTCCGCGAACAACACCTGCTCGATCTGAGGCCGCGCGGCCTCCGCGCGGGCGCCAATTACGCCGGGGTCGACCGGAACTTGCCGCCACCCATACAGGTAGAAGCCGGCGCCCAACACCTCGGCCTCCACAATCGCGCGCGACGCGTCCTGGGCCGCCAAATCGCCTCGCGACAAGAACAGCTGACCCACGGCCACGTCTCGGCCGTGATGATCGTGGCCCGTCTTCTCAACGAACCCGCGAAAAAGGTCCTGGGGCAAGCTCAGGCGCAAACCCGCGCCGTCGCCCGTCTTTCCGTCATCCGCCACGGCGCCGCGATGCCAGACCGCGCGCAGCGCCGCCAACGCCATGTCGACCAGCGCCCGTGTCGGCTCAGCGTCGATGCGCGCCAGAAGACCAACGCCGCAGGCGTCGCGCTCATGCTCCAACCGATAGAGCCCGTCACGCGCCAGCGCGCGGCGCGCGGCGCGACGCTCGCCCTCTGACAAGGGAGGGCGCGGCCGATGGTCGATCCCCGTCATTCCGCCGCCGCCGGCGGCATGCGCGCGTGTGTCTGCGTTTGGCCCGCACGCGCGCGGACGTAAGCGTGCATGGCCGCCGCCGCTTCCTGGCCGTCACGGATCGCCCACACCACCAGCGACGCGCCGCGCACGGCGTCGCCGGCGGCGAACACGCCGGGCACGGTTGTCATCAAACTCCGCCCGTCGACTCGAACGCCGCCACGGCGTGTCCGCGCGAGTGTCTCGGCGTTGAACACGGCCGAGACGTCCTCCGGCTCGAAGCCCAACGCCTGGATCACCAGATCCGCCTCCATGGCGAAGCCGCCGCCCGGGGCCTCCTCCGGCGCTTGGCGGCCGCTGGCGTCCGGCGCGCCGAGCCGCATCCGCGCCGCACGCACCACGAGCGCGTCGTTGGTCTGCGCGATGGTTTTCGGCTGGGCGAGCCATTCGAACGCGACGCCCTCCGCCTCAGCGTGGCCGACTTCCCGCCGGGAGCCCGGCATGTTTTCGCGATCGCGGCGGTAGAGGCAGGTCACCGACGCCGCGCCTTGGCGCACCGCCGTGCGCACACAATCCATGGCCGTGTCGCCGCCGCCAATGACGATCACGCGCCGCCCCTGCGCCGTCAGGCGGGCCTCGAGGGCGAGATCCAACGCGTCGCCAAAGCTCCGGCGGTTCGACGCCGTGAGGAAATCGAGGGCCGCCACCGCGCGGTCGCCCGCCTCCACCGGGCACGTGAGCGCGCGCGCCGCATAGGCCCCCGTGGCGATCAGCACCGCGTCATGGCGCGCTTGCAGCCAAGCAAGGTCGGCGTCGCGACCAATCTCGAAATTGAGCCGAAACACCACGCCCGCCGCGACCAACCGCGCGACGCGCCGCTCCACCACGGACTTCTCGAGCTTGAAACTGGGAATGCCGTAGGTGAGCAGACCCCCGGCGCGGTCGTAGCGGTCATAGACCGTCACGTCATAGCCGCGCTCGCGCAGCCGCTCCGCCGCGGCCAAGCCCGCAGGGCCTGCACCGACAACCCCCATGGAGCCCGCGCTGTCATCGCCAACACGCAGCGGCGGCACCCAGTCATTGGCCCAGGCGGTCTCCGTGATCCAGGTTTCGACCGCGCCAATGGTCACCGCGCCATGGCCAGATTGCTCAATCACGCAGGCTTGCTCGCACAGGCGGTCCTGCGGGCAGATGCGCCCGCACACCTCCGGCATCGCGTTCGTCCGCGCCGACACCGCGTAGGCTTCCTGCATGCGGCCTTCGGCCGCGAGCATCAGCCAATCGGGAATGTCGTTCCCCAAGGGGCAGCCCGATTGGCAAAACGGCACGCCGCATTGGGAGCACCGCGCCGCCTGCGCCGCGCCCGCTTTCTCCGCAAACCCGCGGTAGATCTCGTCGAAATCACCGGTGCGTTCATCAACGGAACGCACGCTCGGGCGCTCAGGATCAGTGTCGACAAAGGTCAGCATGCGTCCGCTCGGTTCGCCCCGCCGCGGCGCTCAGCCGCGGACGTGCGTGTAGGACGGCCCCGGTTGGCCTTCCTGGGCGCGCCCTGTGTTGGTGATGCGTCCCATCCGACGCGTGTGTTGCACCGCGGCGTGACGACAGAGCAAGACGTACCTTCACGCCGCGCATCGCCGCGCCACAACGACGCCAACTCTTCCCGAAATTGGTCGTTCACGCAAGATTTCTCCGACAGACGCGGCGCCGCGCCCGGAAAGACGTCTGCGTCGGTGCGATGCAAAACGGCGCGCGTGTCGTCATGGCGCCCAAAACACCTCCAGCGCGACGTCGGGATCACGCAACAGGGCTCGAATCGGCATGTCCTCCACGGGCCCCTCCGCCAAAGCGGCGTCGAAGGCGTCGCGCTTTTCCGCGCCGGTGATCATGAGCGCCAGCCGCGCCGGCTTGACGGCTCCGAGGGTTAACGTGATCCGCTCCACATGCTCGCCTGTGACCGGGCTCGGCAGCGCGCGGACCCAGGTCACCAAGCCGCCCGCGCTGGAGTCCAAAGCGGCGGCGAGATTCGCCGCCCGGGGAAACCACGAGAGCGTGTGCCCATCCGCGCCCATGCCGAGCAGCGCGACGTCCAACGGCCCGCCCAACGCGGAAAACACCTCCGCCGCGGTCGTGGCGAGCCCGGCCTCCGGCGTGTCGGCGGCCGACTTGAGAGCCACCAAACGCGCCGCCGCCGCCGGCCCCTGCATCAGCGCCGCGCGCACCATAGCCTCGTTCGAGGCGGGATGGTCGCTCGCCACCCAGCGCTCATCCGCCAGCACCACGGTCACACGCGTCCAGTCGACGTCCGCGTCGCGCAAGGTTTCGTACAACCCCCGCGGCGTCGAGCCGCCAGACACCCCGAACCGCGCCCGTCCCTGCGCTGCGATCGCATCACGCAACGCCTTCGCCATGTGCTCGCGCAAGGCCGCCACAAGCGCAGACCGATCGTCGAACACTCGCTCCGTGATGGCCGCGGTGGGCATGTGGCTGTCTCCTTTCGCGCGGGTCAAACGCCCATGTGTTCAAAGGGCGCCGCCTCCGCGAGAACGAAATCGATCACGTCCTTCGCCGCCGCGCCCAACCGCCGCCCCTTGGGCCAGACGATGTCGTAAGCCCACGCTAATTCGGTCACGCCGCCCACCAAAATCGTCTCAAGACGACCGGCGGCGATGTCGTCGGCGGCCAGCATCCGACGCACCAACCCGACACCCCGGCCCGCCACGGCCGCGTCAACGACATGATCCGATTGCGTCAACCGATCGCCCAAGCTCCCGCCACCGCCGTCAGCGGCGCGCCGCACGCCCGCCGCTGTCAACCAGCGCGTCCAGTCCGGCGTGGCGGGATCAAGCTCCGCCCCGACATCGTGGAGCAACGGCGCGCGGGCCAACGCGTCGCGGCCATCGGCGTAGTCGGCCAGCAGCGACGGCGCCGCCGCCGGCGACACCGTCTCGGTGAGCAGCCGGCGCGCCTCCAAGCCGCCGTGGTCGCCCGGTCCAAACCGGATGTCGACGTCCAGCCGCAGACGATCGAGATCCCCAGGCGCGGCGTCGGTCGCCAACACCACCCGCGTGGGCGGCCGGTCCGGCGCCGCGCTTTCCGCCTCAAACCGCACCAACCGCGGAACCAGCCACTTCCGCGCGAACCCCGCCGGGGCCCCCAAGCGCACGCGGGTTTGATCGCCAACGCCGGCGAACGACTCAATCGCTTGGCGCATGCGATCGAACGCATCCGACAACGCCGGCAGCGCCGCAGCCGCTTCCTCCGTCAGCTCCACGCCGCGCGCATGGCGACGAAACAGCGCGAGACCCAACACCTCCTCCAATTGACGGATTTGCTGGCTCACCGCCCCGGGCGTCACCCCCAATTCATCGGCGGCCTTGGACAAGCTTCCGTGACGAGCCGCGGCCTCGAACGCCCGCAACGCGTTCAGCGGCGGCAGGCGGCGCGACGTTGGAGCGTTTAGTTTTTCTACCATTGCGGCTTAGACCATTTCGTTTGTCGCAGCGGGAGCCCACCCCACATCGTAGCCAAGCGGGGCGATCGGGCGCAGCCAAACACAGCGCGCCACGGGTCGCCACACGAAGGTTTGCTGCAGGGCGACATTAGTACAGCTAAAGGGCTTGGGGATGCACGTGTTTCCCGCGATGTTTTCGGCCGCCGGACGGCGCTTGGTGATCGCCGGCGGAGGCGCGTTGGCGCGGCGCAAGGCGCGCCTGGCGGCGAAAACGCCCGCCGCGCTGACGCTGATCGCGCCCGCGTTCGATCCCGACTACGAGGCCGAATTCGCCGATCACGCGCGGATCGTGCGCCGCGCGCCGCGCCAGACGGACTTTGCCGGCGCGGCGCTCGCGATCGTCGCCGAAGAAGATCATGATCGCGCCGTGGCGCTGGCTTGCTTGGCGCGCCGCGCCGGCGCGCCCGTCAATGTGGTTGATCGCCCGGAACTGAGCGACTGGACGATGCCGGCGGTGGTCGATCGCGGCCAGGTGGTGGCGGCCATTGCGACCGGCGGCGCGGCGCCGGTGATCGCGCGCGATCTTCGCGCCAAGCTCGAAGCGCTGTTGCCCGCGCGCCTGGGCGATCTGGCGCGGTTGGCGGATGGATTTCGCGCCCGGGTGAAGGACGCCCTGCCATCGGAGCGCGCGCGGCGCGCCTTTTGGGAGCGGGCGCTGCGCGGCCCTGTCGCGGAGCGGGCGCTGGCGGGCGACGCCGTTGGCGCGGAAGCGGCGATGAACGCCGCGCTCGCGAACCCCGACGCACAAGACGGCGTCGTGCACATTGTCGGCGCCGGTCCTGGCGATCCGGAGCTGCTGACTTTGAAAGCGCTGCGCATCCTTCAGGACGCGGATGTGGTGTTTTACGATTCCCTCGTCGGTCCGGGCGTGTTGGAGCTGATCCGTCGCGACGCCGAGCGCGTGTTTGTCGGCAAGCGCCGCGCCCGCCACGCCGTCCCCCAACCGGAGATCCACGCGCGCCTCGTGGCCGCCGCGCGCGCTGGCTTGCGTGTGGTGCGCCTTAAGGGCGGAGATCCCTTCGTGTTCGGCCGCGGCGGCGAAGAGCTTGAGGCGCTGCGCGCCGCGGGTGTCGACGCTCACGTGGTTCCCGGCGTCTCCTCAGCCCTGGCGGCGTCCGCCGCGGCCGCCGCGCCGCTCACCCACCGCGATCACGCCCAGGCGGTCACCTTCGTCACGGGCCACGCCAAGAATGGCGAGACGCCGGATCTGGATTGGTTCGCCCTCGCGCGCGGCAACCAAACCGTCGTGGTTTTCATGGGCGTCAACGCCGCCCCCGCGATCGCGCAACGGCTGATCGCCGCGGGCCGCGACGCCGACACGCCCGTCGCGGTGGTGGAGAACGCCAGCCTGCCAGAGCAGAAGGTTGTGCGCGCGCCCTTAGGCGGCGTCGCCGCGGCCATGGCGGAGGCCGGCGTGGTCGGTCCGGCGCTTCTCATCATTGGCGATGTTGCGGCCGTGCCGGCGGCGGCGTCTGCGGATCATGTCGCGGCGAGCCCCCAGCCTGAACCCCAGCGCGCGTTGACCTCGCGCACCGTGCACCTCGCGCTCTTGGAGGAGACCGCCGCATGAGTTCCGTCCGCCCGACGCTGAAGCCTGACACGCCGAAACTCGTCACCGCGTGGGACGCGCGCACGGGGCGCACGGTCTACCGCGCCGCCGACGGCGCGTGGCTGCCCCAGCCAACCGGCGCGGCCGTCGTGACCGGCGAGGCCGCGGAGGCGGCCCTCGCCGCCGCCAAGACCGAGGAGGCTGTCATCCTCGATCCGTATCTGATGGAAGCCACCGCCGACGGCGCGATCGCCGGGCGCGAAGCCTTGCGCGAAACCATCCGCACACGCGGGCCAACCACGCGCCGCGACCTCGGCAAGCAGGCGGAGAACGCGTGATGTACCGCTATGACGAGTTCGACGCCCAACTGGTGCGCGAGCGCGCGCAGCAGTTCCGCGGTCAGGTGGAGCGGCGGCTGTCCGGCGCGATCACTGAAGACCAGTTCAAGCCGCTTCGGCTGATGAACGGCGTCTACCTCCAACTCCACGCCTACATGCTGCGGGTCGCCATCCCGTATGGGCAGCTGTCCGGTCGGCAGATGCGCCGCCTCGCCCACATCGCGCGGACCTATGACAAAGGCTATGGCCACTTCACGACGCGCCAAAACATCCAGTTCAACTGGCCGGCGCTGGTCGACATCCCCGACATCCTCGATCAGCTCGCCGAGGTCGAGATGCACGCCATCCAGACCTCCGGCAACACCATCCGCAACGTCACCTCGGACCACTTCGCCGGCGCCGCCGCCGATGAGATCGAGGATCCGCGTCCCTGGTGCGAATTGATCCGGCAATGGTCGACGCTGCATCCCGAGTTCAGCTATCTGCCGCGCAAATTCAAAATCGCCGTGACGGCCGCCGAGACCGATCGCGCGGCGGTGCGCGTCCACGACATCGGCTTGCATATGAAGCGCAACGCCGAGGGTGAGATCGGCTTTGAGGTCATTGTCGGCGGCGGTCAGGGGCGCACGCCCTATGTCGGCGTGACCGTGCGCGAGTGGCTGCGCAAGGACGAGCTGCTCGGCTATCTCACCGCGATCATGCGCGTCTACAACCTCTATGGCCGGCGGGACAACAAGTACAAGGCGCGCATCAAGATCCTGGTGAACGAGGTCGGCCGCGACGCCTTCGCCGAACAGGTGGAGACGGAGCACCAAGCCATCCTCCGCGATGGCCTCGAGATCGACGCGCCGGCGGAAGAGATTGCGCGCATCGCGGCGTATTTCGAACCGCCGGCTTTCGTGGCCCCGCCAGAGCGGTCGGAGATCGTTGAACAGGCCAAGGCGGACAACCGCGCCTTCGCGCGCTGGGTCCGCATCAACACCCACGCGCACCGCATGCCGGGCTACGCCAGCGTGACCATCAGTTTGAAGCCGATCGGCGGCGCCCCAGGGGACGCCACGGCGGATCAGATGGACGCCGTGGCGGCGATCGGCGAGCGCTATGGCCTCGACGACATTCGCGTCACCCACGAGCAAAACTTGGTGCTGCCGCACGTGCGCTTGGACGATTTGCCCGCGGTGCACGCCGCCCTCGACGCGGCGGGCTTGGCGACGCCAAACGCCGGGCTGATCTCCGACATCATCGCGTGCCCGGGTCTCGACTACTGCAATCTGGCCAACACCCGCTCCATCCCCGTCGCCCAAGCGATCGCGGAGCGGTTCGACGACCTCGACGCTCAAGAAACGATCGGCGAGCTGAAGATCAAAATCTCCGGCTGCATCAACGCCTGCGGCCATCATCATGTCGGTCACATCGGCATTCTTGGCGTCGATAAGCGCGGGGCGGAGTTCTACCAAATCACGCTCGGCGGCCGTGCGGACGAGCACGCCGCCATTGGCGACATCGTCGGCAAAGGCCTCGAGGCCGAGGAGATCCCCGACGCCATTGAACGCCTCGTGGAGCGCTACCTGACCCTGCGCGACGACGAGACCGACCGCTTCATCGATGTCTACACGCGCCTGGGCGCGGAGCCCTTCAAGGAGGCCCTCTATGCCGCTGCTTAAGAATGGACGCCCCGTCGCCGATCTCTGGACGCATCTCGCCGACGATGACGCCGTCCCGGCGACCGGCGACGTCACCGTCACGCTCGACCGGTTTTTGGCCGAACGGGGCGCGGTGTGCGACCGCGACGGCCGCACAGGCGTGCGGCTGGAGCCGAACGCCGAGCTCGCGGCGCTGGCGCCCTATCTGCCGCGCTTGGATCTCGTGGCGATCGCCTTTCCCCGCTTCGCCGACGGCCGCGGATACTCGCTCGCGTATATGCTGCGGCAGCGCTATGCGTTTGCGGGAGAAATTCGCGCGATCGGCGATGTGCTGCGCGACCAGATCGCGTATATGATGCGGTGCGGCATCGATGTTGTGGACGTGTGCAACGCCGATGCGGATGGCGCGCGCGATGCGCTGAGCGAAATCGGGATGACCTACCAGGCTTCGGCTGATGGGGTTTTGCCGGCGTGGAAGGCGCGCCGTTTGGCCCGCGAGCGCCGCGCGCAACCGGCGCCGGACTTGCGTGTCGCCGCGGAGTGAGTTTGCGCTGCAACGCGCCTGAGGCGCGTGTTGCGGCGCCAGAGAGTGGGGCTCGGTCAGAATGACGCGTCTTGAGAACACCCAGCATGACAGCACGGACGCGGCGGCGGCGCTCAATCGCCGCTGGCGCGGCGCGCCGGCCACCGACGTGGTGTCCGCGGCGCTCGACGCGTTTCGCGGACGCATCGCCTTGGTGTCGTCGTTCGGCGCGGAGTCTGCGGTGCTGTTGCACCTCGTCGCGGAGATCGATCGCGATGCGCCCGTGCTCTTCTTGGACACCGGCAAGCATTTCGCGGAGACTCAAGACTATCGCGCGCGCCTCGTCGCCGCGCTCGGTCTGCGGGACGTGCGCCTGATCGCGCCCGACCGGGAGGAAGCGCGCGTGGAGGATCCCGACGGCGACCTCAACAGCTTCGATCCCGACGCCTGCTGCGCACTGCGGAAAACGCGTCCGCTGGAGCGCGCGCTCGGCGGCTTCGACGCCTGGATCACGGGGCGCAAGCGGTTCCAAACGACGGAAAGGCTAAGCCTGCCGGCCTTTGAGACCGACACGGAAGGACGCGTGAAGGTCAATCCGCTGGCGAACTGGACGCCGGGCATGATCGACGCCTATCTGGAAACGCACGCACTGCCCCGCCATCCGCTGACGGCCGCGGGCTTTCGATCAATCGGGTGCGCCCCCTGCACCACGCCCGTGGCCGATGGCGAAGACCACCGCGCGGGGCGTTGGCGTGGGCGCGCAAAAGCGGAATGCGGCATCCACATCCACCCCGACGGTCGGATTGAGCGCGTCGCCGCGACAACCGCCGCGCCTTTCGACCGCTAACCCGGCCGATCGCTAGCGGTCCGCGACGCCGCGCTGGCGCAAACGCCACTCCAGCGCGTCAACGCGGTCTTGGCCGAAAAAGGTCTCGCCCTCCAGCACCATCAGCGGCACGCCGGAATGACCCGACTCGCTTTGGGCGGCTTCGTTCTCGGCAATGACGGCGTCAAGCCGCGCCGCCTCGTTCGCAGCCACGCGCTCCAGCGTCGACCACTCGAGACCCGCGCGCGCTGCGGCGGTGGCGAGATGATCCCCCGTATCCCACCCCTGAACGCCGCCGAAGATGATAGCGCTCGCCTCCGCGGCGAAGGCGAGGCCGTCGCCCTGTTCCGCCGCCGCGACGCCCAGCCGCGTCACCCGCATGATGAGCGGCTGCTCCGGCGCAATCGTGAGGGTCTCCAGATCTTGGACAATCGGATCCGGCTGCGGCCAGTGGAACGGAAGGCCCAAGCGTTCGGCCTCCCGCGCGCTGTCGCTGAGGATGTACAGGAGGCGTCCGCGATGGACGCGTTTAAAGAAGTCCGGCTCCCGCACGGCTAAGGGCCGCACCGGGCGAAACCGGCACGCCACGTCCAGCCGCCGCACCAACGACCGGAGACGCTGCGCCGCCAGATAGCTGTACGGCGAGCGAAAGGACCAAAACAGATCGAAGGACGTCGTCATCGCGGCGTGACCTTGGTTGGGGTTCAGGCGTTCATCCGATGAAGCTGCGTGTCGTTGAGCGTCATCAACACGGCGTCCGCCGCGCGGAGGCTGGCGGGGCCGCCCTGGCCGCGCATGGAGGCCACCGCCTCGCGCAGTTTCGAGCGCGTTTGCGCAGCAAAGATATCGTCGTCCAGATACCGACTGACGGCGTCCGCGAGCGCGGGACCCTGCGCCTCCTCCTGAACGAACTCGGGGATGATCTTCTCGCCCGCCGCCATGTTCACGAGCGAAATGGTCTCCGCCTTCACCAAACGCTTCGCGATTTCAAAGGTGATGGTGTCCAGCCGATACGCCACGACCGTGGGCGTTTGGGCCATCGCAAGCTCGGTGACGACGGTGCCCGAACACGCCAGAGCAACGTCCGCCGCAGCGAACGCATGGTGCTTCTCGTCAGCGCGCACGGGGCGCACGCGCGTCAACCGGTCGTCGAGCCGAACCAAGGTCCGGATCTGGTCCTCGATGGACTGGGCGACGGGCGTGACGATCGCGAGTTGGTGGCCGTAACGCTCCTCCAACAAGCGGACCGCCTCCGCGAACGGCGTCGCCAAGCGTTGGGCTTCGGTCCGACGGGAGCCATAGAGCAGCGCCACCAGTTTCTGATCCGGCGAGATCGCGTGGCGGGCCCGAAACCCCATCGGGTCGGCCGCCGGCGGCGTGTCGAACACGGGATGGCCGACAAACGTCGCCGGCAAGCCGAACGCTTCGAAATAGGGCGGCTCGAAGGGCTGCAGCGTCAACACGTGGTCCGCGACGCGCGCCAGACTCGCCGCGCGCTTGGGTCGCCAGGCCCACACCTGCGGGCCGACATATTTGACCTGGGTGAGATGGGGCGCGCGGCGACGCAAGCGCTCCGCCACACGTATCGTGAAGCCCCAGGAATCAATCAGCACCACGGCGTCCGGCGCGGCCGCCAGGGTGTGCGCCACGGTCTCGTCCACGCGCTTAAGCACGCGGCGATACGCCAACACGCCCTCCATCAAGCCGACAATCGACAGCTCCGTGATGTCAAAGGGGCTCTCAATCCCTTGCTCCGCCATCAGCGCGCCGCCGAGCCCCGTGAACTGGGCTTGACCGCCGGTGCGCTCGCGCAACGCCGCGATCAGCCCGGCGCCGAGCGCGTCTCCAGACGCCTCAGCCGCGATCAAGTGTATGCGTGGCCCCGCCATCGCCGCCTCTCCTAGACGTCAGCCGCAGACGACGTCGCCGCCGCAGGGCGCGCGCCCTGGACGAACAGGCCGGCCGCGTCCGCCGCCGCCGCCACCGCGTCGCGATCGACGATCAAGGCGCCGCCCGCCTCCACCACAATGCCGGCCAAGCCCGCCGCCGCGGCGCCCTCCACGGTCGCGACGCCCACGGTCGGCAGATCCACCCGACGCTCCTGGTTCGGCTTGGCCACTTTCACCAAGACGCCCCGACGCGCCTGCGGCGTGCCCCGAATGGCCTCCGGGAGATCGCGCACCCGCCGCAGCATCGCGTCCGTGCCTTCTTGCGCCTCGAGCGCCAAGACCAACCCATCGCACGCCACGGCGCCCTGACCGACGTCAAACGCCCCCAAAGCCCGCGCGACGTCAAAGGCCAACGCGATGTCGCCCTGGTGCGCGTCGCCGGCCGCGTGCGCGCCGATCGGCCCGTCCGGAGCGGTCAGTTGTCGCGCCACGTCTCCCGCCCCCAAAACCATCAGCCCCTCGCCCTCGAACAAGCGCACCACACAACGCAGCAACGCGTCATCGCCGCGGCCAGCGGCGGCCGCCAACTTGGGCAGCTCGCGCGCCCCGCGCCAATCCACCTTCAAGCTCGCGAAGTCTGGCCGGCGCACCACGCCCGCGAACGCGACAGCATCACAGCCGTGGTCGCGGAGGCGCCTGAACATCTTGCCAACTTCGCCGACGCCGACCCAATCATGGTCAAACCGCGCCAGATCCGTGGGATCCGCCCACCCCTTCAGCCCAAGCAAAAAGACGCCCTTGCCGGCGGCCCGCGCGCCCTCCGCAATCGTGATCGGCAAGGCCCCCCCGCCCGCCAAGACGCCGAGACACGTCCACTCCGGCGGCGACGCGGCGTCTGCGTTCAGGCGCGACGAGCCGTTGGCCGGCGTCGATGAGCTCGGTTCGCCGGCGGTCATCGCAACTCGGGCGTGCACAAATGACGCGGGGACGGCGTGCGGATAAACTCCACCATCTCCATCACTTCGCTCGAGCCCGAGAACAGCCGCGCCACGTCCTCCACCCGCTCTTGGAAGGCGCCTTCGGAGGAAAACAGCAAGCGGTAGGCCGTGCGCATGTCATGAATACGCTCACGCTCAAACCCGCGGCGCTTGAGGCCCACCAGGTTCAGCCCGTTCAACGCGCCCACCTTGTCCACCAAGCCATAGGGGATCACGTCCCCGGTCAGCGGCGCGCAACCGCCGATAAACGCGTAGCGGCCGACACGGCAGTGCTGATGGATGGCGCACAAGCCGCCGAGATAGACGTTGTCGCCCACCACAACATGACCGCCCATGGTCGCGTTGTTGGCGAACACGACGCCATCCCCGACCACGCAATCATGGGCCACGTGGCAGCCCACCATGAAGAGGCCATTGTCGCCGACCCGCGTTTCGCCGCGTCCCGCCGCGGTGCCCAGATGCATCGTGACGTGCTCGCGGATGACCGCGCCGCGCCCGATGATCAACGCGGTGTCTTCGTTCTCGTAGCGCAGATCTTGGGGGGGGGACCCCAGCGCCGCGAACGGGTGCACCACGGCGTCCGCGCCGAGGGTTGTGCGCCCCACCACGCTGACATTGGCGATCAGGCGAACACGATCGCCCAGGGTCACTTGCGGCCCGACCACGCAATACGGCCCGATCTCCACGTCCACGCCCAGGCGCGCGCCCGGATCCACCACGGCGGTCGGATGGACAGCGACAGCGGCGGCGTCACTCATTCCTCCACCTCCACGACTTTGGCGGCGAACTCCGCCTCCGCGGCGCGATGGCCGCCGACGAAGGCCTGACCACGAAACTTAAACAAGCCGCTGCGCGCCGCGCGCACCTCCACCGGCATGTCAAGCACGTCGCCAGGACGCACCGGGTGGCGGAACCGCGCTTTGTCAACGGATGTGAAGAACACGGTGTTGCGTTCGATATCGACGTCGAGGGATTTCGACATCAGCAACGCGCCCGTCTGGGCCAGCGCCTCAATAATCAACACGCCCGGCATGATCGGATAATTCGGGAAATGCCCTTGGAAGTAGGCCTCGTTGAACGTCACGCATTTCGCGCCGCGAATGGACTTCATCGCCACGTAGTCATACGCACGGTCGACAAGCAAAAACGGAAAACGATGCGGCAACAATTTGAGGACTTCGCTCGGTCCGATGTCCAGTCCCTGCCGGTCTTTGACCGTGTCCTCATTCATGGTGAACCTTTGGTTTTGATCTTTTTTCTCGCGCCATTTTTGACAGCAGCGCCACCTCGCGGAAGAAGGTCTTGATCGGTTTGCCCGGCATGCCCGCCCAAATCTCCCCCGCCGGCACATTGTGCATCAAGACCGTGGCGGCCGCGACCTGAGCGCCGTCGCCAATGCTCAAATGGTCCTTCACGCCGACGGACCCGCCCAACACCGCGCCATGGCCGATCGTCGAACTCCCCGCGATGCCGCAACATCCCGCAATCACAGCCGAACGGCCAACCCGCACGTTGTGCGCGATCTGAACAAGATTATCGAGCTTGGCGTCGTCCATGATCTCGGTGTCGTCGAAGCGGCCCCGATCCACGGTCGTGTTCGCGCCAATGGTCACGCGCCGCCCGATGATCACACGTCCGAAATGCGGCGCGTCCAGCAACCCCTGCGCGTCGACCGTGACGCCAAACCCCGTGTCGCCGATGATAGCGCCGGCGTGGATCGCGGTGTCGTCGCCCACCACCGCAAACGTCACCACGGCCGCCGCGCCAATCCGCACGCCGCCGCCAAGCGCCACCCCCGGGCCGATCACGGCGTTCGGCTCGACCCGGACGCCGGGACCGATCACCGCACCATCCCCTACGACCACGCCTGGCGCGACAACCGCGTCCTCCGCGATTGTGGCGCTAGCGCTCACCAACGCGGCTTGCCCCGCCCAGGCTCGTGGGCGGACAAACGCCCGCGCCGCCCGCGCAAACGCCGCTTGAGGACGATCCGCCCACAGCAGCGCCGGGCGGATCCCCGCCAGCGCGTCGGCATCGGATGGTTTGGCGAAACAGGCCCCCGCGCCCAGCGCGCCCAACGCCTCCGGATCCAACGCGCGCGCGTCGTCGATGTACGAAAGATCGGTCTCCCCCGCGCGGTCGATCGGAGCCACGTCCGCCACCACGGCCTGACGGTCCGCGCCTTCATTCAAGCGCGCGTCGGCGATGGCCGCCACCTCCGCCAATGGCAGCGGCCCCTGCACGTCGTAGAACCGTCGATCGACCATGACCTGAGAACGCCGCCCCTGAGGGTGTGCCCGTGCGGCCTATTCTTCCCCGGTCGGCCGTTCAATGCGCACGCGCTCGACCGGCGTTTCGGTCATCCGCGCGTCCAGCCGGTCGATCACGTCTTGGGTCACGTTCACGCCTTCGGAGGCGAAGATCAGCACTTCCCGCTCGACCAGGATGTCGGCGTTGCGGTCCGCGACCAACTGCTCAAGGATCTCATCCAGCGCTTCGCGCACCGGGCGCAGGGCCTGCACGCGCGTCGCGACCAGCTCGCGCGCCCGCAGCTGCTCGCTCACGCGGAACTGAACGCCTTTTTCCTGCAGGCCCTGGAACCGCTCACGCAAATCGTTCCGGTCCTGAAGGGCTTCCTGGCTCAGAGCCGCGACCTCGGCCTGAAAGGCTTGGAACTCGCTGTCGAGCGGATTGCCCTCGGCTTGCAGCTCCGCGACCATCTCTTCGCTGATCGCTTGCAGCTTCTCTTTCACGTGCTGACCAACCTTGGCTTCGTTGAGCACTTGGTTGGAGTTCATCACCAAGACGGTGGTTTGAGCCGAGGCCGCCGCCGCCGTGACCATCACGGCCGCCGCCGCCCAAAGCGTCATCACAAAGTTGCGCATCCCTGTTTCTCCCCTGCTGCGCGACGTCCCGACGCGGCTTGTCCGCGCCGCCTGAAATCCGTGTGCGTTAGAACTGCGTGCTGGTGCTGAAGCGGAACACTTCCGTCCGATCATAATCTTCTCGGGCCATCGGGTCGGAGAAGTCAAACCGGATCGGTCCGATCGGCGAACGCCAAAACACGCTGATCCCGGCCGATGACCGCAACGACAAATCATCCTCGATGACCTGCAAGATCGCGGAATCCGAGTCGGTCGGATCCGTGAGCACCAAGCTGTCTTGAACCAAATTCTCATCCACCAGACCCAGCGTCCCGAAGTCGTAGAACAAGCTGCCGCGGATGCCGTACTGCTCCGGCAGCCCCAACGGGATGGAGAGTTCCGCGCTGCCTATGGCGAAAACTTGACCGCCAAGCGCGTTCCCGCGCACAGCCACCTCGCTGAAATCATCATCCGCCGTCCCGCGAACCCCGTCCGGACCCGCCGTGCCGAAGGTCACCAAGCGCGGACCGATGCCGGCCACCTCGAAGCCGCGGAAGGTTGCGCCGCCGCGGAAGAACCGGTCGACCACGCGCAGTTCCTGGCCTCCCCAAGGCTGCACATACCCGCCGCTCAGCGCCAAGCTGAAGATGAAGTCCTTGGTGAAGCCGCGGAACAATTGGCCATTGAACTGACTGCGCAAGAACCGCGTCTCCCCGCCAATGCCCGCGAGGTCCTGGCTCAAGCCGACTTCAAAGCCACGCGTGGGTTGGATCGGGTCGTTGCGTTTGTCCCAACGCAGCGTGTAGCCGAGCTGCGAGGTCACGAAGGTCCCATCCTGGGCGGCGATGGCCGCGGACGCGCCGGTGGAGGTGTCGATCGCGTCCGCGCGAATGGTGTAGCGCAGCCCCAGGGACGCGTTCTCGGTCACAGGGAAGCCCAACCGCAAACTGCCGCCGAAGGAGCGGGTCGTGAAGCCCGCCTCGTTGGCAAAGTCCTGAACAGTGTTGAAGAGCTCGAAGCCCGCCGCGACGTTGCGGCCCAGGAAACGCGGCTCCGTGAACCGCAGATCATAGACCTGCGTCCGCTCGCTCAGCTGGAAGCGCAAACGCAAAAACTGCCCGCGCCCGCGCAGATTTCGTTCCGTGATCGACAGGTCGAACAGGAATTGATCGATCGACGAGAAACCGGCGGCGAACGACAGTTCGCCCGTCGGTTGCTCCTCAACCTCGACCTGGACAATCGCCCGGTCCGGCGCGGATCCGGCCACTTCGCTGACGGTCACTTCGCCGAAGAAGCCCAAGGCCCGCACGCGGTTGCGCGACCGGTTCAGCAGCACGCGGTTGAAGGCGTCGCCCTCCACCAACGCCATTTCGCGACGCACCACACGGTCCAAGGTCCGCGAGTTGCCCACGACGTCGATCCGCTCAATGTAGACGCGCGGGCCTTCGCGCAGCTCGAAGTTCAGATTGATCAGCCGCCCCTCGCGATCCCGCTCGATCTGCGGACGCACGTCCACAAACGCGTAGCCCGCGGCGCCGGCGGCGAATGTCAGCGCGTCGACGCTGTCTTCGATGCGGCTCGCCTGATACTCCGTCCCCGGCCGGATCGGCACGATCCGTTGGAGCCGATCGCCGTCAAGCTTATCAAGTTGGGTGGTGACGGTGATCTCGCCGAACTCGTACTTCTCCCCTTCATCCAAGGTGAAGGTGATGAAGAAGTCCTCCTGGTCCGGCGTGAGTTCGGCCACCGCTGAAACCACGCGAAAGTCGGCGTAGCCGCGATCGGCATAGAACTGACGCAACAACTCTCGGTCGAATTCGAGACGATCCGGATCATAGTTGTCGTTGCTGGAGAACACCTTCCACAGCCGGGACTCGCCCGTCAAAACCTCGCGCCGCAGGCGACGGTCGGGGAAATGGCGGTTCCCAATGAAATTGATGCGCCGCACATTGGTCACCGGACCTTCGGAGATCTCAAAAATCAGATCGACGCGGTTTTGCGGCTGCTCCACCACTTTGGGCGACAAGGTCGCCGCGAACCGCCCAGATTGCCGATAGATTTCGATGAGCCGCTGCACATCCGCCTGAACGCGCGCCCGCGTGAAAATCGCCCGCGGCTGCGCTTGGATCTCTTCACGCAGCTTGTCGTCATTGAGGGCGCGATTGCCCTCGAAAATCACCCGATTGATGATCGGGTTTTCAATCAGCCGCACCACGAGCACGTCGCCGCGCCGCTCGAACGCCACGTCCGCAAACAGCCCCGTGGCGAACAGCACCTTCAGCGAGGTGTCGATGGCGGCTGGATTGAACGGATCCCCAGGCGCGACCACCAGATACGACTCGATGGTGGCCGCTTCGACGCGTTGATTGCCTTCGATCTGAATGCCGCGAATGATGTCGAGTTGCGGGACTTGTGCCGTCGCCGTGCGTCCCGAGATCGTCGCGGCCCCCACAACCGCGGCGACCACGACGGCCACACACACAAGCCGCCAGATCCACTGGTTCATCGCTGGCGTCCCTACCGATCCGCGCCGCAAAACGCCGGCGCGGCGCCTGCACCTAAGCGCGTGCGAAGAATCGCAAGTCGTTCAACGTCACGAAGAGCATCAGGCCAAGCACCAGCGCCAAGCCGACCCGAAACCCCCATTCCTGCGTCGCTTCCCCCAAAGGACGCCCTGCGACCGCTTCATAGGCGTAGTACACGAGATGCCCGCCGTCGAGTACGGGCACTGGCAAAAGATTGAGCAGGCCGACGCCAACCGACAAAAGCGCCGCCAAATGAATAAGATTGATCACCGCCGCGCCGAGACCGGCGAGGGGCCCTCCGCCCGCGCTGCTGCTCTCGAACGACTTCTGCGCGGTGTCGCCGGCGATCGCGGCGATTCGCGGCACGCCGCCGAGTTGGTCGATGCTCTCCTTCCCAGCGACCATGCGCGCCACATAAAGACCCGTGGTCTCCACAACGTCCCAGGTCTGGCCGACGCCTTCGCGCACCGCGCCCAGCGGCCCCACCGGGAACCGCACCCAATTGCTCTCATCGACCACAGGCGCGACGCCGAGATAACCAACCTCCACCGGCCGATCGAGCGGCCCTTCCCGCTCCGTCCGACCGAGCGTCGCGCGCGCGTCGCGCACCACGCCGTCGCGCTCAACCGTGAACAGGACCGTCTCGCCGCCGCGCACGATCACGTATTGCTGCAAGTCTTGGAACGTCAGCAACGCCCGTCCGTCCGCCGTGAGCAGCGTGTCGCCCGACTGCAGGCCAGCGGCCGCCGCGGGGCTTTCTTCGCGCACCTCGTCCAAGGTCAAACCAAGCTGCGGTTGGCCGCCGAGCGCCAGCGCCAAGCCTGCGAAGATCACGATAGACAGAATGAAATTCGCGCCCGGACCCGCCGCGACCACAACCGCGCGCTGCCACACCGGCTTAAAGTGAAAACATCCGTCCGCGGCGTCCTGGCCATGCTCGGCCGCCATCTCGGCCCGCAACTCCTCAAGCTGCCGCCGATCCGGAGCGCTCGCCGCGGAGGCGTCGCCGAAGAACCTCACATAGCCGCCCAACGGGATCGCCGCCACCCGCCAGACCGTGCCGTGACGGTCGCGCCAGCTGATCACGGTGGGGCCGAAGCCGATCGAAAACGCGTCGACCTTCACGCCGAACGACCGCGCGGCGAGGAAGTGTCCCATTTCGTGGATGAACACAATGATGGAGAAAACGAAGAGACCGGAAGCGATGGCGATAACGACGTTTGACCCGGCTGACAACATCCTACCCATCCCGTGTTTTGGCGAGCGTCCGCCTTGGTGTCAGGCGCGCACCGCGTCGGCGATTTCCGCGGCCCGCCCGCGCGCGGCGCGATCCACCGCCATGACGTCATCCAAGGTCGATTCACGTCCTGAGGCATCCGCCGCAAGGTATGCGTCCAACGCGTCCGCGGTGACCCGATGAATATCGAGAAAGCCTAAGCGACGGTCAAGGAAGCGGGCCACAGCCACTTCGTTTGCGGCGTTCACCGCCGCCGCCGCCGCGCCGCCGGCCTCCATCGCCGCGCGCGCGACCCGCAGGCACGGGAACCGCGTTTCGTCCGGCGGTTCAAAGGTCAAGGGGCTCACCGCCGCCAGATCAAGACGCGCCGCCGGCGTCACCATGCGATGCGGCCACGCCAGCGCGCTGGCGATCGGGATCGTCATGTCCGGCGTGCCCATCTGCGTCAGCACGGACCCGTCCGCGTAAGCGACCAGGGAGTGGATGACCGATTGCGGGTGCACCACCACGTCCAGGCGCTCGGGCTCCATATCGAACAAATGGTGCGCCTCAATCAGTTCGAGGCCTTTGTTCATCATGGTCGCGGAATCGACGGAGATCTTCGCGCCCATAGACCAGTTGGGATGCTTAACGGCTTGCTCCGGCGTGACCGCGGCCATGGCCTCGCGGGTCCAATCGCGGAACGGCCCCCCCGACGCCGTGAGGATCAACTTTTCGATGTGGTCGCGGTTGCGCGGCTCAAGGACCTGGAAGATCGCGTTGTGTTCGCTGTCCACGGGCAGGAGCGCGCCGCCGCCCTCGGCCACCAAGCGGGTCAGCAGGCTCCCGGCGCACACCAAGGCCTCCTTATTGGCGAACGCGATCACCGCCCCTCGACGGGCGGCTTCAAGCGTCGGCGGCAGACCGGCGGCTCCCACAATCGCCGCCATCACCCAGTCCGACGGACGCTGCGCCGCCGCCAGAACCGCCTCCGGCCCAGCGGCCGTTTCGATCGGCAGATCCGCCAAGGCGTCGCGCAGGGCGTCCCCCTTCGACGCGTCGGCGACGGCGACGAAGCGCGGGCCAAACGCACGGGCCAGGCGCGCGAGCTCTTCAACATTGCTCCCGGCCGTCAGCGCCTCGATCGGATACACGGCGTCGCCGCCGTCGCCAGCAGCGCGCGCGCGCGCGTCCGCGATCAGGCCCAGAGTCGATTGCCCGACGGATCCTGTGGCGCCCAACACGGTGACGCTCTTGCTGGCGCCAAAGCGCGCCAGCGCCTCCGCCGACGGGGCCGTGTAGGGGGCCGGCGATTGAGTCAGCGTGTTCGTGTCACTCATGAACGTCCCCATTTGTCTTGCGCCTCATGTGTGACGCAACGCCACGCGTGACGGCGCGCCCCGCCCTCAGCCGGCGGCCACCGCGTGCGCGCCGACCCACGCCGCCAACGCCAGCGCGCCCGCCATCAAGCCGTCAACCCGATCCAGCAATCCGCCATGACCGGGGATCAGCGCGCCGGCGTCCTTCACGCCATAGCGCCGCTTCAACGCCGACTCCCACAAATCGCCGGCCAACCCGATCGCGCCCAGCGCCATCCCGCCGACAATCGCGACACCCAACGCCGTCGGCCATCCGGTGACGGCGGCGGCCAAAGCCGCCAACGCCGCCGCCAAGGCAAGGCCGCCGCCCACGCCAGCCCACGTCTTGTTGACGCTGATCTGAGGCGCAAGACGCGGCCCGCGCAAGAGCTTGCCCGCCGCGTAAGCTCCAATGTCGGCGCCCCAGACCGCCGCGAACAAAAACCAAATCAGCTCCGAGCCGCGCCCGTCGCCTTGCAAACGCAACCACACCATGGCGGCGCACGGCGCGCCGACATACGCCACGCCCAAGGCCGCGTCGAGACCGCGCCCGCGGCCGCGCGCCTCCAGTCCCGCCAAGACGCTCGCCAACGCAATCCATCCCAAAGCGCCGGCCATGTAGGTCGTCGCCACAGACCCCGCCTGGGGCGACGCCGAGGCGGCGATCACCGCCCCCGCCGCGCCGCCGGCGGCCAAAGCGAACGCAAGGTCGGAGCCGTCAGGGTCCGCCATGCGCGTCCATTCCCGCGCCAGCACCACGCCCGCGGCCGCCATCAGACCCGCGAACACCGCGCCGCCCACCCATGTCACCCACAGCGCCGCCGGAGCCAAGACGAGGGACGAGACGACGCGCGCTTGCAACTCCGCGCGTCCGGGCCGCGGCGTGGCGGATGCGCGCGCCCGCGCGCCCGCGCTCGCGCGGCTCACCGGCTCAGCTCGCGTTGACACGCGCCAACCCTCCGAACCGCCGTTCGCGGCCGCGATACTCCCGAAGCGCCGCCTCAAACTGAGCGTGATCGAAGTCTGGCCAGAGCACGTCGAGGAACACAAACTCCGCGTACGCGCTTTGCCACAGCAGGAAGTTCGAGATTCGGCGCTCGCCGCTGGTGCGGATCACCAAATCCGGGTCGGGCAAGTCCGCCGTGTCGAGGAAGCCGGCCATGCCGGCCTCGTCCAGCTGCTCGGGGTCCAGCTCGCCGTTCAGCACCGCCTGGGCGGCGCGGCGGGCCGCGCGCACCAGTTCGTTTCGGCCGCCATAATTGAACGCGATCTGCAAATGGAAGCGTTGGTTGTGGGCCGTCGAGCCTTCAACATGAAGGACCAAGTCCTTCAAATGGCGCGGCAGGGCCTCCCGATCGCCGATGATGCGCACTTGCACGCCCTCAGCCACAAAGGTCTCGAGGTCGGACTCCACGTACTGACGCAACAACTCCAAGAGATAATCGACCTCGTCGGCGGGTCGGCGCCAGTTTTCCGTCGAAAAACTAAACAGCGTTAAGCAATTCACGCCAAGGTCGCGCGCCGCGCGCACCGTCCGCCGCACAGCCTCCACACCCTCGCGATGGCCGAGCACACGCGGACGATTGCGCGCCTGCGCCCATCGCCCGTTGCCGTCCATAATAATGGCCACATGTTCGGGGGTGGATCGCACGGCGTCCAGTCATGAGGCGAAGGGCGCAAGCCCCTAAACCTGCATGATCTCCTCTTCTTTGGATTTCAGTTGGGCGTCAATTTTCGCAATAATGGCGTCGGTCGCCTTTTGCACGTCGTCCGCCAGGGCCTTATGGTCATCCTCGCTCAAACCGCCGGCTTTCTCCATGCGCTTGAGCTGATCCATACCGTCGCGGCGCACATTGCGCGCCGCCACCCGCGCGCGCTCCGCATACTGACCCGCGAGCTTCGCCAGCTCCGCGCGACGCTCCTCATTCAACGGAGGGATCGGAATGCGCAACGTTTGGCCGTCCATGACCGGGTTGAGGCCCAAGCCCGCATTGCGGATCGCCTTGTCCGCCGCGCCCACCATCGTCTTGTCCCAGACTTGCACCGACAGCATGCGCGGCTCTGGCACATTGATGGTCGCCACCTGGTTCAACGGCGTCGTCGCGCCATAGGCTTCCACCGTCACTGGCTCCAGGAGGCTGGTGGACGCCCGTCCCGTTCGCAGACCGCCAAAATCCGTTCGCAGCGAGGCCAGCGCCCCGTCCATGCGGCGGGTCAAGTCGTCCAGATCAAACTCCGTCACCTCGTCACTCATCGCGCATCGTCTCCTCTCCGCGAGCGTCCGCGGCGTCGCTGGGCGCAGCGGCCGGCGTGGACGTGATCACCGTGGACACGCCACGCCCCTCAAGCACCTCAGCCAGCCCGCCCCGATCGTGAATCGAGAACACGACGATCGGGATCTCGCTCTCGCGCATCAGGCTCACCGCTGTGGCGTCCATGACCCGCAGATCTTTGGACAACACCTCCATATACGTCAGACGGTCAAATCGCGTCGCGTGGGGATCGCGTTTGGGATCATCGGTGTACACGCCATCCACCTGCGTTCCCTTAAAGAGCGCGTCGCACCCCATCTCCGCCGCGCGCAACGCCGCGGCCGTGTCCGTCGTGAAAAACGGATTGCCCGTGCCGGCCGCGAAGATGACGATGCGCCCCTTCTCCATGTGCCGGATCGCGCGCCGGCGGATGTAGGGTTCGCACACCGTCTCCATCGGGATCGCCGACAGCACGCGGGTGTCCAGATCCCGCCGCTCCAAGGCGTTTTGCATCGCCAGCGCGTTCAGCACCGTCGCGAGCATGCCCATATAATCG
>CAZGLY010000020.1:0-58263 GCA_964526675.1 uncultured Caulobacterales bacterium
AGCGCACATCGTGCAGGCGCCGATCGACGCCGATGGCGTCGAGGCTGCCGAGGTAGAGGTCCTGAATGTCCGGCGGGTTCGGTTTAAGGATCACTTGATACTGGTAGTAGTGCTGGAGCCGGTTGGGGTTTTCGCCATAGCGCCCGTCCGCCGGACGCCGCGACGGCTGCACGTAGGCGGCGCGCCATGGTTTTGGCCCAAGGGCCCGCAGCGTCGTGGCCGGATGCAGGGTGCCGGCGCCCACCTCGACGTCATAGGGCTGCAGCAACACGCAGCCTTGCTGCGCCCAGAAGGTCTGCAAGCGCAGGATGATCTCTTGGAAACTCGGTGGGTGGGCGGCTGAGGGCGCGGTCTGCTTCGGCATGTGGGAGGTCATGGGGTCTGCACGGCGCCTTGGCAAGTCATGCGCCCGGTTTGAGCGATCGCGGGGCGTTGGCGTTTTGGGCAGTAACGTCACACCAAGGGGTGGACTGCTACCAGAAGACGACTCTCACGCGTTGAAAGGTCGCGCATGCCGATCGCCGCACCCGTGCCCCACAACGAGCAGGACCGCATCGCCGCGCTGCGGGCGATGAATGTCCTGGACACCCCGCCGGATCCACGGCTCGATCGCATCACGAAGCTGGCGGCCCAGATCTTCGCCGCGCCGATCTGTTTGGTGTCGCTGGTCGACACGGATCGCCAGTGGTTCAAGTCGCGCTTTGGTTTGGACGCCACCGAAACGCCGCGGTGCCTGGCGTTCTGCGCGTACGCGATTTTGGGAGACGAGCTGTTTGTCGTCCCCGACGCGACGGCGGATCCGCGTTTCGCCGACAGCCCGCTTGTGGTGGGGCCGCCGCACATCCGCACATATGTGGGCGCGCCGCTGGTCGATCCCGAGGGGTTTCGACTCGGGACGCTGTGCCTGATTTACGATCAGGTGACCGCGTTCAGCGCCGCGCAGTCCGAACAGCTGAAGACGCTCGCGGCCGTGGTCGTGGACGGTCTTCGATTGCTACGGCGCAACCGTACATTGATTGAGGCGAACGCGGAGATCGTGCGCCAACGTCGTCTCTTTGAAGCGGTTGAGAAGATGACCCGCGTGGGCGGCTGGGTGCTGGAGCGTGAGGCGAAAACGGTGTCGTGGTCGGCTCAGATCTACGACATTCTGGAGGTCGACCCGGGCTTTTCGCCGAACCTCGAAAACGCGCTGCACTTCTATCCGGCGGATGCGCGCGAGACCTTGACGGATGTGATCCGCCACTCGTTTGACGCCAAGACGCCGTTCAACCTCGAGCTGCCTGTGCTCACGGCGAAGGGGCGCCCGATTTGGGTGCACACCTTTGGTCAGCCCGTCGTTGAAGACGGCGTGGTGACGAAGCTTGTCGGCGCCTTTCAGGACATCACGGCGCGCAAGGCGTTTGAGGACGAGCAGCGCGACCGGCGCGCCGAAGCGGAGGCGGCCAACGACGCGAAGTCGCACTTCCTGGCGTCGATGAGTCATGAAATCCGCACGTCGATCAACGCCATCACTGGGATGGCGGCGGCGTTGCTGCGTGATGAGCTGTCGGCGAAACAATCCGGCCGGGTTCAGGTGATCAACGACTCCAGCAACGTGCTTCTCCACTTGCTGAACGATATTCTCGATTTGAGCAAGGTGGAGGCCGGTCAGATCGAGCTTGAACACATCGCCTTCGATCTTGGCTTGCTCGCGGACTCGATTGAGTCCGTGTTCAAGTTGAAGGCGGAAGAAAAGCAACTGTCCTTCCGTGTCACGTGCTCTGATGACGCCCGAAGCTGGTTTGTGGGTGACCCGACGCGTCTGCGCCAAGTCTTCAACAACCTCATTTCAAACGCGTTGAAATTCACCGACGTTGGCGGCGTTGACGTGGCGATCGACATCAAAGCCACGGGCCAAAAAGATGTTTTCGATCTCATGGGCTCGGTTCGCGACACCGGTCCAGGCATCGCGCCGGATGTTCAAGAGGCAATTTTTTCTGATTTCGTTCAAGCGGATTCCTCGGTCTCCAGACGTCACGGGGGCACTGGACTTGGCCTCTCCATCAGCCGCAGCCTCTGTCATTTGATGGGCGGGGACATTGCTGTGGAGAGCGAGGTCGGCGTGGGCTCGACGTTCGCGTTTACGGCGCGCGTTCGCGTGGCGGACGAGGAAGCTGTTGCGACGCCCGAGCTGAAGACGCGAGCGCCGCACGTTGAGGAGCCCGCGACGTCCTCAACGCAGGAGATGGCGGAGGCTGCGACGGAAGCGCCGGTGGATGACGCCGTCGCCGAGGACGACGACGCGGCGGATGCTGCGGACGCGGGCGCCGACGACGCTTTCCTGCGGGTGCTGATCGCGGAGGACAACGCCAACAACCGGGCGGTGTTCAGCGCGCTCCTGGAGCCGTTTGAGCTCGACGTCACCTTCGCGGAGAACGGACGCCAGGCCGTCGATATGTGGGCCGACCGCGACTTTGACCTCATCCTCATGGATGTGCAGATGCCCATCATGACGGGTGTCGAGGCGACCCGCGAAATCCGGGCGCGGGAGGCCGCGGCGGGCGCGGCGGCCATACCGATTATCGCTGTGACGGCCAACGTCATGAAGCATCAGCTCGACGAATACGCCGAAGCGGGCATGGATTGCTGCGTGGGCAAGCCGATCCGCCTGGGCGAGCTGATTGACGCCATCAACCGCGCGATTGCGGACACGGATGATCCGGGGCTTGAGGATGAGGCCCCCACGGAGCCCCAAGCAAACGGCTAGAAGCTGCGGCCGAACGCCATGCCAAACACGATCGAGTCCTCCGCCGTGATGTCGTAGTGGAGCTGAGGAGAGATGGTGAAGCGGTCGCCCAGATCGATCTCGTAGAGCGCGCCGATCCGGCCGACCGCCTCCGCACGGTCGTCAAGGAACTCGACGCCCGGACCGATTTGCGCCGCGAGGCCGCGCCACAGATGGATGTCGGCGACCGCCAGGACGGTGGTGGCGTCCACCTCGCCGAAGGCATGCTCAACGACGCCGCCGACCCCCAATCGTCGGTTGACCCGGTACTCATAGTCGCCGCCGATCGTGAATCCCGTGTGGTCTTCCGCACGCACGCGCGTGCCGGCGAGTAGGATCGAGACGTGGTGGGGCGAGTGTGGATGATACGTGATCCCGCCCTCCTCGTCATGCGCGCCGTGTCGATCGCGATGCTCCGTTTGCGCCGAGGCGCCGGCGGCCATCATCGCGGCCGCCATCGCAGCGACGCCGAACTCTCTGAATCCTGACCGCATCATTCGCCCCTCATCCTGATCGCGTCGCGTGATCCCTGATCGTCTACTCTGACGCGAACACGCCAAACAGGTTACATGCCGGCTCGAGCAGAGCCTGTGCGCAAATCGCACAGGCGCGCCGAGGCTAGGCCGCGGCGGTGAACAGCGCGCCGACCCGTTGGCCAAAGCCGACGAGATCGTCGCGGCGAAACACGCCCAGCAAAACCAGGCCAAACACCAGGTTCACGACCGCCGCGACAAACAACAAACCGCCGTCTTCATTGGGATCGAGGCCGAGCGGCGTGAGCGTGTGGAAGCTCACCGCCCCGATCATCACCAGCACGCCCGCCAAAGCGCCCATCGCTTGCAGATGGCGCAAGCCGGGGATCAAGCCCAGCAGCAGCAACGACGCCGCCAACGCTTCGATCGAGCCAATCACGTACTGCGAAAACAGTCCCGTTTGGGCGAACAGACCCGGCGCGCCGAGACCCGCGGCCCAGGCGTCCAGCTTCCCAAAGATCGTCTGCGTGTTGGGGTGATTGGTGAACTTAAACCGCAAGCTGTCGATGAAGATGATCGCGATGAACACCGCCATCGCGTGAGGGATAAGGGTGAGAACACGCGCCATGTCCCGCCTCCATTGGTTGTGTGCTGTGTTGCGCTTGCGGTGTGTTGTAGGCCCGAGCGAACTCTTTGGCGCGTCACGCCTTTTCACGAGACGGCGGCTTGCGCGTCGCGCTGGGCGCCGGGGACGTGAGGGGCTGTGAGCGGGGCCGCGCGTGTCTGTGATCCCACTAAATAGAATGTTCGCTTCAATTTCTGCTGGCCGTCCGGGGCGCGGCGGCGTATCACTAGAGCGATCGTTCTAGTAAGCGGACGGCGACCAGGCCGCGCGTGCCGGCGGCGGGTGGAGAGCAGGGGGGCGTTTTGGCCTCAGCGACGACAGGCGCGTTGGAGAAAGCGGACGGTCCCGGACTGGCGGCTGGCCAGACCGGCCCGAAACGTCAGACCGCGCGCGGCCGCATCAGCCGCGATCGGATTATCGACGCCACGCTGGCCCTGTTGGCGGAAGGCGGGTACCCGGCGCTCTCCATCGCCGCCATTTGCGCGCGCGCGAACGTGTCGGCGGCGTCGCTCTACCACCATTTCGGCGACAAGGCCGGGTTGATCGCCGCGACGTTGGAGCACGCGATCACAGAAGGCGCGCGCCGCTTCGTCGCGGCGGTGGCGCGCGAAGAGCGACCGCTGGCGCAGGTCAACGCGTTGATGGCGGCTACGCGGGCGTTGGCGCGGGACCGGGTGAACGATCCCATCGCGGCTCTGGCCGCCATTTCGGAAGCGACCAGCGACGCGCCGGAGTTGGTGGATGTGGTGGTCGCCGCGCGTCGGCGGGCTTGGGATGTGGTGGCGGCGGAGGTCAGCGACCTCTTCGCCGTCGATCGTCCGATGCCGCTTGTGCATCTCTATTACGCGTTCACCACCGCCGTCGCGCATGTGGCGCGCACGTCCCGCGCCCATGACGACGCTAAGAGCATGGTCGCGCACTTTGAGCCTGTGGTGCTGGTGGTGGTCGCCGCGATCCGTCCGGATTGGCTGGAAGACGCGGCGTTTGCATCGGCCGTTGCGGACGCCGGCCGCGCGCTCGGCGGTCCGTCCAGCCCGCACGCCCTCGGCCGCCAGTCGGGAGAGACGCTATGACCGCCGCCACGCTTGACGCGCGACGCCCGTTGTTGGTGAGTCCGGAGGACTTCCGACCCGACCCCCACGCCAGTTTCGCCCGCTTGCGCCGTCGCGCCAGCGTGCTCGACATGGCGGGCGGTTATGTGCTGGTGATCCGCCACGCGGATGTCGAGCGCCTGATGACCGATCCCGCCACGCGGCAGATCGAGACGGAGCCGTTGGAGTTTCGCGGCATCAGCAACGGCGCGCTCCACGACTTTTACGCCAACAGCATGCTGGTCTCGAACGCGCCCGCCCATGCGCGGCGGCGCGGGCCGACGGCGCGGGCCTTTGCGTTTAAGCTGATCGAGGCGTGGCGGCCGCGCATCCGGGCGTTGGTCCGCGAGCTGATCGACGCCCAGATTGACCGTGGCGGGATGGATCTCACGGCCGCGATCGCGGCGCCCTTGCCGTCGCGGCTGATCGCGGAAGTCTTAGGCGCGCCGTCCGAAGACGCACCACATTTCGCGCGCATGGTCTACACGATGACGCGGGGCTTGAGCGGCTTTCGCGACGCCCAATTCCCGGAGATCGAACAGGCGGCGTCGGATCTGACGGCCTATGTCGCCGGCTTGCTGGAGGCCCGCCGGGCCGATCCGCGCGATGATTTCCTGACGGACTATGTGCGCAACGTCGAGGAGGCGGGCCTCCTCTCGGACAAGGAGACGCTGGCGCAGATCGTCACGCTGATCATCGGCGGCAGCGACACGACCCGCTTCACGCTCACGGCCATGATCGATCTGCTGTTGCGCCACCGGGACCAGTGGGACGCGGTGTGCGCGGACGCGGGCCTGGCGCCGGGGGCCGTGCGCGAGGCCCTGCGGTATGAGCCGGCGATTGGCTCGCTCGGCCGGGTCGCGACCGAGGCGTTGACCATCGATGGCGTGCCCGTGGAGGCGGGAACCGTGCTCGTGCCCTCCATCCTGTCCGCGCAGCGGGATGAGAGCGTTTTCGCGGATCCGCAGGCGTTCGACATCCGCCGCAGTGATCATCCGCGGTGGAGCGTGACCTTCGGCGGCGGCCCCCATCGGTGTCTGGGGGAGGCGCTCGCCCGGGCGGAGCTGGAGGAGGCGTTGATCGCCTTGAGCCAGCGGCTGCCGGACATGCGAGCCACAGGCGATCCTGTCGTCATCAAAGGCCACACCGGCATTCGCGGCATCAGCCCGTTGTCGGTGCGCTGGGGACGTTAAAGCCCGTAGCGCCCCCACAAGGCCCGCGCCTCGAGCGCATCAAGCGTCGCGCGCGCCGCCGCGTCCGCGCCGCCGTTCAGAAAACGCTGGACCAGCGGGACCCGCGTCGGGGCGACGAGTTTGATTTGCACTGTCTCGCCGAACTTCTCGCGCAGCACGCCGCGGGCGTCGCCGATGCCGTCGATCAAGCCGAGCCGCATGGCGTCCAAGCCTGTCCACACGTCGCCCTCAAACAACTCCGTGGCGTCGTCGAGCTTGAGGCCGCGCCGCTGTTGAACCAAGGCGATGAAACTCTCGTGGATGCGGTTTTGGATGTGCGCGACAAAGTCGCGGTCGTCCTCCGACAGCGGCTGGAAGGGGTCCAGCCGCACTTTGTTCTTGCCGGCCGTAAAGACCCGCCGCTCCAGCCCGAGCTTTGTCAGCGCTTCATGGGCGCCGAACCCCGCGCCGACCACGCCGATGGAGCCCAGGATGGAGCTTTCGTCGGCAAAGATCTCGTCGCCGGCGCACGCGATCATGTAGCCGCCGGACGCCGCCACATCTTCGCAGAAGACGAACACCGGCACGTCGTTTTCCTCGGCGAGCGCGCGGATGCGGTCGTGGATCAGGCGCGACTGCACGGGCGAGCCGCCGGGGGAATTCACCACGATCGCCACCGCCGAGGCGCTGGGCGTGCGGAACGCGCGCTCCAAGGCGTTTTCTATGGCCGCTAAGTTGAGGCCGCGGCCGAACCGCCCGCCGCGACCGATCTCCCCCTCCAAACGCACCAAGGGCGTCAGCGGCTTGGGGTCCGGCAGAAACGGCAGTATTCGGCGAAAGAAACGTATCGGCATAGTGTCAACCTACGCCGACACTGCATCGGTACAAGTATTTAACGCGGCGTAAATCCAGTGCGGATGGTCAACCGACCGATGTCGGGACCGGCGCGTCAAAGAGGCGGGGCCGCGCGCGCCCGGCCATAATGGCCGAAGCCTCCTCCGTCGGAGCGCCGCCCTCCGTGTGAAGCACGAGGGGAGCCAGGAGACTCAGCGGCGTGCGCGCGCCCTTCCGCGCCGCCACCAGCACGCGCCGGGCAGGCGCGTCCCGGCGGGGATGGATGGGGAGAACGCGCACGGCGCCGGTGGTTGGCCGCAACGCCGCCAGGATCGCGTCCAACCGATCGGCGCGATGGATCAGGGCGAGCCAGCCGCGTGTTTTGACCCGGGCGATCGCCGCGGCGATCCATGCGTCCACGCCGGGCTCGGCCAGGAAAGCGCGCCGTCGCAGCGCGTCTTGGGGCGCACGCGCGGCGCTGGGATCGTCCAGGAAGGGCGGATTGAAGAAGACGACGTCGAAGCGGTCCCGATCGGCGCCGGCGGGGGCGAGGGCGTCCGCGGCGCGTACCCGCACGCGCGCCTCCAGGCCGTTGGCGCACGCGTTGTGTCGGGCGAGCTCGGCGAGCGCCGGCTCGATCTCCACGGCTTCAAACAGCGTGTCCGGATTGTGCGTGGCCGCGACCAACATGGCCGCTCCGGCCCCGCAGCCGAGCTCGAGCGCGCGCTGGTCGGGCTCTATCACCACCGAGGCGCCCAACAGGATGGAGTCCATCGCGGCGCGGTAGCCGTTCGTCAGTTGGCGCAGTTGGAGGGCGCCGTTGAGGATGCGATCCTCGGTCGGCGCAGCCGCCAGAGGGTCGCGCGACGTGCCCGCGTCCGGCGTGGATGGATCAGAGGTCAAAGGCGCCCGCCTCCTGCAGCAGGCGCCGGGCTTGATCGGCGTCGCCTTCTGGGACCGCGAGGCGCCGCGGGATCGCGCTGATCGAGCCCTCCACAGCGCTGGCGTAAACGTCCAGCACCACGGGCTCCAACCCCGCGCCGCGCAGGAGCGCCTCCGCCCAGCTGAGCCTCACCGCGTCATTTGTCCGCAGCACTTCAATCATCTGCGTCGCCGCTCCGTCGGTTGATCGCACCTTATGTCGGCGCGGGGCTCGGCCCGTGCGACGTTGCGCATGACGCTCGCGCCTTGCCCGGCCCGCCGCTGGTTCCTATTGTCCCGCGCATTATCTCTTGCGATACGCCCCGTGTCGCTTCGCCTGAGGATCCGTGTGAGCTCTCCCGTTTCGGTCGACACCCAGGAAGACGCGTCCGCGCCGTTAAGCCGCCTCCTGGGCCTGGTCTCGCAGGATATGGCGGAGGTCAATCGGGTCATTCTCGACCGCATGCAAAGTTCGGTCGGCATGATTCCGAACCTGGCGGACTATCTTATGAGCGCCGGGGGCAAACGCGTGCGCCCGATGCTGACGGTCGCGGCTGCGCGGATGCTGGGCTATGAGGGCGGCGATCACGTCAAACTCGCCGCGACGGTGGAGTTTATCCACACCGCCACGCTGTTGCATGACGACGTCGTCGACGGCAGCGAATTGCGCCGCGGCCAAGCCGCTGCGAATCGCGTGTGGAGCAACGCCGCCAGCGTCCTCGTGGGCGACTTTCTCTTTGCGCGCGCGTTCAATCTCATGGTCGAGACCAATTCTCTGCGCGTGCTCGACATCTTGGCGTCGGCCTCCAGCGTCATCGCCGAGGGCGAGGTGCGGCAATTGGCGGCGGCCAACGACATCGCGCTGACCCGCGAGGATTATCACGCCATCATCGAGGCGAAGACGGCCGCTCTGTTTGCGGCGGCCACGCAAGTGGCCGCGGTGATCGTCAACGCGTCGCCGGAGGTGGAGGAGCGGCTCTTCCGCTATGGGCGTGAGCTGGGCATGGCGTTCCAGCTTGTGGACGACGCGCTCGACTATGGCGGCTCGCAGGCGCGCTTGGGCAAAGCCGTGGGGGATGATTTCCGCGAAGGGAAGATGACCATGCCCGTGGTGTTGGCGGTCGCGGCGGGCGATGACGAGGAGCGGCGGTTCTGGTCCCGCGTGATTGAGGCGGGCGATCAGCAGGACGGCGATCTCGAACGCGCCATCGCGATACTGCGCCGGCATGGCGCGCTGGAGGCGACGGCCGAGGCGGCGCGTCGCCACGCGCGCACCGCGCAAGACGCTTTGTCTGGGTTTCCTGCGGGGGCCTATCGCGATGCGATGATCAATCTCGCGGACTTCGTCGTGACCCGCGCTCACTGAGCGCTGTGGTTTTCGCCGCGAGCGTCGCCGTCGGCGATCCCAGAGACGTCGCGGCGCCCGTCGCCACGCGCATGGGCGCGGACGCAGGCCGTAAGGTCGGCCCGCCATAGCCCGCAGGGCGCGCGTCCGCCGGGTAGGGCGACCACAACACCAGCGCGCTTGCGCCGGCCACCGCGACCGCCAGCGCTAAGATCGGCCCAGACGCGTCCGCTCCGCTCAACCGCGTCGTCGCGGCGGCGAGGAGGCCCACGGCAATCATCTGCGCCCAGAGGTGCGCGGCCACGTTCTGATGCGACCAGCCCGCGCGCAAACGCCGCTGGTAGGCGTGGTCGCGGTGGCCTTCATGCAGCGGCGCTCCGCGGCGCGCCCGCCACGCCAGCGTCAAGAGAACGTCCGCCAACAGCGGCGCGATCAGAAGCGGCGCGAGATAGACGCCGCCGCTAGGGGCCGCCTGACCGTACACCAGCGCCAAACCCGCGAACAGACCGCCCGCAAAGACAGCCCCCACGTCGCCTAAAAACACCCGCGCGCGTCGCCGGGCGTTCCAGGGCAAAAACCCAGCGAGGCCGCCGGCAAGCGCCAGCGCGCCGAGGGCGGCTGCATCGGCGCCCGCCACCAGGGCGCATGCGGCCAACGCCGCCGCCGCGATGGCCATGGCGCCCCCGACCAAACCGTTGGCCCCGTCCATGAAGTTCACCGCGTTGATCACCGTGAACACCCAGAGGCTTGAGCCGGCCAACGCCCACAGCGGCGGCAAAGCGAGCCCGTCCCCGCCGCCCCACGGCAAGGTTTCGATCGGTCCAGCCGCAAGCGCCATCGCGACGCTCAACAAGATCAGCAGACAGAGTTTGGCCGAGGCGGCGAGCTCCAACCAATCGTCGAGAGCGCCAAGGGCCGCGACTAAGCCCGCGATGGCCACCACGCTGGCCAAACGCGCAATCTCGCCGTCGGCCGCCACCGGCTCGAACAACACCGCCGCTGCGGCGAGCGCCACGCCGACGCCGCACGCAACGCCCAGTCCGCCGCCGACCGGCGTCGGATTGACGTGACTTGATCGGCCGTTGGGGATCTGCACCGGCCCGCACACGCCCGCGAGGCCGGCGGCGATATACGCGACGCTGGCGGCGATCAGAGGGGCGACGATGAAGAGCGTCATGCCGTGCTGTCCTCAGCCCTGTTTCGCCGCAGCCATCGCGCCAAAACGCCTTGAGTCAGGCTTTAGCCTAAACTGAGTCAATGGCGCGCTAACAACCCCGCAACACGCCCGCTCGCGCCCACCATCCCGGTTTCGCCTCGACAATGGCGGCTGCAGCGTTCTCTGCGTCTTGAATCGCCTCAAAAAGCGCAAACACTGTGGCGCCGGAGCCGCTCATGCGCGCCAGGCGCACCCCGGACGCGTCCGCCGCGAGCGCCAGGGCGTCGACGATTGCAGGTTGCACCGCGCAGGCGGCTTGGGTGAGATCGTTCGCGGTTTCCGCGATGTAGCGCAGCGCCGCGTCCGGATCGTCGGTCGCCGGCGGCGGCGCGTCGACGGCGGAGAACGCCGCGCCCAACTCCCGATGAGCTTTGAACACCGCGGGCGTCGGCGCCGGCGCGCGCGGGTTGATCAGCACCACCGGCAGATCCGGCCATTGCGGGAGAAGACGGATCTCGTCGCCCACGCCCTGCATTCGCAGGGGCGCGCTGTGGGTGCAGGCGGGCACGTCCGCGCCGAGGGCGAGGCCCATGGTCGCGAGCTCTTCACGCCCCAGACCGAGATCAAACACCCGATTGAGCAAACGCAGCGTGGCGCCGGCGTCTGCGGTGCCCCCGCCGATGCCCGCGGCGATGGGGAGGTCCTTGCGCAGAGCGAAGCGCGTGTCGGCGATCTGTGCGTTCAAGGGCGCCAGAAGCGCCTGCGCTCCAAAGATGGACAGCTGAGCGCCGGCGCGCAGTTCGGTTTCCAGCGCGTCCGCGAACGCGCCAGTCATGGCGAGCGGACCCCCGTCGGCTTCGCGGCGTTCGCTGTCGGACGCGCGTGGCGCGAGGCTCACTTCGTCGCCGAAATCGGTGAAGGCGACGAGACTGTCGAGAAGGTGGTAGCCATCCGCCCGGCGTCCGACGACGCGCAGGCTGAGATTGACTTTCGCGGGCGCCAACTCCGTGCGGGTGGCCTGATCGATGGGCGGAGCTGCACTCTCGACCGGTTGGGCCATGGCCCGCCCCTCCCGCGATTGACGCACGTCCCGTCGTGAGCGCGCTGTGGGCTAAGGTTTGGCCGCCACCTGTTCCGTCTCCGGCGGCAGACCCTGCGCGAGCTTGCGCTCGACGCGTTGGGTCATCTCAGCATCCGGCTCCAGGCTCAAGACGCGAGTCCACTGGAAGTTGGCCTCCAACCGCCGGCCGACGCGCCAATACGCGTCACCGAGATGATCGTTGATGAGCGGGTCGTGGGGAGACAGCTGGGCGGCGGCCTCCAGCGCTTGCACGGAGGCTTCGTAGTCGCCCAAACGGAAGTAGGCCCACCCCAGGCTGTCGATGATGTGGCCCGCGTCCGGCCGCAAGTCCGCGGCGCGTCGGATCATCGCGAAGGCGCGTTCGACGTGTTCGCCGCGATCCACCCAGCTGTAACCTAGGTGATTGAGAACCGTCGGGTTGTCCGGCGCGAGCGCCAACGCTTGCAGAAAATCGCTTTCCGCGGCGCGCCAAACGCCCATTTGCTCTCGGATCGCCCCACGCGCGTAGTACGCGATCCAGAGATCGCCTTTGTCCGCTTCGTCCGCGTCGGGATGGCTTTGCGCGTGCGTGGGCGGCCCCAGCGCCGCCGCGGCGGCGTCGTCCTCAGGGCGGTGGCCCTCAGCGCTGTCGATCAAGCTCGTGTAGACCGCTTCCGCGTCCTCCGGGCGTTCCGCGGCCGCGTAAAGGTCCCCCAACGACAGCCGCACGCGCCGATCGCCATCCTTCAGTCCGTCTTCCATCACCGCGATGGCGTCGTCGAGCCGGTCCATGCGCGCCAACGTCCACGCGCGGGAAATGCGCAGCGCCGCGTCGTAGCCGCCGCCAGGGCGATGGCTGTGATCGAGGGAGGCCACCTTCAACGCGTCCTCGTCCCGGCCGGCCCGGGCCAGGGACTCGCTGAGGAACACCCGCGCCGCGACGTTCGACTCATCAATCGCCAACGCCAAGCGCAGATAGAGCAACGCCAAGTCCGGATAGGGTTGGGAGGCCACCGCAGCCGCGGGCGTGAACACCGCCAAGGAGGCGCCCTCCGCGGGCGTGGCCGCGAGCGGTTTGGCGGTCTCGCCGCGCTCCAGCCGCGCCGCGCCGCCCAACGCCGCGGGATCTTGCGGATCCTCCATCAAGCGGGCGGCGTAGAGGTCAAGCGCCGCTTGTCGGCGACCTTGGATCTCCAAAAACCGGCCATACGCGTCCACGGCCAAGGGCCGCATCGCCCCGCTGGCCAAGGCTTTGCGGTAGGCGCTTTCGGCCAAGCGCGGCTTTTGCGCGTAGTCCAGGACCAGCGCGCGGTGCAACGTCGACAGCTGGCCGAGCATGGGCTGGGCCCCGCGCTGATCAAGCGCGGCCAACGCGGCGTTGAGATCCCCCGCGCCCGTATGCGCCCACGCCAGGATCATCGCGCCCACGGCCCGGTTGAAGGGCCCCAGATCGACGTCTTCCAAAAGGGCGATGGCCCGGCGATGGCGCCCATCGCGCACGGCCGCGCCGGCGAGCACGAGCCGCGCCACCCGGTCGCCGGGCACCACGTCCAGGGCGTCGCGGGCGAGGGCCTCCGCCTCCGCCACATCACCGTTCGACAAGGCGCTGATGAAGGCGTGCTCCACCAACACAGGGTCTTCGCCGGCGCGGCTGATGGCGTCGCGGTAGAAGGCCGCCTCCGCTTCGGATTCTTGGATGATGCCGGCGTATTGGGCGGCGAGGAAGGAGCCGTAGGCGGTCGGCGCCAGGCCATCAATCGTATAGGCGCGTGGTCCGGTCGCGCAGGCGGCGACGGTGACAACGGCGAACAACACCGCCGAGGACGCGGCCCCCCTCCATACATTTTTCATGTTGATAAACGTCGCCTGTCGTCTCGCAAAAGGCAATCACGGAATCGCCGTAAACAGGCGACGCCGCGCAGCGCGATGGTCAATGATCGCCCCGCGGCGTTTACATATTGGGGTAGTTCGGCCCGCCGCCGCCCTCCGGCGTGACCCAATTGATGTTTTGATTGGGGTCCTTGATGTCGCAGGTTTTGCAGTGAACGCAGTTCTGCGCATTGATGACGAAGCGCGGTTGGTCGCCGCTGTCGGTCACCCACTCGTAGACGCCGGCGGGGCAATAGCGTGTTGACGGTCCCGCAAAGACGTCATGTTCGCTTGCGCGTTGCTTATCCAAATCCGCAACGTGCAGGTGGGCCGGCTGATCCTCCTCATGATTGGTGAATGACATGGAGAGGTTTGTCAGTTTGTCGAAACTCAGCACGCCGTCTGGCTTCGGGTAGGCGATGGGTTTGTGTTTGCTGGCGGGCTCCGTCGCGGCGTGGTCGGGCTTGCCGTGGCTGATCGTGCCAAAGGGCGACCAGCCGCCGAACAAGGTGGTCGCCCACATGTCGATCCCGCCCAACACAACGCCCGCGATCGTGCCGAAGCGCGACCACAAGGGCTTCACGTTGCGCACGCGTTTCAGCTCTTTGCCGACCCAGCTGTCGCGCACCGCCTCGTCATAGGATGTCAGGAGGTCGTGGCTGCGGCCTTCGCCGAGGGCCGCGACGACGGCCTCAGCCGCGAGCATCCCGCTTTTCATGGCGTTGTGGCTGCCCTTAATGCGCGGCACGTTCACCAGCCCGGCGGAGCATCCCATCAACACGCCGCCGGGGAAGGCCATCGTCGGGATCGACTGATAGCCGCCTTCGGTAATCGCCCGCGCGCCATAGGACACGCGTTCCGCGCCTTCGAAGGTTGGCGCAATCATGATATGATGTTTAAAGCGCTGAAACTCATCATAGGGGGAGAGATACGGATTTTTATAATTGAGGTGCAGGACAAAACCAACAGCGACATAGTTGTCGCCAAAATGATAAAGAAATGAGCCTCCGCCCGTGCTGTTGTCCAGCGGCCACCCAAACGTATGCTGGACCAAGCCGCGCTGAAAGTGCTCATCTTTAACCTTCCAAAGCTCCTTGAGCCCGATTCCAAATTTTGGGAAGTCCTTACCCGCATCAAGGCCGTGTTGGGCGATCAGGCGCTTGGCCAACGACCCGCGCGCGCCCTCGCCGATCAGCGTGTAGCGGGCGTGGATTTCAACGCCCGGCGTGAACATGGCGTTGGGTTGGCCATCTTTGCCGACGCCCATGTCGCCGACCTGCACGCCGCGCACGGCGCCGCTCTCGTCAAACAGCAGTTCGGCCGCAGCGAAGCCCGGCAGCACGTCGACGTCCAGCGCTTCGGCTTGTTCGGCCAACCAACGGCAGACATTGGCTAAGGAGCCGACATAGTTGCCCTTGTTGTGCATGAAACCGGGCATCGGAAACCAGGTGATGTCGATCGCGCCGGCGGGACCCAAAAACAGGAATTTGTCCTTCGTCACTTGGGTGTCGAAGGGGGCGTCGTCGCGGTTGCGCCAGTCGGGGATGAGTTCGTCCAGGGCGATGGGATCCATCACGACGCCGGAGAGGATGTGCGCGCCGACCTCCGAGCCCTTCTCAAGCACCGCCACGGAAATGTCGGCGGAGACTTCGGCGGCCAATTGCTTGATGCGGATCGCCGCGCTGAGGCCGGCCGGCCCGGCCCCGACGATCACCACGTCATACTCCATGGTGTCCCGTTCGATCGGGGCGGCATCCCCGCTTTGCGCCGCATCAGTCATGGCGGAACCTCTTCTCTTCAACGCTGGGCGGCGCGGCGGACGCGCCACCACCGTCCCCTAGGCATGGATCTAAGGTGGATTTAGCATGGGAGTGCGGCCTGAACAGCGCGTTGCAGCGTTCAGAGCCGGGACTGTTTCCGTCGCCGGGCGTCTCCGGCGCGGCGGGCGAGGGGGCGCGATGGCGTCGGACGACATCTCCGCGGGCGGCGCGGACGACGCCCAGCTCGCCGCCAGCCTCGCGGCGTGGTGGCGCGAAGCCGGCGTGGACGTCCCCGCGCGGGAGGCGCCAGCGCGCCCCGCCGGCGGATCGGCGCGGCGAGCCGCGTCCGACCCACCACCGCCGGCGCGCTCAGATCGTGGCGGGGCCGACGCGTCCCGCGCAGACGCGCCGTCTGCATCCGCGCCAACCACGTCGGCCTCGTCCCATCGACCGGCGCGGCGCGCCTTTACCGACACGATCACCAGCCGCAAGGCCGCCGCCGGGAGCCGGCCCGGCGATCGCCCGACCTCCGGCCCAGGGCGCGGCGACGAGACGCCCGACGACGCAACCTCCGTCGCGGAGGCGGCGCGCGCCACGGCCGCCGGGGCGACCACTCTGGACGCGTTGCGCGCGGCCTTGGAGGGTTTTGCGGATCACCCGCTCCACGCCTCGGCGCGCACAACCGTGTTCGCTCGGGGGACCGCGGGGGCTCCCGTCATGATCGTGGGCGAAGCCCCGGGGCGCGAGGAGGACCGGCAGGGGCTGCCCTTCGTTGGGCGCTCCGGCAAGCTGTTGGACGCCATGTTCGCCGCGATTGGCTTGAGCGCCGCGCCGCACGACGCGCAGCAGGGGCTCTACATCACCAACATCGTCAACTGGAGACCGCCCGGGAACCGCAACCCCAGCACGGACGAAATCGCGTTGTGCCATCCCTTCGTCGCGCAGCACATCGCCCTGGCGCGTCCTCAGCTGTTGGTTCTCGCTGGCGGCGTGGCCGCGCAGACCATGCTCGAGACGCGCCAGGGGATTATGCGCTTGCGGGGGCGCTGGGCCACGTACACGCCGCCGGGCGGCGCGCCGATCCCGGTTCTGCCGATGCATCACCCGGCGTTTGTCCTGCGCCGTCCGATCGCGAAGCGCGACGCGTGGACGGACTTGCTGGCGCTCGAAGCGCGGCTGGCGGACATGGGCTGACCTTGGCCGTTGCGCGGCGGCGTTGCGCCTCGCGCACGCTCCAACAAACCATAAACACGTCTTGACGACGACACGCGCCGATTGTAAGAACAAAAAATGAACAGAGAGGCCCTTCCACCCGCGCGCACCCGCGGGCGCGGCGCGCGCTCCAACCGGGCCTCACGCTATGAGCCGGTTGAGAGCGCGCCGACGGACGACGGCTGGGGCGGTCTGGAGCAGGCGGCCGCGCCGCGCACGGAAACGCGCCCGCTGACGCCGCGCAGCCTCATCACGTACAACGCTTCGCCCGACTTGGGGTTCGACCGCACCATCAACCCCTATAAGGGATGCGAACACGGCTGCGTCTATTGCTACGCCCGCCCGAACCACGCGTATTGGGGGTATTCGCCAGGGCTGGATTTCGAGACGAAGATCTTCACCAAGCCCAACGCCGCCGCGCTGCTGCGGCGTGAGCTTGCGAAACCCGGCTACGCGCCCGCGCCGATTGTGCTCGGCGGGGACACGGACCCCTATCAACCGCTGGAGCGGACGATGGGCACGACGCGCGCCATCATGGAGGTTCTGGCCGAGACCCGGCACCCGGTGGCCATCGTCACCAAATCGGCGTTGGTCGCGCGTGATCTCGACCTGTTGGGCCCGATGGCGGAGGCGGGCTTGGCGGCCGTCGCGGTGTCGGTGACCACGTTGGAGCGTCGGCTCGCTCGCGCGATGGAGCCGCGTGCGGCGACGCCCATGCGGCGGCTGGAGACGATTGCGGCGCTGGCGGCGGCCGGCGTGCCCACGCGGATGATGACCGCGCCCATCATCCCAGGACTGAACGATCATGAGGTGGAGGCGTTGTTGCAAGCGGGCGCCGACGCGGGCGCGCGGGAGGCCGGCTATGTGCTGCTGCGATTGCCGCTGGAGATCAAAGACCTGTTCGAGGAGTGGCTGGCGGATGCGCGGCCCGCCGCGGCGCGGCGGGTGATGAGCCTCGTGCGCCAAACTCGCGGCGGCGACGCCTATGATTCGCGTTGGTTCATAAGGGGGCGCGGCGTGGGACCGGTCGCGGATCTGATCGCTCAACGGTTTCGCGCCGCCACGCGCCGCCTCGGCCTCAATCGCGACGGAGCGCCGCTGCGCACGGACTTGTTTCGACCGCCGCGCGTGGACGGGCAGGGGGATCTGTTTGATGCGTCATGATCGACAGCGCGCCGCGGCCGGACGGTTTTCCGGAAGGGGCGACTCGGGAAGACTGATTGCGGGAGATGTCGGCAATGGTGGATTGGACGCGTGAACGGGCCGGGTTAGGCCCCTGCGCCGGGATTGATGAGGCGGGCCGGGGACCGGCCGCCGGCCCGGTGGTCGCGGCCGCGGTCATCCTGGATCCGGCGGGCGCGCCTGAGGGCCTTGATGATTCGAAGCGGCTGAGCGCGGCGCGACGGGAACGGTTGTTCGTGGCCCTCGCAACGGATCCCGCGACGCACATCGGCGTTGGAATCGCCGAGCCCGAGGAGATCGACCGGCTCAATCTGCTGGCCGCCACGCTGAACGCGATGGCGCGCGCCGTCGCCGCGTTGCCGGTCGTCCCGATGCGGGCGTTGGTGGACGGGGACGCCGCCCCGTCGCTGCCGTGCGCCGTGGAGACCGTGGTCGGAGGCGATGGCGTGAGCGTCTCCATCGCCGCGGCGTCGATCGTCGCGAAAGTCACCCGCGACCAGTTGATGCAGGCCGCCCATGCGCGCTGGCCGGCCTATGGCTTCGATCGCCATGTCGGCTATTTGACCGCCAGGCACCGTGAGGCGTTGGCGCGGCTGGGGCCGGCGCCGATCCACCGCAGGCGATTCGCGCCGGTGCGCCAGGCCCTTAGCGCACGGGCCGCCGACAACGTCGCGCTTGCGCGCTGACCCGCGCGCGTTAACTTTTTCACAAGCACGGCGCCTGCATCGGGGTGTCCGAGAATCGCGTCGAAGGAGGTCGGCGCGCCCGCGGGGAACAGCGCGCCATGGCCAGAGACGTCATCCACGATGAAGCAATCGCCCCTCAGGGACCCGCTGGTCCCGCAAACGGCGATGGCCCCGCGCGCGCTGCGCCGCCGATGCGCGCTGCGGCCGGAGGATCGGCCGATTCTGGCGAAGACCGCATCATCGAAGGTGATTGCGTCGAGGTCATGAAGGCGCTGCCCGCGGCGTCGGTGGACCTGATCTTCGCGGATCCGCCTTACAATCTGCAGCTCGGCGGCGAACTGACGCGCCCGGACCAATCGCGCGTGGACGCGGTGACCCAAGACTGGGACCAGTTCGACGCGTTTGAAGACTATGACCTGTTCACCCACGCGTGGCTGGAGGCCGCGCGCCGTGTGTTGAAAGACGATGGCGCGCTTTGGGTGATCGGCTCTTACCACAACATCTACCGCGTCGGCGGCATGCTGCAGGACAACGGCTTTTGGATCTTGAACGACGTCGTATGGCGTAAGAGCAACCCGATGCCCAACTTCAAAGGAACGCGGTTCGCGAACGCGCACGAGACGTTGATTTGGGCGCTGAAACACAAAGACCAGAAGCGCTACACCTTCAACTACAACGCCATGAAATCGTTGAACGGCGATCTTCAAATGCGCTCAGACTGGACCTTGCCGATTTGCAATGGCTCGGAGCGTGTGCGTCGCGACGACGGGAGCAAAGCCCATCCCACTCAGAAGCCCGAAGCGCTGATGCACCGCGTGTTGCTCGCGTCGACGCGGCCGGGCGACGTTGTGCTGGATCCGTTTTTCGGCGTCGGGACCACCGGCGCGGTGGCCAAGCGACTGGGGCGCCGCTTCATCGGCATTGAACGCGAACCGGAGTACGCGGCCCTGGCGCGGTCGCGCATCGCCGCGGTGCCTGCCGGCGAGGCGGCGGATTTGACGGTCACGCCGTCAAAACGCGAGGAGCCACGCGTCCCGTTCGGCGTGCTGGTGGAGCGCGGGATGGTCAAGCCTGGCGACACGTTGGTGAGCCCCGACGGCCGCCACGCCGCGCGCGTGCGGGCCGACGGCTCCCTCGCGACGAGCGACGCCGCTGGTTCTATCCATCAAATGGGCGCGCACGTGCTGAAGGCGAGCGGCTGTAACGGTTGGACGTTCTGGCACGTGAAACGGGACGGGCGGCTGACGCCGATTGATGTGTTCCGTCAGGAAATCCGCGCGGAAATGAGCTGAGCCGCGCGGGTTTTTGCGCCACGACAACGCGGGGCAGGAGCCTAGTGGGGTTCGCCGTCGCGCATGGAGAACTCGCCGCGGCGGATGCGCTCCGGCAAGCTTGACGCCATATCCGCGACCGGATCCTCGCCATAAATGTCCACCATATCCGTGACGGCGGCGAAAATCGCGGAGGTCGCGATCATTTCCGGTTGGCAGCCGCGGTTCAGCGCCTCGTCCCAGGCGTCCAGCAACAGCTCCAGCGCCAACGACTTTTGCTCGTCTTCGTCCATCACCTCGAAGGATGACACGGCTTGGGTGGCGGTCATGGCGACGTTCCCTCCATGCTGGATCGGCGGCGGCCCCGTCCGCGCGCGGCGATCTTACTCAACGTACAAACTGCGAATGCGAGTCGCGACACGCCGCCCCGCCAGGGCGAGACGCTGTTCGCTGGCCGCGATGTCCGCGCACGCCCCATTGCGGCGCTTTTCCGCTGTGAAGCCCCGGTTGAACGCGCGCACGAAACTTTGGCGGCGCGCGCCCGCCTGAGGAGCCTCCAACTCAAGCAAACGGCTCATGCGATCGCGCCAGACCTGACTCTCCCCCGGCAAGCACGTGAACTGAAGATAGTGCACCGAGCCCATGATTTCAGCCAACCGCTCCACCGATGGCGCGGGGCTGACGCGCGGCGCCGATTGCGCCAACGCCGGGCCCGACGCGATCAGCGCCGCGCACACAGCCGACATGAGCGCGCCGAAGATCTGGGAGTGTCTGGCGAGTCGGCCGGTCATGGCGTCACCCATCGTTCTGTCCTCTTCACGCTACGCGATATACGTCATGAGTGTTACGCCACCCCTGCATTAAACCTCAGGTGTGGCCTTCACGTTGGATGAGAGCGCTGGCCGCACGGACCACGCGCTCCGTCGCGGGATCCGCGATCACGCCGAGAGCCGCGCCCACCGGCATGAACGCGGCGTCCGCCGCGTCGTCGCCCGCCGCGACGTCGCCCTCGAGCCACAGTGCCGCGAATTCGATCACCACAAAGTGAAAGGCGCGGTCCTGGGCCGTCGCCGGCTGAATCAAATCCACCACATCCACCAAGCCAACCAGGCGCGCGGTGACGGCGGTCTCCTCGCGCAGTTCGCGCAACGCCGCGCGCGCGGCCGTTTCGCCGGGGCGAATCCGTCCGCCGGGGAGGGACCAGCGTCCGGCGCGCGGCGGCCGGGCGCGCTGAACGACCAGAAGTTCCTCCCCACGCCAGCAAATCACGCCCACGGCCGGGATGGGCGTGGCCATCGCCGCCGGTTCAATGTCCGTCATAGGGCCCGCGCGGATCGAGAAACGCTTTGTGGATGTCGATGCTCGAGCGCCGGCCGATGCTGCGATGGGTGGTCTCGAGCCAAAGCGTTGCGGCGTCGCGGCCGCGATCCCGCAAGTCCGTCAAGAACGCCCAGTCGGTGTCGTACTTCGAGGCTGCCGGCAGATCCGCCAGCGGTTCGTCCGCGCGTACGGAATGCACGCGCACGCGCCGCAGACTGGGGCGGAACAGGCCCGTGAACCAGCGCCCGCGGAGCTGACGCTGGGCGAAGTCGATGGCGCGCAGCTCCGCCAGCAGGGCGGCGTTGAACGTGATCTCATTGACGCGGTTGATGATGCCGTCCGGCGATGTGGGCAGGCTCTGACGGGTCAGCGGGTTCAAATGGACGATGATGACGTCCTTGGGCGTGTTGGACTCAAACAGCGTCAGCAGCGCGGGATTGGCCACATAGCCGCCGTCCCAATAATGGTCTCCGTCAATCTCCACCGCGTGGAACAAAAAAGGCAGGCACGCGGACGCGAGGAGCGCCTCAACGGTCATTTCGTGGGTCTCAAACACCCGCGCGCGTCCTGAGCCAATGTTCGTGGCGGCGATGAACAAGCGTGCGGGGCTTTCCGCGCGCAGGCGGTCGAAATCCACCAAGTCGTCCAGGATTTCGCGCAGCGGGTGAAAATTGAACGGGTTGCGGTCGTAAGGGCTGGTCATGCGCACCATCGCGTCCAAAACCGCGTGGCCGCCGCCATTCTTCACGCCGAAGCCTTCCAGGATCGCGGCCCACGGCCCGCCGACCCGCGCGGTGTTGTAGAGCGCTCCCGCCCGGCTCACAGCGCGCCAGAGCGCGTCCATGCGTTCGCGCGCGCCGTCCGCGCCGCCGTCCAACGCGCCGGCGGCCGCAGCCGCGGCGTTCATCGCGCCGGCGCTGGTGGCGGTGATGGCGCGCACGCTGAGGCGCCCATCCTCCAAGATTTTGTCGAGCACCCCCCAGGTGAACGCGCCGTGGGCGCCGCCGCCCTGCAGCGCCATGCTCACCGGCTTGCCGGCGCCGATACCTGCGGCCATGGTCCCCACCTTCGCGTTAAACGGCGCAGCGCCCCGTCGGGGCGGCCCTAGGCCGCTTTCTTCGCCGGCTGCGGCCGCTCAAACACCCAGTCGCGCTGCGAGGAGGCCGCCGGGACGAACCGGTAGCCCTCGCCGTCAAAAGCCTTGAGATCCTCCGCGCGGTCGATCTGGTTCTCCACGATCCACCGCGCCATCAGCCCGCGCGCGCGTTTCGCATACATGAACAACACCCGGGATTTGCCGTCCTTGACGTCCTTGAAGGCGGGCGTGATCACCGCCGCGTCAAGCGTTTCACGGTCAACGGCGGCGAAATACTCCTTCGACGCAAGGTTGACCAGGGTTCGTTCGGCGTTGGGCGCGAAGTCGCTGTTCAGCATGTCCGCAAGGCGCGCGCCCCAAAACGCGTACAGGTCGCCGCCGCGCGCCGTGGCGAGCTTCGTGCCCATCTCCAAACGGTAGGGCTCTATGGCGTCCAACGGGCGCAGCAGGCCGTAAAGCCCGGACAAGAGACGCAGATGGTCTTGGGCGAAGGCGAGCGCGGTGTCGTTCAGCGACCGCGCCTCCAGACCGCGATACACGTCGCCGGCGAACGCAAACGCCGCCGCCATGCGATCGCCCTCGGGCGTGGTTCCGAACGCTTGGAAGCGCGCGTGATTCAGCGCGGCCAAGTCGTCGGAGATCCCCATCAGGCGTTTGAGGTCCGCGCGCGTGAGCCCCTTCGCCGTCGCGGCCAATGAGGCGGTGTCTTCGCTTAGGCGAGGCGGGGTGAACGCCGGCGCGCCGCGCGCTGCGGAGAAGTCGAGGTTTTTGGCGGGGCTCAAAACAGTCAGCATAAGGGGGTCTCTACCGCGCTTGGCGCGGCCAGGTCAGCCGCGCTTCTCCCACATAGGCGCGGCGACCGCTCGGCGCACGCCCGCCCGTAGGGCTTATAGCACCATGCGGGGATTCATCAGGCCGTCTGGATCCAAGGCGCGCTTGACGGCGCGCATCACGTCGAGCTCCACGCCCGCCCGATGGCGCGCCAGCTCCTGCTTTTTCAGAACGCCGACGCCGTGTTCGGCGGCCGCTGACCCGCCAAGGGCGGAGGCCAGATTATGGATCGCGCGCGTCACCGGCGGCGTGGCGTCGGCGGCGGAGAGCGCGACGCTTTCCGACGCCTCTCCCCAGGGATCGACGCCGGGCGGCGGGACGACGTTGAAGTGGAGGTTGCCGTCGCCGACATGGCCGAACGCGATGATCGCCGCGCCGGGCAGGATGGTCTCCACGGCCTCGCTTGCGCGCGCCATGAACTCCGGCAGGGCCGAGACCGGCGTCGCGACATCGTGTTTGAAAGCCTTGCCGTGTTTGCGCTCCGCTTCGGGCAGGGTTTCGCGGATCCGCCAAAACGCCGCCCGCTGCGCGTGCGACTGCGCCAGCGCGACGTCGCTGCTGAGCCCCGTCTTCAGGGCGTCCGCCAGCGTCGCCTCGAAGGCGGCGGCTTCAGCGTCCGGCGCGGTGTGGAAGGAGGCTTCGACCAACACCTGCCAGGGCGCGTCGCCGTTGAGCGGCGGCGCCGTGTTGGGGATGTGACGGGCCACCAGTTCGACGCCAAAACGGGGGAGCAACTCAAACGCCGTCAAACAGTCGCCCAGCGCGTCTTGAAGGCGTCGCAGCAAAGCCACCGCGTCCGCGGGGCCGTTGACCGCGCAAAACGCCGTGCCAAACGCCCGCGGACGGGGAAAGAGCGTCACCGCCACCGCGGTGATCACCGCCAAGGTGCCTTCGGAGCCCAGCAGAAGGTGCTTCAAATCGTAGCCGAGATTGTCTTTGCGCACCGTGCGCAGGCCATCCCACACGCGTCCGTCCGGCAGAACCGCTTCAAGCCCCAGCACCAGGTCCCGCATCATGCCGTAGCGCAGCACCGCCACGCCGCCGGCGTTTGAGGCCGCCGCGCCGCCCACGGTCGCGGCGCCGTCGCTGGCGAGGCTGAGCGGAAACAGCCTGTCCGCCGCCGAGGCCGCGTCTTGCACCGCCGCCAGCGTGACGCCCGCTTCCGCGATGAGGCTGGAATCCGCGGCGTCGACGGATCGAATTGCGCGCAGTCGCTCCAGGCTCAACAGCAGCTCGCCTTGAGGCGTCGCGCCCCCGACAAGGCCCGTGTTGCCGCCTTGGGGCGTGATGGCGACGCCCGCGTCGCGGCAGGCGCGCACGACGGCCGCGACGTCATCGGTGTTGGCGGGGCGGGCGAGCGCCAGGGCGTGTCCGTGATAACGCCCGCGCCAGTCCGTCAGTTTCGCCGCGAGGTCCGCAGGATCCTCCGACCACCCAACGGGGCCGAGGCGTTCGCGCAGATGGGCGAGAGCGGGAGGAAGGGGCGCGGCGTCCATGCCCCTTATGTGGCGCGTCGCCCGGGGCGCGGCCAGGTGCGGTGTCGCGCCGGATCCGACGGCTTAGGCGTCGTATTGCGGCTGCAGACGCGGGCTCAAGCGGTTGATCATGCGCATCACCGCGCCGTGGGCGCTGACGGCTGTCAGCATCATGACGCACAGGGCCCAAGTGATCGCGCGATCCACCGGCGTTTCGAGGCCAGCGTGCTCAAAGCCGGGATAGAAAAAATCGACACTGGTCATAGCGCTTCTCCGAGACTCTCCCGCTTTTGTCGCACGCGGATCTTAATGAAACGCTATCCATACTGGCCGTGTTTTAGTCGATCTTGTCGGAGTCGTGCGCTGGCGTGGCGGCGCGGGTCAGGCGGTCGGCGATGGCGTCGCCCAGGCCCCCGCGCGGGATCGGCGCCACCGCGATGCGCGCGTAGCCCGCGGCGTCAAGCGCGCGCAGAGCCGTGAAGAGGTTCCGCGCCGCCTCCGTCAGATCGCCTGAGGGTGAGAGATTGAGCTCGCTGAACGGTCCGGGCCCAAAGCCCAGATACGCCTCACGCGGCCTCGGCGCGCTGGCGTTCAGGCGAAGGCGCGCCCGAGCCGGCGCGTAATGGCGCGCCAATCCCCCGGGGCTGCGGAGGACCGGGCGTCCGTCGGCCGTCTGGGGCGTTGAACCGTCCGCGGCGTGCGTGGCGATCGGCCCGATAACCGCCTCCAGCGCGGCTGGCGTGATCGGCCCCGGACGCAACACAGCGGCGGGGCCGTCGAGAAGCGCCACAACGGTCGACTCAACGCCATGGCGGGCTGGACCGCCGTCCAGAATGAAGGCGGCGTGGCCATCAAGTCCGGTCACGTCGGCGGCGCGCGTGGGACTCAGTCCGCCCGACGGATTGGCGCTCGGCATCGCGAGCGGACCGTCGACGGCGGCGAGAACGGCCCGCGCCACGGGATGGGCCGGCGCGCGCAACGCGATGGTGTCGAGGCCGGCGCGTGCCAGATCACACACGGCGTCGGGCCCGGTTCTGGTTGGAACGACAAGGGTGAGCGGGCCGGGCCAAAACGCCGCGGCGAGCGCCCGCGCGCGGTCGTCCAACACGCCGTAGCGCGCAGCGCCGTCCACATCAGCCACGTGGGCGATCAGGGGATTGAACCGTGGACGCGCCTTTGCGGCGTAGAGGCGGGCCACGGCCTCCGCGCGGCGGGCGTCGGCGGCGAGGCCATACACCGTCTCTGTGGGCAACACGACCAGGGCGCCGGTTCTCAGACACTCAGCCGCCGCGGCGATGGCGGCCGCGTCGGCTGGGCGGATCGGCGCAGGGCGGCGCGGCTCTCCGACCGTCGCCGCGGGGACAGGCTCGGCGGCGGCCGACCTACTGGACGCGGCGTGCGCGCACATCGGCCTCCACCGTCACTTCCGGCGCTAGATATGCGCTGTTGGGGTCGTTGATCCGGCCGAGATCGAAGTCGAAACGGTCAAACACCAAGCGCCCGGTCATGCGCGCTTCATCGCCCGTGAGGACGAGGGTGAAGGGGAACACGGCCGATTGGGTCACGCCGCGCAGGCTGATGTCAGCGTCGGCTTCATAGGCGTCGTCGCCCAGGGCGCGAAAGGCGGTGACTTCGAACGTCGCCTCGGGATGCTCTTCGGCCTGCAGCCCGTCGGACCCGGGGATCAACCCGTCGACAAAGCCGTCGCCGGTGGCGAGGCTGCGGGCGTTGAGGCGGACCAACGCTGAGGACGTTTCAAGCGCCTTGGCGTCGAAGGTGATCGCGGCGGTCCAGTCGTTGATCGCGCCGGTGAGTTCACGGCCCTGGTAGGCGAGCGTGAAGGCGAGCGTGCTGGTGTCGTAGTCCACAGCCCAGGCGTTTGCTCCCGCCGCGGCGGGCGCGTCTTGCAGCGTCGCGCCGCCATCGCCGGCGGTTGCGCCGAGGCGCGCGGCGCTGAGGCCCAGCGCGAGAGGAAGAAGGGCCACCGCCAGGGCGACCGTAAGGCCGCGGCCCGCGCCTCCCGCCGCGCCGGGCGCCATGCGCGTCAACAGGCCGTCGCGCTCAACAAAGTGGTGCTTCAGCGCGGCGCCGACGTGCAGCGCGAGCAGGCCCACGGTGAGGAACGCAAGGACGGTGTGCGCTTGCTTGAACAGCGCCTCCACGGCCTCGCCGCCGTGTTCATCCAGCCCATGGAAAAACGGCAGGTGCGGCCAGGGCAGCGCGGCGGCGTTGAACAGCAAGGTCGGCACGCCCCGGGGCGAGGCGGAGACCATCAGCCACCCCGTCAGCGGGATCGCGATCATGATCGCGTAGAAGGCGTAATGGACGGCCTCCGCACACACTTTCTGCCAGGCCGGCATGGGCACGGAGGCCGGCGGCGGGTTCATGATCCGCCAGGCCAGACGCGCCAAGCTCGCCAGGAGCACGAGGAGCCCAAACGTCTTGTGAAACTGGTAGAGGTCGAATTTGGCCGGGCTGTCGGCGAGATTGGTCATGACAATCCCGCCGACGATTTGCCCGATGATGAGCGCGGCGATGGCCCAATGAAGCGCGATCGCCACAGACGTGTAGCGGGAGGTCTCCGCCGCACGGGTCATGGTCGCTTCAGCCATCGCCACCGCTCCTCACGCGATTGTGTCCAGACTAGGCGTCTTGCTGGACAAACTCCGCAGCGATTTCGACCGCCACGTCGTCGCCCAACGCCCCGTCAAGCGGCGATCCGGCCAGGATGCCGAAGTCTGAGCGTTTGATCATGCCCGACGCCACGAAGCCCAACGCGCCTTTACCTTCCCGGAACGGGTGCTGTTCCAGCGCGCCGGTCAGCGTCACGTCGAGGGTCACAGGCTTGGTCACGCCCGCGAAGGTCAAGTCGCCGGTGACCGTGCCGGTGTTGTCGCCGGAAACCGCAACCGCGGTGGAGGCGAAGGTGATTTCCGGATGATCGCCGGCCTTGATGAAGCCGCGGACGTTGTCGTGCCACTGCTCGACGGTTTCGCGCTCATTGCCCGTGAAGTCCGTGTCCACCGACGTTGCGGCGATGGTGGCCGTGATCGCGGACTTGGACGGGTCTTCGGAGTCGAAGGTGAGCGTGCCGTTCACCGTTTCAAACTGAGCGGTGTACGGGGCGAGGCCCAAATGCTGGATCTTGAACGTCACCGAGGCGTGGCTGTCGTCCATCGCATAGACGCCTGACGGCGCGGCGACGGTTTCCGCAAGCGCGGGAGCGACGAGACCGGTCGCAAGGGCGGCGATGGCGGCGGAGCGCAAAATCATGGTGTTCCCCTTTTCAGGTGTTCGGCGGCGAGGCGCCAATGGTGCTGATCGTTGACGCGCCTGACGTGGGGGTGTCTGCGGCCCCTGTCGAGCGACGCTCTTGCGAAGATTTATTGACGAAACGGAAAAAATGAGGCGGCGCTGCGCGACCGCGGTCATCCCGCCTCGCGGATGAACTCCGCCTCGATGAGCAGCTCCACGTCATCGGCGACGCCGAACCGGACATACGCGTCCGCCCCGAAGTCGGACCGGCGCACGGTCGAGCGTGCGGAGAAGCCGACGACCTGCGCGCCGCGGCGCAAGGGATCGCGCGTCGCGCCGTTGAAGGTGACATCGAGGGTCACGGGCGCGGTGACGCCGCGCAGCGTTAAGTCGCCGGTCAACGTCGCGCGGTTGTCGCCGTTCAGCTCGAGGGCTGTGCTTTCAAATCGGATCTCCGGGTGGCGCCGCGCGTCGAGGAGGTTGGCGTTGTTGGCGATCTGGCCGTCGAAATCGCCCAAGCCCGTGTTGATGGACGTGGCGTCGATGGTGGCGGTGAGGCGGCTTTGTTCGGGGGCCGCGGGATCGAAATCCAACGCGGCGTCGAAGTCGTCGAAGCGGCCCACAAAGCGCGAAAGCCCGTTGAGATGACCCACGCGCCAGATGATGCTCGCGTGGTTGGGGTCGAGCCGGTACTCGCCCTGGGGCGCGGCCGCGAACGACGCGACCGGCGTGGGCGCGCACGCACCCGCGCACGCACAGCACACGAGCACTAAGGCGACGATGGTTCGCAGGCGAAAAGGGGACATGGCACGCGCTCCACGCAACAGACGGCCGACACCGGCGTGGCCGCCTGGGTCGTTGTGCCCGGCGTGCGCCTTTTCGCCAAGCGGTCGGAGGGCGGCGGATGATTCAGCGGCAAACTGGGGTATCTTACGCTCGACACGACGCCGAGCGAGCACCGCCACGGCGCACGAGCAGGAGTAGACGCCATGAGCTTTGTCGCGCCGATCCGCGATATCCGCTTCGCCCTGGACGAGGTCGCCGCGTTGCACGGCTTGCGGGCGACGGGAGCGTTTGAGGACCTCAGCGACGATGTGGAGGCCGCCGCGCTGGAGGAGGCGGGGCGTCTGGCCGCGGAGGCGCTGGCGCCGCTGAACCACATCGGCGATCGCGAAGGCGCGCGGTTGGAGAACGGCGTCGTCTACACCGCGCCGGGCTTTAAGGAGGCCTACGCCCAGTATGTTGAAGGCGGTTGGCAGGGCCTGTCATTCCGTCCCGAGCACGGCGGCGCGGGGCTGCCGCGGGCGATGGCGCTCGCGGTGATGGACATGGTGCACGCCGCCAACATGGCGTTTGGCTTGTGCCCGACATTGACCCTGGGCGCCGTGGAGGCGCTGGTCGCGCACGGCACGCAGGAGCAGCGGGCGCTTTATCTGCCGAAACTCGTCACGGGCGAGTGGACCGGGACCATGAACTTGACCGAACCCCATGCGGGTTCGGATGTGGGCTTGCTGAAAACCAAGGCCGAGCCGACGGGGGACGGGGCCTACCGCATCTATGGTCAGAAGATCTGGATCACCTGGGGCGAGCATGACGTCGCGGACAACATCATCCACCTCGTGCTCGCGCGTTTGCCCGGGGCGCCGGAGGGCACGAAGGGCATCTCGCTCTTCCTGGTGCCGAAGTTCCTTGTGAACGCGGATGGATCGCTGGGATCGCGGAACGATGTTCGCTGCATCGGCCTGGAAGGGAAGATGGGCATCCACGCGTCGCCAACCTGCGTCATGTCGTTTGGCGACGACGAGGGCGCGCTGGGCTATCTCGTGGGTCACGAAAACGCGGGCATGGCCGCGATGTTCACGATGATGAACTCCGCGCGGATCAACGTGGGCATGCAGGGCGTGGGCGTGGCGGAGCGGGCCTATCAGCGCGCGTTGGCGTTCGCTCAAGATCGCCGCCAAGGCCGCACGCCCGAGATTGACGGGCCAGCCGGCCGCAGCGGCGGCGAGCAGCCGGGCCGCATCATCGACCATCCCGACGTGCGGCGCATGCTGTTGACCATGAAGGCCAAGATCGAGGCGGGCCGGGCCATCTGCTACGCGGCGGCGGTGGCGGCGGACGCGGCCGAGCACGCTGAGGACGCGGAAGACCGCGGCGCCGCGAAAGGCCGCGAGGAGCTGTTGACGCCGATCGCGAAGGCCTGGGGCACGGATATGGCGGTGGAGGTGACGTCGCTGGGCGTGCAAATCCATGGCGGCCAAGGCTTTGTCGAGGAGGTCGGCGCGGCCCAGCACTATCGCGACGCGCGGATCACCCCGATTTATGAAGGCACCAACGGGATTCAGGCGTTGGATTTGGTCGGCCGCAAGCTCGCCCTCGACGGCGGCGCGCCGGTGCGGGCGTTCTTCGAAGACGTCGCCCAGACCGTGGAGGCTTTGGAGACCTCCTCGAACGCGGCGCTGCATCCGGTGGGCGCGCGGCTGAAGGCGGCCGTCGCGGCGCTTGAGCGCGTGAGCGCGTGGATGGGCGACGCCAGCACCGCGATGGAGGATCGCTTCGCGGGCGCGACGGCGTATCAGAGCCTGTTCGGCGACGTGGCGGGCGGCTACTTCCTGAGCGTTGGGGCGGTTGCGGGCCAGCGACGCCTGAAGGATGGCGAGGGCGACCCGGCGTTCGCCCAGTCAAAGATCGACCTGGCGCGGTTTTACGCTGACACCGTGTTGTCCACGGCGGAGGCGCGGCTGGACGCCATCACCCTCGGCGCGCGCGCCGTGTTCGCGCTGCCGGAGACGATGCTCGAAGCGTCTTAGGCCCAAGGGCGTGTCGGCGGCGGCGTCGCCGTCGCCTTGGCGGCGCGGCCGGCGCGTCACGGGCAACGACGCTTGACCCGGACCGCGCTCTTCCCCAAACCTGGCGTTAACGTTGGGGGAGAACGTCATGATCGCGCGATGGATCGCCACGGCTGTCGTCTGGCTGCTTACGGCGGGGTTTGTGGTCGCCTTCATCGGCGAAACGGTGATGTTGTTTTGGGAGTTCGGCTTCCAGCCCGGCCTCACCATGGCGACGTTCGCGCCCCAACAGTTCGTCTTTTTCCCAACGCTTGGCGTGGTGGCGGTGCTGTTCTTCCGCGACGCGGCGGTGCTGGCGGTGGAGTCCGCCTTCAGCCGGATCACGCCCGCCATCGCGGGTTTGGCCGTCGCGGTGATCACCGTCGTGGGCACCGGCTTCATGGTCGGGCAGTTCCGAGGCGAAGGCTCGGATCGCTCCTGGTGGGAGGTCTCGCTGCCGGCGTTGCTGGAGGATCACGGCGGGCCGATCTGCCAGCCCAATGACGAGACGTGTGGCGAGCGCGACACGCTGTCGGTGATCTCCGCGCATTTGCGGATGGGCCCCGCCGTGCGCGAGGGGCTCGACTTGAGCGAACACGTCGACACCGAACAGGCGTCGACAGTGCTGAATGATTATCTCGCGTTGTCGCAGCTCCTGCCGGCGACGACGGTGTATTGCGTGGCCAGCGGCCGTCTTGAGACGGTGGACGCGTGTCGGACGTCTCAAATTGAGCTGCATCATCGCATCAACGACCTCTACGCGATCGAGGGCAACCAATCGAAGCTCGGGCGGGCTCACGAATATTTCCTGACCGCCAAGACCGCGTTTCTGTTTTATATTTTCGGCTTGGGCATTTTCATTCTGTCCAATCATGAACGTATGCGCGAAGTCTGTGGCGCGCGCATCATTCCCGCATGCAAAACCTTGCCGGTCGGCGCGTTGGCGATGGTGATTTGGCCCGTGCTGAACCAAGCGTATGTTATGACCAATCGCGCGATGTTCGGCATTGACCGGGGGACGGGTTATGTTGAATTCGCCCCCATCTATGTGGCTTTCACCATCGTGTGGGCGGCGTCGATCATGTTGTTCTTCTTGCGCTTGAACCGGGCGAACGCGGCCATGTGGACCCAGGTCGGCACGTTGAGCGTCACGGGCCTGACCGTGTTGCAGTTCGACGTGATTGTGCGCCAAGCCAACCGGATCGTGGGGGCCGGGGCGGAGCCGGCGTACCTGATCGCCGGCGTGATCTTGATCGTGTTCCTGTCCTGGCAAGCGGCGATGATCATCCGCGCCAGCGGCGTCACCACCACTCCCGAACCCTCCGAAGAAGCGTACGAGTAGGGCCGCGGCCCTCTCTGCGCTGAGCGCGCTGTCGCGGTGATGTCGTCGTCGCCGTGCTACATTCGCGCATGACGAGAATCAGCGCGGAGGAGTTCGCATGGGTGACGCCTCAGGCCCGTCGTCGGCGGGGGTGACGTATCCGTTCAAGGCTCCCGCGCCGGGCGCAGCGTGTGACATCGCCCCTGGCGTCATGTGGTGTCGGTTGCCGGGAGCGGCCGGCGGACCGTCGGCGAACGCTTATGCGCTGGCTGATGGCGACGGCTGGATCCTGATCGACTCCGGGTTCGCGGGTTCGGACACCCGTGCGGCGTGGGAGGCCCTGTTGAGCGGGCCGTTGGGCGGCAAGCCGGTGCGGGGCGTGGTGTGCACCAGCCCCGACGCCGCGAGCGTCGGCGGGGCGGGATGGCTGTGCGCGCACGCGAGCGCGCCCCTCACGATGGCGCCGTTGGCCTATCTCAGCGCCCGCGCGCGTCAGGCGGAGAGCGGGGCGGAAAGCGACGCCGCGCGGCACGCGTTTGCCGCCTCGCTCGGCGTGGCCGACGCCGGCGTGTCCTCGGACTGGCCGGGCTTCGCCTATCCGGCCCAGAGCGTCGAACCTCTGCCGGGCGCGACGACCCATCTGCAGGATGGCGAGGAGACCGCCTTCGGCGACGGCGTCTGGCGGATCGTGGTGGGAGGGGGCGTCGCGACGGGCGCGACAAGCATGTGGTCGCCAGCGCTTGGCCTGTTTCTCACGGGCGCGCAGATCGCCTCGGAGGCTCCCGGCGATGTCGCGGTGACGCCGCGCGAGCCGGACGAGGATGTGCTGGGCGCTTACATGGCGGCGCTTTGGCGGATCATGGCCGTGATCCCGGACGACGTCACCGTCGCGCCGCTGGTCGGCGAGCCGTTTCGGGGCTTGCACGCGCGGATTGACGCCTTGATCGCGGAGGAGGAGGCGCGCCTGGAGACGGTGGCGACGGCGATGGGCGGCGCGGCGGCGTCCGACGTTGCGGCGCGTCTTGGCTTCGCCGGGCCTGCCGGGGCCGCACGCGCGCGGGCTTACCTCAATCATCTCGCCCACAAGGGCGCGGCGCGCGCGGATGGCGGCGACGGCGCCGCGTTGCGCTATCACAGCCAAGCGTCGGCGACGGCGGCGTGAGCGCCTCATCAACGTCACGCCATGATTGACGGTTGTGATGGGGTGATGGCTTAACCCGCGTCGAAAGCGTCGATGGCTGTGCGGCGTGGTTTGACGCGCCGGCGCGGGCGCGCGACACATCGTTTTGGCGGTCGGCAGGCATTCTCGCCCCAGAACGGGCGACGGGGCGCCCGCCGCGGACAAGGGCGCACAACACAGGCGCAATGGGTGATCGATGAGCGGCGAGATTGATGAAACGGAAACCGTCGGGCGTGGCGAACGCCTGCGCCGCGACGCGGTTGAACTCGTGCGGTTTTTTGCGGGCGCCGCCGCGGTTTACCTTGTGATCACGACGATTTTCTTTCGCGTGTTTTTCATTCCGTCCAGCTCCATGGAGCCGACGCTGGAAGTGGGCGACCGCGTTCTGGTGTTGAACTTCGCCTATGGTTGGAGCCGTCACTCGCTGCCGTTTGGCGTTGGCGACGCGTTGCCGGCGGGAGAGGGCCGGTTGTTGGGGCGCGCGCCGAGCCGCGGCGACGTGGTGGTGTTTCGTCGTCCGACCGGCGAACAACGCGATCATCTGATCAAGCGCGTGGTCGGCTTGCCCGGCGATGAGATCCAGGTGCGCGCCGGGCGTCTCTACATCAACGGCGACATCGTGCCCCAAGCGTTGACGGCGCAGTACCGTTATCGCACGCACACCGGCGGCGAGGCGGCCGTGGCCCGCTATGACGAAAGCCTTCCCGACGGGCCGAGCCATGCGGTCTATGACCGCGTCCGCCGCGGCGAGTACGATGACACGGGCGTCTTCGTGGTGCCCGAGAACCACGTCTTTGTGATGGGCGACAACCGTGATCGATCCGCGGACAGCCGGTCTCTCAGCTTGGGTCCGGTTCCTGTGGAGTTTTTGGTGGGGCGCGCGGTCACCGTGCTCTTCACCTTGCACCGCTGCAAGTCTGAGGAAGGCCTCACATGCCCCAGCGGGCGGGTCTGGCGGCCTTTGTAGCGCGGGCGGGCGCATGCGCCGTTGGGAGGCGTCGCCGCGGCGGGCGTTCATCGCGTAGTCTTTGATCACGCCGCGCGTATGGATGCGGCGATGCCCTAGGAGACGCCTTGTGACCACGCTTAAAGACACCCGTATTGTCATTTCGGGCGCGAGCCGGGGCATCGGCCTCGCGATCGCGCTGCGCGCCGCCGCCGACGGAGCGCGCGTGGCCATCCTGGCGAAGACGGCCGAGCCGCACCCCAAGCTGAAGGGCACGATCTTCACGGCCGCTGACGAGATCCGGGAGGTTGGCGGGGAAGCGCTGCCGCTGGTGTGCGACGTGCGCAGCGAAGAGTCTGTGGAGGAGGCGGTGACCAAGACGGTCGACGCCTTCGGCGGGATCGATATCGTCATCAACAACGCATCGGCGATCTTTCCGCTGCCCACTCTCCAAACGCCAATCAAGCGCTGGGATTTGATGCACCAGGTGAATGCGCGCGGGACGTTCTTGCTGACGCAGAAGTGCCTGCCGCATTTGTTTGAGAGCGCCAATCCGCACATCTTGACGCTGTCGCCGCCGCTCGATCTCGACCCGCGCTGGTTTGGGCCTCACGTCGCCTACACGATCGCGAAGTACGGCATGAGCTTGTGCGTGTTGGGTTGGGCGGAAGAGTTCCGGGACAAGGGGGTCGCGGCGAACGCGCTGTGGCCGCGCACGGGCATCGCCACCGCGGCCATCGAAAACGTGCTCGCGGGGGAAAAGGGTCTGAAGCTCTGCCGGACGCCGCGCATCCTCTCCGACGCCGCGCACCTCATGCTCACGCAGCCCGCCCGCGAGTTCACCGGGAACTTCATCATCGACGACACGTTCCTGCATGAGCGCGGCGGCGTCACGGATTTCGACCAGTACCGCGTGGATCCCGCCATGCCGCTGATGCCGGACTTCTTCGTGCCGGCGGACTCCACGCCGCCGCCGGGAGTGGTGGTGGAAGATCCCCACACCTTTGCGGAAAAGGCTATGGCGCTCCTCGCGGAGGGGTAGCGCCGCCGTCCCGGGGGGCGTGTCGAGGGCGACGCCTGCGGCGTTGTGGCGCCGCACGACGATTGTCGGGGCTGCGGCGTGTGCGAATACACTGTGACAGTGTGGAGGCCGCCGGGGCCCATCCCGGCGGTCAGCGTCTTGTGCGAGGCTTGTTCCGGTTCATGTCCACCGCGTTGATCACCCATCCCGCGTGCGTCGCCCATGACACCCCCCTTGGCCATCCCGAGAGCGCCGATCGACTGCGCGCGGTGTTGCACGCGCTGGAGGACGAGGCGTTCTTGTATCTGCTCCGCGAGGAGGCGCCGCGCGCCACCCGCGAGGCGCTCGAACGCGCGCACACCCCGGCGCACATCGACGCCGTGCAGGCGCGCGAGCCCGGCCACCATGGCGCGTTCGCGCACTTTGACCCGGACACGGTGATGGCCTTGGGGTCCTACGAGGCGGCTGAGCGGGCCGCCGGCGCGGTGGTCGCGGCCGTCGACGGCGTGGCTGGCGGTCATTTTCGCAATGCGTTTTGTGCGGTGCGCCCGCCCGGTCACCACGCGGAGCCTGAACGGGCGATGGGCTTCTGCTTTTTCAACAATGTGGTCGTGGGCGCGTATCACGCGCGGGCGGTCCATGGGATGACGCGCGTGGCGGTGATCGACATCGACGTGCATCACGGCAACGGGTCGCAGGCGTGGGCGGAGCGCGACCCCGATCTGTTTTACGCCTCCATCCACCAAGACGCGATTTATCCGGGCACCGGCCATGCTCATGAGCGCGGGGCCAATGGCAATGTGGTCAATGTGACGATGCCCCACGCCGCCGGCGGGGCGGTGTGGCGTGAACGCCTCGAGGAGGAGGTGTTTCCGGCGCTCGAGGCGTTCGGCCCGGACATGATCTTCATCTCCGCGGGCTTCGACGCCCATCGGGACGACCCCCTGGCGGGGATGGACTTGCTGGAGAGCGATTTCGCGTGGGTGACGCGCCGGCTTGACGAGCTCGCGCAACAGCTGTGTGGCGGTCGACTTGTGTCGACGCTGGAGGGCGGCTACGACCTCTTAGCGCTGGGCCGGTGTGCGGCGGCGCATGTGCGTGCGCTGTCCGGAGCCTGAGGGGGCGGGCCGGAGGCGAGGTCAGGATGCGCCCCGACTGAGTGCGGGGCATGGCGCAGGCCGACGATGCAGCGATCGGAGCGGAACCGCCGGGTGCGTTGTCGATGACGGAAGCGCCCGAGGCGGTCGCGTGCGCGCCAACCCCGACCGCTGGATTGCGCCCCGAGGGCGTGATCGTTCTTGCGCGCCATGGCCGCCCGGGGCTCGATCGGTCGTGTTGGATTTCGTGGCGTGCGTTTCGCGAGTGGTGGGCCGCCTACGACGCTGGCGGCCTGGCCGCGGATCAGACGCCGGACCCGGTGCTGGTCGACACCGCGCGTGAGGCCGACGTGATTTTCGCCAGCCCGCTGCGGCGCAGCCAGGAAACCGCCGCGCGCGCCGCGGCGGCCCGCAGCGTCCACACTGATCCCCTGTTTCTTGAGGCGCGTTTGCCGCCGCCCCCCTTGGTCGGGTTGCGCTTGCGCCCGGGCGCCTGGGGCGTTGTGGCGCGGCTGAGCTGGTGGCTGGGATTGTCCGGCGGCGAGGAAAGCCGTCGGGAGGCCGAGCGTCGCGCCGATGCGGCGGCGGCGCGGGTGATTGCGGCGGCGCAGGGCGGCAAGACGGTTCTCGTCTGCGGTCACGGCTGGTTCAACCGCATGATGCGTCCGGCGCTGTTGGCGCGGGGATGGCGTTGCGTGCGCGATGGCGGCGATGGCTACTGGCGCAGTCGGCGCTATGAGCCCTTGGCCTGAGACCGTGGGAACGCGTGCCGGTGGGGCGTTTTCGACATGGGGCCCCACAGGGATCGCCGCGGCGATCACGGCTGTGATTGTCCGCCGGAGCAGCGCGCCCTAGGCTGCGCGCCAAAAGGGAGATTCCATGGCTAACGACGCTGATGACGCTCCGCCCGTTGGCGATTTGAGCTTTGAAGACGCGCTGCAGCGGCTGGAGCAGATCGTGCGCCAGCTGGAGAGCGGGGATGTGCCGCTGGAGCGATCGATCACGCTGTCGGAACACGCGGAGGTGCTGCGCGCCCATTGCGAGGCGAAGCTGAAGGACGCCCAGCAGCGGGTGGAGAAGATCGTGGTGCGTCGCGATGGCGGCGCGCCCAGCGAGACCACGGATCTGGATTGACGCCCCATGGCCACGCCGACCGGGGACGCCCTGGGCTGAGCGACGAAACGACGTCAGCGGGCGTTCTCGTTCCGCCGAAACGAGTGTTCGAGATCGCACCAGGCCTTTGGCGGGCGACCACGAACGCCCACCAAGAGCGCTTGCCGCCAATGCCAACGTCGATATAGTTTTTCGGACATTATGTAGATCTCGGGCCGCGGTTTTTCGCGGAGTTTCCAACGCCCATCTTTATCTAGCGTGTAGTAACGCATCAGTGGTAAAAAGGGACGCATTACGCTGAAAACACGCACATACATACCGCAATAGAAGTTGCGCAGTGGTGCGTCGGCGGCGGCACCGCCAATTATAGCTTGCGCCATCTGTTCAAAGAAATTCCCCAGGACTTGAAAAGCTTCAAACAGGTCTCGATACTGTCCGGACGGTAAAGTAAATATATGGAGTGCCTCTTCTGGGGTGATTTTTTCATGAACAAGTCCTGTGTCGAGATAGTTTCTTCCAACCGCTGCGAATGCAGTGCGTATTCTCTTGCTGTCCTGAAAATTTTTTAGAAAATTCACCGCATATTCTTGACGCCCTTGTTCGATCACAACAAGTTTGTTGATCACAAAGGTCGCCAAACCACCTAGGCCGACGAAGATGACGGCGACTGCTTCGTAGCTGTCACCCTTATTAGAAAGTCGTTTTGTGAAATCACCGTACTGGACTACGTCGAGAATTAACCAAAGTATCGATGCTACCGATACTATGAGTGTCGCTATAAATGCAATTCGCGATGTCATTGGAAGTCATCAAATGTGGGCACGACGGGCGCATGGCCTAAGCGCCATTGTCGCCGCCCATAAGACTGCCAGGAGCGCAAAATCTGTCGTCGGCCGGGACAGAGACTCGCCGGTTGCTAGGTGCTGACGACGTTTGCGTTGTAGATGCGATAGCCATCACGCGATTTTGCACGAACATCTAGGCCCCCTCCACATTGCCTTTGCAGTTGTGATGCGGTAACTCCACATCGTCAACACTGTCAACCTAGTTGACCAGGTTGAGCTGCTCGTAACGCTCAGATCCTATGGCAAGCAGTATTAGCTGCATGGATCTTTACAGGAAATGAACTCCAAATCGGTTGAGGAGACAGATCAACTGATTTGGCGACCCGATCAATAGGATATATGCGATGGAGGCCACCGATCGTCAAAGTTGTCCGTGGAGTGACCTATAAAACAATTACAGATGCTGCGTCGGCGTTGGGAGTCAGTCAGTCTACCCTTCGAAGGTACATAAAATCCGGCTTGGTCGACTCGCCGCCTCGGCTGAGGATGGGTAAAATAAAAATGCGGTATTTCCCTGACGAATGGATTGAATGTGCCCGGATGTCATTGAGTCGATTAGACGAAGAGGGCTTTCTGTAAATCATGCTCGTGAGTGTAAAGGGGGTTTAAGTGCAAAAGACAAGGTTGCGGTGTAGTTCAGTGGACTTAACTGATGTGGCGAAGTCTCTGCGTATCAGTGTTAAGCTGTTGCGCCGATTGGTTGCGTCGGGGGACTTGGAGAGGCCGGGTCGGGGCAATCTTGTTGGTGACAGTGGAGGCTACGTCGCGTACGCGCGAGAACGTCTGGCGGTACTTGGTAGAGATTCCGCCTGGGCGGCGTGGGCAGAAGCGTGCCTACCCGGCGGGGACAGCTTGGCGCGGTTGGCGGGCGGGGACAGTGGAGCGTGAGTTGAGGTCGACGAAATCAAAGTTTCAGATGTAATTGCCGTCTTGACCTCACCGCGCGTCGAATTTGAGCTCGATGCGGCGGTTGCGGGCGTAGGCTTCCTCGCTGCGCTCGTTGACGATCGGGCTGTATTCGCCAAAACCCGCCGCCACGAGCCGGTCCGATGGGATGCCGGCCCTCTCAAAGAAGTTCACCACAGAAATCGCGCGCTCAGCCGACAAGTGCCAATTCGATGGAAACTCCGCGGTGTTGATGTCGCGCACGTCCGTGTGGCCATCAATACGAATAATCCAGTCGACATCGTTGGGAATGTTTTCTGACACTTCCTGAATAACCGCCGCGATCTGCGCGAGTTGATCTTCACCGGCGGCGGTCACGTCCGCTTCCGCCGAGTTGAACACGACATCCGTTTCGAACACGAAGCGGTCACCCACGACGCGCACGTCGTTGCGATCGCCCAACACTTCACGGACGCGGGCGAAGAAATCCGAGCGCACCTGCGCCAATTCCTGGGCTTTGCGCGCCAGCGCCGCGTTGAGCCGCTGGGACAAATTCTCAATTTGCGCTTCTTGTTCGAGGTCAAGCGCCTCCGACGCCTCTAAGGCTTCGCGCAAGGCCGCCAACTGCTGATTGAGGGCGGCGATCTCCAGCCGCAGCAGCTCCGCCTCGGCGCGCGCGGCGTCTGACAGCTTCTGCTCCTCCTCCAAGGAGGCTTGGACAAAGCCGAGCTGGCCCGCCGTTTCCGCGTTCTCCGTTTCCAGACGGATCACTTGCGCCTGCGTCGTTTGCAGCGTGGCGGAGAGGCGGTCGCGCTCCTCCTCCAGCGACGTGGCGCGCGCGCGCTCCAGATTCAGTTGATCCGCCAGTTCCGACAGCTGCGATCGCAGCCGCGCCAGCGCCGCGTCGCGGCCGCTGAGCGCCTGGCCCAACGCGAACTGCGCCACGGCGAACAGCGACAACAGGAAGATCGACACCAGCAACAAGGTCGCCAGCGCGTCGACAAACCCCGGCCAGTAATCGCCCTGGTCCTGATTGCGGGCGCGGGCGAAGCGCGCGCTCATGATCAGCGGTCCCGCCGAGCGCTGATCTCCAGCGCGGCGGCGATCGTTTTCGAGAGCGCGCGCAATTCATTGCGCAGCTCGCGGTTCGATTGCTCCCGCTCCGCGACCATGTCGGAGGCCAGGCGCTGCAGCGTCACATCGATGTTGCGGGTGTGGCGCGCGACCGTGTCGTCCATCGTGCGCTCTCGGATCGCGGTGACCGCCTCTTCTTGCCGGCCCAACCGATCGTTGAGCGCCGCCAGCGAGGTCGAGAGGTAGGCCATCGCTTCGGCTTGACGCACGCGGCCTTCTTCGCCGCGCGCGATGGTGGTCTGGAGGTTGTCGAGGCTTTCGGCGGTTTGCTCCAGCAGGGCTGTCACGAAGTTTCCCGTGGCCGGCGCGCTTTCTTCGAAGCCTGCGGGGGCGACGCCGCCGACGCGGGTGATGGAGACGAACCAGTCCTCCACCTCCGTGTAGAAACGGTTTTGCGCTTGGCTCGTCTGAAGGTCGAGGAAGCCAAGCACCAGCGACCCGGCGAGCCCGAAGATCGACGACGAAAACGCCGTGCCCATGCCGCGCAGCGGCTCCCCGATCGCGGTGAACAGACCGGTGACGGCGGCGTCGCTGTCGCCGCTGTTGTTGGAGAGGGCGTTCACCGCGTCAACAAGCGCGCCCACGGTCTGCAAGAGACCCCAGAACGTGCCCAACAGCCCCAGGAAGATCAGCAGCCGCGCCAAATAGCGGGTCAGCTCGCCGGCTTCGGACATGCGCGCGCCGACGGAATCGAGCATCGAGCGGGCGGCCGCGGCGGGAATGCGCAGCCGGCCAGGCGGCTCCGTCATCAGCAGCGCGAGAGGCGCGATCAACGACGGCGGCGACCGCATGCCCTGCGGGTTCGGGCTGTCGTGGAACTCCCGCAGCCACGCCACCGCCGGACGCACGCCCAACGCTTGGTGGAAGGTGTAGGCTATGCCGAAGAAGAGCACGACGACGATCGCGCCATTGATGTAGATGTTGGCGTAAAACGCGGTCTCAAGCGCCGGCGCGAGCGCGAACACCAACACCGCGACCGCGCTGACAAACAAGAGCATTGGCGCGATGTTGCGGCCGGGCCCGGTGAACATCGGACGCCCGCCGCGGCTCACGCGCCGCGGCTCCTCAGCGATCACGCGCTCCATAGCCAACTCCTCGATGTCATCCCCACACGCATCATCTGACCCTCAACCGTCAACGCGTCTTTGTGGAGGCGCCCGCGGGGGCGCTTTAATTGCGGGCTATCACGGCCTTGCTGGCCGCAGCGCGTAAAGCAGCGGCCGCACAATGGCGTCGGCGCCGGCGACGATGTCGCCGGAGTGCAACGGATCGCCTTTGTCGTCGGGATCAACGACATACCCCCCCGCTTCGCGGACCAGCACGATGCCCGCGGCCACGTCCCACGGCTTCAGTCCACGCTCCCAATAGCCGTCATACCGGCCCGCGGCCACATAAGCGAGGTCAAGCGCGGCGGAGCCGAACCGGCGAACGCCTGCGACCTTTGGCATCAGCGTGTGCAGCTCCGTCAGCAGCGTCGCGTGGCCCGGCCGCCCGCGAAAGGGGATGCCGGTGGCGAGCACCGCGTCGTCCAAGTTTACGCGCGCGGCGGTCCGCAAACGACGGTCGTTCAGGAACGCGCCCTTGCCCTTCTCCGCCCAGAACATCTCATCGGCGATCGGCGCGTAAACGACCCCGGCGACGAGCTCGCCCTCGCGCTCCAACCCAATCGAGATGGCGAAGTGGGGGATGCCGTGAAGGAAGTTCGTCGTGCCGTCCAACGGGTCGATGATGAAGCGGTGGCTTGGGTCGGTTCCGGGAAGCTCGCCGCCTTCCTCCATCAGAAAACCGTAGCCCGGGCGACCCTTTTGCAGCTCCTCGCGCACGATCGCTTCGGCGCGTTCATCGGCCACCGAGACAAAGTCGGCGGGGCCTTTGCGGGAGATTTGGAGCTGCTCGACCTCGCCGAAGTCGCGGCGCAGCGCGCGTGCGGCTTTGCGCGCGGCGGTCATCATGATGTTGAGCAAGGCGGAGGGTTGGGCCATGGCGCGGTCCGCGGTTTTTGGGGAACAGACTGCGGGTCATAGGGTGTTGCGGCGCGGAACGGAACCTCCAGATCCGCGCGCGCCGCGTTCAAACGGGCGCGGCGCGCGCGTGCGGTTCGGCGGGCGTCGCCAAAGTCGCAAATCCGCCGGTTTCGCGTGGCAGTGCTGCGTCGATGGCGAGAAAGCGCCCAAGAGATATCAACCTGGAGGAGGATCTCATGTTGCGTGTGACCGCTTTTTCACGGACTCGTCTGGCGTTGGCGGCGGCGTGCGCCGCCGGGGTCCTCGCTTTGTTTTCAGCGCCCGCCGCCGCTCAAGAGTACACGCTCAACGGCCAGGCCTTGAGCCCGGAAGAGTGGCAGATGTTTGCGTTCTTCGGTCTGCCTCCGGGCGCGTATTACGTTGACGAACAGGGGAATTTCGGCGCCGTCGGCCAACCGCCGATGATGAACATCTACGCCATTCAAGGACAGACGCCGCCCGCGCAACAACCCGCCTTTGGGGGCGAGAGCGCCCAGCCCGCCTTCGGAGGCGAAAGCGTCGCCAGCGGCGGCTCTGACGCCGCGGTCGTCGGTGCGCGCATTTTTTGGGTCTATTCGCCGAGCATCTTCTCAAGCGCGACCGGCGGGTCGTCCGGCTACATCCACGTCTGCCCCGGTAACGTCTTCTACCGCAGCTCAGAGGGCTCGATCAGCGTTGGCGGGGAGTACCGGCCCGCCATCGGGAGCGACCCGACGACGGGCATGAACGACAGCTGGGCGGGGATGGCCCACGTCGCCCAAAGCGGGGGGCGTTGGACCCTGCAACAGGGCGATCAGGGGCCTGAGATTCACCTGAACAACTCGGACGGTTCGGTCCAGGAGATCCCGGTGTCCTTGATCCAGGAGGGGCGATGGAAATGGGGGCAGACGCAGTACGCCGTCGAGCGAGGTCAAGCGTCCTGCGGCTGAGTCCTGCAGCGGTCAGTCCGCTCGTTTGACGTAGGCGCCGTCCGCCGTCATGACGACAATCTTCTCGCCCACGCCAACAAAGGGCGGCACCGACGTGCGGATGCCGTTCTCCAGCGTGGCGGGCTTGAACGAATTGGCGGCGGTCTGGCCTTTCACGACCGGTTCGGTGTCGGACACCTCGAGCGTCACTTGCTCCGGCAGGGTCACGCCGATGGGCTTGTCCTGGTAGAACTCGATTTTCACGGCCATGCCGTCTTGAAGGTATGCGGACTGATCGCCGACGAAGTCTTTCTCTAACTCGACTTGTTCGTAGTTCTCGGAATTCATGAAGGCGAGGCTGTCGCCGCTGTCGTAAAGGAACGTGTGGTCGATCTGCTCAAGGCGCACCCGTTCCACGGTTTCAGAGGCGCGGAAGCGTTCGTTGAGTTTGCGGCCGTCGATCAGGTTTTTGAGTTCGACCTGGTTGAACGCGCCGCCTTTGCCTGGTTTCACGGCGTTGGTCTTCACGGCGCGCCACAGGCCGCCTTGATGCTCAATCACCATTCCGGGCGTGATTTTGTTGCCGTCGATTTTCACACTGCTCTCCCTGGCTGGGCCCTGGGTATCAAGGGGGGCTCAGCCGAATCCCTCGGGCGCGGACCGCTCTGACGTGGCGAGCTAGCCCCGCCCGCGCGCGCGGTCAATCGTCAAGCTGCCGCCCTTAGCGCGCGCCCGGGATGGAGCGCTCAATGCGGCGGATTTGCGCGTCGGTCAAACGCCGCTCGAGCCAATAGCGCAGCCGCATCGGATCACGGGCGAGCTGATCGGAGTCGCGCAAACCCGACGCGTCGGCCAGCAAGAGCCACCGGTAGGACTCCTCGAGGTCTTGCGCCACGCCTTCGCCGTTCGCCAGCGCCCAGGCGAACCGGAACCGGCCCAGCGGGTCGCCGGCGAGCGCGGCGGCCTGCAACAGCTCCACCGCCGCCGCGCGTTGTTTGGGGGTCTTGGCGCGGGTGTAGCGCAGCCATCCCAAATCACTCGCCGCGAGCGGATGCCCCGCCGTCCAAGCTTGCTCGAGCAGGCTTTCGGCAGCCTTCGGATCGACGGACGACAACGTGACGCCCGCGGCATAGGCCGCCGGGATGTCGCCGGCCTCCGCCGCCAAGCGCAGCCAACGCAGCGCTTCGTCAATGTCGCTGTCCGTCTCGTCGCCGGCCCGCTCAAGGAGGGCGAGGCCCAAGTCGCGCTGGGCGTCCGTGCGTCCCTCCACGGCGGCGCGACGCAGGAGCGTCAAGCCCGCCAGGGCGTCGTAGACGGGCGAATCCGGGTCGAGATAGTGGAGCGCTTGAGCGTGGCGCGCGCCGTCATGGCCGGCGCGGGAGGCGCGCTCGAAATACACCGTCGCGTCGGCTGGGGACAGCTCCCCGCGCCCTTCGCGGGCGAGGAGGGCGAGCCGCATCAGCGCGTCTGGGTCGTCTTCGGCGGCGGCGATGCCGTAATAGTACACCGCGTCACGATCATTGACCGCGCCCGCTAAGCCGTCTTCGAGAATGTGGCCGGCCATCACGGCGGCGCGGACATGGCCGGCTTTCGCCGCGCTTTGCGCCAGAGCGAGCGCGCGCACAAAATCGCCATTGCTGTGGAACTCGGCGGCGTCGATGAAGAGCTTGTCGGAGTCCGCCCTTGCGGCGCTGGCGAGCGTTAGCGCCGCAAGGGCCGCACACGCTGCGCGGACGGCCCCGTCGGGCGCGCTGCGAAGGAGGGCGCGCACGACGCCCGCCACGTTCTGCCAACACGTCTTCATGCTCATGTTCACGTCGCGTCCGTGTCCACAAAGGGGTTTGGCGGCGGGCCGTCGGCCGCTTCCAACGCCGCGGCGAACGCGCGCGCGGCGGCGGCCGGCCCTTCCGGGGCGGACCATAGCGCAGCCGAGGCGGCGACGAAATCGGCTCCCGCCGCCGCCAGCGCCGTGCAGTTGTCAGGCGTGATTCCGCCGATCGCCACGCTCGGGGTCGTCGAGAGCGCCGCCCACCAGTGCAGCAACTGCGGGTGCGCGTGGCTTTTGGGCGTCTTGGTGCCCGTGGGGAAGAACGCGCCGAACGCCACGTAATCCGCGCCGGCTTGCGCGGCGGCGATGGCCAAATCGCCGTCGTCATGACACGTCACCCCAATGACGGCGTCGGGTCCCAGGAGCCTCCGGGCGTCGTTGTAGGAGGCGTCCGTCTGGCCGATGTGCACGCCGTCCGCGCCAAGCGCGGTGGCGACCTCCGGGCGGTCGTTGATCAGCAGCGGAACCGCGTGAGCCCGCGTCACCTCCAACAGCGCGCGGCCGGCCGCCTCCATCACCGAATCGGGGGCGGGCGGCGCGTCCAACACGTCGGTTGCGGCGCCGTCGGCCGCGGAGACAGGGGCTTTGAGACGCAGCTGCACCGCCGCGACGTCCCCCGCCGCCAACGTCTCATCGAGCTGGCGCGCGAAGCCCGCAAGGTCGGGGATCTGCGGCGGCGTTAAAACGTAGAGGCGGCAGCGGGCCGCGCTCATAACGCCGTCGCTCCGGCCCGCGCCCTCGCGCCGTCAACCAGGGCGTCTGGCGTTGGTGTCCGTCCCATGGCTGCGAGCCCTCACCGTCTTTGCAGCGCGGCGCCTGGACGCTCCCGCAGACGACGTTTACAACACGTTACCCGTAACGATGAGGGGATTTCCCATGAAACGGATTGTGCTCGCGGCGGCGACGACCGCCCTCTTGGCGACGGCGTGCAGCACCTCGGAAGAGGGTGTGGCGACGTCCCGCTACGGCATTGGCGCGCGGACGAACGCCTACCGCGTCACGCTAGACGACGGCTTTCCAGGCTGGACCGTGGCCGGTCCCAACACGGCCGCGGTGATGCGCCGGTCCCGGGAGTTGTGCCGGAAGATCGGTTTTGAGGTGATTACGACAAACGCGGACGCGAAGACTCGCCGTCCCGTGATTCCGGTTCCAGGCTTCCTGCGGACCGACGTCGTGGCGACGATTCGCTGCCGTCGTCCCACGCCGTAAGCCGACGCGCTTGGGCGCTGCGTTGGTCGGGGGCGGACCGCGCAGCGCGAAGCAGCGACAGACGACAAGGGCCGGATCCCTCGGGATCCGGCCCTTACGCGTTCCTTCGGTCGGATCGACCGTAACTACGCCGCTTCGGTCTCCAGCTGCGGCGTCCACTCCGCCCGAGCCGCCAGGCCATTCATCCGCGCGCGGTGGGTAAAAGCGGCTTGCGCGGCGGCGACGTTTTCCGGCTTGCCGCCCCAGGTTTTCAACGGCGCGGCTTGCAGCGCCCGACCGTAAGAGAAGGTGAGCGCCCAGGGCAGCGGCCCCAGCGCGTTCATCGCGTTCAAATGGGCGGTGGCGTCTTCGTCGCTTTGACCGCCGGACAAAAACGCGATGGTCGGCACGGCCGCGGGGCAACACGCCTTTAGGCACTGCAGGGTCCGCTCAGCGACTTCATCGACGCTGGCTGGCGTCGGCGACAGCTTGCCGGGCACGATCATGTTCGGCTTCAGCACGATGCCTTCGAGTCTGACCTGGGCGGCATAGAGTTCTTGGAAGACCTCTTTGAGCACCCATTCCGTCACGGCGTGGCAGGTGTCGATGTCATGGTCGCCGTCCATGAGGACTTCCGGCTCCACGATCGGGACGATGTTCGCCTCCTGGCACAGAGCCGCGTAACGCGCGAGAGCGTGCGCGTTGGCGTGCACCGCGGTGTGGGACGGGATGTGAGGGTCTGCGGAGTCCGACCGCGCGATGTCGATCACCGCGCGCCATTTCGCGAAGCGCGCGCCCAGATCGTAATACTCCGTCAGGCGATCGCGCAGGCCGTCGAGCCCTTCGGTCACCGTTTCGTCGGGGCTCCCCGCGAGGGGCTTCGCGCCCTTGTCGACCTTGATGCCCGGAATGGAGCCGGCCTGTTCGATGACGCGCACCAAGGGCGTGCCGTCGGCGGCGGCTTGGCGCAAGGTTTCGTCAAAGAGGATCACGCCCGACACGTGATTCTGCATGGCGTCGGCTGCGCGGAAGAGCATTTCTCGGTAATCGCGGCGGGTGTCCGCCGTGGACTCCAAGCCGATCGAGTCGAAACGTTTTTGGATGGTGCCCGTGCTCTCGTCGGCCGCCAGGAGACCTTTGCCTGCCGCGCCCATGCGCGTGGCCACATCGTTCAACTGCGCGAGATCCATCATCCCCTCCGCCATGGTGTAAGCGTGTGTTTGTGCATACTGCGAACCGCGGTGCGCGTCACGGGGCGGCCACGGCCTCTGCCGGTCACAAAAGCAAACACGGCGCCAGAACCGGGCTTGCTCAGACGCGCAAAGCCTCGACGCCGGGGAGGGCGCGGCCTTCCATCCACTCCAAGAACGCCCCGCCGGCGGTGGAGATGAAGGTGAAGTCGCCCGCAACGCCGGCTTGATTGAGCGCGGCGACGGTGTCGCCCCCGCCGCCGACGGACACAAGGCCCGCCTCGCGGCTGCGCTTGGCGGCGAAGGTGGCGGCCTCCACGGTTGCGGTGTCAAAAGGGGGCGTTTCAAACGCGCCCAGAGGCCCGTTCCAGACCAGCGTTTTCGCGCTTTCGATGGCGGCGGCGAGGGCGTCGACGCTGTCGGGACCGATGTCGAGGATCATCTCATCGGCTTGGATCGCGTCGACGGGGCGCACGCGATGATCCGCGTGCGCTTTGAACTCCGTCGCGACCACGCCGTCCACCGGCAGGAGCAACTGGCATCCTGCGGCGGTGCAAGCCGCTTCGATGGCGCGGGCGCTGTCGTGGAGGTCCGGCTCCTGCAGCGACGTGCCCACCGACAGGCCGCGCGCGGCGAGGAAAGTGTTCGCCATCGCGCCGCCGACGGCCAGAATGTCAGCCTTCTTCGCGAGATTGCTCAGCACGTCGAGTTTCGTGGAGACTTTCGCGCCGCCGACGACCGCGATCACAGGCCGCTCCGGCGCGCCCAAGGCTTGGGCGAGGTAGTCCAGCTCCCGCGCCATGGCGAGCCCGGCATAGGCCGGCAAACGCCGCGCCGCCCCCTCGGTGGAGGCGTGGGCCCGATGGGCGGCGGAAAACGCGTCGTTGACATAAAGATCCGCCAACGCCGCCAGGGCGTCCGCGAAGCTCGGGTCGTTCTTTTCCTCGCCCGCGTGGAAGCGGGTGTTCTCCAAGAGCAGCACGCCCCCATCCGACAGGGCGTCCACCGCCGCTTCGGCCTCGGGGCCAACGCAATCCGTCGCGAACGCGACGGGCGCGCCGACCAACGCTGCGAGGACGGGCGCCAGCGGCGCCAGGCTCATCTCGGGCGCGGGCGCGCCTTTCGGCCGGCCAAAGTGCGCCGCCAGGATCACTTTGGCGCCGGCGTCGCGCAGATGCTGGATTGTGGGAAGCGCGGCGCGCAGGCGCGTGTCGTCGCTGACCTCACCGCTCTCCATGGGCACGTTGAAATCCACCCGCACCAACGCGCGTTTGCCGCGAAGATCGCGTGCGGCGTCGGCGGCGTGCAGCCGGCGGATGCCCTCGCGGCTCTCCGCGGCGGATGTGGCGTCCGTCATGGCGCGTTCCCTCTCCAACGATGTGTGGCGCTGGGGCCGAATGGCGGCGCGGCTAAATGAGCCGCGCCATGGCCACGGCGGTGTCGGACATCCGCGTGGAGAAGCCCCACTCATTGTCGTACCAGCTCATGACGCGCACGAACCGGCCGTCGATCACCTTGGTGCCTTCGGTCTGGACCACGGATGAGCGCGCGTCGTGGTTGAAATCCACGGAGACGAGCTGATCGTCGGTGTAGCCGAGAACGCCCTGCAGCGGTCCCTCATTGGCCGCCGCGCGGATGAGGTCGTTGATTTCTTCGGCCGTGGTGTCGCGGCGCGCGTCAAAGGTGAGATCGACCATCGAGACATTGGGCGTGGGCACGCGGATCGCGACGCCGTCAAGCTTGCCGGCCAGTTCAGGCAGGACCAGGCCGACCGCCTTCGCGGCGCCGGTGCTCGTCGGGATTTGGCTCATGGCGGCCGCGCGGGCGCGGTGCAGATCCTTGTGGAGCTTGTCCAGGGTGTGCTGATCGCCGGTGTAGGCGTGGATCGTGGTCATGAACCCGCGCTCAATGCCGACGCCGTCATGCAGCACCTTCGCCACCGGCGACAGGCAGTTGGTCGTGCATGAGGCGTTGGAGACAACGAGATCCTCAGCGGTGAGGGCGTCGTGATTGACCCCATAGACGACGGTTTTGTCAGCGCCCTTGGCGGGCGCGGAGACGAGCACGCGCTTGGCGCCCGCCTCCAAATGGGCGGCGGCCTTGTCGCGATCGGTGAAGATGCCCGTGCACTCCATCGCCACGTCGACGCCCATGTCGCCCCACGGGAGTTTGGCGGGGTCGCGCTCGGCGGTGACCCGAATCGGACCGGCGCCGGCGTCGAAGCTGTCGCCGTTGACGGTCACGTCGTTCGCGAAGCGCCCGTGGACGGAATCGTATTTGAGCAAGTGGGCGTTGGTTTCCACCGGGCCGAGGTCGTTGATGGCGACGACCTGCACGTCGTTGCGCCGGTGCTCGAGCACGGAACGCAACACCAAACGGCCGATGCGGCCAAATCCATTGATCGCAACACGAACGGTCATGACGGCGCCTCCACGTTAGTCGGCGCGTCCAATGCAAGCGGTGCGCCGTCCTGATCTGGCGCGGGTCATAGACCTCAGCCGGCGCAGCGTCCAGCCGGGGCGTTCGCCATCGGCGCGCTCAGAGGCGTTGTGAGACGCTCAACGCCCCAAAGGTCTGGCCTCGCGGCTGTTCAGCAAACTCGCGCGAGCGCTTCACGACCACGAGCGCCGTGCGCGTCGCGCCAGCTTGATACACGAGGCCGGCGCTGGTTTCGTGCACGAACGGCTCGCGGGTGACCTGCGGCCCGCCGTCCAAAAAGGTGTTCCCGTCGAGAACGATGTTGCGCGCCACGCCGCGCGCTTGCGCCCCGGCGAACAAGTACCAGCTGCGGTTGTCGACGGGGTTGAACACATCGCCGCCGCCGAAGCCGGAACGCACGCGCGGCGGCCCGAAGTCGTTCTGCAGGTCGTCGCCATAGCGCAGATTGGCGCCGAGATGCGCTTCGGCGAGGGCGTTGCCCACGCTGACGCCGGCGTTTGTGAGCATCTCAAACCCACGCCCGAAGCGCGGCGGCACGATCGAGCGGGCGGCGCGCTCGTAGGCGACGCCAAGCAGAGGCTCATCCCGCAATTGGGCGTCCCAGCCGCGTGGCTCTTCGCTCGCGGTGAAGTCGTGCCAGGCGATTTGCACCTCCGCGCCGCCCGCGGCCGGGCCGACGAGGCCCGCTTGCAGCGACGCCCGCTCCATCACGATCGGTCCCACGCGGTGGGTCTCGAGGTCGACGGTCAGCATGCCCGCGTAGGGGTGCTGGTCCGGGGGGGCGACGGAAGCGCCATAGGTGGCGGGCGTGAAGATGGCGTGGTTCACCGCGACGCCCGCATAGACATCGTCGTCTGAGGCCGCCCCAAGGCCCCGTCGCGCAATGAAGCCGGAGATCCCGGCCTGCCGCGCGTTGAGCCCTAAGGCGCTGAACCGCAGTCCGTTGGTGTAATCCCGGTCTTCGCCGGAGACGATGTCGTTCTCCATCACGAAGGACACCACGCGCTCAGCCCGCGCGGCGGGCGTTGCGAAAGACGCCGCCCAAACGCTGGCGAGGAGCGCCCACGCCACCCGGCTGCGCGCGGGCCCAAGGCGATTGAATGTTCGTGAGATCATCCTCGGAGTTATCTCGAGGTGATGTCGCCGATGTGCTAATTGAATGCTATGGTTAACTTTACTTTACTTGAGGGAAATTGAGGGGTTGCTGAAGTGATTTGTTAGCGTCTCCAGGCGCGCGCCGTCCAAAAGGTCGCCGCCAAGCGCCTTGCCGCACTTGCCCTGGGAGCCAGCTCGGGCCAAGACCGGTGGGGCGAGCGGCGGTCGCGGCCGCTCTCAAACCCTGTGTCTGCTGGTTAATCTCATGAAGTTTTCCCTCTCTTGGCTTCGCCGCCACCTCACCACCGACGCGGATCTGGCGCGCTTGACCGAGGCCATGACCATGGCCGGTCTGGAGGTGGAGGCCGTCGATGATCCCGCGCAACGCTTGGCGGCGTTCTCCGTCGCTCACGTGCTCGAGGCGCGCCCCCATCCGGATGCGGATCGCTTGCGGGTGTGCCGTGTCGCCACCAAGGACGGCGAGAAGCAGATCGTGTGCGGCGCGCCGAACGCGCGCACGGGGCTCGTCGGCGTGTACGCGCCGTTGGGAACGTTCATTCCCGGCCTCGACCTGACGCTGGATTCCAAGCCGCGCAAGATCCGCGGTGTGGAGAGCCATGGCATGTTGTGCTCGGCCAAAGAACTCGAGGCTGGCCAGGATCATGACGGCATCGTGGATCTGGAGGGCGACTGGGCCGTGGGGGCGCCGGCGTCGGAGGCTCTGGGCGTCAACGATCCGGTGATTGACTTTGAAGTCACGCCGAACCGGCCCGATTGGCTGGGCGTTGTGGGGATCGCGCGCGATTTGGCCGCGGCGGGGCTCGGCCGGTTCAAGGATCGGTCCGTAACGCCCGTCCCAGGACGGTTTCCGTGTCCTGTTGAGATTGTGTTGGACGCGCCGGAGGCGTGCCCGGTGTTTGCGGGCCGGGTGATCCGCGGTCTCAAGAACGGGCCGTCGCCGGACTGGCTGCAGCGGGACTTGCTCGCGGTGGGGCTGCGGCCGATCAACGCGCTGGTCGATGTGACGAACTTCCTGTCGTACGACCGCGCGCGCCCCTTGCACGTCTACGATGTCGCGAAGCTGAGCGGCCCCATCCGCGCGCGCCTCGGCCGGGGCGGCGAGCGGTTTCTCGCCCTCGACGGCAAGGAGTATGAGGCGACGCCGGACATGTGCGCCATCGCGGACGATGCGCGCGTGCTGGGGCTCGGCGGGGTGATGGGCGGGGAGTATTCGGGCTCCAACGACGACACGACGGCGGTGTTCATCGAGAGCGCCTGGTTCGATCCGGATCGCACGGCGCGCACCGGGCGCGCGACGGGGATCACGTCGGACGCGCAGTATCGCTTCGCGCGCGGGGTCGATCCTCAGTCCTGCGTTGACGGGTTGGAGCGGGCGACGCGGCTCATTCTGGAAATCTGCGGCGGCGAAGCGTCGGAGGTTGTCGTGGCGGGCGCGCCGCCGCCCGGGCGGGCGCCGATCGCGTTTGATCCGGGCCAAGTGCGCCGGCTGACCGGTTTGACGCTGCGCCCGGCGACGATCGGGGCGCTGTTCAAAAAGCTTGGGTTCGAGGTGGCTGACGGCGCTGACGGCCGCATGACGGTGAGCGTTCCCAGCTGGCGCCCGGACGTGGAGGGATCGGCGGATTTGGTGGAGGAAGCGGCGCGGATCGCCGGCTATGACACCCTGCCGACGACGCCTTTGCCGCGGCGCGGCGGTCGAGACCTTGATCGCCGTTCACCCGCGATGAGCCCCACGCGCCGTCGGGCGTTGGAGGTGCGGCGGGCTTTGGCCGGCCGCGGGCTGCACGAAGCGGTGACATGGAGCTTCTGCCGCGCGGATCACGCGCGTTTGTTCGGCGCGGCGTCGCCGCTGATGGTGGCCAATCCCATCTCCTCAGAGCTCGACGCTATGCGGCCGAGCGCGCTGATCCACCTCACGCTGGCGGCGCAAAAGAACGCCGATCGCGGTTTTGGCGACGTCGCGGCGTTCGAGGTCGGCCCCGTCTACGACGCGCCGGACGATCAGGGGCAGCGCATGGTCGCGGCCGGCGTGCTGCGCACCGCGGGGACGCGGCACTGGACCGGGGCGGCCGACGTGGATGTCTTCGACGCAAAGGCCCACGCGCTGGCGGCGCTTGAGGCCGTGGGCGCTCCGGTGGACAAGCTGCAGGTGAGCGCCCCGGCGCGCGGCTGGTGGCACCCCGGACGCTCCGGCGCGCTGAAGCTCGGGCCGAAGACCTTGGTGGCGGAGTTCGGCGAGCTGCATCCCAGCGTGCTTCGGGACTTGGATGTCGAGGGGCCGATCCTGGCGTTTGAGATTGATCTGGACGCGGTCCCGGCGCCCAAACCCAAAGCGACACGGGCGAAGCCGCCGCTGGTGGCGTCCGATTTGATGCCGTTGCGGCGCGACTTCGCGTTTGTCGTGAGCGCGGATCAGCCCGCCGACGCGATCGCGCGCGCGGCCGCCGGCGCGGACAAGAAGCTCGTGGCCGACGTCGTCGTTTTTGACGTGTTCGAGGGCGAGGCGGCGCACAAAGCGTTGGGCCCCGATAAGAAATCGGTGGCGATCGAAGCGGTGTTGCAGCCGAGCGACGCAACGCTCGACGACGCGGCGATCGAAGCCGTGTCCGCGAAGATCATCAAAGCCGTGGCGAAGGCGACGGGCGGCGTTCTGCGGGCGTGATGTTGGGGGCGTGACCGTGAGGGCGGGGCGGAGGCGCGCGGCGCGCCCTCGCCCGCGACCCTAGAACGGCAGGATGTTGCGGTCGCGCGAGTACGCGAGATAGCCGACGTTGGCGCCGAGGCGCAGACCGGCGCCGGCGCGGATCGGCGCCAGCGTGATGTCCTCAGCCCGCTGATAGTTCACGCCGACCCCGCCCACCAGATAGGCGCTGCCCTCCACGCCGGGGAAGCGGCGAAAGACGTCGTTGGCGTCGTCCAGATTGTACACCAGGGTGAAGGTGCGCGAGGCGTTGCCGCCGACGTCGAACCCGATGGAGGGGCCCTGCCAGTACACCCGGATGCGTTGGCCGGAGCGGGTCACCATCGTGCCGCGGCCATAGCGCAGGCCGGGCCCCGCCGCGCCGGAGGCTTCTCCCCCCGCGATGAAGGCGTCCGGCTCGCCGAAATCGGCGCCGAGACGCGACAACACAATCGCGACGTTCTCCGCGGACGCGCCCAAGAATTCCGAAATCTCGGGGGTGAGGGTGTCGTAGTCCCAATCGTCGCCGACGCGTTCGATCGTGGCGTTGGCGTCCACATCATACTGCTCAAGGGCCGTGTTGCTCGCGCACGCGCCCACAGACGCGGCCGCCATGGCCGCGATGACAAAGCGAAGCATGTGGATCTCCTTTCGCGTCAGCGCCGACCGCGCCCACATCCCACTCACCATAGCCGAGATTGTGGTTAACCCGCGACCGCGCACCGCCGGCGCTTACAAGGGCCGCGGTTTGCGCTAAGTCCGTCGCATGAGCACCGCCACACCCGCGTCCCCCACCAAGGCCGCCGCCGCGCCCCGCGCCGGCGCGCGATCAAACGCCACCCTTGTCCCGCCGGAGCGGATCCGGAATTTCGCGATCATCGCGCACATTGATCACGGGAAATCGACTCTGGCCGACCGGTTGATCCAAATCACCGGCGGTTTGAGCGAACGGGAGATGAAGGCGCAGGTCCTCGACAACATGGAGATCGAGCGCGAACGGGGCATCACGATCAAGGCGCAGACGGTGCGCCTGGAGTACACGGCTCAGGACGGCGAAGTCTATTATCTCAATTTGATGGATACGCCCGGGCACGTGGACTTCGCCTACGAAGTCTCGCGGTCATTGGCGGCGTGCGAAGGTTCCATTCTGGTGGTCGACGCCAGCCAAGGGGTGGAGGCGCAGACGCTCGCGAATGTCTACCAAGCGATCGAGAACGATCACGAGATCGTCCCTGTCCTGAACAAGATCGACTTGCCGGCCGCCGAGCCGGAGCGGGTGAAAGCCCAGATCGAGGAGGTGATCGGCATCGACGCCGCCGATGCGGTGGAGGTGTCCGCGAAGACGGGGCTGAATGTCGAAGCGGTGCTGGAGGCGATTGTCGCGCGGCTGCCGGCCCCGGTCGCCGGCGACCCAGAGGCGCCGCTGAAGGCGATGCTGGTGGACGCCTGGTACGACCAATTCCTCGGCGTGGTCGTGCTGTTCCGCGTGATGGAGGGCGTGCTCAAGAAGGGCATGCGCGTGAAGATGATGTCCACGGGCGCGGTGTACCCCGTCGACCGGGTGGCTGCGCTGACGCCGAAGCTTGTCGACGTGGGCGCGATGGGACCGGGCGAAGTGGGCGTGCTCACGGCCTCGATCAAAGAGGTGGCGGACGCCGCGGTGGGCGACACGATCACGGAGGAGAAACGCGGGACGTCCGAAGCGCTGAGCGGGTTCCGGCCGGCGCAACCGGTGGTGTTTTGCGGTCTCTTCCCTGTCGACGCCAATGACTTTGAGGACCTGCGCGCGGCGATGGGGCGCTTACGCCTGAACGACGCGAGTTTCTCCTTCGAAATGGAGACGTCCGCGGCGCTGGGATTCGGGTTTCGCTGCGGATTTCTTGGCCTGCTGCATCTGGAAATCATCCAGGAGCGGTTGGAGCGGGAGTTCAATCTCGACCTGATCGCGACCGCGCCGTCGGTGGTCTACCGCATGACGCTCACCGACGGGACGGAGATGGAGCTTCACAACCCGGCTGACATGCCTGATGTCGTGAAGATCGACACGATCGCCGAACCGTGGATCAAAGCCACCATCCTCACGCCCGATGAGTATTTGGGCGCGATCCTGCAGTTGTGTCAGGAGCGCCGCGGCGTACAGAAAGAGCTGTCCTACGTTGGCGCCCGGGCCATGGTGGTGTATGACCTGCCGCTCAACGAAGTTGTGTTTGACTTCTATGATCGGCTGAAGTCTGCGACCAAGGGCTATGCCAGTTTTGACTATCAGATCGACGACTACCGCGTGGGCGATCTGGTGCGCATGTCGATCCTCGTGAATGAGGAGCCGGTGGACGCGCTCTCCATGCTCGTCCATCGCAGCCAAGCCGAAAAGCGTGGCCGGGCGATGTGCGAAAAGCTCAAAGAGCTGATCCCGCGGCACATGTTCAAGATCCCGATCCAAGCCGCCATCGGTGGTCGGGTCATTGCGCGCGAAACCATCTCGGCGATGCGCAAGGACGTGACGGCCAAATGCTATGGCGGCGACGTGACCCGAAAGCGCAAGCTGTTGGAAAAGCAGAAGGCCGGCAAGAAGAAGATGCGTCAGTTCGGGCGCGTTGAAATCCCGCAAGAGGCCTTTATCGCCGCGCTTAAGATGGACGGGGACTGAGGCGTTCCTGCTGGGCGGAGTCCGCGGCGATCTTAGCGACGGCGACCCGTGCGATTCCCCGTCGCGTTGGGGGGCTGTGTTTAGTCGCCGCGCGTTTCTGTTTCTGGGGCCGGCGTGTAGTTGGCGCGGATCTCAGCCAACCGTTCAAGTTTGGCGATATAGACGTCCAGCCGATGATGCGCTTGGGAGATCGGGCGCGGGCCGCCGCTCAACAGCCAGCCGATAAGACTGAAGGCGCTCTTGGCGAAACCGACCACGCCGTTGCGATGGCTGCGCTTGATCCACGGCGGGACGCCGAGCCGGATGGTGACCGGCGAGCCCGTGTGACGGTAACGCGACAGACCCACCGGCGGCAGCGCAGGCACGGCGTCATGACCATGGACGATGCGGTAATGGGGCGTCTTCAGCTCGCGGTCGACGCTGGCGTCGCCCAATCGCGGCGCCCCGAAACTGTAGCAGGCCGCAAGGTTGTGAGGCTCGAGCGCGATCGTGGCGATCACGGCCATGGCTCCGCCCAGGGAGTGACCGGCGAGGTAGAGCGGTTTCGTCAGTCGACGGCCATGGAGGTCGTCGCCATTCTCGGTGATGTGCGGCAGAAGTTTGTCGATCAACGTCTTGCCGATCGCGTCATAGGCGTCCTTGAAGCCGCGGTGAACGCGGATTTGCGCCGGCGTTTGGCGGCCCGGGCGCTCGATCTCCATCGGAACGAGGCGCGCGCGCAGATTGTTCTTCCAGTCGTTCCAGCTGTCGCTGCCGCGGAAAACCAGGAACGCCATGTCGTCGTTTTCCGCCGCAAAGCCTTGAGCGCCAAGCTCCGTGACGCCGGCGCCGCTGGTGCGTGGCGCGCGACGTTGTGAGGCCTCGCATGCGATCAGTCGGCACCCGAGTTCGGCCAACTGGGTTCTCAGGAGGTCTTCGTCCCAGGCTCCGGGCTTAAGGGCTTCAGGAGCTTGGCCCCACACGGGAATAGGCGGCTCAGCCACGGTGGATGGCTTATTGTAGGCGATCTTGCTCAACAGCGCCATCAGCAGCGCGGTGCGGTCGGAATAGGCTTTCCGATGGCTTGGCAGCACCTGGGTGAGGTTGAGATAGCGATCATAGGCCACCGGCATCGCCCCTTCTGCGACTTGCGATTGTGCGAACGCCGTTTACCAGACTGCGGGGCGTGGCGGCAGTCGCCAGGAAGCCGCCTTGGGCGTCACCGCCAGCGGTCCGCGGCGATCTGGGTCAGGCCGCGTCGCCGCTGGGCGTGGGCCAACAGCCGATCCGCGTAGAGGTTGACGCTGTGATCGTCCATGCCGGCGAGCCGTTGGCGGGGGATGGAGATCAACAAGCCCCACAGATCGCGCAGAATGCTCGAGATCGTGCCCAAGTCCCGGCGGTTGAGCGTCATGGGTTCGCGCACGGACATGGTCCGCACGTCGCCGCTGTGGCTGTAGCCCATGATGCGCAGCGGGATGCTGGGGACGATGTCGAAGCCATTGCACACGCGATAGAGCGGTGATTTGACGACCTGATCGAACCGCTTTTCGCCGACGCGCGGCGCGCCGAAGGTGTAACACGCCGCCACTTGGTCGCTCGTGAGGTGGGCCGTCGCGATCTGGGCCAACGCGCCGCCAAGGGAGTGGCCCGTGATGAACACCGGCGTGCGGGGGTAGTCGGCCCAAAAGGCGGTCATGTCCCGCGCGATTTCGTCGTGCACCGCCTGGTAGGCGTCGTAAAACCCGCTGTGGACGCGCACGGTGCGGCTGTGGGGCGACAGCGATCGGTCGCCGTTTGAGTCGGCGGGCGCGCCGACCAGGATCTCCTTGCGTTCAACTTGAAAGTTGATGCGCCAATCGAGCGCGTTGGTGGTGCCGCGGAACGCTAAAACCGCCAGATGGCCGTATTTGTGGGCGGCCAGGAAACACTCCACGCCATGGGTCGCTTTGGCCGCCTCCGCGCGTTGGGTGGCTTCCGCGCGCTTTTCCGCCGTGTCGGCACTGGCCGCCGCTTCGTCGAGCGGTATGCGGGGATAGGTCTCCAGCAGCACGAAGTCCGCCTCGGCCAGGGCGTCTTCCAACGCGCGCCGTTGGTCGGCGCTCTGTTCAAACCGCAGATAAGCCAGCCGGCACATCTGCGCCATCAGCGCCGCGGCGCGGTCCGAGTAAGCCGCGCGCAGCCGCGGCAGCGGCTCATACACAAGGGCGTGCGTTCCCGCCGACGGCGCGACGGGGCGATCGTCGACGGAAACCGCGACGGGCGCGACGGCCATGACGCGGATCCTCAGTTCGGTGTGGTCGTCAGCGTGCGGCGACGCCTCACCAGGATGTCCAAGCGCTCGACATACTTGTCGATGTCGTGGTCGCCAAACGCCGGGGAGGCTTTCCGCTTCCAAGATTGTGGAAACGGCGTGAGCAGGACCGACAACAGGAGGCCTGTCGCGGCGATCACCCATTGTTGGATCAAGCCGCGCGCGCGCCGCCGCAAAACCGGCTTCTCAAACTGCCGCCCGTC
>CAZGLY010000021.1:0-57337 GCA_964526675.1 uncultured Caulobacterales bacterium
GGGTCCACGCCCGTGACCGACACCCTCCGCGTCGGCGGGTCCGTGGCGCGCTTTGTGCGCGACGGCTTCGGCGAGAACCGGTTCACGGGCGAAGACAACTACGACAAGAACATCCTGGCGTTCCGGGCGTCCGCTGAGTACGAGCCGACGAGCGACTTCTTCTTCCGCTTTTCCGGCGACTATTTGATCGACAATTCAAACGCCCGCCATGGCTTCCGCCTCTTCCCCAGCGACGTCACGGGCGCGGCCGTTCTGGACGACGTGTTCGACACCGAGGCCGGCGTGCGCGATTTCGCGCCGTTTGACGGCAACCAGGTGGAGGCGTTCGGTTTCCAAGGCAGCGCGGAATGGACGGTCAACGACTGGCTGACGCTCAAATCCATCACGGCCTATCGTCGCGACGACAGCGACAACTTGATTGATTTCGACTCCACCCCGGAGCCAACCTTTGACGCTTGGGTGGTCTACGAAAACGAGCAGTTTAGCCAAGAACTGCAGGCGTTGTTCACCGGCGATCGGTGGAACGCCGTGGCCGGCTTCTACTATCTCGACGCGAACGCCTTCAACGCGTTTGACGTGTTCTTGAGCACCGTCACGTCCTTCACTCTGGGCGATGTCGACACTCAAGCCTGGGCTGTGTTTGGCGAAGCCACTTACGATCTGACGGACCGTTTGAGCCTGACCGTCGGCGGCCGCTTCACCGAAGACCAGCGCGACGCGCGCATCACGCGCGAGCTCTTCTTGGGGCAGACGTCTCCGTTCTTCGGCAACAGCGAGGCGGTCAGCCTCACCGCGCCGGTGCTGGTCGACGGCGAAGAGGTGGTGCCCACCTTCGAGGGGAGCCGCACCGACGACGCCTTCAACCCGCGGGTCATTCTGGCGTGGGATGCGACGGACGACATCAATCTCTATGCGTCCTACTCCCAGGGCTTCAAAGGTGGATTGTTCGATCCGCGCGGCGCCTTCAACACGGAGGAAGTGCGCAACGGCGTGGAGCCGGAATTCGTCGACTCCTACGAGATCGGCATGAAGGGCAGCTTCCTGAACGACCGGTTCTTGGCCAACACGGCGTTCTTCTTCGCTGACTACACCGACGTGCAAATCCCGGGCTCGGTGATCGTCAACAACCCGGACGGCACGACGGACTTTGTCGGCACACTGACCAATGCCGGCGCGGCGGAGATCTTCGGCATCGAGTTCGAAGGCACCGCCTATCTGACGGACAAGCTGACCGCCTTCGGTTCGGTTGGTTACCTGGACGCCGAGTACACCGAGTTCGTTGTCAGCGGCGTGGACGTCTCCGACGAGCGCGACGTGCAAAACGCCCCGAATTGGACCGGGAACGTCACGCTCGACTACACGACGCCGCTGGAAATGCCCGGGCTGGGCGACGGCGACGTGTCGCTGACCGGGTCGGCGTCCTACCGCGGCGACGTGCAGCAGTTTGAATTCGAGATCCCGCCCCTCGACCAGGAAGCGTTTTGGCTTCTGGACGCGTCGTTGGTGTGGCGCTCGGAAAGCGGCAAACTGTCGGCCGCGTTCAACGCGCGGAACTTGACCAACGAGGAGTACATCGTCTCGGGCTACAACTTCCCGACGGTCGACAACTCCGTCCTGGCGTTCTTTGGCAACCCGCGCACGTACACCGGCACCATCACGCTGCGCTACTAGACGGGCGTTGCCGATCTGGCGCCGAGGCGGCGTAGCGCGCCAGCTCCGCCGCCGTCGCGTCCGCTGCAGGAGTTGTGAGGATGACGGACGGCTTTCAGGAGGGGTTTTTCGCCACCCCCGACGGGCCTCGGGTTCACTTCCGCGACTACGCGCCGACGGACACGCTGGCGGGCCCGCCGGTGCTGTGCCTCCATGGTTTGACACGCAATGTCCAAGACTTTGACGAACTCGCGCCCGCGATCGCCGGACTGGGCCGACGGGTGATCGTGGCGTCCCAACGGGGGCGCGGCCAATCCGACCCGGACCCGCACGCCGAACGGTACACGCCGGCCACGTATGTCGCGGATATGTTTGGGCTGCTGGATCACCTTGGCGTGGAACGCGCGGTGTTCGTCGGCACGTCTATGGGCGGTTTGATGACGATGATCGCCGCGACTCAGGCGGCGGACCGGTTGGCCGGCGCGGTGATCAACGACATCGGTCCGGAGATTGACCCCGCCGGTCTTGAGCGCATTCGTGGCTATGTCGGCGGGACAGGGCCGGCGGCGAGCTGGGCGGAGGCGGCCGACCGATGTCGCAGCATCAACGGCGTCGCCTTTCCGTTGGAAACGCACGACGCGTTCTGGATCCAATTCGCGCGGAAGATCTTTCGTGAAGAGACGCCGGATCGGATCGTCCTGGACTACGACCCCGCCATCGCGCGCACCGTGGCGGAAGACAGCGGCGATTTGGCGGATCTCTGGCCGCTCTTCGACGCCTTAGCATCGACCCCGACGTTGATCGTGCGCGGTGCGATCACGGACATTCTGATGGCGTCGACCGTTGAGGAGATGCGCCGCCGCAAGCCGGATCTGGAAACGGTCACGGTGGCCAACGTCGGCCACGCGCCCTTCATGACGGAGCCGGACGCCTGGCCGGCGGTCAGCGCCTTCATCCGCGCGCGCCACTAGCCCAACCAACACACGCCGGCGTCACCGCCCGTGCGCCAGGCTCATGGGGCGCCGCGTTGCGCCGTGAGCGGGGCGGCTAGCGGCGCGCGGGCCTGCGGCCGTTGGGCAAGACGCGTCGTTCCAGCCCCGCCGGGCTGTTGGCTTGTTCCGGCCGTCGAGGCGTCACGAGGAAGACCATCTCCGATCGATCCAGATCCCCAGAGCGATCGACGTCCAGCTGCGCGAACTCCGACCGCAGGCGGTCTCCAAACTCCTCCCGGGAGATTGCGCCGCTCACATCCACGTCGAACGCCAGGAACGAGGGGGACGCGTCCTCGGCGCCAAGGACGGCTTCGGCCCATTCGCGATGCATCAGTGCGCGAACGGGACCGGACGCCGAAAGGTCGCGCCACTCCGCCTCAACGCCCGCGTTGAGCTCTTCGGTATCGACGGTGCGATCTTTGTTCGTGTCTAACGACGCGAAGAACAAGCTGATCGGCCTGGCCGCCAGGCCTTGAAACTCTTCCGCCCGGGCGGGCCGCCCCCCATCGCCGGGCGGACGTGGATGGCTTGGACTGCTCGCGCACGCCGCCAGCATAAGGGACGCGATGAGGCACGGCGTCAGCCGTGAACGCGTTGGATTCAATGCGCTGCAAACCGCCATGGTCGCGCCCTTCCTCACAGACAGTGGTCATTGGTGATTGTGCGCGGGTGACCACGCACACGACCCACGTTTCTCCGTCGCCGAACGCTCGGGACCCGCGGGTTCAACGCGCGACGGACGTAAGCCCGGATTGTTGTGGGCATGTGTCGTGGCTCCCGAGCGCGGCAACGCCAGCGCCTAGCCCCCGCAGGCGGCGATTTAACGGCCAGGAGGATCGATCGGCCGCCGCCCCGCCGGATTTTGAGGCGTTTCATCATGATCTTCACGGTCAGCAAACTGCTGTAGAGTGATGACACCCGAGGCCTTACGCACCGCCGTCCCGCGCAAGGTCATCCCCCAACCGTGGAGCCCGCCATGCCCCCGACCATCACGTATCTGCCCGGCGACGGCGTCGGACCCGAAGTGGGCGCGGCGGCGATCGCGGTTCTCGAGGCCGTGTCGGACCGTTTGGGCGTCCATTTTGTCATCCAGGAAAGCCCGTTCGGAGGCGCGGCGATCGACGCGCACGGCACGCCGTTCCCCGACCACACGCGCCACGCCGTCGCCCGCGCGGAGGCTGTGCTGTTGGGCGCGGTCGGCGGGCCTCAATGGGACACCCTCCCCGGCGATCAACGGCCGGAAGCCGGTCTCCTTGAGCTGCGTCAGAGGCTTGGGACGTGGGCCAATGTGCGGGTCTTTAAGCCGCATGCGCGCGCGCGTGCGCGATCGCCGCTCAAGCCGGACCTGCTGGAGGGCGTGGATCTCGTCGTCGTGCGCGAACTCACCGGCGGCCTCTATTTCGGCCGCAAGGCGCGCGAAGGGGATCGCGCCGTGGACGAATGCGTCTACTCCGTCGCGGAAGTCGAACGGATCGTGCGCGCCGCCGCCCGCATCGCGCAAGGCCGCAGCAAACGCCTGGCCTCCATCGACAAAGCGAATGTGCTGGAGACAAGCCGGCTGTGGCGCGAAACAGCCGAACGCGTGGTCCGTGCGGAGTTTCCAGACGTCGCCCTCTCCCACGCCCTGGTGGATGCGGCGGCCATGCATCTGATCCAAGACCCGAGGCGGTTCGACGTGATCGTCACCGAGAACATGTTTGGCGACATCCTCACCGATGAGGCGGCGGTGTTGACCGGCTCGCTCGGCCTGATCCCCTCGGCGTCGATCGGCGATGGCGAAATGGGAGCGATCAAAGGCCTCTATGAACCCGCCCACGGCTCCGCCCCGGACATCGCCGGTCACGGCGTCGCCAACCCGGTCGGCATGATCCTCTCCATGGCGCTGATGCTTCGGCACTCCTTCGGCCAGGCGGCCGCGGCCGAGACCGTGGAGCAGGCCGTCGACGCCGCGATGGACGCGGGCGTGCTCACTCCAGACCTCGGTGGATCCGCGACGACCGATGAGGTCGCAGCCGCCATTGTCGAGCGTCTCGGCGCGCGAACCCCGGCGCCGTCCCCCTAGACCCGAGGCCGTGGGCGATCGTACGGCAAGGATCTTTCTCCTTGCGCTCTCGAAACGCCTCCGCTACGCAAGAGATGACCCCACAGGGCGCGTTCTTGGAATGGCTATGCACAACAGTCAAAATTTCGAGAGCCCATCTTTGGCCGCGCGCAGCGCTGTGTCGTGGGCGTGGTGCGCGCGGCCATCTTCTTCGATCGCGACGTCCTTGACGATTACCGCCGCGGCCGGGGGCCGCGGGCTCAGGGGCGCGTAACGCGGCGAAACACACACTTGCTAAGTCATGTTCCGCACCCCGCCCGGCCCGCCGTGCGGGGTTTGTTGATTGAAGGGAAAGGCTCGCCCATGTACACCGCCGTTTCGAGGCTTGATCCCATGTCCAATCCCCTGCCCATTGCGACGCGTGAGGCGTCCCGCCACGGCGGCGTCGACCAGAACGCCGCCGCTGAGGAGCAGGCCGCTCTGGCGGCGCCGGCGTCAGCGCTTCAAGACGCGATGGTGGTGAAGATCGGCGGCTCCGTTTTGCGGAGCCCCGCGGACGCCGCCACCGCCGCCAGCGAGATCTATCGGTTGCGCCGCGCGGGCACGCCGATCGTGGCGGTGGTGTCGGCCATCAACGGCCACACGGATGTGCTGCTGCATGAGGCGCGAGCGTTTGGGGAGCCCGGGAGCGTGCACGCGCCGCGGCTTGTGGCGTTGGGCGAGGCGCGCTCGGCCGCGCTAACGGCCATGGCGTGCGAGCGGATCGGCATGCGGGCGACCGTGTTGGGCCCGGAGGCGCTCGCCTTGCGGGCGGAGGGCGACCGCGCCGAAGCGTCCCCTTCCAGCATGGACATCGGCGGCCTAGCCGCCGCGTTGGCGCGCCACGACGTGGTGATCGTCCCCGGCTATGTGGCGGAAAACGCTCGAGGCGAAGCGGTGCTGCTTGGGCGGGGCGGGTCGGACATGACGGCGGTCTTCATCGCCGCGCAAGCGGGCCTCGACCATGTGCGTCTCATCAAGGACGTCGATGGCGTGTACGATCGCGACCCGGCCGTCGCTGGGGCCAACGCCCGGCGTTTCGACGCGCTGGGTTACGCCGAAGCGCAAGCGGTGGCGGGCGAAGTGGTCCAAGATCGGGCTATCGCGTTCGCCGAACGCCACGGCGTGGCGATCCACGTCGCCGCCGTCGGCGCCGACACCTGCTTCACCCGGATCAGCGCGCGCCACGCCTCGCCGCAGTCCTCCACGACCGCCCCCAAGCGCCTGCGGGTGGCGGTGTGCGGCGCGGGCGTTGTCGGCGGCGGCGTGCTGGCCCAGATCGCCCGCCGCGCCGATCTGTTCGAGGTCTGCGCCGTCCTGGTGCGCGATCCTGCGAAACCCCGCGACATCGTGACGGATCCCGCCCTGTTGGTCACCGACATGGACGCGCTGTTCGCGGCTCAACCGGATATCGTGATGGAAGCGACCTCCAGCGGCGCAGCCGGCGTCGCGATCATGGAGCGCGCGCTCAGCGCCGGCGTCCATGTGGTGAGCGCGAACAAGCAAGCGGTCGTCGCCGATCTGCCGAGTCTGGCCGCCCGCGCGGCGGCGTCGGGCGCGCGTCTAGGCTACGCCGCAGCGGTGGGCGGCGGAACGCCCATGGTCGAGACCATCCACGCGGCCCGCGCGGAGGGCGAGATCGTCGGTTTTGAGGCGGTGCTCAACGGCACGGTGAACTTCATCCTTGGTCGGATGGCCGAAGGCGCGGCCTTCGACGTCGCGCTGGCGGAGGCGCGGACCGCCGGCTTCGCCGAAGAAGATCCGTCGGCGGATCTTGATGGGATCGACGCCGCCGCGAAAGTCCGCATCTTGGCGTATGAGGCGTTTGGCGTCGCCTTGGACGAGGCGGAAGCCCCCGCCGAACGGCTCGATCCCGCGGCGCGCGAGCGCGTGGCCCGGGGCGGCTTGTGGAAGCAGGTCGGCGCGTGTCGGCGTGACGCCAACGGTTTCACGGCCAGCGTGCGGCTCGCGCCGGCCGACGACGTGCCGGTCTTCGCCGCGGCGACGCGCGAACGCAACGCCTTGCGGGTGATGCTGGCGGACGGACGCGTGCTGACGGCGGAAGGGCGCGGGGCCGGTCGCTGGCCGACGGCGGAGTCCATGTTTGCGGACCTTATGGATCTGAGGGCGGACGTGTTGGCCGTGTGATCGCGGCGGCGTGGGCGGCCGTCACCGCGGCTGGACCAAATCCCAACGGTTGCCAAACGGGTCGCGAAACACCGCGACGCGGCCGTAGGTCTCCTCTCGCGGCGGCGCCTCAAACGCGATCCCGGCGGCGGCCAGCGCCGCGGCCTCCCGCTCGAAATTATCCGTATGGAGAAAGAGACACACGCGGCCGCCCGTTTGGTTCCCAATCGCCGCGCGCTGCGCGTCATTCACCGCTTTGGCGATGAGCAGGCGGCATCCGCCGCCCGACGGTTCGATCACCACCCAGCGTTTGTGGGGCCCTTGCGGGGTGTCTTCCACCACCGAAAAGCCCAGAACATCAACGTAGAACGCCAACGCGTCGTCATAATCCGGCGCGACCAGCGTGACGGCCGCCAAGACGCTGCCCATACTCCCCTCCATCCCCGCTCGAGCGCGCCATCGCCGATCGTCGCCCTGCGCTCTTCGCCATGCTCTAAGCTTGCTGTGGTATTCGCAAGATCCACCGCGCTCCCGCGCGCACCTGTGAGACGTCGTCCATGGCCGTGTTCACGCCTGTCAGCAGAGAGGACGCCGCCGCGTTCCTCGCCGACTATGCGCTCGGCGCGCTGGACGCGCTTGAGCCGATCGCTGAGGGGGTGGAGAACACGAATTATCGTCTGCAGGCCGGCGGTCAGGCTTATGTGCTGACCTTGTATGAAAAGCGGGTGCGCGCGGAGGATCTGCCGTTTTACCTGAATTTCACGGCGCATCTCGCCGATCGGGACTACCCCGCCCCACGGCCTATGGCGATGCGCGACGGCGCCGTGATCGGCGCGCTGAGCGGACGCCCCGCCGCGGTGATTGAGTGGAAGCCGGGGCGTTGGAAACGCGACCCGAGCCCGGCCAACGTCGAAACCGCCGGCGCGGCGCTGGCGCAGCTCCATGCGGCGGCCGCGGACTACCCGGCCACCCTGACCAACCGCTTCAGCGTCGACGGTTGGCGCGATCTTCTCGCCCGATGCGCCGCCGCACCGGCCGACCGCCTGGCTCAGTCAGGGCATGCCGGCCTCTTGGACGCGCTCACAGCGGAACTCGACGTCTTGGCGAGCGCCTGGCCAGAGGCTGGGGCGCTGCCGCGCGCAACCATCCATGGCGACTACTTCCCAGACAATATTCTGTTTACGGATGATCTCATTACCGGCGTGATCGATTTCTACTTCGGGTGCACGGATTTTCTGGCCTACGACCTCGCAATCGCCCTGAACGCCTGGTGCTTCGACGCCGAGGGCGCGTTTCGGCCGGACACCGCCCTCGCCTTCATGCGCGGCTATCGACGCGTGCGCGAGCTCAACACCGATGAGCGACGCGCGATGCCGTTGCTGTGTCGGGGCGCGGCCGTGCGGTTCACGCTCAGCCGCCTGCATGACGTGCTCTATCACGACGACAGCTGGCTGGTGACGCCCAAGGACCCTGCGCCCTTCTTCGCCCGCTTAGCCGTTCATCAGGGCACGGACGCCTTGCAGCTCTATGGACTCGCTCCCTAAGCCGCGCGCGCGACGGGCAACGGCAAACCGACAGCCGTCAACGCGTCGCCCTGCCGGGCCGCAAGGGCGGCTTCATCGAACTGCGCGATGGAGTCTTGAAACAACCGGTAGAAATTGAGCTCCGCGCCCAGGTGCAGGAACGCCGCGCCCAAGCCGATCGCGGCGCGATCCATGAACACGAACTCCCGCGGGATCCGCACCGGCCCCCGCTCCTTTAGGAGTTCGCGAACCCGAAACGCTTCTTTCCGCCCGTACTCGCCCGGGCTGACGCCGTCCGCGACAGTCCGCACACGGTCATCGAGCATCGGCCGATAGATGAAGCGCGCCCACAAGGTCAGCGCCTCCAACACGCCCTCATCCAGATCGCGAAAGCCCCACGCTTCGTAGGCCGCCGCTTGCGCGTCCCGGTCGTCCGCCTCCAGCGCGCGATAAAGATCGACCACGCCGGACACAAACCGCGCCGGGAAGATCCGGATGCACCCGAAGTCCAGGAGATTGACGACGGTCGCCTCGCCCTGCGCGCCCGGCGCGACGGTGTAGTTCCCCAGGTGCGGATCGCCATGAATGACGCCATAGGCGTTCATCGGGCCCCACCACGCCGCGAACAGCGCCTGCGCGATGGCGTTGCGCGTCGCTTGATCGGCGTCGACGAACTCCAGAATGGAGCGGCCGTCGAGCCAGCTCATCGTCAACAGGCGACCGGTGCACAGGTCTTCCACCGGCTCCGGCACGCGCACCCGCGGCTCCCCGGCCAGCATCGCGCCATAGAGACGCATGGCTCGCCGCTCGCGGTCGTAGTCCAGCTCCTCGCGCAACCGGTCGGCGATTTCATGAGCCGCCTCGCTCGGATCGAGGGCCGCGTTCATGCGCTTGAAGATCGCAAAAGCGGTGTTGAGCTGGGAGAGATCGGCCTCCACCGCGCTCGCCATGTCCGGATACTGAAGTTTGCAGGCGACCGCGCGCCCCTCGGCGTCGACCGCGCGGTGCACTTGACCGAGCGAGGCCGCGTGGGCGGCGTCATGATCGAAGTCTGAGAACTTTGCGCGCCAGTCCGGCCCGAGCTCGCTCTTCATACGACGCTTCACGAAACTCCACCCCATAGGCGGCGCGTGCGCTTGGAGCTTGGCGAGTTCGTCGGCGTACTCCTGGGGTAGGAGATCGGGAATGGTCGCCATCATTTGCGCGACTTTCATCAGCGGCCCGCGCACGCCGCCAAGCGCCGCGCGCAGGGCGCGGGCGCTGCGCGCGTCCGCCTCCTCGCCGCCCAGCAGGCGGTTCGCGCCATACGCGGCGGCCGCCGCGGAGAGGCCCGCGCCAACGCTGGCGTAGCGTCGCGCGCGTCCGGCAAAACTGTCTGTCTCGGCCATCGCCGCCTCCGATCTCGAACCTCTTGGAACATAGGTCGCCGACCGCGCCGGGGCACCACCACGCGCAAGGCGTCCGATCCGCCCACGGCCGCCGCTGGTCGACGGAGAGGGCGCGGTGAGCGCTGGTCCTAACGATTTGTAAAGATGTTCGCAGCAACGCGAGATAGACGCGCAATGGACGCCAAACCCCTGCACGACTTCGGCGTCACTTAAGCTTACCTTTACTTAATGTGTGCCATACCGGCGCCCACGGGACCCCGCGCCCCCCGCCGGCGCGCTTCTAACTGGGACACACGCCGCGCCATGACCAAGACCGTTCTGGTCGTCGATGACGACCCCACCCAGCGCCGCCTGATCCGCGCCGTCATCGAGCGCGAGGGCTTCAAGGCTTGCCAGGCCGACAGCGGCGCGCGCGCGCTCGATCTGCTCAGCCAGAAAAACGTGCGCATCGACGTCGTCCTGCTGGACCTCATCATGCCCGGCGTGGATGGGATGGAGGTGCTGAAAACCCTTCAGAAGGACCGCCCGGAGCTGCCGGTCATCGTGCTCACCGCCCAAGGCGGGGTCCAAACCGTGGTCGAGGCGATGCGCGCTGGGGCCACGGACTTCTTTGTGAAACCCGTCAGCCCGGAGCGGATCGGCGTCTCGTTGCGCAACGCTCTCAAGTTTCGCGCGCTGGCCGGGGAAGTCACGCGCCTGAAGAAAACCGCGACGGCCGCACTTGGCTTCGAGGACATGATCGCGGACGCCCCGGCCATGCGCCAAGTTGGACGGTTGGGCCTGCGGGCCGCGAAGTCCGGCATTCCAATCCTGATCACGGGCGAGTCCGGCGTCGGCAAGGAACTCATCGCGCGCGCGATCCAAGGATCGAGCGATCGCGCGGGCAAGCCGTTTGTCACGGTGAACTGCGGCGCGATCCCCGAAAACCTCGTGGAATCCATCCTGTTCGGCCACAAAAAGGGAGCCTTTACGGGCGCCACCCAAGACCACGACGGCAAATTCCAAGAAGCCCATGGCGGCACGCTCTTTCTGGATGAGATCGGCGAATTGCCGCTCGACATGCAGGTGAAGCTGCTGCGCGCCCTGCAAGAGGGCGAGGTCGACCCGGTCGGCGCCAAACGGCCGGTGAAAGTGGATGTCCGCATCATCTCCGCGACGAACCGCGACTTGGCCGAAGCGGTTCAAGAAGGGCGTTTCCGCGAGGACCTGTTTTACCGCCTCAACGTCTTCCCAATTGAGGTCCCGCCGCTTCGGGAACGCAAGGAAGACGTGCCCGCGCTTGTGGAACACTTCATCACCCGCTTCAACGCGCAGGAAGGTCGTGAGGTGAAGGGCTGCGCGCCGGAAGCGATGGCGTTGCTGACCGCGTTCGATTGGCCGGGCAATGTTCGTCAGTTGGAGAACACCGTGTTCCGCGCCGTCATCCTGGCTGAGGACGCCTGGCTGCAACCCGAAGACTTCCCGCAAGTGCCGGGCGCGCCGCGTCCCAGCGCGACGGAGGCGCCCGCAAGCGCGTCACGCGCTGCGGTCGCGCCAGCGCCCATGCCCGCGGCCCTCGCCTCCCCGGCGACGCCGGAGGCCCGTCCGACCGCGACGCCGCACAAAACCGACAATGACGGCGGCGGGTTGATCCCCGTGTCGTTGCTGGACCCGGCGGGGCACCTGCGCCCGTTGGAGGAGATTGAGCGGGACTTGATCCAATACGCGATCGACGTCTACGCCGGCCACATGTCCGAAGTGGCGCGCCGTCTCGGGATTGGCCGGTCGACCCTCTACCGCAAAGTCCGCGCCCATGAGCTCGATGTGAAGCACGCCCGCGTGGCCGGCTGAGCCAACCCCCGCGATCACGCGGTTAGGCTGCGTCGTCCTCGGCGGCTTCGGCTTCCGCGAACACGACGGGTGCGGCGAGGTCAATCGCGCGGCTCGCGCGGTCGTTCACCAGCACCAGAAGGTCTGGGCGTTCACAGCGCTCCGCGGCGCTGCGGGCGTCCGCCAGAAGTTGGTTCGCCTCTTCGATGCGGCCGTCGCGGGCCTGGCAGGTCGCGTCGCGGCACAGGACGTCCACTTCGCCGACGCAGTTCTTCGTGGCGCGGTGCATGTAGACCGCCTGACGATAGGCCGCCGTCGCCCGACGGCTGTCGCCCGCCGCCGCCTCCACATCGCCCAAGAACGCCAACACGCCCGCCACATCATCGCGCGATCCCGCGCGCTCGAGAGCCTTCTGCGCCGCCGCGCACGCGGCGCGGGCCGCGCTTCGGTCGGACATGCGCAGGATGGCGAACCCCAGCGCCTCCTTGGCCAAAGCCGCTTCATCACCGGCGTCCGCGCGCCGGAACGCGATCACGGCGCTGACAAAGGCGTCGGCGGCCGCGCCATAGTCCGCGGTCGCGCAGGCTTGAGCCCCAGACAGCAGCGCTAGGCGGGCTTGTCTTACGGGACACGACGCCGCGGGCGGCGCGGTCTGGCCCAGCGCTTTCGCCTTCCGCGGAGGCTCCCGCCTCCGCATCAACGCATCGATCAGGGATTGAAGTGCGGCGAGCGCCATGACCCGGCAAATCTACCGGGCAAGGCTTGCGGTTTGCTTGACTGGCGCCGTTTGGGTCACCGGTTCAAAAGCCACAGCAGCACGCTCACGCCGACGCTCAACACCAGCGACGTCGCCAACGGGATGTGGACACGGAAGCGTTCGCCCCCGAACACCATGTCGCCCGGCAAACGGAACAGCGCGATCTTTGACACGATCGGCCAGGCGACGCCGATCAGCGCGATGATCACGCCCGCAACGATAAGCGTTTTGCTCACAGACATGGGCGGGACATCGGCTGCGCCTCGACGACGTCAAGAGCGGTCGGCCGCCTCCGCCCCCGGCGCGATCCAAGCCGCAAAGGCCGCCGCCGCGATCGCGCCCGCCAGCTGGGCCGCAATGAAGGCCGGCGCGTCCACCGGGCGCACGCCGGCGAATGTGTCCGTCAGCGTTCGCGCGAGGGTCACCGCGGGATTGGCGAAGCTGGTCGAAGCGGTGAACCAGTAGGCCGCGGTGATGTAGAGCCCAACGACCCACGCCACGGCGTCCTCGCGAAAGCGCACGGCGAGAAAGATAAACAAAACAAGGCCAAACGTCGCGACGCTTTCCGCGAACCATTGGTCTGGTCCCATGCGCGCCGTCGTCGACAGTTGCATGACGGGCTCCGCAAACATCAGGTGCGCCGCCCACACGCCAGCGACACCGCCAGCCACTTGAGCGGCGACGTAGGCCGCCGCCACCTGCGCCGCCGGCGCGCCGCGCCCCAAACGCCCGCGCAACGCCATGGCCAACGTCACGGCGGGGTTGAAATGGGCGCCGGAGATCGGACCGAAGCCGACAATCAACACCACCAGCGCCGCGCCCGTCGCCACCGCGTTGGCCAGCAGCGCGAGCGCCACATCCTCCGTGAGACGCGTGGCCATCACGCCAGAACCGACCACAGCGGCCAGCAAAAACGCCGTGCCGCACGCCTCAGCGGCAAGCTGCCGGCCCAGCTCCCCTCGCACGATCGCACCCCCTTACGCGCCACGCCGCCGAGCCCGGGCCGCCGCGCACGGCCAGGCCTCTCGTGGTCGCACTACGCCGTCAAGCCGCCGATGGCGTCGAGCTTCTGTTTCAGCTGGGCGCGATCCATCGACGCGACCGGTGTGGCGACCAGCGCCTCAACCCGCGCCCGCAAGACGCGATAGGCGTGCTCAAACGCGGCGCGGCGGCTCGGCTCATCCCCCTCCGCCGCCGCGGGGTCGGGGACGCCCCAATGCGCCGTGACCGGCGCTCCATGATCGGGATGATGCGGCCACACCGGACAGGTCTCCGCGGCGGCGCTGTCACACACCGTCAGCACGATGTCCATGACCGGCGCGCCGGAGGCGGCGAACGCGTCCCAGCTCTTGGAATGATAGCCCTCAATGGCGTGGCCATGGGCCGCCAGCGTCTCGAGCGTGAGCGGATGAACCGCGCCCTTGGGCCGAGACCCCGCGCTGAACCCTTGAAACCGCCCGCCGCCCAGCTCCGTGACGAGCGCCTCGCCCAGAACGCTGCGCGCGGAGTTTCCCGTGCACAGGACTAAGACGTTTGTCATCGCGCGCCCCTCCCACCGGTTTCAGAATGCGCTGCCAAGCCAGCAACGCTTTACGCGGCAAGGGGAATGTGACGCTGGCGCAAGCGGCTTGTCCACCGCTGCGACGCGTGGCCCGGCGACCGGCGCGTCCGTCCGAGGCCATCCGTTGGTGCGGGTGGTCGGACTCGAACCGACACTCTGTCACCAGAACTGGATTTTGAATCCAGCGCGTCTACCAGTTCCGCCACACCCGCGCAGCAGCGCTGTGTGACACACTCGCTTGACCGTGTCACCTGGGCGGCGGGAGCCGGACGTCGCGACCCGCGATTTCCCCAGGCGTCGCATAGCTTGCAGGGGTGTCGTCCACACGCCCCGCGCGGGTGACTGTCCGTCTGCGGCGATGGTCGCGGCGCCCGCGTGTTTACTTTCTTCGCGACTGTGCCAGCATCGCGCTCCACCATGCTGACGCTTCCGTTCTCGCCCACCGACGCTCAACGCGACACAGTCCTTGCGCAAGCCCGGGCGGCGCGTCGTTTGCTGAGCCCCCTCCCCCCGGACCTGACGCCCGCCAATGACGGCGCGGGCTATGCGACGCAAGCCGCGCGTCTGGCGCGCCTTGGAGCCAGCGAGCCGGCGGCGTTTAAGTTGGGCGGCACCAATCAATCGGGCTTGGAGACGTTCGGCGTGGATTCGCCGTTCTTCGGGGCCCTCGCCCCCCATGAACTGACCGAGGACGACGCCTTTGTGTGGCCGGACGCGCGCGCGCCGCTGGCTGAGCCGGAAATCGCCGTCGCCCTGCAGCGGGACATGCCGCCGCGTTGGGAGGGCTATGGCCTGGACGAGCTCGAGGCCGAGCTCGCGTGGGCGGCGCCGGCCCTTGAGATGCCCGACACGGTGGTCGACAACCCGCGCCGCGCCGGTTTGCCGTGGCTCTTGGCCGACGCTTGCGGCGCCGGCCGGCTCGTGCTCGGTCCCCGCTTAGGCGCGGCCCATGTGCGCGAACTCGAAGACGCGCCCTGCGCGCTGATCTTTAACAATGTGGTGGTTTCGGTGGGTTTCGCGCGGGATGCCTTGATTGGCGGCGCGCTCGGCGCGTTGCGGGAGTTTCTCATGACGCTCGCCCGCTTCGATCTCACCTTGCCCGCGGGCGCGCCCGTGTCTCTCGGCGGATGCGCCTTGGCGCAACCTCTACCGGACAACGCCCGCGTGGAGGCGCGCTTCGGCGACGTGGCGTCCGCGTCGGCCTCCATCGACCTGGCGCGCGAGAACGCTTAAACTCTGCGAGCAGGGCGCGCGACGCATCACCGCATGACGACGCCGGGGATGGACGGGATGACGGACGCTCACCGCGCGCGTACTTCTTCGGCTGGCGGTTTGGCAAGTTTGGCGGGCGGCGTGCGCCGGGGAGCCGCGGCGCTGGGCGCGCCGCTGGCGGCGGCGGAGCGTCGCACGCTGGCGCTGAAGAACGCCCATGCCGGCCAGACGCTCTTTGTCCTTGGCGCCGGACCCAGCGTGTTGACGTCGGATCTCGACGCCCTCGACGGAGCCGTGGCGATTGCGGTCAATCGCTTTCATTTGGCCTACCCCCGGCTGCGCATGCGGCCCCGCTACACGGTGATCGCGAACGCCGCGACGCTTGAGGCTCATGGCGCGGAGATCGCACGCCGCGCGGAAACGACCGTGTTCACGCCGATCGCCGCCGGCGGTCTGTCGGGGGAGCGGATCGCCAGTTTCGTCGCCAAATCCGGCGCAGCGTCTTTCCAACCCGACCCATTCAAGGGCGTCGGCGATGCGGGGGGGTCGGCGCACGTCGCGATGCAGTTGGCGGCGTGGATGGGCGCGGCGCGCATCGTTCTCTATGGCGTCGATCACACGTATGTGGTCTCCGAAAACGCCGAGGAGAACGGCCCGCTTCGCCGCAGCGCCGGCGAACGCAACCACTTCATCGCCGACTACCGGCCCCTCGGCGCGTGGTGGCGGCCGCCCGACCTGGCCCAACGGGCGGAGGCGTTCGACGCCGCGCGACAATGGGGAGAGGCCCAGGGCGTGGCGATGGTGAACGCCACCCGCGGCGGCGCCTTGGACGTGTTCCCCCGTGTCGACATGTTGGCCGAGGCGGGCTCGGCCCGGGGCGCGGTTGAGGTCGTCCTCAGCGTCTGAGCGTCGTCATCGCATCCAGCTCCCGCGAGATGCGCGCCGCCGCGCCGGCCCGTGGACGCTGTGCGCGCGACCTGCTAGCGACAGCGGTCTGTGTCACCGCGCGAGGCCCTCATGATCGTCGACGCCGCCCTCCACGAAACCACCCCGCGCGCGAGCTTGATCGTGACCCTGGAGACGATCGCCGCGGAGGCGAGTCCGGAAGGGCTGACCCTGCATGAGCTGATGGAGCACCTGGGCGAACGCGCCTTTGGCGCGTTGCTCTTTGCTTTGGCCGTGCCGTGCTGCATTCCGTTCCTTTATGGCGTGCCCCAAGTGGTGGCGTTGCCCATGGCGGCGTTGGCCGCGCAGATGGCGCTTGGACGCCCAGAGCCGTGGTTGCCCGGCGCGCTGGCGAACCGGCGCATCGATCGAGCGGGCTTGGAGGGCATGGCCAAGGGCGCGCGGCGGTTTTTCGGGTGGGTGGAGGCGCTCACCAAACCGCGGTGGTTCTTCATTTCCGGGCCGAAAGCCGAGCGGCTCGTGGGAGCGTTGCTTGCTCTGTGTTGCGCTTCCATATTGGTGCCATTGCCGGCCACGAACACGGTGCCGGGGTTTGGCGTCGCGTTGGCCTCGTTCGGCTTGATGGAGCGGGACGGCGTGGTCACGCTCGCTGGGCTGACGCTGGGCGTCTCGTGGGTGATTTTCCTGATCGCGGCGGCGGTCTACGCGGCGGTGTTTCTCGGCGGCGGCGGCGCGGAAGCGGTGATCGATATGATCAAGGGCCTCTTGGGCCGATGAGCCGCCACGGCGGTGTGTGGAGACGATGAACGGAGGCGCTGCGGGATGACCCTCATTGACGACGCGCTCATCCAGACGGCGCGCGCGCACCTTGATCACGCGCTTGACCACTGGCTGTTGGCGGGCGGTCTCGCCGCGGCCGCCGCGATTGTCGGAGCGCATTTGGTGGAGCGCGTCGGCGGCTACCCTCCGTGCTTCTTGTGCTTTGTCCAACGGTGGGCGTTTTGGGCGGCCATCGCCGCGGCGGGGATCGGTCTGGCGGCCGCGCGTCGCGCGCCGACCCAGGCGGCCTGGATCGCCATGTCGGCCATGGGGCTCGCGTTCGCCGCCGGCGCGGCTGTGGCGGCGTTTCACGCCGGCGTGGAGTGGAAGTTCTGGCCCGGTCCGGCCTTTTGCACCAGCGCCGCCGGGGAGCGTCTGGACGCCGACGCGCTCTCAACGCTGTTCGACGGGCCGGCGAACGTGGTCGACTGCTCGGCCGCGCCGTTTCGGATCGCCGGCTTGTCGATGGCCGGTTGGAACGTACTTTATTGTGCAGGGCTGGCGGCGCTGAGCCTCATGGCGGCGGGGCGGCCGCGGCGACACGCGTCACAGGAGCCTGCTCATGTCTGACACCAACGCCTCCCCCGTCGAGTCGTCGAGCGCGCCCAGCCTGCCAGGCGACGGCGGCAAAACGCGCCGCGTGGAAGAGATGATCCGCGTCGATCACGCGGGCGAGTATGGGGCGGTCGCCATTTATCGCGGCCAGCGGGCGGTGTTTGACAAGCGCCCGACCCGCCAGCGGATCGCCTCCCAGCTGGCGCAGATGGAAGCCGACGAGCAACACCATCTCGACACGTTCGATCAGCTGATCTTGAGCCGGAACCTGCGCCCGACGGCGCTGTTGCCGCTATGGAACATCGCGGGCTACGGCCTCGGCGTGGTCACGGCGCTGCTGGGCGAACGAGCCGCGCACGCGTGCACGGAAGCCGTCGAGAGCGTGATCGAAGAGCATTATGACGACCAGGTCGCGGAACTGCGCCAGTTCGGTGATGAGGACGCGCTGGCGGACACCTTCGCCCAGTTCCGCGAGGAAGAGATCGCCCATAAGGACCTCGCGGTCGAGGAAGGGGCGAAGGAGGCGCCGGGCTATGGCCTGCTGTCGCGCGCGATCAAGCTCGGCTGCCGCCTCGCGATCCGGGTGTCGGAAAAGGTCTAGCGGCGGACACCGCCGGGAGCGTCGCCAAAAACCTACTCCGCCGGTTCGGTGGGCTCTGGGGCGGCGGCGTCCACGCCCGTGAGGCTCAACTCGCCAAGCACGTCGCCGCGTTCGCCCTGTTTGGCTTCGGCCGGCTCCGCCGCGCTCACGCGCGTGGCGTCCACCGCCCCTTCGGTCACCAGCACGTCGATCGCCGCAGACGCCCGGTCGCCGGCGAGGGCCGCGAGATCCGCCTCCGTCACCTCCTCCGCGGCGATCAGTTGCGCGCGGACCGCCGCAAGGTAAGCCACAGCGTCGAGCTCCGGCCGCGCCCGGGGCCGATCATCCGGAACACTGAGGAAAGGCGCCTGGACCGTCTCCAACGGGATGTCGGGAAACTGTTCGCGAAACGCGCCTTCCAGCGCCTCCCGGCGCAGCGCCGACAGGAACTCATCGGACGCCTCGCCCTCCCGGCGCGCGGCCACCGCCTCCTCCACCCGCGCGTCGACACGGAGCGCGCGCAGGGCTTCGGCGTCCGCCTCGGCGTCAAATGGGGCCGGCGTGACGATCGTCAGTGTCGGGCGCAGAGCCAGGGCTTCCGCCAGCTTGACGAGCTTCTCGCGGTCGGGCGGCGACACCGCGGCGCGTCCCGGTTCGAAGGCCAGCACGCCGAAGTCCTCGCCCTCAACGCCAACCAGATTGCCCAGCAGACGGAAGGGGGACGTGGCGACGCTGCGGATCAAGTTGATGATCGCCTTCGCGATGACCCCGCCAATGCGGAACTGCGGGTCGTTGACATCGCCGCGCACGGGGATGTCGACGTCGATCTTGCCTTCGGCGTCCTTCAACAGCCCAATCGCGAGGGCCAACGGCAAACGCATGGCGCCGGGCTGATTGACACGCTCGCCCAAGGCGATGTCGCTGATGACGATGTTGTTTTCACCGAGCAGTCCCCCGGCCTCCACGCGGTAGCGCAAGTCGAGCTCCATGCGCCCTTCGGCGATTTCCCGGCCGGCGAACTTAATCGTGTAGGGGGAGAGGTCGGCGATATCGATGTTGCGGAAAAGCACCGACACGTCCGTGTCGAGTGTCGGGTCGGCCAGTGGCGTCGCCCCTTCGATCCGCGCTTGGCCGTAGTCGCTCACCTGCCCTTCGAGGCGAAAGGCCGCGGGCTCCGTGCTGGCCGTGTCGAGGCTGGTCAGCTCGCCGCCCAGATCCGCAATGCGCGCCGCAAACGGAAATGGAAGCGAGAGATCCGTGAAGTCCATCGCCCCCTCGGACAACGCCAAGCGCGCGACCGTAACCCGGGTGGTCGGCGCGTTTGCGGCCGGCGCATCCGGGACGGGCGGAGCGTCCTGCGCCTCCGCGACGGGCGCTGCGGCGACGTCGTCGGGCTGCTCCGCGTCGTCGGCGGCGTCCGCGTCAACCCGAGCGGGGTCCTCCGTCAGCGCTTGAAAGTTCGTGGTGAGGTCTTCGTTGATCGTCAGGCGCACATATGGGCCGTCGATCACCACCTCCGACAGCTCGAGGGCGTCATCCGCGGAAGCGTAGCGGAAGCGATCCACCGCCACCTTGTCCCAGCTCAGCAGCCGATCCTCGGAGTCCTTCACGCTCAGCGCGAGATCCTCCAGTCGTCCGCCGCCGTCAACGGTGACCGTGTCGCTCAGGGCCACATCGGCCTCCCACGACAACGCGCCGCCGCCAACACTCAGCCGCGCGGCGTCCCGCAGATAAGGTTCCACCGCGGCCACCGCCAAGCCGTCGCCCGTCACGCGCAGGTCCGCGGCGAAGGTCGGAGCGAGCACGACGCCGCCCTGCGCGTCCAGACGCCCGCCCGCCGCCAGAGCGGCGTTCAGCGTCATCGGCGCGCGCGCCTCCGGCGTGGTGGTCAGACCTTCCACCACCAAGTCCAGATCCGCGAGTTCGACCGCCCCTGGCTCCCGCAACGCCAGGTCCTCAAAACGCGCCGAGAAGTCCTCGATCGCGACGCGGTCGAGGCGCACGCTCCAACCCGCCATCGGGTCATCGGAAGCGGCGGGCGGCGTCCCGTCCGTCGACGTCCCATCTGTCGGCGTTTCAGCGGGAGGAGCCGCCTCCGGCGTCGCCACCATGCGTTCATGGAACAGCGTGCCATCAGCGTTGCGCCACGCTTCCACCCGCGCGCCGCGCAACGCCACCTCCTCGACGCTGACATCCTGTTCGGGGAGCGCCACGCGCCCGGCGGCGATGGCGAACTCCGGCGCGATCAGGATCAAGCGCTCTCCATCCGGCGACTGCACCCGCAGATCGCGGAGAACAAAACCAATGTCGGCGACGTCCAAGGCGATCGACTGGTCCTCGCGCGTCTCCAGCGCGTACGTCAGCCCCAACAGCACGTCGCCGTCGCTGACGACGAAACCCAAGTCATCCTGCAAGTACCGATGCAGTATTGGCGCGTAAGGACCCACCACCGAGGCGCTGCCGGAGGCCGCCAGCGGCTGCAGCGACGCCGTCCCCTCCCAGGCGATGCGCCCGCCGTTCTCCGTTTTGATGACGACGGCCTGGTCGCCCTCGCGCCGCGGCAACGTGCTGATGCGGCGCAGCGCCAAATCCACCGGACCGATCGCCGTCTCAAACGGCGTCGGCCGCGTTGCGTCCGTCAGCCGCACGCGCGCGTCGGTCAGCGCAATCTCGCCAAACACCAAGCGCGGCAGTTCAGCGGCGACGTCCTCGTCGGGAGGCTCCGACGTGTCAGAGGGCGGAACCAACGCCTCAACATTCAGGGAGCCGTCCGCGTCGCGCACCAGCGAGACGTCCAGGCCTTCGATCCGCACCACGTCGAACGCCGCCGCCCATTGCAGCAGCCCTAAGAGCCCCACCCGGACAAACGCGCGATCGGCCGCCACCAGCGGCGCGCCGTCGGTCTCCGTCACGGCGAAGCCGCGAATGTCGAGGCTGAGGCGGAAGGGATTGGTCCGCACCGCCTCCACACGCACGGGACGGTCCCAAAGCGCCGTCAGCTCGGTGGTCAGGCGGTCCTTGATGAGCGGCGGTAACGCGAAGAACCCGGCCAGCGTGTACGCCAGCACGAACAGCACGGCCCACAACCGCCACCCTTTCCAGGTGATCCAGTCGCGGGGCGTTCCCGCCAACGCGCGCGCGCGCTCCCCCACGCTGGCCGCCATGCCCTATCCCCTTTGTCGAGGAGCGTGCTCGCAGGCGTGAGTCGTCGCGCGTCTGGCGCGCGGCGAAAGCCACTCCGCAGCCGCCCCTCCAGCCACGATCACCGTGACGATAAGTCAGCTCAAGAGCCGCACAAACGACAATTTTCTCGGGGAGCGCCGCCAGCCCGGGCCAGAACGCGACTAGAGACGCGCGCCCGTCTCCGCCAGCACGGCGCGATTGTCCGCCGGATCAACGTAGTAGACGAAGACTTCGCCGCCGGAGAGCTTGCTGCGCGCGTTGTCATACAACGGCACGGAGGCTTCGCGCGTCGCCAGCTCCGCATAGACGGCCACGCCCTCAAGCCGGCCAATGGGCGCCAGCTCCGTCGCGGCGTTTGGGCGCCAAAACGCGTAGAGATCCCCAAACGTGCTGAAGGGCCCCTGGCGATCCAACCGGACCATCAAGGCGCCGTTCTCAAGATCCAACTTCTGAGCGTGAACGGACACCGCCGTTTCCCCGGATCCGTGGCGCACGATCACGGGCATCGAAAAACTGAGGCGCACGCGCAGGCGCGCGCCCAAACCGCGGGCGTTCGCGCCCTCGCTGGAATCCTCCTGGACGACGGGCGTGAGCTGCAGATGCGAACGGTACTCGCCGACGGGCAGGTTGGGCGGCCGGCGCAAGCCGAGCCGAACGGTCTGGTTTGCGCCCGGCTCCAACACGACCCGGCGCGGCGACAGCACGACCAGCGTCGAGGCCGCGCCCGCCATCTCTTCGGTGGTTTGTAAGGCGCCGTCGGGCCGCATGCGCTGTTGAGCCCACGACAAATCATAGGCCCGCCGTTCGCGGCCGGTGTTGATCATGTGGACCGTGGCTGAGCGGTCTTTGCCTTCGAAGATGATCCGTTGGGGCGTGAAGGTGATGTCCGCGCGCGCGGGAAGCGCGATGAGCGCGAACGCGAGGCTCGCCAACAGGATGACCACGGTGTCCGCCGCGTGCGCGTGTCTCAGCATGGGGATTGGCTCCTGGTCCCACAACGATGTGAAAGCTGAAGCCAACACATGCCCGACCAACGGTTGCCGCTTGGTGAGCGCGGCGCCGCCGCATGTGCTCAGGGGATGGGCGTCACAACCACGTCGATCAGTTGCGTGTTCGTCTCGTTCATCCCGCTGGGGGTGTCCGTGGCGGTTCGCAAGGTCGCGCCGAGGCGGAACGTCAACCGTCCGGCCGTGTTCGCGACCGGGTTCGGCGGATCCATCACGGGGTTTGTCCAACGCAGCTGGTTCACCGCCTGGGAGGGGCCGCTAAGCTGCTGGGGTCCGACGAAGGCGACGGTCACGCCTTGACCCGGCGCCAAGCCTTCGACATCGAACTCGGCCGGGTGGCCGTCGATCACGCGCACCACGTTTGCGCTGGCGACAACCGCCCCGTCGGGCGCGATGGTCAGGAAACCTGGATTGTCGTCCCGCGAAAGCAGAACCCCAAAGTCCAGGTCTGAGATCACGGTGACCGTTTGGGCGACCCCAGGCGCGGCGCCGGCCAACGTCAGCACAGCAATCGCGCCTGACGCCGCCACAAAACGGTCTCGTCCTGTCATGGCCCGTGCTCCCGCCGGCCGCAGCGGCCGGCGGGGATCGGGCGCTGCTTAGGTCCGCGACACCGTGATGTCGATCGTTCCTTGATAAACCGTGTTCGTCTGCTGGTAGGCCAAGGCCGGGGCGTCCGCCGCGACAGCCGCGACCGTGCCGCCAAGATCGAAGGTGAAGATCCCGGCCGCATCCGTTTGAACCGGACACGCCGAACCGTCACCCACCGCCGTCGCGGTGCAGCCCGCCAAAACGGTGCCCGTCGACGCCGCGATCGCCAAGCCGGTCAGCTGCAGCGCCGGGGATCCCGGAGGCGCGCCGATCGGATCAAGATCAACCGGGGTTGAGAGATCGTCGAATGTGAGGCTCACATTGGTGAACGCCGGAACGCCCGCGTCCACGCTGTAGCTGCCCGGCGTGCCCGCGACGACCGACAACGCGCTGGCGTTGGTGCCGGAGCCGTCGCTGAAGATGCCGGCGGGGCTCAAAATCGCGATGGCGTTGCCATCACTGTCCGTGGCGCCGGAAACCCGGTTCACGGAAAGAAGCAGCGTGCCGAAGTCGAGCGCCGTGTTTTCGGTCAGCGCCAACGCGTCGTTCAGCGTCGCGGAGACCGTGAACGTCTCCGTCACCTGAGCGTGGGCGGCGCCCATCGTGGTCCCGACGCCGGCCACGGCGGCGACCCCCGCCAGCACCGCCGCGCGCAGAGACAGGCCGCGCCGCTGAAGAGTGGATGTCATCGTCACCATCGCAGTTACCCTGTGTTCGCCTTGAAGGGGGCTCGCAACATTCCCTTCCGATTTCCGAGCCGGGACGAGACCACGTCCTCGGGTGGTTCGGAGATTGGACGACAGGATTTAAAAAAAGCATAACAATAATCGGGTGTTGACGTTATTGCAACATGGAATATTGATCAAGATCAAAAACGAAACATGCCGTTTGCTCAAAATTTACCGTGAGAAACCCGACATAAAACTTGCATTTACTATGCATTTTACTCGAAGCCGCGACGGCGACCCCGAAGCCGTGGCGAATCCGGGATCGCCGCGCCCTCACCGGCGGTCAGCGCACGGCACGCCGGCGCGGCAGGCGCAAGCACGTCACACGCCTCCTCCGCGGCGCGTGCGGTGTCGAACGGTCCAAACATCAACGCCTGACCATCGCCGCCATCCCCCAGCGGCGCATCGAGCAGCGCCAACGAGCCCAACGTCTCCGGAAACCGCCCCGTGAGCATCAACGCCGCGGCGTCGCGGCCAAAGGCGCTGTCAAAGCGGCCAAGCCAGACCGTGTGGGCGTCCGCGGTCAGCGCGTCCAAAGCGCGCCGACGCAGACGCGCAGGATCCACGCGCGTGAACACGCCGGGAGCCGGCTCGATCGGGGGCGCGTCAGCGGCGGCCACCGAAAGGTCGTGCACCAGAATCTCGCGGGTGCGCCGTATCAACAGGAAGCTCGAGGCGTCGGCGCGCCAGTCGTTCGCCAACAGCAAAGCCGGGTCGACCATGATGCGGTGCAGACCCGCCGGAAGACCGGACAGGACGTAAAACCCGTCGCTCGTCGTCTGGGTGCGCCCCTGCTCGCGACCGTCGGCGTCCAACGCGCGCACGACCGCGCCGGCCAAGGGCGTCACGCCCGCGCGGCGGCGCAGACGCACAATGCCCTCAATCTCGCTCGTCGCGCGCACCGCGATGTCGACCGTTTGGACCCGTCCCGGACGCGGCGTCAGCGAGACGCCCGGGCGCAACGGCGCCAAATACGGATCCTCGAGACTGCCGATGTCCAATTCGACATCCGTCGGCCGATGCGGCGGCAACCGGCCGACATAGGCGGCGCCGTCGGCCCCGCTCAACGCGTCCCGGCGCGCGGCGACCACGCTGACCCGCGCGCCCTCGATGGCGCGGTCGGCCGCGGTGAAGCGGCCGTCGCCGTCCACGTCCTCGAAGACGCGGGCGGACACCGCGCCGAAGGACGTGATGCGGTCGCTCGTGATCCGCGGCGTGGCCCCGGCCGCGTCCCACACCGCCGACAGGCGCGCGTCGATCAGGGCGCTGAACGGCCCCTCGGAGGAGTACACAAAGCGGGGTCCAATGCTGATCGGCCCGGCGTCCCAGTCGGCGCGCGCCTCTAGGGTGTCGGACGCCGAGGCGAACACCCGCTGCGCGCCGGCGCTGACGCTGAAGCGACGCGACGGGCGGTAGCGCAGGTTCACATCGAGATCGGACAGTTCCTCCGCGTTCAGGTCAAAGGCCAACCGCGCGCGCGTCAGGAAGCGGCGTCCGCTCAAGGCGCCGGACACATTGCCGAAAAACCGGCCTTGCTCATCCGAGTTGAGGAACTCCTCCCACGTCACGCCGGCGTCCAAGTCCGCGCGCCGCACCCGCGTGCTGACCCGCCAGTCGGCGGCGGCCAAGTCGCCGCCGGCCGCCCGCGTCAAGCTGGCGGCGAGCTGGTGGGAGACCGACGGTCCGGGAATCGGCGCCGGCCCGGACACAGCCAGGGTCGACGTGGACACCGTGCTCCCGCCGCCGCCGGCTTGGGGAAAGTCGAAGAGCGCCCGGTGGGCCAAGCGCACCTGCTGGGTCAGCACCGGCAAAGCGACATCCCCGCGCGCCGCCACGCCGCCTTCGGCGTCCGCCCGGGCCACCGCGCGCACCACCGCGGGGCCAACCGCCGTCGTCGCTCCCAAAACGCCTTGCAGCCGCGTGCCGCCGTCCACGATCGGCGTGTCCAGGCCGAGATCGGCGGTCGCCCAGGGCGTCAGCCGCACGCTGGCGGCCGCAGCCAGGCGCACGCCGCGTTCTTGGTTGTTGGACGCCGCCTCAAACCCCAACAGCGAGCGCCCCTGCTCCGTGAAGGAGACGTCGTAGGTGAAGCGCTCGCCCACCCGCGGATCGACCGGAACGTTGCGCCGCTCCTCACGCACCTCGCCGCGCGGACCATATTGAACGATGCGGAAATCATTCGCGCCGGCGAACAGCGGCACATCTTCAAAGGCGTAGCGGCCGTCGGCGTCGACGCTTTGGAAGCCGATCCGCACGTCGTTGCGATAGAGTTCCACATCCCACCCCACCGGAATGTCGCCCTCGATGTCGGTGGAGCCAAAGGAGGTCGCCGCGTTCACCGGACGGTTGGTGACGTGCACGCCCCGTTGAAACTCGCCGAACCCGCCAAAGGGCAAATCGACCGGCTGAACGTCGCCCACCTCCACAAAGGTCGCGCCGAGCCCCCCGCCCAAGCGCGCCTCCGGAGACGTCCGCGACAAGCTGAGCCGCGCCGACCGCACCGGTTCCTGCGCGTCGCCGGAGACAAAGGTCGTGCCGGTGGTGCGCGCCAAGTCACCGGTGGCCAAAAGCGAATAGTTGCCGCTGCTGCGCGAGTCGCCGCCGGACCCGCGCCGCAAGGCGTAGGCGCCCTGCAGGTCCACGAAGGGCGTGTCGATCCAACGAAATGGCGCGTCGAGGGGCGGGTGACGCGGCTCAGCGCCGCCATTGCGCGTGTTCGGCGGGCCGCGTCGACGGCGTTCGAACTGCGCGACGATCGGCAACGGCCGTTTCGGCGTGAGCTCCATCACCAAGGCTCGGAAGTCGACATCGATCGTCATGTCGAGCCAGACCGACAACGCGTTGGTGTGCAGGTAGACGTCCAGGGGGTCGCTGGTGATGTCTTCGGGCTGGGTGGTCCAGCTGGTCCCTCGGGCGGTCATCGTGCGGCTCGCCACGTCGAGACTGACCGCGTTGGCCTCCGTGAACGCCCATCCTTCGGCGCGACCGGCGTCCGGCTCGACGGTGATGGCCAGGAACAACGCGCGCGCGAACTCGCCGACAGGGATGAGCAAACCCCGGCCTTGCTTGATCCCGGTCACCGGCGCATCGAGCGTGAAGCGATCGACCCGGACCTGCATCACCAACACCTCGCCATCGGGAATGGCGCGGTGGGCGGCGTCGGCCTCGTCGAAGAAGTATGGCTCCAGCCGATCCAAAAAGGAGGCCGCCAAGGCGCGCCATTGGGGGTCGGCGGGATCCAGAGCCGCGGTTTGCGCGCAAACGGGCGAGCCCAACACCAAGGACGCGACAACCCCAGCGCCGAAAAGACTGCGCAAGCGCGCCAAAGATACTGAAGAAAACCCCAACAATTTTTCCGGCTTTCTTTTTAAATCCAGAATTCATAGCTATCTCTACTATGATTAAATTTGCGTTCTAAAAATTCTCCTCAAACGATCTATTAACCTTACTTGCGCTAACCCTCACGCTTGGATTGGCGGCCCGGGGCTTCGGCCTCATGCGGCGCCCTCAACAATCCGCGCCGCCGCCGCGCGGCGCGTCGGCGCAAGAAGGATGGGCTTTGGGGGCGTGTGGCGACGGCTTGATGCGAGGCCTGCGTGCCATCGTCATCGCAAGCGCCCTCGCGGTCGCGCTGGCGGGCTGCGCGTCGCGTGACGGCGGCGGACGCAACGCGTTCGCCACGCCGTCCCCGCCGCCCCTCGACGCGGCGTCGCGCTTGGAAACGGCCGGCCTGCCGCCCGCCCCCGATACAGAGACCGAGACCGACACGCCGGCGCGCTCACGCCGACGCGGCGCTGGCGCGGACGACGCCGCGGTCGATGCGCTGCGCGAGGAGGTGCAGGCGCTGAAGGCCGAGCTGGGCGGGCTGCGGCCAGGCATTGGACGCCTGCTTGATATCGAGAACGACATCCGTGCGCTGCTCAGCCAGCTCGCCGCGATCAGCTCCGTCACGCGCGGCGCAGGGGCGTCCTCCGCCGCGAACGGCGTGGGCGGCCCGGCCCAGGCGACGCCGTTGACGCCGCTGAGCCCGTTAGCGCCGCAACCCGGCGAACCCGGCAGCCTTGACGGTCAGGAGACGAACCCGGGCCTGGGCGCTGCGTCGCCCACGCCGCTGGCGCCGTTGGCTGTGACCAGCGGAACGCCGTCCCTGGGCGATGTCTCAACACCGCCTGTGACAACGCCACCACCGGCCGTGGCCGCGCCATCGCCCTCGGGCGAACCGCCGCCGGCGCGCCCGCCGACCGCGCCACAGCGCGCTCCGCCGACCATCGGCGGGGTCTATCTGCATTTGGCCTCGTATCGGGACGCCCGTCTGGCGGCGTCCGGGTGGGACGAGCTGACGGCCGACCATGGCGACGCGCTCGCTGGTTTGTCGCCGCTGATCCGGGAAACGGATCTCGGCGACAAAGGCGTTTATCAGCGGCTCTACGCCGGACCGACGCCGGATCGCGCGACGGCGGCGCGGCTGTGCGCGCGCCTGAAGGCCCGGGACGTCTATTGCGCCGTGACCACCCTGGAGGGCCGCCCGGCGACCGTCGCTCAAGCGCCGGCGCCGCCGATCGCCGCCCGTCCGCCAACGCCCGCGGATGCGCCGCCGCCCGTCGCCACGACGCCAGCGCGTCCCTCCCCGCCGACGCTCGCCGACGGCGGAACGTTTGCGTTCCTGGGCGCGTACCGCGATCAAGCGACCGCGGCGCGGGGGCGCGATCTGTTCGCCACGACACACGCATCGATCATCGACCAACGTCTGCTTGTGGTCGTACGCGACGACAACGCTTTGAACGGGGCCGCGTGGCGGCTCGCCGCCGGGCCGCTGCAAGACGCCGCCGCGGCGGAGGCCCTGTGCGCTCAGCTGCGCGCCCGCGGCGCGTTTTGCACCGTCAGCGACGATACGCCACGGTCCTAAATGCGCTGACGCATCCCACGCGAGCTGAGCATCACGCCTTGATCAGGCCGCATCTCTGGGGCATGCCGAAATGACACACTCAACATGGGGATTCGTCGATGGGCTGGATGAAACTGACCGCGGCGCTGGCGGCTGGCGTGCTGGCGATGGGCTGCGAAACACTTGATCCCACAAGCCAGTACACCTCTTTCGCCGGCGGCAAAGTGTCGTTTCAGTACGGCAACTTCTGTGGACCGAACTGGCCGGTTCGCGTCAGCGAGGACCCCCAGGTGCAGTTGCGTGAGCTGCAGCGCTTCCCCGCTATGGACAGCATCGACGCCGCGTGTCGCCTGCACGACATCTGCTTCGAACGCGCCGGACGCGACAATCCCTCGTGCGACTATGCGCTGATCGGGGCGTTGAGCCTGCACAACCAGCGCGCGTTCGCGATCCCCGCCAACGAAACCAACAATCTGCGCATGCCGTGCGTCAATCTCGCCAACGAGATCATGACGCCGTTCCAGACGAAGTATCTGGGGAGCGAGGGGATCACCGAAGGCCTCACGGCGCTCTTTGCAGCGACGGGCAATGACAACGCGGACGCTGCGCGCGCTGGCGACGGCGACGACCTGTCGGCCGGGGAAACGGGTGTGGCGATGAGCATCTTCACCGGCGCGATGACCATGGTGTCCGGCATGGTGACGGGCTTCCCCGACCAGCCTGGACGGTGCCAAGCGGTTCCCGTTCCGGCGTTGCAGGCCAACTTCACATGCCACTTCCAGCATCACAGAAGCCAGATGCAAGCCAGCGGCGGCGATCTGGAAACCGTGTCGCTGTTGAACATGGCCGACAATGGCTGTGCGGAGACGACCAAACAGCAGTTCTTCCCGTCATAGGGGCCGCGCGCCGCATGACGGCTGAGGCCCGTCATGCGGCGCGTCGTTATTCATCGCCCACCAGGTCGAACCATTCCTGCTCGCTCAGCACGGCCACGCCGGCGGCGCGGGCTTTGGTGAGCTTGGAGCCAGCCTTCTCACCGGCCACGAGATAATCGGTCTTGGCGGAGACCGATCCGGCGACTTTCGCGCCCAATCGCGCGGCCATAGCCTTGGCTTCGTCGCGCGACAGCCGCTCAAGCGTCCCCGTGAACACCACGGTTTTGCCGGCCACCGGAGAGTCTGCGTCGGGCGCCGCCGCCGCGGCGCGCGGCTCCACCTGCTCCAAAAGGCGATCAAGCACGCCCTGATTGTGCGGTTCGACGAAGAACTGACCAAGCGCGCGCAGCACCGTCTCCCCCAGCCCGTCAATCGCCAGCGCGCGCTCCCACGCGTCACGGCCGGGTCGCGGCTCGTCGTCAGGCGCGTCGGACGCGACGTCGACCGGGTCGTCCAGGATTTGCCCAAGGGCCGTCATCGCGCCGGCGAAACGGGCCCAGTCGCCATACTCGCGTGCGAGGAGTTCAGACACGCCCTCGCCCACATGCCGCACGCCCAGGGCGTTGATGAACCGGTCGAGCTCCGGCGTACGCCGCGCTTCGATGGCGGCGAACAGGTTGGCGAGGCTCTTCGCGCCCCAGCCCTCCCGCTCCTGCAGTTTCAACGTGTCGTTGCGGGCGGCGAGCGTGAAGATGTCCGCCGGTTCCGCAATGACGCCGTCGGTGAAGAACGCCTCAATTTGTTTGGCGCCGAGCCCCTCAATGTCGAGCGCGCGGCGGGACACGAAGTGCTTGAGGTGCTCCACACGCTGGAAGGGGCACGCGAACTCGCCGGAGCAGCGCCGCACGGCGCCCTCCGCGCCAGAAGCCGTCGCCTCGCGGACCACGACCGTCGCTAAAGGGCACGGACACACTTCGGGAAAACCGAACGGCGCGCCGCGATCGGGCCGATCGGCGTCCAAGACGCGCACGACCTGAGGGATGACGTCGCCGGCGCGCTGGATCACCACGCGATCGCCGGCCCGCACGTCCTTGCGCGCAATCTCGTCGGCGTTGTGCAACGTCGCGTTGGAGACGACCACGCCCCCGACGGTGACCGGCTGAAGCTTCGCCACGGGGGTAAGTGCGCCCGTGCGGCCGACTTGGATCTCGATCGCCTCCAGAGTGGTCTGCGCTTGCTCAGGAGGAAACTTGCGCGCGATCGCCCAGCGCGGCGCGCGTCCAACAAAGCCCAGGCGCCGTTGGAGGTCCAAGCGATCGACTTTGAAAACGACGCCATCAATATCGTAGCCCAAATCCGCGCGTCGACGCTCGATCCCTTCGTGCACCGCCGTCAGCGCCGACACGTCCGCGACAGCCGCCCCCCGAACCGCCGCGGACGCGGCGCTCTCTTCCGTCGGTTCGCCCAAGTCGAGCGACGCCTGGGGCGCCGTGTCCGATGGGCCAGAGGCGGCGAACCGGATCGCGACGGTGCGGGTCTCCGGGTTGGTGACGAACCCCCAACGCGCCAACGCCGTCAACGCGTCCGATTGCGTGTCGGCGAACGGCGCGCTGGCGGCGCCCCAGGCATAGGCGAAGAACCGCAGCGGGCGCGAGGCGGTCACGTTGGAGTCCAGCTGGCGCAGCGAACCCGCCGCGGCGTTGCGGGGGTTCTTGTAGGTCGCCAAGCCCTGGGCGTCCTGGCGGGCGTTCATAGCCTCAAAGTCGGACTTGGGCAGATAGACTTCGCCCCGAATTTCGATGGAGTCAGGCCACGGGCCGGCGGCCAATTGATGGGGGATGTCCGCGATGGTGCGGGCGTTGGCGGTGACGTCTTCACCCACGCGGCCATCGCCGCGGGTCGCCGCGCGCACAAGAGCGCCGTCGTGATAGAGGAGAGACAAGCCAAGCCCATCAATCTTGGGTTCTGCGGTGACCGATAACGCGTCCGCGGCGGACCACTTCAAGAAACGCTGCAGCTTGAGTGCGAAATCCGCCAAGTCATCGTCGTCGAAGGCGTTGTCCAGCGACAGCATCGGCGCGCCGTGCGCGACCTCTGCGAACCCCTCGGCGGGCGGCGGGGCGACCCGACGGCTGGGGCTGTCGTCACGAACAAGATCCGGAAACCGCTCCTCGATCGCGGCGTTGCGCGCGCGCAGCGCGTCATAAGCGCCGTCGGAGATCGCTGGGCTGGCGTCTTGGTGATACAGCCGGTCGTGGCGCGCGATCTCGCGGGCCAATCGCGCCAACTCCGCCGCCGCCAGTTCCGGCGTGAGGTCCGCGACATCCGTGAGCGCCGCCGTCATGACGCCGCGCCCCTTGGTCCAACCCGGACCATCGCAGGCCGGGCGCTAAAAGAACCGCCCGAGGGTGCGGCCCCACCACCCAACCGGATCGGGAGCGACGTTCTCATTCGTTTCGCCTGTCGCTTCGATCACGACCCCCTCGTCGATCAGCAGCGCATAGGTGTCCTCATACCAAGGATCGCCGGGGAAATTGTATCCGAGCACGGCCGCGATCCGATTGGCTTCATGCAAGACGCCAAGCGACAGATACGCCTCCACCATCCGATGCATCGCCTCGGGCACATGGCTGGTGGTCTGATACTCCTCCACGACCGTCATGAAGCGGTTGATCGCCGCTAAGTGATGACCCTGGCGCAGATACCAACGGCCGATCTCCATCTCTTTGCCGGCCAGGTGGTCATGGGTCATGTCGATCTTGAGGCGCGCGTCACGCGCGTAGTCGGAGGTGGGGTACCGCCGCTCCACCTGCTGCAGCGCAGCCAAGGCGCGCTCCGTCACGCGTTGGTCGCGCCCGACGTCCAGGATTTGTTCGTAGTGGGAAAGCGCAATCAAGTAATACGCATAGGCCGTCGTACGCCCGCCAGGATAAAGTGCGATGTAACGCTCCGCAGTGGCGATCGCTTGCTCGTATTGGTTGCTCAGATACGCAGAGTATGCGGCCATCATCATGGCCCGGCGCGCCCATTCGGAATAGGGGTGCTGGCGCTCCACCTCATCGAACAGCAAGATTGCTTCCGCGTAGCGGCTGCGTTCCAGCCGCTCCACGGCTTCGTTGTAGATGGTTTCGGCGGGGCGCTCGACATAAGCGAGCTCCGGCGTCTTGTCCCCGGCGCACGCCGCCACAAGCATGACGGCCGCCATCACGAACATACGAAAACGCGTCATCTAAGCCCTCTGAGTGGGATGTCTTCACTGCGCCGCTGGCGAGGCGGCGCGGCGCATCCGGTCTTGGCGGCCGACGCGGTCCACACGACCTCCGCCAGGCCCGTCGTCACCGCAGACCCTAGCCCACTCGATGTCGGTATTGAAGCGACCGCCTGCCGCGTCCGGATCACAAAGCGCCGATCAAACCGTGTGCGCCCAGGTCCTGGAACACGGTCAGTCCACGGATGTGCGCCCGAAGCCCGCGCTCACATCCGTCGCAACACGGTAATCGATGGGAACCCTTAGGCGGTGGCGGCGGCCGGCACAGCCTCGTCGAGGGCTGCATCCCGCGCGTGCCCGCGCGCCCATGACAGCTCATGGGCCGTCGGATCAGCCATCAACGCGCGCAGGGCGTGGTTGTTCAGCTCATGGCCCGGACGCTCGGCGATGTAGCGACCCTGGAACCCAAAGCCCGCCACAAACAAATCGCCGATCGCGTCCAGCGCTTTGTGACGCACGAACTCGTCCGGGAAGCGCAGTCCGTCCGGGTTGAGCACCGTCTCGCCTTCCAACACGACACAATTGTCGAGCGAGCCGCCACGCGCCAACCCCGCCGCGCGCAGCGCCTCCACTTCATTGGCGAACGCGAAGGTGCGCGCCGACGCCACGTCCTGCTGAAACGTCTGGGCGTCCACGACGCCGACATAGCGCTGACGACCAATGCCGCCGCGATCGAAGTCGATCGTCACGTCCAACTCGAACCGGTCCGAGGGCTCAAACCGGGCGACACGCGCGCCGTCCAAACGCACCTCAAGCGGCCGGGTCACGCGCAAAACGCGACGACGCGCCGGCAAGGCGCGAACGCCGGCCTGGTTGATCAAGGTCACGAACGGGGCGGCGCTGCCATCGACGGCCGGGATCTCCGGCCCATCAATCTCCACACGGACATTGTCGACGCCCAGAGCGGCAAGCGCAGAAAACACATGCTCCACCGTCGCCACGGTCACCCCGTGGGCATTCGCGAGCACCGTGCACAGCCGCGTCTCGCACACCGCTTCCGGCTGAACCGGAACAACGCCACGCGCGCCTTCAACATCAAGCCGACGCAACGTGATCCCCGACCCGGCCGGAGCCGGACGCAAGCGCAAGCGAGCGGGCGCGCCACTGTGGAGGCCAACGCCAACGCACCGCGCCGGCCGGTCCAACGTTGTTTGAAGCGCCACAAGCTCGCTCATACCAAACCTTCCCCCTGAATCTTCCACGGAGGGGTACAGACGATGTTGCGGCGCGGCAAATAACCCTTGATTACGAGTTGTTACGAGCACTTCCGTGGAATGCTCGACCGTCGAGAAAACCCCCTAAGCGCTTGAAGCGCGACGCAAAAATGCGGGGATCTCGAGATCGCGATCGGGGCCGGCCGCCCAACCTGCGGCGCCGTGGCCGAGAGCTTCGCCGTTGGGCGTGAGCGGGGTGGCGGCGCCTGATTCGTCCTCGTCCACAGCGAGCGAATCGCGATCGCGGTTGCGACGCTTGAACCATTTCAAGGGCGCGAACACGGAGGGGTCGTCGCTGATCGCGGCCAACCCGGAGCCGTGCCCGGCCGGCTCGCGGCCGTTTGGTGCGTCCACGACGCCGCTGACGGGAGCTTCCGCGCCCAAACCGCCGCGGTCACGCGGCAGAGGCCCGATTCCGGGGGCCTCGTCGGCGGTGTTGGACAAGCCCGATCCGTTGCCGGCGTGCGGTTGATCCTCGTCGCCCAAGACGCTGCGCGCGGCGCTGTCGACGCGCGGCGGTTTCGCGCTCGCACGGGGGCCGCGAAAGCCGGCCATCGCCTCCACCGCCTCGCGCGCGGCGGCGGCCGCGGAGCCTTCAATGCCTGTCGCCAAGACCGACACGCGCAGCCGGCCGTCGAGGTTTTCGTCAAAGGCGGAGCCGACGATAATCTGGGCTTCAGGATCGACTTCGTTGCGGATTTCGTTGGCGACTTCGTCGACCTCGTAGAGGGTCATGTCCGAACCGCCAGTGATGTTGATGAGCGCGGCTTTCGCGCCGGCCAAGCTGACATCGTCCAGCAACGGGTTGGTGACCGCCGCCAACGCCGCTTCGGGCGCGCGGCGATCGCCGGCGGCTTCGCCCGTGCCCATCATGGCGCGGCCCGTTTCGCTCATCACGGTGCGCACGTCGGAAAAGTCGAGATTGATCAGGCCCGCGCCGGTCATCAGGTCGGTGACGCCGCGGACGCCCGCGTGGAGGACCGCGTCGGCCATGGCGAACGCCTCAGCCATCGCCGTGCGCTCGTCGACCACGCAAAAGAGGTTTTGATTGGGAATGGCGATCAAGGTGTCGGCCACGTCCTCCAAGGCCGCCACGCCGTCAGCGGCGATGCGCGCGCGCTTGACGCCTTCGAACTCAAAGGGCCGCGTGACGACGGCGACGGCCAGCGCGCCGGCCTCTTGAGCGATGCGCGCCACCACGGGCGCTGCGCCCGTGCCGGTGCCGCCGCCCATGCCCGCGGTGATGAAGACCATATGGGCGCCGTCGATCAGACGCTTGATCTCCGCGGCGCTCTCCTCGGCGGCGTGGGCGCCCACTTCGGGACGTCCGCCCGCGCCAAGACCATTGCCGGCGTCGCCGCCCAATTGCAGCCGCGTGGGCGCCCGTGAGCGCGCCAGCGCCTGGGAGTCGGTGTTCGCCGCGACGAACTCCACCCCCGCCAATCCGGCGTCGACCATGTTGTCCACGGCGTTGCCGCCAGCACCGCCAACGCCGAACACCACGATGCGCGGCGTCAACTCTCGCACCGCATCCCCAGCCGTATAGACGGTCACCGTCGCTCTCCTTCGCGCGCAATGTGGCCGCGGACGCCGTCTGCACAAGGTCCCGGGGCGTCAGCGGATGTTAACGAAGAGGTTGGCGGATTTACTGTTAATGCCCCGTTAAATTCAGGAGCAGTTGCAGTTCTCAGAAGTTCTCACGCAGCCAACGCGCCGCCTCCGCGAACGGAACGCTCCGCCAACCGACGGACCGGCGACGACGCGCATCAGTCGCCGACAGGGGGCGGTGCGCCACCTGCGGCGGTCCGTTCAAGGCATCCGGCGGCGCGGCGAGCGCGTGGCGCGCGAGACCAATCGCCGTCGCAGAGCCGCCCTCGGCGCGACCGTCCTCGGCGACCAACGCCGCGCCGTGCGAGGCTCCCAAAGCCTCCAACCGCGCGACGCGCAGCCGGCGCCCCAGGATGCGGCGCGCGACAGCGGCCACGCCGGTCAACGCCGCGCCGCCGCCGGTCAGGACAACGGACCCTCCCGCCGCATAGTGCTGGGTTTGAGCCAGGTCACCGCGCACAAGCTCGAAGATCTCTTCCACGCGCGGGCGGAGATACCGCGCCACGTCCGCGACAGAGGCGCGAACGGAGCCGCCCTCGGCCGTTGGGGCGAACGGAACGGTTGCGCGATCGCCGTCCGCCTCCGCCGACACGTCGCCATAGGTTGTTTTGATGTCGTCGGCCTGGGCGCGCGACACCCCCAAGCCGTGGGCGAGGTCGGCGGTCAGGCGCGCGCCGCCGATGGGCGTTACGCCGACGTGACGCGCCACCCCATCCGCGAAAACCGCGGCGGTCGTCGCCTCCGCGCCCAGGTCGATCACAGTCGCCCCGAGAGCCGCCTCCTCCTCCAAAAGGCACGCCAAGCCCGATGCGTAAGAGGCCGCGACAAGCGCCTTCAGCTCAAGGCCGACCCGATCAAGAGCGACAGAGAGGTTGCGCACAGCCCCCGCCGGCGCGGTCACGACGTGCGCCTCAGCCTCGAGCCGCGCGCCGTAAAGCCCGCGCGGATCCGCCAGGTCGCCCTCGTCATCGACACGCCACGCCGTCGGAATCGCTTGGAGCAGGACGCGCCCCGGCGCGACGCTGTCGCGCAACGCCTGCGTCAGCGCGCGGCGCAATTCTGGGTCGCCCACGGGCTCATCGCCCAATTCGATCGCGCCGCGTGCGTGTGACGAGGCCAACCCCCGACCGGAGAAGCCAACGACCAGACGGTTGATCGCGACGCCCGCGGCTTCTTGGGCCTCGTCCACGACGCGCCGGATCGCGTGCGACGCCGCGCGCATGTCGACCACCGCGCCGGCGCGCACGCCAGCCGCTGGCGCACGGGCGAGCGCCTCGATCGCCAATCCGCTCGCACCGCCCGAACGCGCGACGCAACAGGCGAATTTTGAGGATCCGACGTCGAGCGCAGCCACCGGGGCGTCAACGACGGCCGGCGCGCGGCTCCGCGGCGTCCAAGCCCAGGTCATGCGTCGCGCTCGAACGCAGCCGGCGCGGCGCCGGGCGGCGGGCTCATCACCAGATTGGGGTTGCGCAAATCGATCACCGCGAGCGGCCGCTTAACCACAGCGCTGTGGACGTTCAAACGATCAAAGCGCGCCAAGGCGACGGCCGTCGGCGCTTGGGGCAGTCTCACCACCGCGCCCGACCGCAGACGCACATCCCAGCGCCGCTCCCCAATGCGGCGGAAATGCCGCGCTTGCCGGCGCAGTTGTGGAAAGTCCACGAGCGCGGCGGCCAGCTCCGGCGCCGCTTGCGCGGCGCCCGGCCCGATCACCATCGGCAAACCGCGATGGGCCGCGGGATCGCCGCCCTTGATCACGCCGCCCGTGTCGTCGATCAGCTGCGCCGGCGCCGCCTCCGAGGGCCGCCACAGCGCCGCCGCGCGGCGTTCCTCGACCACCACCACGACGCGGTTGGGCAACAGCCGGATGACCGCCGCGTGACGAACCCACTTCAGCTCTTCGATCGCGGCGCGCGCCCGCGCGGGATCGACGTCGAAGATCACAGCGCCGATCGGCGCGCCGATGCGGTTTTGAATCTCCAGGGAGCCTGTACGCTCGGCGCCGCGCACGTCGAGCACGCTGTAGACGAACCCTGCGCCGGCGAGACGCGTCTCCATAAGGTCGCGCGCGCTTTCCGCGATCGGACTGGCGAAGCCGCCGAGCCAGAAAATCGTTAACGCGATCGCCGCCAGCAGCCCGGCCGGCTTGACCCAACCGCGTTTGGGTTTCTCCGGAGGCGGCGGCGGGGGACGGCGCAGCGCATGCGCGCCGACATCAGCGACGCGATGGGAGCCGGCGGCGGCGTTCGACGATCCCGTTTTCATCGAGGCCACGAGGCGTCCTCCACCATCCATGCGACGAGATCATCGAAGGCGACGCCGCAGTGGGCCGCCTGCTCCGGCGCGAGCGATGTGGGAGTCATGCCGGGCTGAGTGTTAAGCTCGAGTAAGCAGAGCCGGTCGCGCTGCAGGTCAAAACGAAAGTCAGACCGTGTCAAACCGAGACACCCCAAGATGTTGTGCGCCTTAAGCGCGAGATCGAGGCACGCGCGCTCCACCGCTGGGGGAATCGGGGCCGGCAGGATGTGGCGCGAGCCGCCCGGCGCGTATTTGGCCTCGTAGTCGTAGAAGCCCTGAGCCGGCACGATCTCCGTCACCGCCAGCGGCCGGTCGCCCATCACGGTGACCGTAAGCTCCTGGCCGGGAATGTACTCCTCGGCCAACAGCGCCTCGCCCAGATCCCAGTCCGTCCCGCGGGCGGGATCCGTCAAAACCGCCGGCGGCGCGGCGGCGCCCTCCTCCACGACGAACACGCCGACGGCCGAGCCCTCCGCGGGCGGTTTGAGCACGTAAGGCGGCGTCAGGGGGTGGCCGGCGGCGAGGTCTGCGCGCTGGATGACGCGCCCCTGGGGCACGTCGATGCCGGCGGCGCGGAACACGTCCTTCGCGCGCGGCTTGTCCATCGCCAGCGCTGAGGCGAGCACGCCGGAGTGGGTGTACGGGATGCGCGCGTGATCGAGCACGCCCTGCACGCGGCCGTCCTCCCCCCACATGCCGTGGAGGCCGTTGAACACCACATCCGGCGCGGCGGCGGCGATTTGCGCCGCCACATCCCAGCCCGCGTCGATCTCCACCACGTCATGGCCCTTGCGGCGCAACGCTTCCGCGCAGGCCCGACCGGTGACGAGGGAGATCTCGCGCTCCGCGCTCAAACCGCCGAGGAGCACCGCGACGCGGCGGGGGCCGGCTGATGTGGGGGATGGCGAAGAGGCGTCAGACATGCGGGGCGTCGGGTCCGGCGGCGAAGGGAAGCCGACGAAGCGCCGGCGGCGGGCCTTATACCGCGATCAGCCTCTCCAGTCCGTGGGCGATCCCGAGGAAACGCAGCCCAGTGCGTTCACGACCCCGGCGCGCCGAGGCGTTTGATCTCCCACTCCAGCGTCACGCCCGAGTTCTCGTGAACGCGGCGACGGATCTCCTCGCCAAGCGCTTCCAGGTCCGCGGCGGTGGCGTCGGCCTCATTGATCATGAAGTTGCAGTGTTGGGGGGACATGACCGCCCCGCCGACCCGCAAGCCCCGCCCGCCGGCGGCGTCGATCAGTCGCCAGGCCGAACGCTGATCCGGCGTTCCCGGCGGATCGGGGTTCTTGAACGTCGAGCCGCCGGTCTTCTCCCGAATGGGCTGCGACGCGCCGCGCTTTTCCGTGATGGCGTCCATGCGCGCGCGGATCGCGTGCGGCGCGTCCGCCTCGCCTTCGAACAGCGCCTCCACGAAGATCCACTCCCCCGGCGCGGCGCTGGCGCGGTAGGCGTAGCCGAGTTCCTCCGGCGCGGCGATGATCCGCCGGCCAGCGCGGTCGAGGGCGACAGCTTGAACGAGGCGGTCGCGCGTCTCCGCGCCATAGCAGCCGGCGTTCATGCGCAGGGCCCCGCCGATCCACCCCGGGACGCCGACGAAAAACTCAAGTCCCGCCACCCCCGCCGCCGCGGCGGCTTCGGCCACGCGCTTGTCGGCCGCCGCCGCGCCGGCCGTCACGTGGGTCCCGTCCACAGCGATGCGGCCAAACGCCGGCGTCAGGCGCACGACCACGCCCGGGATCCCGCCGTCGCGCACGATCACGTTGGAGGCGGCGCCGAGCACCGTGACCGGGATCTCATCCGGCGTTTCAGCCAAAAACCGCGCCAGATCCGCTTCGTCCGCAGGCAGGAACAACACCTCGGCGGGGCCCCCGACGCGCAACCAGGTGTAAGGCGCGAGCCGGGCCTGCGGCAGAAGCCGTCCGCGAACGGACGGCAGCACGTCGAGGAGCGGGGTGATCGTCATCGCGACCGTGTCTAGAGCCCGCGCGGCGTCGCGCGCAAGCCGCGCCGGCGCGGCCCTCCGGTCCCCGGAGACATGCTAGAAGTGGCGGACCGTCACGGTGGTGGCCGTGGGGCGCGGATCCATGATCACTTGTTCGCGGCCATAATCGATCACCAGCGATCGCGTCGCGCCCAGCACGTCCATGCCCAAGAGCATGGCGGGCGTGTCGTCCAAGTCCCACAGATCAAACACATGCAAGTCCGCGAACATGACCATCGCGTTGCGGATGACAAGGCGTCCCACCCGAAAGCGCGGCACCACCACAGCACGGGCTGACGCCTTGTGCGCCGTCACCCCCATGACGGTGACCTGGGCTTTGAGCCAGCGGTCCCATCGGTCTGGCGGGATCCGCGCTTCCAGCGCGCGATTGCCAAAGGTGTTTTGGGCGCCGGTGTCGATGATGGCGGTGGTCTTCACACCGCCGATCCAGCTCTTGATCGCCACCAGGCCGCCATGGGCGAACTGCGCTTGGGAGACGACGGGGCGCCCCGTGACGGCCCGGCCGCGGCTGGGTTTGATCGTCACCCGCCTGCGGACGAAGTCGAAGGTGACGCGCGAGTCGGTCAGGAGATCGGCTCCGATGAGGCCGTCGGCGCCCGCCAGGACCCGCGGCTGGACCACGACCGCCTCGACATCCGCACGCGCGAAGCGGCCCGAGACGACCGACGACAAACGCGTGAGCTGGCTGGTGGAATCAACGCCCGTGACGCCGTTCAACTCCACCGATTGGCTCTCCGTCGCGAGGTCGAGACGCTCCACAAGCGCGGGTGAGACGGCGGTGCGGTTCGCGCCGGTGTCGACGATGAACCGAAACGGTCCCACGCCGTTCACCCGGGCCTCGAGCACCAGACGCCCGACGACATCCTCCTCCGCTTGGAGCGTGACGCCGCCCGGCTTGGTTTGGACGTCGGATGCCGGCGCGGCCGGGGGCGACGCCGCGGCCTCTTCATCCAGCAGCGCGCGCGCGCCGGTCAGCCCGACGATCATCGCCATGACCAAAGCGCCAACGCCCCAACGCCGCACTTGGCCTGTGATCGTCATCGTCGCTTCTCCCAAGCCGCGGACGTGTTCGTACCGGCCGCGCCGCAACGAACACGGCTGAGCATGGCACGATCGGGCTCCGGCGGCGACTTAACCGTTGGCAAGGAGCCGGATCGCCCGACGTCACAGGCGCGCGTGTCGATCAGTCAGACGAAGACGTCGTCCACCGGCGCGGCGAGGTGAGGCGCAAACGCAGGGTGGGCCGATTCCCCGGGGCCGCAGGGAAATGTCGTGCGCCATTCCCCGTCGCGCGGATCCCGCGACACGAGGATTTCGCCTCGGGACACGTCCGCCAGCCAGTGTTCCGCGATGGCCCCGCGTGCGTAGCGCCGCCGCTTCGGCCCGCGTTCATAGCTGAGGCTGGCGTACGCCACTTCGACAACCAGATGCAGATCCGCCCGCCAATGGCCGCCATTGGCGCCAGACCCGGACCCAAACGCGAAATCCGCAATCAGCACGTCGCCGTCGTCGAACACAATGCAGGCGTGATCGCGCAGGGCGACCCCCGCCGGCAGCTCCGAGGACCAGCCTTGAAACAGCTGAGTCAAACGATCCATCACATCGACGTGGCGACGGTCTTCGGGAGGTTTCGTCACCAAGCGGCCGTTGAGGACCTCAAGGCGCGCGTCGTCGTCAAAGACCGACGCGGCGCGCAGTCGCTCCAACAGCTCAAAATCAAAACAAACCTCCGGGGGCTCCGGGGGATCGAATCTTTGAAACTCAGCCATCATGAACCGTTTACAATACGAAGCGTTAACGGGGGGCTCAGCCGATAGGGATCAAGCCGCCGGCGCAGCCTGAGGCGACAAGGCCTCCAGCTCTCCGGGCAGCGCGGCCGCCCAGGCGGTGATATCCCCTGCGCCGAGGCAAATGACAATATCGCCGGAGGTTGCGTGCTTCGCGACCATCTCAGCGAGGCCTGTGCGCACCACCGGCTCCGCGTGGCGATGCCCGTGCTTGCGCAAACCCTCCACCAGACTGTCGCGATCGGCTCCCGGGATCGGCTTTTCGCCCGCCGGAAAAACGTCCGCCATCAGAACGATTTCGGCGTCGTTGAAACAGGTGCAGAAGTCATCGAACAGCGCGCGCACGCGCGAATAACGGTGGGGCTGGACAACGGCGATGACTTTGCCCTGGGCGACGGCGCGCGCGGCCTCAAGCGCCGCGGCGATTTCCACAGGATGGTGTCCGTAATCGTCGATGACGCGCACGCCCCGCCACGATCCGGTCGTGGTGAAACGGCGCTTGACGCCCGAGAAATCTTTGAGCGCGCCGCGCAAAGCGTCCTCGCTGGCGCCAAGCTCACGCGCGACCGCGATGGCGGCGAGCGCGTTCTGCACGTTGTGGCGGCCCGCCATGGGCAACAGCAAATCGGTGATGCGCTCCGCCCCGCCATTGCCGCGGGGCCGGCGCACGAGATCAAAGCGCGTCGCGTCGCCCTCGATGCGGAGGTTCTCCGCCCTGACGTCGGCTTGGGCGTTCAGACCGTAGGTGATGATCCGCCGCTCCTCGATGCGACTGACGAGCGCCTGCACCTCCGGATGATCAATGCAGCACGCCGCGAAGCCGTAGAACGGGATCGCTTGCACGAACTGGTCGAACGCGCGCCGCAGCGCGTCGAAATCGCCGTAGTGGTCCAGATGCTCAGGATCGATGTTGGTCACCACGCCGATGGTGCCGCGCAGCTTCAAGAACGAGCCGTCGGATTCATCCGCCTCGACCACCATCCAGTCGCCGCCGCCAAGCTTGGCGTTCGAGCCGTAGGCGTGGATGACGCCGCCATTGATCACGGTGGGATCCAGATCAGCGGCGTCGAGAAGCGTCGCGACCAGGGAGGTCGTGGTGGTCTTGCCGTGCGTGCCGGCGATGGCGACGGTCCACTTCAACCGCATCAGCTCGCCCAGCATCTCCGCGCGGCGCACAATCGGCACGCCCCGGGCGCGACCCGCGTCCACCTCCGGGTTGCCGGGTTGGATCGCGCTGGACACCACGATCACGCCCGCGCCGGCGACGTTTGCGCGCTCATGGCCGATGAAGATCCGTGCGCCCAGATCGCGAAGACGCGCCACGTTGGGGTTTTCGCGAATATCGGAGCCCTGGACGTCATAGCCCTGGTTGAGCATCACCTCCGCGATCCCGGACATGCCGATCCCTCCGACGCCGACAAAGTGAATCGGGCCGACATCGACAGGAACAGTTCCGCGCATATGAGGCTCCTTTGGACAGGCTTTGAGACCCGCGGACCGCGCTCGCCGGAAGCGGGCTGTGCTGAGCGATCGGCCCAACGGCATATCGACGGTTGTCTGGGCACATATGAACCAATTGCGGCGCCGGCGTGAAGGAGAGGTGTCGAAAGTCGAACCGTTGTGAGCGCCGTCCGTGACACGGCCCAAACCCGCCGCCCCAACGTCGACGCCCTGCGCTTGGCCGGGGGGGCGGGCGTCGCCAAATTGCGCGCGCCGCGCGATGGCGGTAGCGTAACCGCGTGTTGCGGAGTGGGGCCAATGCGAACCGGGGCCGACACCATCCGACGCCTCGGGGGCGTTTTGCTGGGTGCGCTGACGCTCGTCGGCTGCAGCAAACGCGTGTTGACGAGCGAGTATTTTCGGCCGGAGCCCGGCGTGTTCTACGCCTATGGGAGGTTTTGCGGCCCAAGTCTTCCGGCCGGGCAGCACGAACTCTCCGGGCAGGAACGCATTGACTTCCTTCGTCGTACTATTCCAGTCGATGGTATTGATCTCGCCTGTAAAATCCATGACATCTGCTACGCCTATTTCTCAGCGACGACCGATTGCGACGGTCTTCTGACAAGTGGTCTTGCCGACATTCACAAGCATTATCGAGGCTCACGCTCCGAAAAGGGCGCGTGCCGCAATCTCGGCAGCGAAATCAGTTTCGCTATCAACCACCGCGTCTCCGACAACATTGACCGTGATCTGGAAGGCCGAACGGACGCCGCCCTCGTCCGCGTGTTGGGGACCGCGTTGGTCCCGCTGGACGTGATGGAGCAGTCCATTGATGTGGGGATGTTCGGCTACCCAAAAGTTGAAGGCGGCTGCAACGCGCCTCTCAACATGATGAGCGAGATCTACGGCGGCTATCAATTCAAGTTCGGCAGCTGGAAAGGGACATACAGCGGCACCGTCACTTCGTTGTCACGGGACAAGTATTGCAGTCACCTGGCGACGCCGGAGGAGCGCAGACCGTGCTACGCGGAGAACAACGCGCCGACGAGCGTGGCGGACCTGCTCGGACGGCCCCTCTTCCTCACGGTGTCGTCTTTGCGCGAAACAATGAGCGCCGCAAGCCGCGCCAATGAGCCGCGCGACGCGTCGGCGTCCAACGCGCCTTAGGCCGGCACGCCCGCCACAACGTTTTCCACAAGATCCGCCAGCGCGGTGGTCGCGTCGGCGCGCCCGGCGGCCTTCGCGGCGGCGGCGCGGCGCGCCAAGTCCTGGGGGCTCGCCAAGCGCCGCTCGAGGATGGACGCCAACTTTTGGCCGTCGAACTCCGGTTCGGCGATGACGTCCGCGGCGCCGGGCTCCACCAGGGCTTGGGCGTTGAGGCTTTGGTGATCGTCCATCGCGATCGCCAGCGGCACCAGGATGCTCGGGCGGCCGACGACGGCGAGTTCCGAGACGCTCGACGCCCCCGCGCGGCCAATGAACATGTGACAGCCCGCGAGACGGTCGGCGACGTCGTCGAAAAACGGGCGGCACTCCGCCTGAACGCCCGCCTCCGCGTAGGTCGCGCGCGCGCGTTCGGTGTAGTCGTCGCGCGTCTGCTGGGAGACGCGCACCCGCGCCCTAAGGGCCTCGGGCAAGCGCGCGATCGCCCGCGGCACGATCTCGCTCAAGATGCGCGCGCCCAAGCTGCCGCCCAGAACAAGAAGGCGCAGGGGGCTGTGATCGGTCGGCACGTCAAAGGGAATGTCGCGTGCGGCGAGGATCGCCGGGCGCACCGGGTTGCCCGTGATGCGCCAACGATGCGTGCAGCTGACGGGCATGCGCTCCAGCCGCTTAAACCCGGACGCGATGGCCGTCGCGCGCTTGGCGAACACACGGTTCACCCGGCCCAGCACCGCGTTTTGCTCATGCAGGATGATCGGCGCGCGCCCGGCGGCGGCCAACGCCGGAAACGCCGGGTAGCCGCCAAACCCAACCACGGCTTCGGGCTCCAATTCGCTGGTGATGCGCCGCGCGGCGGCGACACCGCTGGCGATGCGCACGCCGCCGACCAGCGCTTTCAACGGGTTGCGGGGACTGACGCTGGCGGCGTTCACCGTTTCAATGGGATCGGCTGGGAAATGCCCCGCCAACCGCAAGCCGCGGTCATCGGTGATCAACGCGACCTTCCAGTCGCGCTTGTCCAGCTCCTCCGCGAGCGCTTGGGCTGGAAACATATGCCCACCGGTGCCGCCTGCTGCGAGAATGATCCGCCGCGCGCTCATGGTTTGTCTCCGTCCTTCCCCGCAGCGCCTGTCGCCACGCTGCGCACCGTGTCTACATCCGCGCGTCGTCGGCTGAACGCGAGCATCAGGCCCGCCGCCAGTCCAGACGCCAGCAATGAGGACCCACCATAGGAAATGAAAGGTAAAGTCATGCCTTTCGGCGGCGCCAAATCCATCGTCACCGCCGCGTTCACGAACGCCTGCAGGCCGATCAGCCCCGCCAACCCGCCAGCCGCGGCGCGCGCCGCGCGATCCGCCGTCGCGCCCACGCGCGCCATGGTGCGCACAACGATCACCGCGAAGGCTGCGACAATGGCCGCCACGGCCAGCGCGCCATACTCCTCAGCGGCGAGCGCGAGGACGTAGTCGGCGTGGACGTCCGGGACGAGCGCAGCCCGTTCGGCCTCGCCGGGCCCAACGCCGAACAACCCGCCCTCCGCGAACGCCGCGCGCGCACGGTCGGCTTGGTAGGTCGCCGCGCCGCCGCCCACGATGAAGTCGTCGACGCGCCGCGCCACATGGGGAAAGACGCGATACGCCCCGACCCCAACGGCCGCAGCCGCCGCGCCCATAGCGAGAAGCCAACGCAAACGCGCGCCCGCGAGGAACGACGTCACCCCAAGCGCCGCAATCAGAAGCACCGCCTGCCCCACATCCGGCTGGGCCAGCAACAGGGCGGCGAGCCCCGCGCCCGCCAACACAGTGATGGCTCCCCCGGGGGGGCGATCGCGATGTCCAGCCAGCGCCTGCTCCGCGGCGATCAACCATGCCGCCAGGACCACCATTGTGGGTTTCACGAACTCGGCTGGTTGCACCGACAACGGACCCGCGCTCAGCCACCGCCGCGCGCCGTTGAATTCGGGCCCCACCAGCAAGGTGGCGACCAGCCCAGCCGTGGCGATCGCCAACACCATCGCGCTCAGACGCCGGGCCGCGCGGCGGTCGAGCATGGACACGCCGACCATCGCCGCCACGCCAAGGACCGCGGCCGCCAGATGGCGCACCGCGAAATGATGAGGATCCGCCTCGCCCAAGCGGGCCGCGATGACCGGGCTGGCCGCGAAGGCGAGCATGACGCCCATGCCGTAGAGCGTGACAACGGCGCCGAGGACCGGCCGATCGAGCCCCCGCCACCAGGCGCCCAGAAACGCCGCGCGGCGCTGCGCCCGCAGGCCGCGATGACGGCGCAGCGCCAACCGCCGCTGCGACGGGTCCTCGTCGGGCTGGGCCCAGGTCGAGGAGGCCTGTCCCATCACGACGGCGCATCCTCGCGGATCGCCGCCGCGTGGCGCTCGGCCAAAACGCGAAACGCGTCCCCGCGGGCGGCGAAGCTGGCGAACTGATCAAACGACGCGCACGCCGGCGACAACAGCACCACCGGGTCGCGCCCATCGCTGGCGGCGGCGGCGCGCGCGGCGCGCTCCACCGCGGCCTCTAAGGTGCGGGTGATCTCAAACGCGACGCGCCCGCCGAGGGCCGCGCCGAGCTGTTCGGCGGCTTCGCCGATGAAGTACGCCTTGTCGACGCGCGCCATCAGCGGAGCGAGATCGGTGAACGCCTCGCCCTTGGCCCGCCCGCCGGCGATCCAGAACACGGTTTCATAGGCGGCGAGAGCCTGGCGCGCGGCGTCGGTGTTGGTGGCTTTTGAGTCGTTGATGAAGCGCACGCGCCCCGCGCGGGCCACCTCCTCCAGCCGATGCGGCAGACCCGGAAAGTCCAAGAGCGCCGCTGCGGTGCGCCGCGAATCCAAGCCGATGCGCCGACACGCGGCATAGGCCGCCGCCGCGTTTTGCCAGTTGTGACGGCCCGTGAGCGCGCGGGCGCCGCGCAGATCGGCCACTTCCTCCACCCGGCCGTCCAGGGCGTCGAAGACAACGCCGCCCACGGCGTGGACGCCTAAGGAGAGCGCGCTGCCGGCCGACACCGGCGTGACGTCGGGGCCGTCCGCGTCCGCGGTCATGTCCGCGGCGAGGGCGTGGGAGGGCGCGTCGTCCACACCGATCACGGCCGTTTGGGCAGGGCCCTGTTGGGCGAAGATCCGCCGCTTGGCGGCCGCGTAGCGCTCCATGTCGCCATGGCGGTCCAGGTGATCTGGGGTCAAATTCAGCCAAACCGCCACGTCCGGCCGCAGGCTGTGGGTCAGGTCCAGCTGAAATGACGACAGCTCCAAGACGTAGACCGCGCCCGCGTGAAACGGTTCAAGATCAAGCGCTGGCCGGCCGATGTTGCCGCCGACTTGAGCGTCGCGGCCACATTGAGCCGCGATATGGCCAATCAACGCGGTCGTGGTCGACTTGCCGTTGGTCCCGGTGACGCCGATCACCATAGGGCGGGCGTCGGGCGGCGCCGCCGCCAAGGCCATCGCGAACAGCTCGATGTCGCCGATGATCGCAACGCCCGCTCGCTCGGCGGCGCGCACGACCGGATGCGGTTCGGGCAAACGCAAAGGCACGCCGGGCGACGCGATCAGGGCCGCCATACGCGCCCACTCGACGTCGTCCGGGGCGGTGATGACCGCCCCTTCCGCCGCAGCCGCGTCGCACGCAGGCTCCCTGTCATCCCAGGCGGCCACATGCGCCCCGCCGGCGCGCAGCGCCCGCACCGCGGCAAGCCCTGACGCGCCGAGGCCAAGGACGAGAACCTGGCGCTGTTGGTAAGCCCCGACGGGGATCAATCCATCACCTCACGCACACTTTCGCCTCGCGCTTTGGGACATCGCCCGGCGTCTTTCCGCCACGTCGTGCTAGCGCAGTTTGAGGGTCGCCACGCCCAGAATCCCGAGCACGACCGCAATAATCCAGAACCGCACGACAATGGTTGGTTCACGCCATCCCATTTTTTCGAAGTGGTGATGGATCGGCGCCATGAGGAACACGCGCTTGCCGGTCAACTTGAACACGGCGACCTGGATCATCACCGACACCGTCTCCAGCACAAACAGCCCGCCGACGAGTATCAGCACCAGCTCGTGCTTGACCGCCACAGCCGTCGCTCCCAGAGCGCCGCCAAGCGACAACGAGCCCGTGTCGCCCATAAACACGCTCGCCGGCGGGGCGTTGAACCACAGAAAGCCGAGGCCGGACCCGATCAAGGCGCCCATGAACACCGCGAGTTCCGCCGTGCCGAGGGTCGGGGTGAGGAACAGGTACTCCGCGTAGCGCGGCGATCCCGACACGTACGCGATGAAGCCGAACGTCGCGCCGGCGATCATCACCGGCACGATGGCCAAACCGTCGAGCCCGTCGGTCAGGTTCACCGCGTTGCCGAAACCCGCAATGATGAACGCGCCGAAGGCGATGAAGCCAAAAATCGTCAATGGGATAAACAGCTCTTTGAAAAACGGCAGCGCCAAACCCGTCGCGCGCGCAGGCTCCATGCCGCCGGAGCCCATCGCGATCTGGGCGCACGCGAAGGCGGCTAGGCCGCCCACAAGAAACTCAACGCCAAGGCGCAGCCGCCCGGACAGACCCGCATGCGACTGTTTGGTGACTTTGGCGTAGTCGTCCAAAAAGCCCAGAAGACCAAAGCCGGCGGTCACAAACAGCACCACCCAGATGTAGGCGTTGGTCAAATCCGCCCACAGCAACGTCGATATCAACAGCATCAGCAGGATCAGCAAACCGCCCATCGTGGGCGTGCCTTTCTTTTCCAGCAAATGCCTCTCCGGCCCATCCTGGCGGATCGGCTGGCCCTTGCCTTGGCTGCGGCGCAACCAGCGGATGAAGCCCGCCCCGAAAAACAGAGACAAGAACAACGCGGTCAGCAATGCCCCGCCTGTGCGCAAGGTTGTGTAGCTGAACAGGTTGAACGGCTGAAATTCGCCGGCAAAGCGATGCAATTCGTACAACATGGCGCGTCTCCCCGCGGCCGCGTCCCCCGGAAGCGGCCCTGGGAGCGGCCACGCTTACGCTGTATTTCCTTTAAGCGCCGTCACCATGGCGGCCATCCGCATGGCGTTGGAGCCTTTGATGAGCACGGCGTCGCCAGGGCGCAACGCGGCGAGGACGGTGGGAATCGCCGCGTCTACATCGCTCGCGAAGCCGAGACGGCGACTCTCAGGAACCGTGTCGTAAAGGGGTCGCGCCGCCTCGCCAACCACCAATACCGAGTCGATTTTGGCGGCTTCGAGGTCTTGGGCCATTTCTTTGTGAAGCGCCGCGCTCTCCGCGCCCAGTTCGCGCATTTCCCCGAGCACCGCCACGCGCCGCCCGCCGGCGCCGACGCTGCGCGCGCCAAGCGCCGCAATCGCGGCGGCCATCGACGCGGGATTGGCGTTGTAGGCATCGTCAATGACCGTTGCGACGCCGCCTTCAACCGGGGCCGTGAAGATCTCGCCCCGGCCCGCCAGGGCCGGCGCCGCGGACAACGCTTCGGCGGCCAGCTCGACCGGCACGTCCGCCAGATACGCTGCGGCCAACGCGGCGGTCGCGTTCAATCCCCAGTGCGCCCCGCTGGCTTGGACGCGAAACGACACCGGACGGCCGAAGATCACCGCCTCCCCGCGCCCGCCATGATCATCGACCTCATACGCGGTGAGGCGGGCTTCCGCCTGGGAGTCCGTCCCGAACCGAGTCAGCCACCCCGCGCCGGCCGCCCCCGCGCGTTCGCCCAATCGTTCGGCAAACGCGTCATCGCCGGGGATCACCGCCGCGCCCCATGGCTCAAGCCCCTCGAAGATCTCGGCCTTAGCGTCCGCGATCGCCTCCAGCGAGCCCAGCTGCTCCAAGTGCGCCGGCGCAATTTTGGTGATGATGGCCACATGGGGCCGCACCAAGTGTGACAGCGGGCGGATCTCATCAGGAGCGCTCATGCCGAGCTCAAACACCGCGCGGTCGCTGGCGCGCGGCATGCGCGCCAAGGACAATGGCGCGCCCCAGTGATTGTTGAATGAGCGGATCGACGCATGCGCGCGTCCCGCGGCTTGGAAGATCGCGCGGATCGCTTCCTTGACGCCGGTTTTGCCCACCGAGCCCGTGACCGCGACGCGTCGAGCCGGACACCGGTCCCGCGCCGCGGCAGCGAGACCGCGCAGCGCGTCGAGCGTGTTGGACACCACGAGCGCCGGGCCTTCCTCATGACGGCGTTCGACCAACGCGGCCGCCGCGCCCGCGCCATAGGCGTCCGCCACGAACTCATGCCCGTCGCGCTTGTCTTTCAGGGCCACAAACAGGTCGCCCGGCGCGAGCTCCCGGCTGTCGATGGCCACGCCGTTGACGATCCAGCGCCCGACCGCGCGTCCGCCGGTCGCCGCAGCGGCTTCCGCGGAGGTCCAAAGCACATCGCCGCCTTGCTCATGCATGGGGGTCATCCGTGATTCATCGCGCCATCAGGGACGCGGTTTGTGTCCTGTCGGCGGCGCGCTTGCAAGGCCGTCCTGGTCGAAACCGCTCGACGTCGCGGCGGCCTCCGCCAAGCCGGTCAGGACGCGGCGGGCCTCCACGGCGTCGTCAAAGGGGATGGTCTGGTCGCCCACGATCTGGCCTGTCTCGTGGCCTTTGCCCGCGATGACAAGGGAATCTCCCTCCGCCAAATCGGCCGCCGCCATGGCGATTGCCTCGGCCCGATCCGCGACTTCGCGCGCGTTCGCCGCGCCCGCGAGAACCGCTTGGCGTATGGCGGCGGGGTCCTCCGACCGCGGATTATCGTCCGTCACCACCACGCGGTCCGCCAAGCGCGCCGCCACCGCGCCCATGAGCGGGCGCTTGCCGGGATCGCGATCCCCGCCGCACCCAAAGACCACCGTGACCTTGCCACGGGTGTGGGGCCGCAGCGCGCGCAGCAGCTGATCCAAGCCGTCCGGCGTGTGCGCGTAGTCCACAAACACGGGCGCGCCGTCTAGGGTCGACCCGACATGCTCCATCCGCCCGCGCACGCCGGCTAAGCGCGTCAGCGCGGCCACCGCCGCGGGCGCGTCCACCCCCGTGGCCAACGCCAGCCCAAGCGCCTGGATTGCGTTGAGCGCTTGGAACTCCCCGGCCAAGGGCAGTTCCACGGCGTGCTCGCGGCCCGCAACGATCAGGTCCAAGCGTTGGCCGGCGGGGCGCGGCATCAGCTCCCGCAGCCTCACGTCGTCCCCGCGCCAGCCCACGCTCACGGCGCGTAAACCGCGCGTGCGGCAGGCCCCGAGCACACGCTCGCCAAAGGGGCCGTCGGCGTTGATCACCGCCGCGGCGTCGGAGGGCGCCAACTCCGTAAACAAACGCAGCTTGGCGGCGAAATAGTCTTCGAGCGTGGGGTGATAGTCCAAATGATCCTGCGTGAGATTGGTGAATCCCACCGCCGCAAACCGCACCGCCTCCAGTCGTCGTTGATGCAAGCCGTGGCTCGACGCCTCCATCGCCAGATGGGTCACGCCGTCATGCGCCAACGCATCCAACGTCTCGTGCACCGCCACGGGGTCCGGCGTGGTGTGGCCCAGATCTTCGAACGCCCCATCGCCCCGCGTGACGCCCAGTGTTCCTAAACTCGCGGCTTCATGTCCCGCCGCCGCCCAGATCTGGCGGAGAAAATCCACTGTCGAGGTTTTGCCGTTGGTCCCGGTGACGCCCACGACCACCGTCGGCTGTCCAGGGTGCAGTCGCGCGGCGATGCGCGCCAAGACCGCCCGCGGGTCCCGCGCGCGAACAACGGGAAGCGGCGCGGCGCGCGCCGGGTCGAACGCCTCATCGCCCAGCACCGCCGCCGCGCCGGCCGCGATCGCTTGAGGAACGAAATCGGCGCCGTCCGCCTTCAATCCCTTGAGCGCGGCGAACACAACGTCCGGACGGACGCGCCGACTGTCGGCCGTGGCGCCGACAATGTCTGGATCGGCGTCGCCCACCAACGCGGCGTCCAAACCGGCCAACAGCTGAGACAGTTTCACGGGGCCTGCCCCCCCTCCAATCGAGCGGCCAGCCGCGCGCGAACGGCCGCCACCGCTTGCGGATCACGGCGCGCGGGCACGCCCAACAGCGGCGCGACCCGTTGGACCACGCGGCCCGCCGTCGGCGCGGCGGTGGTCGCCGCGCTGACCGCGCCGGCAGGGCTGGGCCCGCCCGTGGTTGCTGGACGATCGAACATGACCACCACCGCATAGCGCGGCGCGTCGGCGGGGAACACCGCCGCGAAGCTGGCGATGACCTGATCTTCATCATACCCGCCCGCGACGGCCTGCTCGGCGGTGCCGGTTTTGCCGCCGACCTCGAAGCCCGCCGCATCGGCTCGCCGGCCCGTCCCGTGCAGCACCGCCTCCCGCAGCAAACTGGTCATCACGGCGCTGGTTTCCGGCGCGATGACCCGACGCGGGGCGAGGCGGCGCGCTTGGGCGGGCGTGAGGCTGGGGCTGAGATACACGCCGCCGTTCACCGCTGCGCCAAACGCGGCGGCGAAGGCCACAGGGCTCACCGCCAGCCCGTGGCCAAACGCGATGGTCGCGCGCGCGGGATCGTCCCAGCGTGTGGGCGTCAACGGCGACGCCGCGCCCGCGAGCTCAAGCGGCGCAGGCGACAAGAGGCCAAAGTCCTCCCAATAGCGGGTCATCGCGCCGGCCGGCGTGGCCACACCCAAGCGCGCAGCGGCGACGTTCGAGGAGCGGATAAAGGCCTCGCGCACCGTCAAGTCGCGCGGCGGAGGCGCTTTGTCGCGCACCGCAACTGTTCCGGCGACCACGGGCGTGCGGGCGTCAAGAACGTCATTGGCGGCGATCACGCCGCGATCCAACGCCATAGCGTAGGTGAACACCTTAAACACCGACCCCAGCTCATACACGCCGGCGACGCCGCGGTTGAACCGCGCCGTTTCCGGCGCGCGGGCGGGCGCGTTGGGATCAAAGTCCGGCAAGGACGACAGCGCCAGAATCTCGCCCGTGTTGACGTTCGTCACGAGCCCAACCGCGCCGGCCGCGCCATAGCGGGCGACGTCGGCTCGCAGCACTTCCTCAAGCGCAAACTGCACCCGCAGATCCAAACTCAACGGCTGGGCTTCGCCCACGGCCAACGCCTGATGGAACGCGCGCTCCGCACCTGCAGCACCGACGCCGTCAATGTCGGTGAAGCCCAGCACGTGAGACGCAAGCCGTCCACGCGGATAGACCCGTTTGGGCTCACGGCGGAAGTCGATCCCCGCCAGGCCCAGCGCCAGCACCGCCTCGCGCGCGCGGGGGCTCATGCCACGACGGATCCACACAAACCGACCCGAGCCCGCCAGCCGTTCCGCGAGGGCGGCTTCGTCAACGCCGCTGATCGTCTGGGCGAGCGCCGCGGCCGTTTGCGCGGGGTCCCAGACTTGGCTCGGATCGGCGTAGAGCGAGTACGCCTCGAGCGTGGTGGCCAGGATCTCGCCCCGGCGGTCGAGGATGTCGCCGCGCGGGACGGGGGCGCGCGCCACCGCCGCCGCCGACCGGATCACAGACGGCCCCTCGGCCGCTGGTCCCCCCGCCAGATGGACCGCGCGGCCTGCCAGAACGAGGAACATCACGGCGAACCCGACCGCCACCACGGCGAAACGGCCGCGACCGTCGCTCTGCAACGCCGCGCCGCCTGCGGGAGCCGCCGCGGCCCGGGGCCGCATTGGTTTTCCGGTCGCGGGGCGCGGCGGCGCGGCGGCCGATGGCGCAGACGCTTCCGGCACAGCCTCTTGCAGCGCCTGGGGAGGCCGCCAACGGGGACGCGCGTCCTGGGCGGCGTCGGCGTCGCGTCGCCGCCAGCCCTCCCGCGGTTTCTTGATCACGGGCCCGTTCATGGCGACGGCTCGTCGCTCACGACGCCCGGCCCATCCGACGGGGTCGTCGGCGCCAAGCCCGCGCGCCATGTCAGGTCGCCGTCGGCGTTCGCGGGCGCGTCAAACGCGTCGCGGCCCCACGCGAGCAGCAGCGGCGCCTCGTCGAGCGTGACCACTCGCAACGGGTCGATCGGCGTCAGGCCCAAGTGCAGCAACGCCAAGCGGCGCAGGCGCTCCGGGTTTTCCAGATGGGCGATCTCCGCCTGAAGCACCTTGAAGGCGCGCTCCTGGGCCGCGACGTCGACGCGCAACGCCTCCAAACGCGCTTCATCGCGCTTGGCCTCCGTCTTCGCCCGATAGACCAGCACGCCCAGCGTCAGCACCAGGAGAGCTGTAGCGATGTTGAGCAGCCGACTCATCGCGCCCTCCAGTCACCACGGCGCGCCGTTGGGCGCGGGCTCATGCAGGGCGGCCACGTTCGGGCGCGCGGGCGCCGCAAACTGCGCTTGGGCGGCTACAGCCGGAACGAATTCTTGGGCCGTCAGCGTCGTGTCCGCGGGGGCGTCGGTGCGGATCGCGGCGCGGAGCTTGGCCGAGCGCGCGCGCGGATTGTCAGCGACCTCCGCCTCGCTCGGCGCGCGCACGCCGGAAAAGGCCAGGCGCAAAGCGGGCGGCGGCCCTTCCGCCAGAGCCGGCGCGTGACGCGAGCCGCGATCCTGGATCCCAGCCAGGCGGCGCATCAGCGTCTTCACAATTCGATCTTCCAACGAATGGAAGCTCACAACCACCAAGCGCCCGCCCGGGGCCAACAGCCTCTGGGCGGCGAGGACGCCGGCGGCCAGCTCCGTCAGCTCGTCATTGACCAGAACGCGCAGCGCTTGAAACACGCGCGTGGCCGGGTGGATGCGCCCATCCGCCCCACCGCCCAGAGGGCCGAGCGCGCGCATCACCACCTCAGACAGCTGTCCGGTCGTCACGATCGGTTCAACGCCGCGGGCTTTCACAATGGCGGCCGCCGCACGCCGCGCGTGCCGCTCCTCGCCATAGACGCGAAACACCTCCGCCAGCTCCGCCTCGCTCAAGCGGGCGATCGCGTCGGCGGCCGACAAAGCGGCCGCGCCCATGCGCATGTCCAAAGGGCCGTCGGCCCGAAACGAGAAGCCGCGATGCGCGTGATCAAGCTGCATCGACGACACGCCGACATCCATCACGACGCCGTCCACCTGCGACGCCCCCGCGCGTCGGGCGACCGCCTCCATCTCGGAAAAGCGCGCCAACGCAAACGCCAAACGCCCGCCATGGGCGCCGCGCACCGCCTCGGCGAGCGACTGCACGCGAGGGTCTTGATCAAGGGCGATGACGACTCCCGCCGCCTCGGCCAGGATGGCGCGGGAATAGCCGCCCGCGCCGAAGGTCGCGTCCAGATAGACGCCGCCATCGCGGGGGCTCAGCGCCTCCAGCGCCTCCTCGAGCATGACCGGAATGTGGCGGCTGGTCATGGGCTCTCCCCCCCGTCGCCAGGGTTCGCTCGCGGCGGTTTGACCCGATCCTTCTTGTCCCGCAAGCGGGTTCGCGCGGCCTCGGTTTGAGCCGCGTGCCGAGAGGGCTCCCACACCTGAAACCGGTCGCCCAACCCGACAAAGGCCGCGCGATCCGACAGGCCGGCCTCCTCGACAAACGCCTTCGGCACGGTGATCCGCCCGGTGGCGTCAAAGGACAGAAGACGCGCGCGCCCCAACACCGCCAGCGCAAAATCCTCCCGGACCGGGTCATAGGCGTCCATGCGGTCCAACATGTCCTGAAACCGGCTCATCAATCGCGCCCCACAGCCCTCTAAGCACCCGCCGTCAATGGACGGCCAACAATACACCCCTTCCAGGCCCTCCGCGCGCACGACGCTGCGGAACTCCGCCGGCGCGGAGACCCGTCCCTTGGCGTCGAGGCCGTTGACGTGAGTCCCGAGAAACATAGCCAGCCGCCCACTCCCAGCGCCCCCAGAGTGCGCGCTGAAGACCCTGGCGATTCGCCTTGCGGCGCACCTTTGCGATGTTAAACATGGGTTAACATGGGAATTTGTGGTCTGCAACGCCAATTCTTGCCCACACGACGCGAATGACGCCCCCGCGCTTGCAAACGATGGGGAACACCCCTCGAACATTCGCGAATATTCGCAGTTTGTTCCAACTCCAGGGCGGAAAGATGGGCGCTGACGGCGACGGCGTGTGGGATGGCGTGGGATCCGCTGGGCGTCGGCCCGCGACGCGCACGCGCGCAGCCGCACGCCGGCGGAACGGCGCGGCCGTGCGCCCGGCGCACGCCGGACCTTTGGGCGACGGATGGCGGGCGTCAGAAACGCGGCGGCGGGGGCGCGGGGCCGCCTAGTTCCAGTCTGACGTCATGGGCTGGAAGTTCACGTACAACCCGTCGGCCGTGCGGCCTTCCTCAAGGACCATGCCGCGCATTGGGATGGTGATTTTGTAGTCGCCGTCCTGCAGGCCGTTTTCCTGATACCAGGCCGCCGACTTCGTAAAGAAGGACGCGAGCGTCGACTCATTGTCCGCGCGGCACTGCCCTTCTTCTTCAAACGATGGGTAGCCATACATCGCCAAGCGCGGATAGGTCTGCGTCGCGACGGTGGAGAACCCCACCGACGACGTCAGCTGGGCGAAGGAGGTGTTCACCGCCTTCATGCCGGGAATCCAATCCGCGCCTTGAACCAAGCCAAAGTTCCGGTCGCGGCGCTTAAAGCCCATGCCGCTTTGGATTTCGAAGGCGAGATTCCAGCACTTTTTCCCGATGTCCGTGCTCGGAAAATTGATGTGTCCCAGCGTCATCTGGAACGCGACGTCGCACGCAGGCGTGTCGTGGCCGAGGGTTTCGTAGCAGACGTCGTGCAAGCGGCAGCTCGCGTCGATCGCGTCTCGGGGGGTGAGGGCTTTCAGGCGAACCAGCCGTTCGTTTCGCTGGGTCTCTTTGTCATACTTCGTCAGCCAGGACGGATTGCCTTGGCCGCAGAAATAGCCGTAGCGATAGCCGAGCAAGCCGCCGCCGACTTCCTCGCCGGCCTCGGTCACTTGGACCCGCGGCGCCACGTCCATGAACACGCTCGTCGGCTTCACTTGCGCGCACGCGCACGCCAGGGCCGCGAAGATCACGGAAACACCGTGCAATGATCGACTGTTCATCGCCGTCCCCATACGATCGATTCTGCGCCGTTCTACCCAATGCCGACGCCACCGTCAGCCTGGCGGGCCGTCGCATCATGCTCGCCGTGCGCCTCAGGGGCTCCGGCGCGCCCAGCTGGTCAGGCGGTCTGTAAGCCGGGTTCTGTGTCCCACGCCTGACGCCGGATCTCCGACACAGCGGCGCGGGCGGCGATCATTCCTCTGGGACGCGCCTTGCGGCGCGCCTCTCGCGACCCACCCGGACGGCTGACGCGCAGACGCGTCTGTCGCGAACCGAGGTCCGTGACGCGCCGTCCCTATTCGGTCTTGCTCCCGGCGGGGCTTGCCATGCCATCGCCAT
>CAZGLY010000022.1:0-54295 GCA_964526675.1 uncultured Caulobacterales bacterium
CGTCTCTCCTTGGTCCCATAGTTCAACATGGACCAATTCAGCGAGGGTGGCTCACGATTGGTGAAACCGTGTGGCATTTGCCAGCCGTTTTCGATGAACAGGTCGCGAGCGATTGCGTTCAGCTTTCGCTTGAAGAACGGCAAGTCGCGTGCCGTCATGCGATCCGTGTCGATCCTGGACCACACAGCGTGAGCGTGGCGCCTGGCTTCTTTCTCATGGAACACAATGATGCGGGGTTGCCCTTCTAAGCCCAACTTTTTCTCGATCCGCGCAACCGCATCCTCAAACGTCTCAATGGGAACGCTTTGGTCCGCGGGAGGATTCAGGCTCAGCGAGAAGAGGTATTTCCGGCATCGGGTAGCCCGGCTCACCGCGTAGGCTTCGTTCAGAGCATTGCGCAGGTCGTCTGACGCGAACCCATCAACGGAATGAATTTCGACATGGTCGTTCTCATCCATGCGCAGGAGATGAGCCGCCAAATCCTGTCCCCCGCCCCGTGCTGACGCTTTAAGGATCATGCGCTCCCGCCTTCCTTCACGCCAAGAGCATGGAGGAGCAAGCTGCGCAGCTCATGCACTTCGGTGCAGGCGGCATTCAGACGGTGGTGCGTGTCTTTGCTCACTGGAAGCGTGCCGAGATGCGCCGCCTTGGCCAGCTGATTAAGATTGCTCGACAAGCGAGAGCGACCCAGCAGAGCCAAAGCCCGGGCAAGCGCCTGCTTGTCCTCCACGGGGCGATAGGTGCGCCTGCGATGAAAGGAAACGCCATCCCCCAACGCCCTGGCTTTGATATAGGCCCCCAGCGGCATCTCGCCTGCCAGAGCTTCGAGGTCTGACCGCTGTCTTGGTGTCAGCCACACCGAGAATGGACGAGGCCGTTCACTTCCCTGCTCTGGCAATTCTGCAGCCCGCTGAAATTCAATCGTAGGCGGATCAAAAACATGCTTTGTCCCCTCCGCACTCATCGGCTCATCTTCCGGCGCTTATGGTATTGGAATGTATGAGTGTTTTCTTCGAGGAAATCCGACCATTCAGTCATCACTTCGATGGCTGATTTCCGGTTCGATTCCCGTTTTTCTATCTCCACCATTGATTTCAAGGGAATCCCAGTATCCTGCGTCGCAGGGTCAACACGCTCACTTCCGAGCAGACCACCGCAATGGCGTAGGACCATCGAGGCCGAGCTCACCGCGCATCGATCGGACACAACGCGGTGAACGACGGGGATTGGTCGCCGCCGAGCGCCTGGAAATCACGCCGTCACTCTCAAGCCGCGGCGTCCAAACGCGACTCCCATGACGCCGCTTCTGGGCTAGAACCGATGGAGCGGGAGACTATCGGTCCGCACGCGCCATACGCCATCTTCCAATAATGAAGCGGCCTTAAGTCAGTCACATGCATATCGAGGTCATTGACACCGCCGAGCGCGTTCTTGAAATCGAACTCGCGTGGGATGAACTGTATAAAAAGGACCCCTACGCCAGTATCTATTTGTCATCGCGCTTCATAAGCGCCATCGCGATGAGAGCGACCGGTAAGTTTCGCATTGTGACCGCCTGGTCGGATGATCAACGCTGCCTCGGCATTCTGCCTCTTCTCATCACAACGCGATGGAATAAAGAAACAAAGCGCCTGTATAATGTCTTGGAAATGCTCGGCCACGTGTTCGACGCCGACTACACGGGGATCCTCTGCGACCCCGGATCCGAGGCGGACGTCTGCGGCGCGTTCGCGCGCGACGTATCGCGGATGGCGTTTGGGCGGCTTGTCCTCAGCTTCTTTAGCGGCCCACCTGAGCGCTTGGAGGCGTTCACGAGCGCATTTCCGTGCGATGCTTTTGACGCACAGCACTCGGAACGCAAAATCAACGATGGCGAAACCAACAATCTGATTTGTCCCTACATCGACCTTCCCGAGAGTTTCGCCGACTATCTCGGAGATTTGAGCGCCAACAGGCGGCAAAAATTACGCCGTCTGCTCCGGCAACTGGATGCCGACCCCAATCTTCGCGTCACGCGATCACGCCCGGAAACCTATAAGCAAGACGTGACCATCCTCTCCGAGCTGTGGTTTTTGCAATATGTCGCGAAGAAGGGACAGAAGCGCGCCACCAAGCTCGCCCGGCAATTCAGAGATGTCGTGATGATTGGCCTCGCCTCGGGCATGGTTCACTTGGCCATCTTGTGGCGCGACGGCAAACCAGTGGCCGCGCAGGCGAACTATGTTGATCCGGTGAAGCGACAGGCGCTGTTTCACGTCGGCGCGCGCGACGACACCGTTCACGATCTTGCCGTGGGCCTCATGCTGCAGGCGCATTGCATCCGGTGGTCAATCGCGAACGGCCTGACCCGCTACGACTTCACGCTCGGAGACGAGCCCTACAAATACAGCTTCGGCGCCGTGGATCGCGAAATCGCATCCATCGAAATCTCAACAAAGACGGGCGTGAACACCACGGGGCGTCTGGATGAAAGCTGCCGTGACGACGTTTTGGAGCACATCCGTCGGTACGTCATGCGGGGACGACATGATGACGCGCGCACCGCGGCGAACCAGGCCTTGGACGTCTGGCCAGATCTTGCGCCGAATGGCGACGCCGAGACGCTGATCGCGAAGGTCCGCTCGCCCTAGGATCCGACCGTCCGTGGATGGCGGAGCGGACGGAGAAAGGCGGCGCTTTGACCAAGCGCCGCCCCTATGGTCGTCCTAGAATTCGGCCGAAATCGCAAAGCGGACATTGCGTCCGCGCAGCGGCACGGTGTCCTTCCGGAACGACGCGTGCACGCGCGCGTCCTGGTCGGACAGGTTCGTGGCCGCCACCCGCAGCGCCACCCGACTGTCGGCGCCAAACGGCCGATAGGTGGCGTACAGGTTGAGCAACTCATAGCCGTCGGTCGGCAACTCAAACTCCGCGACGTTGTCTTGCTCCGCGACCGCTTCGACCTCAAAGCGCAAGTCACCGTATTCGTGGCGCGCCTCCAGTCCCACAACCGCGGAAAGCGGCGGAATGCGCGGCAGGTCATCGTCCAGGCCGCCGTCGCGCGTCGCGCGAACGTAGTCGACGCCCACGTCGCCGTGGATATGGAAGGCGCTCGCCCGCAGCAGCTCGGCTTGCGCCTCCGCTTCAAAGCCGCGGAAGTCGACATCATCGGCGACGAACACAAAGACCGGAAGCCCATCTTCGACTTCGCCGGTTTCGTCGAGGATGATGAAGTCCTCGTAGGACGTGTAGAAGCCGTTGAACGCCAGACGGAGACGTTCGTTCGTGAAGCGAACCACGCCCTCCAGACCGGTGCCGATTTCTTCGTCGAGTTCGCTGTCGCCGATTTCGAAGGCGTTGGTCGCCAAGTGCGGCCCATCCGCGAAGAGCTCAGTCGGAGACGGCGCCCGCTCCGTGCGGAACCCGTTCACGCCGACGAACACTTCTTCGGTCACGTCGCGGCCAACCCCGCCCGACACGGAGAAGCTGTTGAAGTCGCGGGTCACGCCGACAATGGTGTTCTCGTGCTCCGTGTTCTCGTAGCGCCCGCCGAGGTCAATGCGCCACGGACCCGTTGAATACTCACGCAACGCGAACACGCCGACTTGGGTGGTGTCGGTCGGCGGGATGAAGGCTTCCTCGCCGATGGCGGAGAAGTCCGACAGACGGAACTGGACGCCCTGCGCGCCGCGCATCTGACCGCCGAGGAAGTCGCCCTGCCGGTTGACCAATTCGAGCCGGCCTTCCCACCCTTCATTCGCGAAGACGGTGCCCGGTTCGCCGGGGGCCTCAAACTCGGTGTGCTCATAGTCGGCGTAGCCGAGGCGGAACTTCGCCAGTTCAAGCCAGCCGTCGAACTGATACTCGCCCGCGAGGTCGATGCGGCGTTGCTGGAGATCGATGAAGGCGTCGCCCTCTTCCTCCTCCTCCTCTTCGCCGAGGCCCTCGCCCTCTTCTTCCTCTTCTTTCTTCTTCCCGCCGGCGAGACCGTACTCGCTGTCGATCACCGTGCCGGACACGCCGAAATAGCCGCGCTCGCCCACCCAGGAGAGGCCGCCGGACGCGCCGCTGGTTTCGAAGAACGAATTCGGAAGGACGCCGAAGGCCTCCTCCTCGTCCTCTTCGCCTTCCTCGCCGCCGGGGTTTTCGGCCGCTTCGGCGGCTTCATCCGCACGAAGCACGGCGGATTCCGCAAAGCCCGGAATGTCGTAATCCTCAGCTTCGCGATAGAAGCCGTCGCCGTGGAGGACGAACGAACCGCCGCCGAACTCGCCAAGTTCAAAATTGAAGGCGCCGGCGCCGTCGAAGCCGTCATCGGCGGTGGACACGCCGAACGTCGCGGACGCATCAAACCCATCTTCCGGGACCGCCGTCGGGATCTTGCCGGAGATGACGTTCACCACGCCGCCGGCCGCGGACGAGCCGTACAGCAGCGTGGCCGGGCCGCGGACGATTTCGACTTGGTCGGCGGAGGCGGGATCGATCGCCACCGCGTGGTCCGGGCTCGCGACGCTCGCGTCGATCGCGCCGATGCCGTTGTCGAGCACCCGAATGCGATCATCCCCGAGACCGCGAATGATCGGACGGCTGGCGGCGGGGCCGAAAAAGGTGCTGGAGATGCCGGGCTCGCGTGAGATGGTCTCCGCGATCGTGTTTTGGAAATTCCGCGCCAGCTCTTCGGAGCCCACGACCGAGGTGCCGATGATGGTTTCGTCGACCGACAGGTTGAAGGGCGACGCGGTGACGATGATCACGTCGCCGATATCGTCAGGCTCCTCAAAAATAGGTTGGGCGTGCGCCGCTTGGGCGTAGGCGATCGCCGCCACGGAAGCGGAAAGAAAGGCCGCCTTTTTCATCGTCATGTGACTGGTCCCCCGGCCATGACGATCACAGGAGCGTCCATGGCAATTGGTTTGTGTTCCCGACGAGGGGTGCGCCGTCTGCACGATCACTTCTGCCGCCGAGGCTTTCGCCCAAACGCGTGGCGGAGAAACGCGTGAAACGGCGCGAACCCACGTCGGTTCGCTTCGACGCGCGTGTTACGTTATATCATTTTGCGGAGCAAGGCGGGACGCCGCTTATAGGGTTCGCGCAATGTCGCAGGCTGCGCGAACGGGACCCGATGTCACATGATTGCAACAACCTTGCGGGCGGCCTGGACCGCGCGCCGCCGCGTCGGCGTTAAACGTCAAGGGGGGGCGCTCATGGAGAACGGTCTGACGCGGCGTCAGGCGTTGCTGGCGGCGTCAAGCGGCGCGTTTGCCGTGAGCGCCAGCGGCTGCGCGACCGATTTCGAGGCGTATCGGTCGCCCGCGCCTCTTCCGCAGGACTACTTCGACGCGACGCCGTCGCCGTTTCAACAGTTCGCGGCGGCGGCCGACGAACCACAGCAGCGCCTGACGTTTTCGTTGCTCGATGACGTGTACGCCGCGCATGTGATCGACCTTGGTCCGTCAGACCGCATTGCCCCGGCGCTCCCGGGGACCCAGACGGGATCGCGCATCCGACGGGGGCACGCGAGCGACTATCGCCTTGAAGGCAGCCGGATACCTTTTGAGTTGTTTTCGCCCACTGACGCGGCGGCGTGGACGGACGCGCGTCAATCGCTGGAGGCGTTGCCCAGCCAGCGGCCGCTGTCGGCGTTCGGATGGCTCGACCAAATGGCCTTCTGGTTCAACCTGCACAACGTGGCGCTCGTGGAACAAATCGCGAAACGCTACCCGGTCGCGTCGCCGTATGACATGCGCGTCGGCTCCGGGGGCGATCGCTTGTATGACGCCAAAATCGTGACGATCCAGGGCGCCCGCCTCAGCCTTCGGGACATCCGCATAGAGATCGTTTATCGCCATTGGCGGCAACCGTCCGCGATTTACGGCTTTTTCCACGGCGTTGTCGGCGGGCCAAAACTGCTGGGGACGTCCTTCACGGGGGCCAACCTCGCGGCGCAACTCGACGAGTCCGGGAATGATTTCGTGAACTCCCTGCGCGGCGTTCGCGCCGGAAACGGGGCCGTGCGCGTCTCGACGATTTACGGCGAGGCGGCGCCGCTCTTCCCAGACTTCGAGCGTGATCTGCGCCAGCATTTGTTGGCGTATGCCGACCCTGCGGCGACGGAACTGCTGGACGCGGATCAACCGCTTCGACTGGAGCAGTATGATCCGACGATCGTCGATCTGTCCGGCGGCGACACCACAGGGCCCGCGCGGGCTCTGGCTTCAGGAACCGCCTTTTTCGGCGACGCGGCCGCAACGACGTGGATCGCCCAGCTTGCGCAGAGCACGGCGTCCGCGGACTCCGGCCGTCTGCCGCCCCATGCCATCGAGCTTGTTCGGGACTACACGCTCAAGCTCGAGCGGCAGGAGCTGCGCGCGCGCCGGTCGCCCCGCGAGGGCGCCGTGACGATCCGAGATCTGCCGGACCGGCCGGTGGAGTAACGCGAGACGCTTCGGCTGGCCCCATGGTCAGGCGACCCGTCCGCAGCAGCGGCTCACTCCTCGGGAAAGCCAAAACTGAGGCTGGCAAATCCCGTCGCGTAGTCCGCATCGCCCGGGATGTCGGGCGCCGCTTCCGCCCACACCACGTGGACATACCAGGCGCCGGAGGCCGGTCGGGGGAATTCGGCCTGTCCCGCGGCGTCGGTCTTCGCTTTAGCAGCAGCCTCCGCAGCGCCGATCTCGTTGAGCCGCAACGTCGCCCCCTCCACCGGCCGGCCGTGGTGGTAAAGCGCAAGCGGAAACGGATCGCCGGCCTGGAGCGCGTACGGGTTGGCCAAGGGGACAATCTCCAACGCTTGGCCCACCGGGCGGGTGACGGGCGTGGACGTCGCCTCCGGCGCGCCACGGCGCACCAGCGCCTTCATATGACGCGCATACGCTTCCGTTCCGGGGGCCTTCGTCGCGCCCGTGTCGGCCCGATGGCGGGAGATCGGCGTGATGCCTTCCTTGGCGACATACCGGTTGAAGCGCTTCGCATCGAGTTCGATCAAGGCGCGGTAGGAGTCGAGCGCCACGACATGGTCGCCAGGCGGGAGCGTGATCGTTACGGCCTCCTTCGGCCCGTCCGGGTCGATCGCGGCCTGATGGTCCAGGAGGCCGTCCGGTCCAAGGCTGCGAAAACTGGCGATGCGATGCGGCGTGGCGGTCCAGGGCTCGCTCTCGCCGTCGTGACCGAGACTGAAGCGCAGCACGGCCGGCTCAGCCTCCTCCGCCACGAACCCATCAACGACAATCCAGGCGTCGTGAGCGCCTGCGGGCCACGCGGCGATCACCGCCGCCGCCAGAGCCGTCACCGCGCGTACACCGTGCATGTTCACCTCTCCATTCGTCGCGCAAAACCACCGCCCGAACGGAACGGGCGGGTCAACACCATACGCGTGCCGCGCGAACCGCCGGGGCGGATCAACGCGCCCTCAACACCGCCGCCAGCTGCGCTGGAGCCGAAAGCCGCATAAGCTTGCTCTGGACGTCGCCAGTGGCTTGGTGCACCTGTTCGTCGGACTGAAAGCCAAGGAGTGGGACAGATTCCGACTTACGAACCTATGACCAAAGCAGAGGTCATCGCCGCGCAGCGTGCTTGGGCCAAGTACGTCACCGAGCCGAACGTCGATAAGCTTCTCGAGCTCTACGATTTCGGAGGGCCGGACGAACCGCTCCTGTTCAAACCGACCTTGGCCGACGTCATTCGGTTGGATCGCGCCGGCGCCCGCTCCTACTTCGTCGGCGGTGATCCGAACTATCCCCACGACCACGGCTTTCTCAATCGCGGATGGAAACATGTCGAGTTCCAAAGCGCAGCCGGCCCGATCCTGAAGGCCGGCGGTTTGGGCTACAAAGACATGGGGCACTACACCTTCATTGACGGCGACGGAAACGCGACCCGCGCCGACTACACCTTCGCGTATCACAAGCTCGACGGCCACGTGCTCATCTCACTGCACCACTCGTCGCTCACATGGCTTCCGCCCGTCGACGACTGACGTGCCCTGACACGCTGAAAGACCATCGGCGCGTTTCCGACGCCGCCGTCGCCCTCGTCACACGGCCTTGCTGGCGATGTCGCCCGTCGTGAGGATGGGGGCCACTTCGAGGTTTTCCGCGTCGAGCATGTTCGCCACGCGCTCGAGGGACGCCACAAGCATCGCCTGCTCCCAGGCGTCGAGCGATGCGAAGCGCGCCTCGAACAGGTTCTGCAAGCTGGTGGGCGCGTCTTGCAGGGCCTGACGGCCCGCTTCGGTGAGCCCAAGGGAGACCTTGCGCCGATCGATGTCGCTGCGCACGCGGGTGACCAGCTCGCGCGCCACCAGCTTGTCCGTCAACGCGGTGATGGTCGCGTTCGAGAGCTGGGTCTCCTTGGCGAGTTCGCTCGACGTGCGAGACCCGCGCTCGGCCAGGAGCTCAAGGACCCGCAGCTGCGAGGGCGTGAGGTTGGTGTCCCGCGAGAGCTTGCGTGTGGCGAGTTCGACTTTGCGTTGGATCTGGCGCAACGCGACCAAGGCGTCTGTGGCGCGGTCAGTCATGCAGTTCAAGCCTCTAGCGCGTGAGCGTGGGCCCTAGGGCGGAGCGTAAGACGTCGAGCTTGTCATCGTATTTGCGCCACGCGTCCAACCCTTCCGTGTTGATCGGGCGGCGCACTTGCTCGGAGCTGGCGGTGCGCACGGCCCGCTGCGTCTCGTGGAAATTGACGCACGCCTCCTCAAAGGGCAGCCCGCAAAAATCCAGGAGCCGGCGAACCTCGGCCTCAAGATCATCGACCACAGCTTCATGCTGAACGCGAAGGATGGCGCCCGGCAACACGCGATCCCAATGGTCCATCAAATCGACATAGGCGCGATAGTAGCGGCCGATTTCGTCGAGGCCATAGGTAAACTCTTGGCCTTCGGCGAAGAGCTGCTTGTAGCCGGAAAAGCAACAAGCCATCGGCTCGCGGCGGGCGTCCACAATCTTGGCGTTGGGCAGGATCAGCTTGATAAGGCCGATGTGGCGGAAATTGTTGGGCATCTTATCGGTGAAAAACGGCGCGTCCTGGCGATGAATTCGCGTGCTTTCGATGTACTCCCGACCCAGCTCTTCCAGTTGTTCCCCCGACAACGTCCCGAGAATGTCTGGATAAGAGCCCCCGTCAGCGCGGTCGCGGCCCCGCAGACGTTGGGCGAGCGAGAGAATGTTTGGCAGCTCCAAGGTGCCGTCGACCAGGCTGTGGGAGGCCAAGATCTGCTCAATCAACGTGGAGCCGGCGCGCGGCAGCCCAACAATGAAGATCGGATCCGGCGCGGCGTTCCCCAACCCCGCCTTGTCCGCGAAGAGCTGCGGCGCGCACGCACGCTTTTGGGCGTCGAACTCGGCCTCCATCCCCTCGCTGGTGTAGCGGGATTGCGCGCGTTTGAGCTGATTGCCCTTTTCGTAGAAAGCGAACGAGGCGTCGATATCGCCTTGGTCCTCAAGGGCTTTGCCCAGCGCGAAGCACAGATGGACCCGGTCGTTGTGCGGAAGGTGCGGCGTCGCGTCGAGCGACCGCATGCGCGCAATCTCCTCGTCGCTGAAACGATAGGTTTTGAGATTGGCCAACGCGTACCACGCGTCGCCCTGTTCCGGGCGCGCCGCGCACGCGGCTTTGTAGGCGGCGATCGCCTCGGATTGACGCCCCCACGTCTTGAGGGCGTGGCCGCGGGAGGTGAGCGTGGCCGGGTCATGGGGTTGTTTGTCGAGGATGCGGTCAAACACCGCCAGCGCGCCTTCGAAGTCGCCGGTCTGCATGCGCTCGATCGCCAGATGAGACATGAAGAGCGGGCTTTCCGGATCGCGCGCGTGCAGGGCTTCGGCCTCGGCCAGCGCGGCGGCGAACTTCTGGCGCTTCCTCAGGGCTTGGATGTAGTCGAGGCGCAGCTGGACGTTGTCGGGCGCGAACGCCACCGCGTTTTCCAACAGAACCTCAGCGTCTTCCAGCACGCCAAGACGCACTGCAATGTCGGCGAGAAGACGCATGCCTTCCACGTCCCGCGGATGCTGGCGCAGATGCCGGCGGCACAGGCTCTCCGCTTTGAGGAGTTTTCCCTCCGACAGCAAATGCGTCACCGTGACGAGGTCTGGCGGCAACGCCTTCAAGCGTTGCGCCTGCGCGCGGGCGGCCTGCGCCTCGGCGTTGCGCGCCTGTGACGCGAGAATGTCCGCCTGCGCCCGCCAGCTGGCTTCAAGCGCGGCGTTGCAACGACACGCCGCCTGGTAGGACGCCAGCGCCTTGGCCGCGTCGCCCTGCTCGCGCGCCAGATGCCCGGCCTCTTGGTGCGCCCGTCCAAACTCAGGCGACCGCGCCAAGAGCTCCGTTAGACACCGCTCCGCGGCGGGATAGTCGCGCCGATAACGCTGACAGACGGCGGCCATATAGAGCGCCTCGAGATCGGCTTCGCCTGAGTTGAGCAGGGGCGACAAGGTTGCCAGCGCGTCTTGAAAAGCGCCAGCCTGCATCTGGGCCTTGGCTGATCGGAGGTGCGCAACGTGCGTCGACGGTTCAGTCATGGTCGCGAGTGAGGCATGCACGCGCCGCCTTGGCGAGCGACGCGCGCAGAAAGGGCTGGGTCCGTCAGAAATCCACGCCGACGCGGATCCCGATCGTGCGCGGGCGCGCGGGCGTGACGCGGCTGCGGTCGAAGGTGAAATTGCCGGAGAACTGTGCGGCTTCGTTGGTCAAGTTGTCTCCAAAGATCTCCGCGCGCCAATTGTCGCGCGCGACGCCCGCCGACATCCCGAACAGCGTCCAGCTATCCAGCCGGATTTTGTTGATTTCGATGATATCCGTGAAGGACTCATCGGAATAGATGACCTGCGGCATCACGTGAGCGGTGTATTCGCCCACGGGCCATTCGTACCGCGCCCGCAGATTCCCCTGGAACTCCGGCGCAAACGCCAGAGGCGAGCCTTCGCGCACGTCGTCGGTGGGCACCAAAACCTCGGTGACTTCGGTGTCCAGCACCGAGAAGGCGCCGGTGATGGTCAGCCCTTCCACCGCGCGCGGTCCCCAGACAAAGTCGCCCTCGACCCCCAACACTTCCGCGTTGGCGGCGTTGGCCGAGAAGAACAGGTTGGTGATGCTTGGGTCAAAGATGGTGGTTTGTAGGTCTTCGATGTCGATATAGAACACACTGCCGTTAAAGCGCAGGTCGCCATCCAGAAGGAACGTCTTCCAACCCAGCTCGTAGTTCCTGATGTCGTCGGTGTCGACCGCGAAGGGGACCGTAAAGCTCCCATCCGCGTTGGTCGCGCCGCCAGGCCTGTTGAGCAAACCGGGACGGAAGCCCTCCGAATAGGTGGCGAAGAAGAGCAGGTCATCCGTCGGCGTCCAGTCCACCGTCGCCTTCAAGATCACCCCATCCGTCGACGCCGTGTCCGGCGCGCCTTCCGTTTGGCCGCTGAACAACGCCGAGAGGTTCGCCCCCCCCAATTGCGCGTCGGTGTCGCTGCCGAGGTTGAAGAAGGATGAGTTGGCGCTGCCGGCGAAGTCGACCTCGATGTCATACGCCCGCGCGCCCAAGGTCACGGTCAACGCGTCCTCAAAGACCTCGTAGGAGGCCTCCCCAAAGACGCCGATCTGCTCATCCGTGCGCAAGATGTCGTTGCGGAAAATCGTTGGCGCGAGAAACGGTCCCGGATTGGAGAAGAAGCCCGGCGCCGCGTTGCCGATCTCGCCGGTCACTTCCGTGTTGGTCAGCGGGAAGTTCGGCGCAAAGCCCGTGGAGACGCCGTCGAACCCGAGGACGTTGACGGATCCGCGATACACATAGTCGTTGCGCTCGACCAACTCCAAGTCGCTGTAGAACACCCCGAAGGTGCCCCGCAGGCGCAAATCAGCCGGCGTGTTGAAGCGCAGTTCGTGGGTGAACACTTCCAATTCGTTGGACACGTCCGTGAACAGCGTCGGCGCCTGGCAGGTGCCCGACGGCGCGGCGTCGCCCGGGTAAGTCACCGACGCGTCACAGATGTAGTACGGCAAGTACTGGCCAATAAAGAGATAGTCCGTGTAGTCGACAATCTGATCGGTGTCGCGGTCCGTGAACGCGCCTGTGTAGATCGCATCCAGCACGCCGATTTTGCCTTCGACCGTCCAGTTCACATTGGTGTATTCGTCGGTGGTTTCCTCAGCCTCGAAGCGTTGAATCTCCCAGTCATCCAGGTTGGGATCGGCCAGGAACACGCCCTCGGTCTCCAGACGCTGTTGCGACGTGGCGACCAGCACGCTCCAGTCGTCGTTGACCTGGTAAAGCCCGCTGAGCCGATAGCCGGCGTAGACCGCGTCGTTGAAATCCTCTTCGACCAGCGTGGTGTTGTCGGCGGCAATAAAGTCGACGCCGGACAAGTCCGCGCCCGCTTGGAAGCCACCGCGCAGAGCGCCGACCGGCAGGCCGTTCTCGCGCACGGTTCCCACAGGCCGGAACCGCGCGGACTCCTGCGCGGTGACCGTGCCCTGAACGTTGTCGATGAAGCCGCCCTGGGTGTCGGTGTAGACCACGGCCCGCAGCGCGAAGCGATCGGTCACGGGCATGTTCACCACGCCCTCGACATTGTTGGACATCTCGCCGCCCTCGGTGAACGCGACGCCGAAGTTCACGCCGCCCGAGAAGCCGTCGAAGTTGGGTTTGTTGGTGATCAAACGCACCGTGCCCGCTTGGGAACTCGCTCCGAACAACGTCCCCTGCGGCCCGGGAAGCACCTCGATGCGCTGCATGTCCGCCGCATAGACGTCCAGGTTTCGGCCCGGCTGGGCCAGGGGTTGTTCGTCGAGATAGAAGGCCACGTTCGGCGCGAGGCCGGCGGTCCCCGCGTTAGTGATCGTGGGCGTGGTCGATGCGACGCCGCGGATGTAGATGGTCGACTGGCCGGGGCCCACGCCGCCCGTCGTCACCCCAGGCAATTGAAAGAGGTAGTCGGTGAACACGTCGACATCGAGCTCTTCCAAGTCACGCTCGCCGATGGCGGTGACGGTGACGGGTATGTCCTGGGCGCTTTCGGCGCGTTTGGTGGCCGTCACGACGATCGTTTCAATGCGGTCATTCGCCTCGCGGGCGTCGTCCGTGGAGGTCTGGGCGAAAGCTGGCGACGCGCCAAGGACCGACACAATCGCCATCGAAGACGCGCCGTTGAGAAGTCGAGACACGGATTCAAACCCCCAATTGATTCATCATCGCGGCGCCGCACAGGCGCGCCAGCGGATCGTCGGGCGCAGGCCGATCGCGACCCGCGCCAGGAGGTCATTTGACTATCAGGCTTTTTTCGAATTGAAACAGTGGCGACGCGAACGGTTTGCTGCAGCGCGCGCACCGCGCATCAGAATGGGCATAAAAATCAATTATTTCAGCTACTTGATGGATTGTTGCAAAACTGCGACACTCTGTAGCGAACGAAAATTCCATTAGGCTGATGAATGAATTTCGTGCGAAAGGAGACCCTGCGGCGGAGCACAGAGACAGGAATCGGAGCCGACCCTTTGGCGATTCAAGAAAGTTTATCGGGGCGCTTGGACGACCAGAGCGAGTCGCGGCCGGACGCCTATGAAACCGACTACGAAGTCGGTCAGGACAACATCGACTGGATGGGGCTGGATATTCACAATCCGGTCTTCTTCATCTCAGCCGGCGTGATCCTCACATTTTGCGTGGCCGTGCTGGCGATGCCGGAGGCGGCGTCGGTCGTCTTGCGGGGCGCGCGCGATTGGACGATTCAGAGCTTTGACTGGTTCTTCGTGCTGGTGACGAACGCCTGCTTTCTGTTCTGTCTCGCCATCGGCGTGTCCCCCCTGGGCCGGATCCGCTTGGGCGGCGACGACGCCAAGCCCGAGTTTTCAACGCTGTCCTGGATCGCCATGCTGTTCTCGGCGGGGATCGGCGTCGGCCTGGTGTTTTACGGGGCCGCCGAACCGATGGCGTACTTCACCGGCTGGGGCGGGGCGCCGCTCGGCGCGGAGCCAGCCTCCCCGGAGGCGGAGCGCTTGGCCTTCGCGGCAACTCTCTTTCATTGGAGCGTCGTGCCCTGGTCTGTGTACTCGGTGATGGGGATGGCTTTGGCGTTTTTCACCTTCAACAAGGGCCTGCCGCTGGCCGTTCGCTCGGCGTTTTTCCCGGTTCTCGGCGATCGGATTTGGGGGTGGCCGGGCCACATCATCGATCTGCTGGCCATCGCTGCGACGCTGTTTGGCTTGGCCACGGCGCTCGGGCTGGGCGCGCGACAGGCCGCCAGCGGCATCGCGTTTCTGTTTGGGTTTGAAGCCGGCTTGGCCCTGCAGATCACCATCATCGCGGGCGTCACGCTGCTGGCGATTTTCTCCGTGGTTCGCGGGCTCGACAAGGGCGTCAAACTGCTGAGCAACATCAATATCGGCATCGCCCTCGCGCTTTTGACCTTCATTTTCGTCGCCGGCCCCACCCTGACGATCATCGACAATCTCTGGCGCAACGCGGGCGCCTTTTTCATCAACGCCCCGGCCTTAAACGCGTGGATGGGCAGACCAGACCAGAAATGGTTCCACGACTGGACGATCTTTTACTGGGCCTGGTGGGTGTCCTGGGCGCCGTTTGTGGGAATGTTTATCGCGCGTGTCTCAAGAGGGCGGCGCATTCGCGAGTTTCTCTTGGCGCTGTTGGCGGTTCCCTTCGTGATCTCGTTGGTCTGGTTCACGGCGTTCGGCACGACCGCCATCGAGCAGGTCAAGACGAATGTCGGGACCTTGCCTGGCGGCATCGACGACATCTCGTTGGTGCTGTTTCAGATGCTTGAGACCATGCCGCTGGCGCACATGGCGTCCGGCGTCACGATCGTGCTGTTGATCACGTTCTTTGTGACGTCCTCGGACTCGGGCTCCTTGGTGATCGATTCCATCACAGCGGGCGGCAAGATCCACGCCCCCACGCCGCAGCGGGTGTTTTGGGCGAGCGTTGAAGGCCTTGTCGCGGCCGTTCTTTTGGTCGGCGGGGGCGCCACCGCCTTGGCCTCGCTGCAAGCCGGCGCGGTCACGACGGGCCTCCCTTTCGCGCTGGTTCTGCTGGTCTGCTGCTACAGTTTGTACAAAGGCTTGAGGAGCGAGTTGGCGGCGTAGCCGACCGCTCAGCGTCCGCCATTCCCGCCCCCGCACCATCCGACCCGGCGGCCCATCGCGCGCATTGACACGGTTGCGGGTGCTGAGGAACGGTCGCGTATGATCACACGACGTCTTGGAGCGGCTTTGGCCGCCGGCGCGCTCGCGTGTGCAACCGCATGCGCGCCGCTCGCGACCGCGCCTCAGCCTTCAGCCGAACGCCACGCCGCCCCGACGGCGGAGCTCTACTACCACATCTTCGTGCGGAGCTTTCGAGACAGCGACGGCGACCGCCAAGGCGACCTTCAGGGGATCCGCGAGCAGCTCGACTATCTCGAAAGCCTTGGCGTGACGACGCTCTTGCTGACGCCGCTTTATCCGTCCTCGGTCTATCACAACTATTTCGCCGACGATTTTGAGGGCGTCGACGCCGAGTTCGGCGACATGTCGGACCTCGCCGCGCTGGTCGCGGACGTCCACGCCCGCGGCATGCGGATCGCGCTGGACCAAGAGATCCACTATGTGACCCGGGCGCACCCCTGGTTCGCCGATTCCTTCGAGAACCCGCAGTCGCCGTTCTCCGACTTCATTCTCTACAACGGACCCGACAACACTGAGCCTGAGTCCGGCTTCCTCGGCATTGTGGAGTTGCCGACCTGGGATGGCCAAATGATCGGGCACCACACTGTGAATCTGCACAGCCCGGACGTCCAAGCGTATTTCAAAGACTTCTTCGCCAGCTGGATCGATCCCAACGGCGACGGCGATCCGTCGGACGGCGTGGACGGCTTTCGGATCGATCACATGATGGACGACCTGGACGCGAAGGGCGTGCTTCCGGACCTGTTTGAACGGTTCTGGGCCGCCCAGTTCGACCACATGCGCGCGCTCAATCCCGACGTCCAGATCATCGGCGAACAGGCCGATTGGGGCTATGGCGAGGACTTCCTCACTCGCGGCGGCGTCGACACAGTGTTCGCGTTCCCAATCCGCCAAGCGATCGTCGAGCGCGACAAGGCGGCGCTCGTGACCGCGATCACGCAGACCGCGCGCGTCGCGTCGGCACGGCGCAGCCAGCTGGTGTTCATCGAAAATCACGACGTCGACCGTTTCGCCAACGGCGACAGGGACGTCGACGCGGTGTTGAAGCTCGGCGCCGCGCTGAACCTGCTCGTCGGGTGGACGCCGATCATCTACTACGGCCAAGAACTTGGCATGTCGGGCGCGAAGACGGAGGTCTACGGCACGGACGCCAACGACATTCCGCTGCGCGAAGCCTTCCCGTGGCGCATCGACCGCGACGCGCCGGGGTCGGCGATCTGGTACCAAGCCGATGCGCCCTACTGGACCCATCCGGCGAACGCGCCGGGAGAGGGCGTGTCGCTGGAAGAGCAAGAGGGCGATCCAACCTCGCTCTTATCCTTCTACCGGTCCCTGAGCGCGGTGCGCCAAGCCCACCCGGCGGTCGCGGCGGGAACGGTCGAAGTCATCCCCACAGAGAACGACGTCCTCGTCCTGCGGCGTGTGCGGGGGGCGTCGGAGGTGATTGTGGCGGCAAACGAGACACGCCGGCGACCATCGCCCTGGGAGCTGACGCCGCCCCTGCAGGCGCATCCCTTGTGACGATCCTTGGCGCGGTGGATCTCGTCGGGGAGGACCGCGGGCTCCACGGCGAGCTTGCCCCGTATGGCGTCTCGGCCTGGGCGGTCCGCTAAGCGCGGTTCGGGCCACGCCGCCGGCGCCAGATCACTCGGTTTCAAGCCGGCGCTGACGCCGTCGCCGGATCGCCCGCGGCGCGCATGGCGAGCGCCACGGCGCCGGTGATCCCCGCATCGTCGCCAAGCGCGGGGGGCACCAGATAGTCGGACAAATCGCCCGCAAGCATTGGATGATCAATGTACCCGCCAATGAGGTCGCGGGTGTGCCTGCGCAACGCCTCAATCAAGCCCGCCGCTTTCATGACCCCGCCGCCAAAGACAATGCGATCCGGCGCGTGGGTGAGGATCAGCGTCCACGCCAAGTGCGCCAGATAGTGCGCTTCAAGATCGAGCGCCGCCGCGCGCGTCGCGGGGTCTTGGAGTTCGTTCAGCGGAGCCCCCCAACGATCAATGATCGCGGGCCCGCAAGCGAGGCCTTCAAGACAGTCGCCGTGGTAGGGGCAACGCCCGGGAAACGGGTCGCGCTCGGCGTCGCGACCCGGGCGGATATGGCCCATCTCAAAGTGACTGAATCCCGAAAGCGCCTGGCCGTCGGTGAGGACGCCCGCGCCGATCCCGCTCCCCACCGTGACATACGCCAGCGTGCGGGCTCCCCGCCCAGCGCCGCGCAACCATTCGCCAAGACCCGCGCCATTGACGTCCGTATCGACGGCAATCGTCGGGGCCAGCCCCTTCAGAGCCTGGCGCAAGCTGACGCCGGACCAGTTCGGCTTGGGCGTCGTGAGAATGCGGCCGTATTTGGGGGAGCTGGGGTCAATGTCCACAGGACCAAACGCGGCGACGCCAATGGCCTGAAGCGCGCCTCCCTCGCGCATGTTCTGCTCGAAGAACGCGCGCACGCGCGGAAGTGTTCGTTGCGGGCTTTCCGTGGGCTCCACGGTCCGGGCCAAGCGCCGTCCCGTCTCGTCCGCGATCGCGCACACGATCTTGGTCCCCCCGGCCTCAACCGCGCCGTAGCGTCTCCCCCTCATCGCGGCGTCCAACCACATGGCGGCCATGGTGCGCGTTGCCGGTTGGCGTGCGGTGGAACTGCGATGCGGCGCGGCCGTCGCCAAGCGGCGCGGTCGCCGCCCTTCGAGGTCAAAACGCCCGGCCCGCCCGCTCAGCGATGTAGGCCTCCTCCTCCGGCGTGTTTGCGCGTCCCAACGCGGCGTTGCGCATGGGGTAACGGCCGAAGCGCTCGATGACGGCTCGATGGCGGATCGCATAGTCAAGACCATCGTCCCGCCCAAGCGCGGTGAAGAGGCGCACGCTTTCGTCATGAACCGCCAAGCTCTCCGAATGCATGTAGGGCATGTACAGAAAATGCCGTTCGGTGTCCGTCAGCTGCACATCCAGACCGCGCGCGACAACGTCTTGGGCGAGCCCGAGGGCCAATGGGTCGCTGGCGAACGCCCGCGCGGTTCCGCGGTGAATGTTGCGGCTGAACTGATCCAGGAGGATCACCTCCGCCAACCGCCGCCGCGCCGTGGTCCGTTGCGCAAAGAGCGCGCTGTGCGCCGCCTCCGCATGAAGGGGGCCAAAACGGTCGCGGACGTGCGCGTCGAACTCCGGCCCGCCGCCGTACCATTGCTTGGGCTGACACTCCTCGAACCAGAACCGGTGCACGGCCTCGAGGTCGGGCGCGGGGCTAGCGGCGTCGGCCAATGGAAATCAAGTATTGGCGCGTGATGTGCAAACCGGCGGGGCCCGCGTACGTGGCGTGATACGCGTTGATCGCTTGGTGGAACTCCTCGAGGCGCTCCGGCGACAAGGCCTCCGCCACCGCCTTCACCGGACCGAAGCCGCCCAGATACCAGCCCCAGGCGTCCTCAGCGCTGTCGAAATAGTTGTGGCTCACGCCCGTTTCGAACGTCAGGTCGAACGCCTCACCCAACAGGCTGCGCACGTGATCGGGATCGCCCCACGCCATGGGGGTTGGTCCCTGAGGCGGCGGCGCATGTTGGAAACGTGAGATGACGGCGAAAAACTCCGCGACCGCCTCGCCCGGCGCCCATGTGGAGAGGATCAAACGCCCGCCGGGCTTGCACACGCGCGCGAGCTCCGACGCCGCTTGCGGTTGGTTGGCCGCGAACATCACGCCAAACGTCGAGATGACGCGATCGAAGCGGGCGTCGTCAAACGGCAGCGCTTCGGCGTCCGCCCGTTGAAACTGAATGGCCGGTTGAACATGCGCGGCGAGTTCGCGCGCCGCCTCCAGCAACCCGTCCGCGATGTCGACGGCCGTCACGCGCGCGCCCGATCGAGCGACGTTGCGCGCCGTCCACCCCGTGCCGGTGGCCACGTCCAGCACGTCCTCGCCGGGCTGGGCGTTGAGCCGTTGGGCGGCGTGACCGAGCGCGTCGGAAATGGCAAAGCTCACATTGTCATAGCCTCGTCCGCCCAGGCTCCACATCGCGGCCGGCCCTTCGTGATGGGTTTGTATCGGGTCGGACATGCGCGCGCTCCAAACTCGTGGCCTCAGACGCCGGTCGATCGCCAGCTTGCATCGAGTCATGCCGTCGTCGCGTCAGCCTGTCCATCCCGGCGGCCGGGCGTGGAGGTCTCAGCCAGCGGCGCGCGACGTCCTCGCCCGCGTCTCGTCGGACGCCGGCAACGCGATGCGGGCCCGCAACCCGCCCTCGGCGCGGTTTTGGAGGGAGAGCCGCCCGCCATGCCCCTCGATGATGGAGTGCACGATGGAGAGGCCCAGCCCCGCGCCGCCGGTGTCGCGGCTGCGGGACCCCTCCATCCGCACGAAGGGCCGCAAGATCTCTTCATGGCGGTCGTCGGGAATGCCGGGACCGTCGTCATCAACGGTGACGACAACGTGCTCGGACGTGGCCGCCAGCGCCACACGCGCCTGACCGCCATAGGCCAGGGCGTTGTCTATCAGATTGCCAAGCGCGCGCCGCAACGCGACCCGGCGACACCGAATGATCGTGGCTGGAGCGTCCTGAAAGGACACCGGCGCTCCGCGTTCGGCATAATCGTCCGCCAGTGAGGCGATCAGCGCCGTCAGGTCGACCGCGGCCAGCGGCTCGAGGCTCGCCGTGTCCTTCGCCCAGCAGAGGATTTCCTCCGTCATCACGCTCATATCGTCCAACGTTTCGATCATTTTCTCGCGTTCTGGCGCGTTTGGAAGGTTCTCCGCGCGCAGACGCAGCGACGTCAGGGGCGTGCGCAAATCATGGCCCACCGCGCGGAGCATGCCGCGTTGCGTCTCGACCAGCCGCGCGATCCGGTCCTGCATGCGGTTGAAGGATTGCGCCGCGCGGAGCACGTCCTGCGGCCCCGTTTCCTCCACGCGCTCGGGCTGCGCGCCACGTCCAAACTGTTCGGCCGCCGCCGCCAGCGCGCTGAGCGGACGCATCAGACGGCGCACCAGCACCGCGATCGCGAGGGTCGCCATGCCAATCATCGCGATGGCGCCAAGGGCCGCGCGCCACGTCAGCGCTTCGGCGGCGTAGTGGGGCGCCAGCGCGTTCAGCCAAACGCCAGGGGCGAGTTCGGCCGACAGAATGATCTCCTCCATCCCCGGCGCCGGCGCGCCCTGGGGATCCGGCGACCGGCGCGGATGGGGCGGCGGGCGCGGCCCGCCGGGTCCAAAGCGCGGGGCGCCGCCCGGACGTTCGCCCGCCTTCTCCGCCCAGCGTCCCGCCGAAACGGTGACGGTCGACGGCGTCAAGCCGGCCGCCGTCAGGCCCCGTCTCAGCCGTCGCTCATAGTCCGGCCGCCGCTGATAAGCGTCCTCCGACGCCGCTTGGTTCGCCCGGGAAAAGAACGCAACGCCAATGACGCGGCCGCCCTCGAAGACGGTCCGTGGAGGGCCAACCCGACGCGGCGTCGGCGTGGATTCCGCCAACACGACGAAACGCGCGACGGCCGCCTGCATGTGCGCGGCGCGCCCGACGATGCGGCGTTCGCCCATGAGAAGGAACACGTTGAGCACCTGCGCGACCAACAGAACGCCCGTGAGCGCGAGGGTGAGCTGTCCGGCCAGCGTCCGCGGCCACACACGCACGAGGAGGGCGCGGCCGCCTCCCATGGGCCTAGGCCGGGCGCACGTCGGCGACGAACTCATAACCGCCGCCCCACACCGTCCTGATCACGCGTGGCGTTTTGGGATCGTGTTCGATCTTGCGGCGCAAGCGGCTGATGGTGTTGTCGATGCTGCGTTCAAACGGGTGTACGTCGCGCCCTTTGGTCGCCGCCATCAGATCGTCGCGTGACAACACCTCCGCAGGGCGGTCGAGAAACACCCGCAGCAAGCTCATTTCGCCGGTGCTGAGCGGCACGATCAGGCCGTCGTCCCGCGCGAGTTCGCATTGGCGCAGATCGACCGTCCAGTCGGCGAAGCGCAGGCGGTCGCCCGCGCCCGTCGGCTGATCGCCGGCGTGCGCGCGACGCAGCACCGCTTTGATGCGGGCGACCAGTTCGCGTGGGTTGAACGGCTTCGTCACGTAGTCATCCGCGCCGATCTCGAGACCGACAATGCGATCGGTGTCGTCCGCCAACGCCGTGAGCAAGATCACGGGCGTGTTCGCGCTCTCGCGCAAATGACGGCACAGGCTCAAGCCGTCTTCGCCCGGCATCATGATGTCCAGCACCACGAGATCGACGCCGCCGCGGGCCAAGCGCTCGCGCGCGGCGGCGGCGGCGGCGGCGGCGCTTGCGGCGAACCCTTGGCGCGTCAGGTTCCCGCAGAGCGCGTCGCGAATGTTCGCGTCGTCATCGACGACCAAAATGTGCGCCGCGGACCGCCGCCGGCGGCGTTTGACGCCTGCGCAGGGCGCAGTGTGGGGGAGACGTGCACGGCCTCGACGCCGCGCGGCGACCTCGCCGGGCGCTGTGCGGCGCCTCCAGGCACGGCGCGTTTGGCGTGTCGGCCGGACGGCGGCGGGCGTGGCGGTCCCGGGATGGCGGGGCGTCTGCGGGCCCACACCATCACCCAGAGCGACGGCGATCTGTCGCTGGTCCCCGCGACGGAGCCGCCCATCGCGGCGAGCCAGTTCAACGACGACGTCGATCAGGAGTGGCGCTACATCCGCGCCAACGGCGTGTCGGAGCACGACACCGGCGCTTTCCCCAATCGCGGCAACCCCGACAGCATCAGAGAGCAGAGCTACGCCTATCGCGTGCCGGCGACGCCCGAGCTGAGCGGCGCGCCGACGCCGGCGGGCCTGCAGGCGTTCGGCGTCGCGGTGAACGGCGTCCCGTTTGATCCCGGCGCGGCGGAGTTCTATCGCGGCGATCCCCGCAGCGGTTGGCAGTATGAACCGCTGTCGGGGGCCATCAGCCTCGGGCTTGATGAAAGCCACGCCCATGTCCAACCAACCGGGGCGTACCACTATCACGGGCTTCCCACTCTCCTTCTGGAGCGGCTCGGCGCGGACGGCGACGCGCACTCTCCCCTGGTTGGTTGGGCCGCGGACGGTTTTCCGATCTACGCCCTGCACGGGTTCGCCGACGCCGACGATCCCAGCGCGCCCATCGTTGAACTGCGATCCAGTTACCGGCTGAAGTCGGGACAGCGACCGAGCGGGCCGGGCGAGCCCGGCGGCGTCTATGACGGGACGTTCGTCGCCGACTATGTGTTCATCCCCGAGGCCGGCGATCTGGACGCGTGCAACGGGCGCGTGGCCGTCACACCGGAGTTTCCCGACGGCGCCTACGCCTACTTCCTGACGCGCGATTGGCCGGTCATTCCGCGCTGTTTCGTGGGCACGCCGTCGGCGGACTTCGCGCGCGGGCCCCAACGCCAGGACCGGCAGCGGCAACGACCACGGGGACAGCGCCGATGACCGCTCATCGTCCCGACCCGCCACGCGCTCACCTCACCCGACGTCCATTCGACAAGGGGATGATCATGATGGGGCGCGCAACGGTTTCCGCCGCCGTGCTGACGGCCGCGGCGTGCGCCGAAGGCGGCTTGAACGACCCGGGCGGGTCGGGCGCGACGTCGGATCCCGCGCCCGCCGTCACCACCGGTGAGCTGTCTGTGGAGGCGGGTTTCGGACGCATCGCGCCCGCGGGCGTCGCGATCACGCTCAACGCCACGGTGACCGGCGCGAACCCAACGCTGAGGTGGACCCAGATCTCCGGCCCCACGGTGTCGCTCTCTGACGCGACCGCCGCGGACCCCAGCTTCACCACGCCCGACGTGAACACGCGCGCCGATCTCGTGTTTGAACTCGCCGCGACGGACGAGGCCGGCGCGACGGCCAGCGATCAGGTGTTGGTCGAGGTGTGGGTTCCCGCTGACGGCGACGATCCGACCCAGCTGGCGGACTTCACCGATCGCACGGGCTGGACGTGCGCCGTCGATCCGAACACGGACCCCAATGTTGAGATCGCGAACATGGGCGCGCTGATGTCCATCGAGTCCAACGCGATCCCCAACCACGCCACGGGATCGTTCCCAAACGGCGGCAACCCCAACGCCCTCGCCGCCCAGTCAAAGACGTACTTCGTCACGACCGCCCCGGAGCCGACGGACACGCCGACGGAGATGGCCGAGTTTGGGGTCACCCTTGATGGGGTCAAGCTCGAGCGCGACACCGCGGAAAGCTACCAAAACGCGGGCGAGTGGCGGTACGAGGCCGTCACGCCTGGGTTCGCGGCCAATGGCTTGGGCGAGTTCGCCTGGCTCGGGACCGATTGCAACAACGCCCATGTCCAGCCCAACGGCGAGTATCACTATCACGGCCTGATGGAGGGCCTGATCAATCGCCTCGGCGAACGCGACGGCGCCCCCGACGACCTGATCCTGGGAGGCTACGCCGCGGACGGATTTCCCTTCTATCTCCGCTATGGCTATGCGGATCCGAGCGACGCAAGCAGCGACGTCGTGGTGATGGAAACCAGTTGGGAGCTGCGGGATGGAACGCGCGCCGGCGGCCCCGGCGGCGCCTATGACGGAACCTTCCGCGAAGACTGGACGTATGTCGAAGGCTCGGGCGATTTGGATGAATGCGGCGGGCGTTTCGGTCCGACGCCGGAGTATCCTGACGGGATCTACCACTACTACGTCACCGACGATTACCCCTACATCCCGCGCTGCGTCGTCGGCGCGCCCGACAGTTCGTTCCGTACTCTGGGCGGTCGGCCATGACCACACGATGCTTGATCGCTGGACTGCTCGTCGCGTCGCTCGCCAGCGCCGCTGACGCCCATGGCGGCCATGACGACACCATCAAAGTGCTCGTAACGGACACGGACGTGCGCATCGAAACGCGGCTCGACGCCCAGGACTTGGCGGTCTTGGACCAGGATGGCGATGGCGTGCTCACCGCGGGCGAGTTCCGCGACCAGCAGGACGTCCTCGACATGTGGATCGATGAGCGGCTGGCGCTGCTTGCCGGGGATGGCGATGCGCTGCGTCCGCGTTTTCGCGACACCCCCGTCGCCGACCTGGCGCGCGCGCCCGATGAGGCTCCGATCACCCGGGTTCGGGTGATCCGCGTCTTCGATCGTCCGCCTCCTCAGACCGGGCTTCGGCTCCGGGTGGCGCTGCCGTCGCCGGCCGCCGGCGCGCGCGCCTTCACCGTCTGGACGCCCGATGGCGCGTCCCACGGGACGGTCTCGAGCGCTCCGACGATCATCGCGGTTGAGTAAGCCGCCCCTTGGCCCCGCCCCATCTGCGGCGCGTCTGCGGCGCGTCTTTTCCAGGCCATGCGCCGCCAGCGCCCGGCGTGCGCTGGCGGCCGACAGCCACGCAGTCGAACGGCGCTTGACCCCGCTCCCGCCAATTTATAATCGTTCTAAAATCTGTTTTGGGGATATCGGAGCTCACGAGCATGCACGCGCACATCAGGAAACGGGCCTTTGGAATCGCGCCGATCGTGGCCATCGCGCTGTCGACCACGGCGCTGACCAGCCCGGCGTCAGCGCAAGTCGACGCAAAGCCGAACGCCTTTTGGTGGCCGAACCAGGTCAACTTGACGCCCCTGCGCCAGAACGCGACCCAATCCAACCCCTATGGCGACGACTTCGACTACGCGGAGGCGTTCGCGCGCCTCGACCTGGACGCGGTGAAGGCTGACATCGAAGCCGTGATGACGACGTCCCAAGACTGGTGGCCGGCGGACTACGGCCACTATGGCCCATTCTTCATCCGTATGGCCTGGCACAGCGCCGGCACCTATCGCACGGCGGACGGCCGCGGCGGCGCGGGCGGCGGTCAGCAACGCTTTGAGCCGCTCAACAGCTGGCCCGACAACGCCAATCTCGACAAAGCGCGGCGGTTGCTGTGGCCCGTGAAGCAGAAGTATGGCGCGGCGCTCTCCTGGGCGGACTTGATGGTGCTGACCGGCAATGTCGCTCTGGAGTCGATGGGCTTTGAGACGTTCGGCTTTGCCGGCGGCCGCGAGGACGATTGGGAAGCGGAGCTGGTCTATTGGGGTCCGGAAACGGACATGCTCGCCGATGAGCGGTACAGCGGCGAGCGCGACCTGGCTCAGCCTCTGGCGGCGGTCCAAATGGGCCTGATCTACGTCAATCCCGAGGGGCCGAACGGCGATCCCGATCCGCTGGCGGCGGCTCAGGACATCCGCGAGACCTTTGGGCGCATGGCGATGAATGACGAAGAGACGGTGGCGCTGATCGCTGGCGGCCACACCTTCGGCAAAGCCCACGGCGCGGCGTCGCCGGCGGACTGCACCGGCCCAGAGCCGGCGGCGGAAGGCGTTGAGGCGCAAGGGTTAGGCTGGACCAACACCTGCGGCACGGGCAACGCCGGCGACACCATCACGAGCGGCCTTGAGGGGGCGTGGTCGGCCAACCCGATCGCGTGGACGACGCAGTACCTCGACAACCTGTTCGCCTATGAATGGGTTCAATCCAAAAGTCCGGCCGGCGCGGTGCAGTGGATCCCGGCGAACGCTGAGGACGTTCAAATCGTCCCGGACGCCCATGACCCGAGCGCGACGCACGCCCCGATCATGTTCACCACGGACCTGTCGCTGAAGGAGGATCCGAGCTACCGGGCGATCTCCGAGCGCTTCCGGGAAGATCCGGAGGCGTTTGCGGACGCCTTCGCCCGCGCCTGGTTCAAGCTGACCCATCGGGATATGGGCCCGCGGGCGCGGTATCTCGGCGCGTTGGTTCCCGACGAGGAGCTGATTTGGCAAGACCCGATCCCGGCGGTGGACCACGCGCTCATCGGGGCGGAGGACATCGCCGATCTCAAAGCTCAGATCTTGGCGACCGACCTCACCAACGCCCAGCTGGTGCGCACGGCGTGGGCGGCGGCGTCCAGCTATCGCGACAGCGACAAACGCGGCGGCGCCAACGGCGCGCGGATTCGTCTGGCGCCGCAAAACGCGTGGGCCGTGAACGACCCCGATGACCTGCAAGCGGTTCTGGCCCAGCTCGAAGCGATCCAATCGGCGTTCAACGACGCCCAAGCGGGCGACACGCGCGTGTCGCTGGCCGACCTGATCGTGCTCGGCGGGGCGGCCGGCATTGAACGCGCGGCGGAAGCCGCCGGCCACGACGTCACGGTGCCCTTCACGCCGGGGCGCGCGGACGCCGGCGCAGCGCAAACGGATGAGGCGTCGTTCGCCGTGCTCGAGCCCGCCGCCGACGGCTTCCGCAATTATGCCGGCGCCAGCGATGGGCGCTCCCCAACCGCCCGCCTCATCGACAAGGCGGACCTGCTGACGCTGACGGCGCCGGAAATGACCGTGCTCGTGGGCGGTTTGCGCAGTCTCGGCGCCAATGCCGGGGGCGTGGCCCATGGCGTTCTCACCGATCGTGCGGGCGCGTTGAGCAACGACGTGTTCGTCAACCTGCTCGACATGTCGACGGTGTGGGCCCCGTCCGATGACGCCGCCGGCGTCTTCGAGGGGCGCGATCGCGCCACCGGCGCGGTCAAATGGACCGCGACGGAAGTGGACCTCGTGTTCGGATCGAACGCGGAGCTGCGCGCGATTGTGGAGGCCTATGCGGTCGAGGGCGGCGACGCCCTGTTCGTCCGCGACTTCGTGGCGGCCTGGACGAAAGTCATGACCCTCGATCGCTTTGATCTGGGCTGACGGGCGGCGCCGTTCCTGGAACACCGGGGAGGCCTCGCGGCCTCTTCGGATGTCCACTGGCCGCGGTCCCTGATCCGCCCTGCGGCGCAGGGACTCGCCCCCGTCCCGACCGCGCCTCAAGCGTCCCGTCGCCGCGCGCATCGGCCGGATCCGCGACGCGACTGCGGGCGTCGGAGCGTCCGATCTTATCACCGCGAACGCTGCCGTGGCGTGTCGCTGGACGGTCCATGTTCGGGGGACGGAGCCCAGGGGGCTACAGGTCAAAAAACGCTTTTATGTGTTGGGTGAGCCTCCGCCGGTCGTCGATTGACCACGCCAACGCGTGTTTGTTGACGACATCCATGTCCTGGTATTCTTGATACAAGTAATAATCGAGATCAAACTGCACCCCAAGGCGCGCGAAATTTATCGTCCCGCCCGACGGCGGCTGAATTTCAAATACGCGTGTTCGCGGGTTGCAATAGATTATGTTCACGAGGCCCGCCCCGTGGAGACCAACAATCCACTCCGCATGGGCGAACAGGTTGACCTGCTCCAAAAGCGGCCGACCGCTCAGCGTCACTTCCTCAAAACCGTATCTCTGCAGCCAGTTTGACAACCAAGCTGTGTCTTTAAAGACGCGCCGATCACTGTCCCGCCGCGACACAAAGAGGCGTTTCGGATAGGGGCGCGGGTCAGCCGAGATCGCATGACCAGCACGGGTTCGTAGTCGCTCGGCGACTGCGTACAGCGCCCGCGATCGAAAATGATGGCGCTCCATCGAATGATCCGTGAATGAAAAAAATTCTACAGATTTAAAGTGGACGAGACCTCTCGATATGTGAGGGTAGCTTCTTGATCTCAAACCGAGCGCCGCAAGACCGTCTTTCTGAAATTCATGCCCAATGTGGTGAAGCACGACCGGAGGTTTTTTGTCTAACGACTTATATCGCCGAACTGACGGCATCACCTCTTGTGTAAAATGCGCATAGTTGTGGAAGTTATTGTTCCCGAGAAGAAAAACATCTTGATTCACGGGTAACGGCTCCAACGAGCTGAACAATTTTTGCGCATCGGGGCGGTAGATGCATAAATCGAAGAAAAACTCTTCATCAACCTTCAGTATCATATGGGGGAACAAAACAAACACATCGCGAACACGAACGCGCTTGGCTTCTGGAAAGTAGAATTTCTTTTCCAGAACACCCATATACTTTGGGTTTTCCGATTCAATCGTGACACGCACTTCGTTGTTCGACACGGCCGCGTTATACAGCGGCGTCAGGGTGACGCGATCGCCGAATTCTGACGCGCGACTTTTGATTTTGTATCTGTTATTCATAATGTCTACTGAGAAAACAAACGAAACACGCTGGTGCCACTGACCCGGACCATAAGGTCGGTCGGTAAAGACGCGTCTCGCAAGTCATCTTCGGAAAACATTGTCGATAAATCAACTGGCGCGTCCCATCGCCTGTCAAGGTCGCGCAAGTGCTCCGGGAAATCTGTGGTTCCAAAAATACGCATGTGATCTGCTTGCGCAAACAAGCGCACACGGTCATCGTCCGTCAGATCGTCGGATAAGTCCTCTTGAGTATATCGGCCGCGGAAGGGGACCGTGAACACATGACAGCCGCCGGGTTTTAGCAACTCGGTGAGCCGCGTTACGACGGCCCCAACTTCACACCGAATGTGCTCAAGAACATGATTGTGAACAATCAAGTCAAAAGACCGCTCGGGAAACTGAGATGGATCACGACACATATCGAAAGGAAACACCGGGATGCCCTTATAAGCAAACCGGCGGGGTTCGAAGTCACACGGATAGTATCCGCTGCCGCATATCTCTGAAAATTTCTCCATCAGGGCCGGTTCGGGCGCGATATGCAGAACGCGCATGCCCGCACGCGGCAAGCCGTCTTTCTGGAGGATCATCCACACCAGACGCCCGCGCTCCAAGGATCCGCAGCCGGCGCATTGTGCGTTCACGCGACCTCGGAAGTCGCGAAATTCAGTGGAGCCGCAAATTGGACAGCGCATGACATTCACCTTCGCCGCGGCGCACCAGCGACGGTTTCGTTGCTCGCTACCGCCGCGGACGCCCCAGCGTCTCGCGGCGGCGGAACGCCGGCGGAGTCTTACCCGCTGGCTCGTTGGAGATCGAGCGCCCCAAGACAGTCCTGACGGGCGGTGTTCGCCCCACGGGCGCGAGCGGCGGGCGTTGCGCGCCGCTGACGCCCCATAGCGTCGCCCGGTCTAGCTCGCCAACCCCAAGCTCCCGGCGATGTCGCTGAGAACGTCTTCACGGACAAGGCGCTTGTTGCCGGCGTAAGCGTCGGCTGGAAGCCCGCCCAACAGCGCGGCGGTCGCGTGCGCGGTGTCCATCAACGCCTCCGGCGCAACCAGGCTGTCGAGATAGCCGACATCCACAGCCTCTTCGGGGTTGTAGAGCCTGGCCATGATCACGGCTTCATCCAGATAATTCGGCTTCAGTCTGAACTTCAGCAGCTCCATCGCAAAACGCGGCACGACCATGCCGTTGATCGTTTCATTCGCACCAAGCTTAAAGTCCCCAGGAACCCCGATGCGCCGATCACAGGCCAAGGCGAGGAACGCGCCCATGGCGATCGCGTGGCCGTTCACCGCGGCGACGACCGGTTTGCCAAAATTAAGCACGCGGTGAGCCACGCGTCCGCCAGCATTCACGAGGGCGAGGTTGTCCTCCATGCTTGAACTTTGGAAGTAACGAAGGTCGAAGCCGGCCGAGAATTTCCCCGGCATGCCGGTGATGATCACAGACTTGGCGGCGGCCTCCGCCTCCGCCTGGTCGAGCACGGCGTTGAGCGATTCCAGGAAGGACGGGTTGATGATGTTGGCCTTGCCGTCGTTCATGGTGATGACGCCGACGCCATCATGGATATCCAGTTGCACCGTCATGAGTTTCCCTCGCCGTTGTCCGCCGCGCCGGGCCGCCATTGGGGGCCGCCATTGGGGGTCGCCATAGGGGGCCGCGCGTCTCGTCTGTCGTCTGAGTCCCCAAGAGCGCGAGACTCGACCTCTTATCCCTTTCGCACCCGACGCGGAAAATCAAACGGACGGGCGTCGGACGCGGCGGCCAGAGGGCGGCGCATCGGGCCGCGGCGCGGCTTGGCCACGCGACGCCCTTCGTGCTTTCGTAGCCTCTGGGCCGCGTGCCCCCCGGAAACCGCTGAGAGACACGCTATGCACGACCTTGCCAAGGACACCGACCGCAACGCCGAAGACTCCATGGCGTACGAGACGTTCCATGTCGCCTACGAAGGTTCTGTCGCGGTCGTGACCTTAAGCCGCCCTGAAAAGCGCAACGCGCTTGCGCCGTCGTTTTGGTCGGACTTCCCCGCAGCGATCCGCAGGCTCTCAGAACGCGGCAAAGCGCGGGTCCTGATCATTGAGGCGGACGGCCCGCATTTCACCGCCGGCATGGACGTGTCCGTGTTCACGCAGAGCGCTCTGAACGTGTCTGGATCCCATGAGCGCGAAGCCCTTATGGGCATTATCGAAGGCCTCCAGGACACCTTCACCTCTTTGGAGAAAGCGCGCTTTCCGGTCATCGCCGCCATCCACGGCTATTGTTTGGGCGCCGGCGTGGATCTCGTCACGGCGTGCGACATGCGGTTCGCGGCGGCCGACGCTCTCTTCCGCGTTGAAGAAACAAACATCGCCATGGCCGCGGATGTCGGAACGCTCCAACGTCTGCCGAAGTTGATATCGGACGGCGTGGCGCGCGAACTCGCGTTCACTGGCGAGAACTTGGACGCGCGGCGCGCGGAGCGCGTGGGTCTGGTGAACGCCGTCCTCGACGATGTCGCAACGCTCAAAGAGCACGTGCGCCGCGTCGCGCAGACAATCGCGTCGAAATCACCGCTGGCGATCGCGGGGACCAAACGCGCGATGGTCTACGCGCGCGATCACAGCGTCGACGACTCCCTCGCCCAGATGCGCTTTCTGCAGGCCGGCATTTGGAGCACCGCCGACATGGCGGAAGCCTTTGCGGCGCGGGGAGAAAAACGCGCGGGCTCCTATCGCGATCTGGAACCGATCACGCCGTTCACGAAGGCGCGCAAGTCCTGAGCGCGCGCCGCGCGCGGCCCAACCCGTCCGGCGTGTCAGACCAACGCTGAGATCACGCCTCCGCCATCAGGAGCTCTTCGATCTGGGCAAGCCGCTCTTTGCCGAAGAACATCTCGTCGCCAACGAACATCGCCGGCACGCCGAACACGCCACGCTCGACGACGGCGTCCGTGCGTGTGGCGAGTTCGGCCTTAACGTCTGGTTCCTGTGATTGAGCGACCAGCCGATCGCCATCGAAACCGGCCCGCGACATCGCCGCAGCGAAGACGTCCGGCTCGTCCATCTTCAATTCGTCTTCCCAAAGATGGGCGAAACCGGCCCGCACATACTCACTCAGCGCGCCGTCCCTCTCGGCGACGATCGCGGCGCGCATCATCAGCAGGGTGTTGACCGGGAAGTGCGGGTTGAAGCGAAAGCGCGTGAGGCCATGGCGTTCGATGAACCGTTCGATCTCGCGCCGTTCGTACGCCAGTTTGCCCTTCACATTCCCAAAAGCCACCATCGGCGGCTGGTTGCTGGTCAGCTTAAAGACGCCGCCAAGAAGGCAGGGCGTCAGACTCAGCTGAGCGCCGGTTCGCTCCAGGAGCGGCGGGAGCGCTTTGTAGGCAAAGTAGGCGTTTGGGCTGCCGAAATCGAAGACAAATTCAACCGTCGCGCTCATCCTTGGCTCCTACCAATTCTCTTTCCACGGACGCAAATCAAGTTCGTGAGTCCACGCGGTGCGCGCCTGTTTGTGCAGCATGACATAGGCGTCAGCGATGTGATCTGGGTTCACAACGCCATCGTCTTCGCGCAACGCGTCGATGTCGGAGACATTCTCTCGAATGAACGGTGAGTCGATCGCCCCATCGATCACCGCGTGGGCGACATGAATGTTCTTCGGGCCGAGCTCGCGCGCCATGGACTGGGCCAGCGCGCGCAGCGCGTGTTTGGCGCCGGCGAACGCCGCGAAGTTCGCCCCACCCCGGACGCTGGCCGTCGCCCCGGTGAAGATGATCGTGCCACGTCCCCGCTCGACCATCCGCTTGGCGACCTCGCGGCCCATGAGAAATCCAGCGAAACACGCCATCTCCCAGACCTTGCGATAGACACGGCCCGTGGTCTCCAAAACGGAGAACTGGACGTTCGCGCCAATGTTGAAGACCGCGACCTCGATCGGCGCGACGTCGGCTTCGATGGCCTCCACCAGGGCCACCATCGCGTCTTCATCGCGGGCGTCCGCCGGCATCGCGCGGGCGTCGCCGCCGGCCTCGCGGATCGAGCGCGCCAGGGCCTCCAAGTCGTCGGCGTGGCGGGGCCGGCGCACCAAACACGCGACACAGCCTTCGCGCGCGAACGCCCGAGCGACCGCCGCTCCGGTGGCGTCGCCAGCGCCGATCACCAGGCAAGCCCGTTTGGTCATACGGATGGATCCCTGCACGCTGCCGCTGTGACGCGCCGCGGATGGCGATCATGGTCAGCAATGGTACCAAACCGCAACCATTAAGATGACGCCGCCAACACGGAAGGAGCGCGCTTATGGCGAAACCGCACACCCAGACCTGCGCCATCGCGGCGGCCCTGAATCTGTTTGGCGATCGGTGGTCCTTGCTGATTGTGCGCGAGGCGTTCTACGGCGCGACCCGCTTTGGCGAGTTCCGCAAGAACACGGGCATCTCCAAGACGATGCTGTCGGCGCGGCTGGCGCGTTTGGTGGAAAACGGCGTGCTTGAACGCTTCGACTTCGCAGACCGCGGCACCAACTACGCCTACCGGCTCACTGACAAGGGGCGCGCGCTCGACACGGTCCTCATCGCCCTCCTCCAGTGGGCGGACGCTCATGTGTTCGGGGACGGCGCTGAACCCGTGATTGTGTTGGACCGGGCGACGGGGCGGCCCCTTCCCGCGCTGACCGTGCAGGGATCGGACGGGCGGCCCATCGCGCACGCGGACGTGGCCTTCCGCGCTGGTCCGGGCGCTGACGAGCGGGCGCGGCGACGGTTGGCGCGCGCCGGCTTCCAGGCTGCTGAATCATCGTAAGAATTTGTGTAGGAACAGATGGCCTTGACCTGGATTCCCGGCCTTGCGTTTCCCGTGCGTTTACGCATCATGCCGCACAAATATGCAATGTGTGACGGCGGATGGGGACTTCACCTAAAGGGGGGATGGTGGGGCGTCGATGCGTGCAATACTTTGGGTTATGCTGGCGAGCGTCTTGCTCTTTTGCCCAGCGGTTATAAACGGTCAGCCGTTTCTCTTTGTCGACTCGGGCAGCTATCTTCGTGCGGTTGCGATCGGGTTGAGTAAAACCGTCGGTCCGCACACGGTCCCCGGTTGGCCGAGGATTGAGGGGCGCGCATCGAGCGCGCCGGAGACGCCGGTCAGCGAAGGTCAGGCCGGCGAGGCTCTGACAACGGTGCTCGCCGAAACGACGATCCGCGGTCCGGTGTCCTTCGACTTGCAACCGTCGTCGTTCGAGACGCACACCGCGACGCCAGCGTTGTCCGCCCACGGCGAAATCGGGGGCGCCGCCGGCGTTTCCGGGCGATCGATCTATTATGGACTCTTCGCGTATGCGGGGTATCTCCTCAGCGATCTTTGGCTTGTCGCGTTCCTCCAAGCCCTTTCGGTCGCTTATGTGTGTTACGTTTTTGCGCGGCACACGGTCGGCGTCGAGGGCTGGCGCTTTGCCGCCGTCATGGGAGTCTTAGCCCTCGTCACGCCGGCGGGCTTCATGGCTTCGCTGGTGATGCCCGACGTGTTCGGCGGCGTCGGCGTTCTTGCGCTGACAAGCCTTATGGTCTTTTGGACTCGGTTGATCTGGGTCGAACGGTGGACGCTCGCGGCGCTGACGGCGTTCGCGGCCGTCAGCCACAGCGCCACCTTGCTCGTTCTGTCGATGATGGCCGCAAGCGCCGGGGCCATGCTGCTGGTGCGCGCGGGCTTAGGATCGTCCGCGTCGCGCCTGGACGCCTGGCGTCTCGCGCGAACGCCCGCAGCGATCGTGTTGAGCGTTCTGCTGCTCGCGGTCCTGGCGGGGCGGCTCTATGACGTTGCGGTGACCAAGCTTGTGGGCTCGCCGCCCGTGAGCGTGCCCGTCGCGATGGCGCAAGCGGTTCAGAACGGCGCGGGCGAGCGCCTGATCAAGGAACGGTGCGACGACTACCAATTTGCGATCTGCCGTTTCGCCCATGTCCTGCCGGTCACGGATACGGACGTGTTTCTGTTTGACGTCGACCCTGAACGCAGTGGGTTTCGCATCGCTCCGGTGGACGTGCAGCGGGACATCGCGAACGAGCAGTTCCGCTTTCTGGCGCTCACCTTTTGGCACTACCCGCTGGACACGGTGACCGGCGCGCTCGGCGACTTCTACACCCAATTGGTGACCCTTGGCGTCCGTGACTTGATCGTTGCCGACAATCGCTTGGCCTTCTTCGCCCAGCGCATGCCGAACCGGCTCCTCGAGCCGACGCAACGGAGCCTGGCGCACCGTCACCCGGAGGTTCTGGCTTCGGTGTCAACGGTTCAGTGGGCCGTTATGCTGATTGCGATCTTGGGCCTGAGCCTCAGCGCGGCGTGGGCTTTGGCGATCTGGCCCGGCCGTCTGCGCTGGACGCCAAGCGCGGACGCTTTCGCGCTGATCGCGGCTGGCTTCGTGTTCAACGCCGCGGTCTGTGGCGTGCTGGCGGGCCCGTGGGAGCGGTTCGGCAGCCGCGACTCCTGGTTGGTCGTGTTCGCGGCGGCTTTGTTGGCGTTGCGGTTGGCGTCATCGCTTTCGGCGTCGCGGCCCGCCGGGGCCCCCGCCCCGCCGGTCGCCGACACCGCCGCCCGTGCGCCCTCGTCCGTGACATAAGCATCGGCCGCCTCGGCCGTTGGGCCTCAAGCCCAAGCACGACGTGTCGAGCCGGCGCGTTTGTCGCGCTTGCCGGCGCCCACCCTGCTGTCGACTTGACGCTTACCGTTCGGTAAGCCACACTCCCTACCACTCGGTAAGGCCGATGAATGAGCCGCTAAGCCGTCAGACGGGAGAACAATATGGAAAAGCATGCGCTCTACGCGAAATCCGGAGCAATCGCGACGATCACGCTCAACCGTCCTGAGAAATACAACACGCTCCGCCCATCGTTGTTGGCTGATCTCGACCACGCTCTGCGCCAAGCGAATACAGACAACGAGGTCAAGGTTGTGATTCTCGAAGGCGCGGGTGACGCCTTTTGCGCAGGCTTTGATTTTTCAGATGGGCTCGATCACTTCGAAGACATCACCGAAGACAATTATGACCCAGGCCTGGACGTGGATCTGGTCGTGAACCCGTACAAAACGTACATGACACAGTTCATGGGTCTGTGGCGCGGGCTCAAGCCCGTCATCGCCAAGGTCCACGGCTATTGTATGGGCGGCGGGTCGGAGATGGCGCTGTGCGCTGACCTGGTCGTCGCGTCCGACGACGCCCGCATCGGCACGCCGTACTCTCGGGTATGGGGCTGTCACTTGTCAGGAATGTGGGTGTACCGACTTGGTCTTGCGAAAGCCAAGTATTACGCCCTCACCGGCGACTGGATCAGCGGCCAGGAAGCCGCACGGATCGAGCTGATCAACCAGTCCGTACCTTTGGAGGACCTGGATCAGACCGTCCAAGCGCTGGCCGACAAACTCGCCCAAATCCCGCTCACGCAACTGGTGGCGATGAAGCTCATTGTCAATCAAGCCTACGACAATATGGGACTGCAGAGCACCCAAACCTTGGGCCCGATTTTGGATGGCGTCATGCGCAACACGCCCGAGGGCCGCGAGTTTGTGCGTGTCGCAAAGTCCGACGGCGTCAAAGCAGCGGTCACGCGGCGCGACGGTCCGTTCCACGACTACAGCCAGGGTCCGAAAGATCAGCAACCGCGGAAGAAGAGCGAACTGGCTCTTTGAGCGTTGGCGGCCGCCCCGTCGGCGTCGACATCGCGGCGCTGATCGGGGGGGCGACGAGCGCGTGTCCGATCGAGTCGGTCTGTGCGCTCCGTCTGATCACGCACCCTGAGAGTTGGCTTGTCCTGAGCGACCGTGACGAGCGATCGACCACATCACGGGCGTCGTCTTTACTCATCAATGGCGCTGCCGGCCACTTGGCCCACGATTTCCCACCAACTGTCGGCGGAGGGAGCGCCGCGATTGAGCGACCCGCTTAAGCAGAGAAACGGCGGCGCCTCGCCCAAATGGACCCGTACGCCGTCCACGCTCCGTCCGGTGGACCATCCGCGGATGAGGTTGACGTCGCCAATCGAGATCTGCGTGGCGAAGGGCCCCACCTCTCGGCGTTCGAAACCGCCCGGCCGCTCATCGCCCTCGGCGGCCACGACGTCTAAAAAGAAATCCGCCTTGTCTGTCTCCAAGGCGTTCTGTTCGACGCTTAAACTTTGAATGAACGACACGACGCGACTCACATCGCGTTCAAACTGCAGTCCGCCTTCCGCGCCTTTGCCCACATGATTCACCCACTGATCAATGTTGACGAAGGTGGAGTACTCGCCGGTCAACAGCGCGCGAATGGCGTTCTCCGCGGCGCTCAACGGCGATCCGCCCCGGTAGCGGATCCGGGCGAATTTGATGATCGGCCGGCGAATCCGCGCCATAAATCCGCAGTTGCACAGCAGCAGTCTCGACGCCAACACCTCAAAATCTCGCGGCTCGTCGTCCGCAAACTCAACGTCAACGACAAACAATCCATGCTTCTCGACGTCGATATTCGCCAGCCGCTCGATCCAATTTGAGTACAAGCTGAGCACATTGCTTTCCAAGATGGTCGCTCCTGGTCAGGCGTCTGAAAACATCTCGACAAACTTCTTTGGGCGCGCCGCGAACATCGTGCCCGACGACAATTCCCGCGAGCGCCGCCCCCCATCAAGGTGCTTCACCACCTCGCTGGTCCAGTCGCCCTCCATATGACCGCCCTTCACGAACCGCAGGTTCAGCCGGCCGTCACGGACGCCGCTGCTCGCGTCGTCGGATGTGTAGCGGACGGAAAACACAATATCCACGGCGCCGGTCTTGGCGTCGTAGTTGCAGGCCTTGCTGATCGCCGCGCCGCGGCTTTGCACGCGGCCTTTGCTGTTCAAGTCCTCAAACGACTTATACAGTTCGACTTGATACTCCACGTCATTGTCATCATTCAGAATGAAATTCATAATCGCGAAGTTTCCGTCTTTGAACGAACTGGTTTCGTAGGCCTTTGTCACATAAAACCAGCGCCCCAACACACGGCGCGCCCTCCAGACCGACAAGACACGGCTCGCGATGCTGAACACAGCGTAAAAGCCGGCGGTCGCAATCACCGCCACCGCGAGTTGAATGGACAGCCCCGCGCTTTCCAACGCCGGAGCCACAAAGAACGACGCGACCGCGGCCGTCGACGACATGATCGCCGCGGCCGCACTCGTTACCTGATTTCGGGTCACCCCACCCCCTCCCCGCACCGGTTACGCGGGCGCGCCCCAGCGACACGCCTAACTCAAGTGTTGCGCCACCGCCGCCGCCACCCGCGGGATTTGCGCGTCGTTCAACGCCGCCAGATTCACGCGTCCCGATGGCAGGACATAGATGCCCTCGACGGAGGCGAGCTCCGAAATGGCCTGCGCAGACAGCGGCAGCATGGTGAACATCCCGTGCCCGTCGCGCATGTATGTCCAGTCCGCTTCCGGCGTTCGGTCTGCGATCTGTGTGCAGAAGGCCCGTCGGTTGTCGTTGATGCGCTGGCGGACGGCGGTCAGCTGGGTTTCCCAAGACCGCGCCAAGTCTGCGTCGTGAAGAATGCGCGCCACAACCGCCGCGCCATGATCCGCTGGCATCGAATACACGGAGCGCGCGATGTTCTTGATCGAGCCGGCGACTTTCGCAACCGTGTCAGTGTGGTCGGGCTTGACGCACAGACAGCCGATGCGCTCCCGGTACAAACCGAAGTTCTTCGAAAAACTGACCGCGACCGCCCACTCCGAAACGCGGTCAAAAAGGCTCGCCAGTTCTTTCACTTCGTCCGGCAGGCTGCGGGCGAACCCAAGATACGCTGCATCAATCAAAAGAAACAGGCCGAGCCGCTCCACAGCCTCCAGAACTCGGACACGATCATCGCCCGCCAAATCAATCCCGGTCGGGTTGTGACAGGAGGCGTGGAGCAAAAACACATCGCCACGCTTCGCGCCGTCCAGGCTTGATAGGATCTCGTCCGCGGATGTCGGCTGCGATTTGTGGTAGGTGTAGACGCTCGTCTTGAGGCCGCACTGGGCCGCGACGGCGTGGTGGTTGCCCCAGGTCGCCTTCGGGCACCAAACGACCGTGTCCGGCGACGCCTTCTTGATCAGGGCCATGGCGTCATACAACGCCCCCGTCCCGCCAAGCGTTTGAAGCATCACGGAGTTCTCCGCGAGCACGGAAGGCGGAAACAGCAGCTGCCGCACGCCCGCCAAGAAGCGCGCGTCGCCCGCGACGCCGACATAGTCTTTGGTCGGCTGCTCGTGCACCAGGGCCTGTTCGGCGGCTTTGACCGCGTCGAACACGGGCGTGTCGCCGGCCTCATCGCGATAGACGCCAATCCCCAAGTTGATTTTGTCCGCTCGGGAATCCCGAGCAAACGCCTCGTTGACGGCAAAGACGGGATCCTGCGACACCTCAGGCAATGTTGTGAACATTTTATGCTCCCTCGACATAAGTGGGGGCCAAAAAGCCCGTTGCTGCGCCGCGATTGACCGCGCCTTTGAAAGCTCCGAGAAAATGCATGTATGAGGTGCAGGCCTCCAGCTGCGTGATCGCCCGCATCGCGCCTTCCGACCGCTCGCCGTTGTAAAACTCGATCAGAAACGACGGCATGCCGTTTGTGTAAAAGCCGGACAGCATCTCTATTCTCAAGAGATCGCAGTGCTCATCCTTCAAGATACTCAACGCTTGCGACAACGCGCCAGGCTCATGAGACACGGCAAAGATGACCGCGAACACGTCCGCCGTCTTCGACAAAACCGGCCGGCTTCGCGACGCCACAAACGCGCAAAACCGTGTGTGGTTGCTGTCGCTGTCGTTCACGCCTTGGGAAACGACCCGCCCGCCGTAGAGTTTCGCCGCGAATTCCGAACCGATCGCCAAGTTCGCGGCGCTTTGTTCTTTACAGACATGGGACACGGCGGAGGCCGTATCTTGCATCACCACCTGCTCGGCGTGAGGATATACGCGTTGCAAGAACTTGTGGCACTGGAGAAAGCCTTGCTTGTGACTGAATATGTGCGTCGGCGAGACATCATGCTCATCGATCCGGTCGGACGCGATCAGACAGTGCTCGACCCGCAGGATATGCTCCGCGACCAGGAACACCGTTTGCTCAGACAATATTTGGTGGACGTCGGGGATCCGCCCCGTCACCGAGTTCTCGACCGGGAGGATGCCGCACTCCGCGGCGCCGCTCAGAACTGACGACACAATGCCATGAAAGCTCGGCACACCGCCGCCAGAGCCGCCAGGGAACATCTTGTGCCCCGCTGCGTGACTGTAAGACCCCGGGAGCCCTAGAAATTTATAAGACACCTGATCATCAACATTGTTCGTGAGATTAATCTCGGCTTCGTCAGTCATCATTCTGTCCTAAAGAAAAGACAACACCGCAGGCGGCGAATTCACGGATGTTCTATGCGCCCAGCCCAAGGATCTGTTAAGGCCGGCGCCGACCGCGTCCAGCATCAGTTTTCGCCGCGCCCATCCCCCAAAACTCGCCGTCGAATGCTCGATCCCGCCGCGCGCATTGGCGGATGCTTCGCGCGGACGTCATCAGTGAACTGCGCGGTCTGCACGGGCATTGTTGCGAGTGACCGATGCTATCGTCGAACGCCGGATGTTGGTTGCGGTGGCCGTGGCGATGGCGGTGGACGCGACGTCTTGTTGAGCGCCGGCAGTTGAACGGAATGCGGTCGGGCGCGTCAAGCCATGGCGCGATCTGAGTGTGGGGGCGGCGGCTCCCGGCGCGCACGCGCCGACGCGTGCGGGGCGGCTCCCCTCACGACCACCACTCCTCACCCCATCCGACCACGCCCAACGCCGCGTGTCCGATTCAGAAGGCGAGAGCGCCGCGCGGTTGACCAGCAGATTTCACGTGAGTTTCACATGCCGGCGACTGATGGTCTACGAGGCGTACTCTGCACCACACACGGCAAATCAGTCGCTCGATGCCGCGTTGGTGGACATCCCACCACCCACGACCGCTAAACCGACGCCATCAACGCATCAATTTCAGTCATGAGCCGCTCGTAGTCTGGCGTTGAGGGGGCGGCATAGTTAAAGTTCTTCCAGAGTCCGGTCATTGTGACAAAGTAATCGCGCGCGGCCTCTTTGTTCGCGAAGTGGTATGCGCGTGTCGCGATCTGGTAGAGTTTGTTGAACACCAACTTCTGCCGATCGAGCGGCGCGGACGCGTCCACCGGGTCAAAAGCGTCCTGTTGCAGGTAAACCATATCGATCAGCAACGCTTTTTGGTGCGTGACAAAGTCTTCAATCGTGACGCCTTCCTCGCCCGTCACCTGCATCATTTGCTGAACACCATCGCCAGCGCGCAAGAGCTCGATCATCTCCTCCACCCGGTCGACCCACCCAGCGCCGAACGTGTCCTCGTACCACGGACGAAGTTGCTTCAAGTACCGCGACCACGACAAGAGCGGGTCCACCGCCGGATAAAACCGCTTGTATGCGCGCGCCGATGAGAGGCCGAGGAAGCACTTCACCGTCGAGAGGGTCGCTTGTGTCACCGGCTCGTCGAAATTGCCTCCGGCCGGCGACACCGTGCCGATGATCGTGAGGCTGCCGACCGCTTCGTCATTGGTTTGAACCAGACCGGCGCGCTCGTAGACGCTCTTGATGCTCGACTCCAGATAGGCGGGGAAGCCCTCCTCGCCCGGGATCTCCTCCAGGCGGCCGGACGTCTCGCGCATCGCCTGCGCCCACCGCGACGTGGAGTCGGCGATGAGCAGCACGTCCAACCCCATTTGCCGATAGTATTCCGCCAAAGTGACGCCGGTGTAGATCGAGGCTTCGCGCGCCGCGACAGGCATGGATGAGGTGTTGCAGATAATGATCGTCCGATCCATCAAACTCCCGCCCGATGTGGGGTCAGTCTGTTTTGGAAAATCATTGATGGTTTCGACGACTTCACCGGCGCGCTCCCCGCAGGCGACCACCACCACCACGTCGACGGACGAAAAGCGCGAGATCAGGTTTTGCAGCACCGTCTTGCCGGCGCCGAAAGGCCCGGGAATGCACGCCGAGCCGCCGCGAGCGATGGGGAAAAACGTGTCAATCAAGCGCTGGGTCGTCGCCATGGGCTCGTCTGGGAACCGTCGCTTCGACTGCCCCGTCTTGAGCAGCATGCCATTGAGCGGCCGCCGCACAGGCCACGTCTGAAACAGCCGCACGTCGCGCTCGGCGCCCTTGGCGTCGGTGACCCGCGCCACTGTCTCAGCGCCCTTGACGGCGTCCTCGCGCACCCAGGAGACGGTGTACGCGCCGCGCCAATCGAACGGCAGCATGATCTTGTGGCTGAACCGGCCTTCGGGAACGACACCGATCACGTCGCCGGCCCGGACCGTGTCGCCAATTCGCACGCTCGGCGTGAACGCCCATTTCTCGGCCCGGTCCAGTGGATCGACCGCCGCGCCGCGGGGGAGGAAAATCCCGTATTGGCCGGACAACGCCGCCAAGGGCGCCTGCAGCCCGTCATAAACACGGCCCAGCAAACCCGGCCCCAACGTCACCGACAGCATCGCGCCGGACTGCTCCACCGGGTCGCCAATCGCCACGCCTTGGGTGCTTTCGTAGACCTGCACGTCCGCGGTGCGCCCGCGCACCCGCAGGATTTCCGCCTTCAGCCGCTCTTGGCGTCCCTCGGCGGAGGCGCGCGACGGCAGGATGTAGACGACCTCGTTCTTCAGCAGCCGACCCGGCGCGCCATCGGCGTCGGTCTCGACTTCGATTTCAACGATGTCGTCTTGGACGGCGACGATGCGCGCGTCACAGCGCGCCGCCGCGGATTCGGTTCGACCAGTTTTCATGGGCGTCACGCGCACGTCGCTCATACTTCTCCCCCCGTCGCCAGCGGGTCGACGCCGGTGATGTGGGCGGCGGCGTCCAGCCCAGACTTCAACAGCTTCTGGAACCGACGCGAGGCGGCTTCGGCGTTGTATCGGCTCCACCGATCAATCACGCTCCACTTCAGAACGTAGATCACCACCGCCTCGACATCGAACTGGTGCAGACCGCCACGACGCGACAGATCGCGGTAAACGACCTCAAGGACCAGCCGCTCAAGACCATAGGCGTCGCCCGCCTTCAGCAGACGATCAGCTTCCTTCAACCACGGGAACATACGGTCAACGCCGAACCCCGGCGCCCGCCAGTTTTGGATCATCCGCCGTCGCCATCGCCCAAGCCCCCAGGGCTCACCCGGCGGCGGCGGCCCCTCGCCCGCCGCGCGACGACGCAGCGCCGCGACGCATGTGCGGATCGCCATGCGGCTGTCGATAACGTCGTGGAGCGTGGCGCTGTCGGTGGCCGCGCGCGCGTCCCGCACACGCGCGAGCACCTCCGCGTCCGTGGTGTGGGCGTCCATGCGCCGCCATTCGAGCGCGCGTTCCACGGCCGCGAGGATCGCGGCGTCCTCAGGCTCCAGCTGGCGGAGACGTCGATCCAAACGCAGCCGCGACAAGGGCGTCTGCTTCTCCACGAACAGCGGTCCTGGTCGCGGCAGACTGGCCATCAGCATGATGTATTTATCGTGGTTCGACACGACCGCGTCCCGCCATTGCGATTACTTCACGACGCCTTCGAGGATCGCGCGAAAGCGTGGTTGGAGATGCCGCGCCAGCATGTCCGCGACGGCGACGTCCGACAGATCGATCATGACGTCCTCGTTCTCGAGATACACGCGCGCGCCCGCGGCCAGCTCGTCCGAGCCCGCGAAGCGCACGCCGTCGCGCACCAGTTCCCCGGCGACGCCGCGCACGAACTCGGTCAGCGGTCCGTTCTCCAGTTCATCCACATTGTCGCGCAGCTCATCCAAACCGATCGCCTCGACGGGCAGGATCATCTCCACAGACCCACTGTGGTCGACGCGCTCGCGCACGCGGCCCACCAGCTCCAGGATGATCTGACGCAGGAACGTGGCGTCCTTCATTTCGCGCGACACCAACCGGCGCATGTCGGCGCGGAACTTCTCCGTCATCTGGATTTTGAGATCGAGCGTCGCGTCGCGCACCGCGGCCTGGAGCGCGTCTTCACCGGCCTTGCGAAAGGCGTCGGCGTCCTTGCGGGCCGCCTCGCGCATCGCTTGCGCTTCGGCTTGAGCGGCTTCGCGCAGCGCCATCGCTTCGGCCCTCGCCTGGTCGACGATCGTCGCGGCCTCCGCGCGACCGGCTTCCACCCCGTCTTCGCGCAGGCGCGCGATCAGCTCATTGACGCCCTTGGAGACGGTTTCGCCGTCGTTCTTGTCTCTGGCCATGGCCCCGTCCTCACACGCCCGTGGGAATGCCGCCGGCCGCCACAAGCGCGAACACGAAGGCGAAGACGGCGAACCCCTCGATGATGGCGGCGGGCGCCAGTGAAATGCCGAAGATCTCGGGCTTGTCTTTCGCGGCCGCGATCGCCGCCGCACAGGCCTTCCCCTGCCAAATGCCGACATAGAGAAACGCCAGCGCCGACAGCACGCCGATCGCGAACAGCCCGCCCGCGTTCTCCGGCGTTACGGGCCGATTGAGCGTGAACATGATGACAATGCCGTAGATCACCAGTGTCGAGGGCAACACCGACATGCCGACATAGCGGCCGTGACCGCTCTCGGTCTCCAGCATCGCGCCGACGCTGGCCGCTCCCGCCAGCGCGCAGCCGATCCCGCTTCCGATCGCGCCCAACGCCACCGGCGCGTAGATCCCCGCCCATCCCAAGAGCAACAACAGCTCGTCCATCATTCCACCCGTTTCTTGGCGAACGGCTTGAACGCCACGCCCTCGCCGTCAAAGCCCCATTTGAAAAACTCGATGTAGTTGAGCCGCAGGCCGTGCACGACGCCGCTGACGATCCCCAACACGAGATTGAGCGTGTGGCCAAGGAGCACGATCAGCACCGCCGCCAACAGCCCAAGGCCAGGCAACGCGGCGTGCGCGTCCGCGGCCAGCTGGTTGAAGGTGATCGCCAAGGACGCGCTGGCGAGACCGAGCGCGAACAGGCGCATGTAGCTCAACACGTCGCCGAACGCGGTCATGGCGCCGGCGAGCGCCGACGCCCCATCGAACACGCGCCGACCGTAGTCGCGGAGACCGCGCGCCGGCGCTTTGCTGGAAAACAGAAAAATCAACGCCGCGCCGAGCCCAAGAGCCCCGATCCAGATGGCGCCGCGGGCCGTCTCCCCCCCCTCGAGATAGAGGGCGTAGGCGCCAGCCGTGGCCGCCACCCAACCGAGCTTCGACAGCATGTCCGGCGCGCGCCACCCGGCGCCGGCCGCGATCAGATTGGCGACGACGATGTGGACGACGCCGACGCCGATCGACAGTTTCATCATCGCGTCGAAATCGTTGATCGACAGCACGTTGAAACGGGCGAGCGCGCTCTCCGGCGGCGGCGCGACGCCGAAATAGCTGCCCACCAGCATGCCGTAGAGGATCGTCAGCACCGTGAGCCAAAACCCGAGACGACGGTAGGCCCGCCCCCGCTCCGTCCGACCCAGATGGCGCCAAAAGAACCCAAGCCCGGCCAAGAGCACGAGCCCGTAGCCCGCATCCGCCAAAATCATGGCGAAGAACAGCGGGAAAGAGATCAGCAGCACGACCGACGGGTCCCAAGACCGATAACCGGGCACTTGGTAAAACAACGACAGGTCGACGCCGGCCTGGCGCTTGGCGGGTTGGTGCAGCAGTGTCGGCGGATCGTCGGCCGCGGACGGCTCCTGGGCGATGACCGCGAGGCCGTGCTCCGCGGCGAAGGCCTCGACCCCCTCCAACCGATCCGCCGGCGCCCATCCTTGCAGCGCGGTCAGCGCATCATCGTCGAAGGCCGCGTGGGCGGCCTCGCGCAAACCCGCCGCGTTCTCCGCCTCGTAGAGATGCGTCGTCAGCAGATAAACGTAGCGGGTCAGGGCCACGCGCTCCGCGATGAGATCGTCAATCGCGATTTCGGCCTCGCGCAACTGGTCCCGCAAATCCGCGAGCGGCGCGGACCCCAGATGCACACGCGGGACAGGCAGCGCGCCGGGCGGCGGCTCATCGGGCGCGATCACGGCAACGTAGGCGACCCGCCCATCCTTGCCGACAACGCTCCAGGGCAAATCAAGGCGCTCAAGAGCCGCGCGCTGGCGCAACGGCACTTCGTAGAACCACAGATGCTGGCCCGCGGGCGCGCCGGCGGGTGAAAAGTCGATCTCGCCCCAGGGCTCCACGTCGGCGATGCGGGCGGCCAGAAAGTCGCGCTTGTCCTCGGCCAGCCTCAGATCGGTCTTCACCGCCAGGACCGCGTCGACGACATCGCTCAAGATGAAGTCCGCGTCTTTCGTCTTCTGACGGCGTTGGTAGGGCGCGTCGGCGAGAAACTTCAACGCCTTGCGCGCGTTGGAAATCGCCGTGCCGCCATCCGGCGCGGCGGCTGCGGCTGACCCGACCGCCGCGCGCGTCATCGGGGTCACGTGCAGACAGCCGAGGTCTTGCAGACCGTCCAGCAGCGTCGCTTTGTCCTCGACGCGACCGATCACGGTGACGCGCTTGAGCCGCACGATGCTCATGACGTCACGCTCATGACGAGGGCTCCGACACCGCGGCGGCGGCGTGCTTGCGCTTGGCGATTTTGGAGCGCACGACCGCGCTCACCTGTTCATCGGACAGATAGATCTTGATGCGCTTGATGTTCGCTTTCGCGCGCGGGATCAGCACCTTTTCAAACAGATTCACGCGCTGGGCGACGGTTTTCACCGCCTCTTCAAGGCGCGACACCCGGCGCGCTTCAACCATCTGGCGCACATGCAGCGTCAGCGCCTCTTGGAGACGCGCCACGACGAAATCCACCCAGTGCGGCTGGCTCAGCCGGCTGTAAGGCCGCACGGACACCTCCACCGCCTCCAACGTGGGAAGCGTGACGCCGACCACATTTTGCTCGCCATAGGCGACCCGCTCGATGGCGACGAGCCCGTCAAGCGCGATGTCCGTGTTCGCGAGCATGGGCGCGCGCGCGCCAATGTCCCGCACCAGCGCGTCGATCGCCGCGCGGGTCGCGGCCAGAGCGCGTTCGGCTTTGGCCCGCTCAGCCATCAACTGACGACGCTTCAAGTCGAGCGACGGCAAAAAGCGCTCATACGCGCGCAAGCTCGCCGTCTCACGGGCCAAGGACGATTTGTTAAGTTGCAGCCTAGCCATCGGCGGGCTCGACGCGCGCGCTCACCGCGCGGCCGTCGCTTCGATCATCGGCCTCGACCGCGGGGAAGTACTTATCGATCAGTTCCTGCTTCATCAGAAGCTCATTCACATCAAAGCACTCCGCGAGCGTACGCCAACACAGATCAAGCGCCGCCTCCAGCGGCATGGACACGTTGATGTCCATGAACCGTGTGCGGAACAGACCCGCGAACTTCAGCAACTTTTGATCGTGGTCGGACAAATCAAACGCCATCGCTTGCTTCTGTTCGGCGTCGCGCCCACCCGCGTAGAAGCGGATCATCGCGTTCATGATCTGGCTGTGATCCTCACGCGTGACCTTGCCAATCACGTTCTGCTTGAGCCGCGACAGGGACCCGAACGGATCGATGACGCCGTCGTGCAAGTAAAACTGGCCCTCGGTGATGTATCCCGTGTTGTCCGGCACCGGATGAGTCACGTCATCGCCCGGCATTGTGGTCACCGACAGGATGGTCACCGAGCCGCCCTTGGCGTAGTCGCACGCCTTTTCGTAGCGGCGCGCCAGTTGGGAGTAGAGATCGCCCATATACCCGCGGTTGGAGGGCACCCGCTCCATGGAGATGCCGACCTCCTTGAGCGCGTCGGCGTAGGCGGTCATGTCCGTCAACAGAACGAGGACGCGTTTGCCCTCCTCCACCGCAAACCGCTCAGCGACCGCAAGCGCCATGTCGGGCACAAGCAAGCGCTCGACGATCGGGTCGGAGGCTTGATTGACGAACATGATTGTTCGGGCGAACAGACCTGAGTCCTCAAAGGTCGTGCGGAAGGTGTGGTAGTCGTCGAAGATCAAACCAAGACCGCCGAAAACCACGATGTCCGCGTCCGCCTGAATGCCAATCCGCGCCAGGAAGGGATTGAACGGCTCCCCCGAGACCGAAAAGATCGGGATCTTTTGGCTTTCAACGAGACAGTTAAACACGTCGATCATCGGCACGTCCGTGCGGATCATCTTCTTTGGGACGATACGCTCGACGGGGTTCACGGACGGCCCGCCAATCGCGACCTGGCGCTCGAGCGCGAGGTCCGGCCCGCCGTCGATGGTCTCGCCCGCGCCATTGAAGACGCGCCCCATGATGTTGTCCGAGTAGGTGACCTGCATGGGACGACCGAGAAACGTCACGCTGGCCGTCGTCGAGATTCCTTTGGTCCCCGAGAACACCTGCAGCGACACGACATCGCGATTGATCGCGATCACTTGGGCGAGGGACCGCATCGTCCCATCTTCGATGACCGCGAGATCGCCAAGCCGCACGCCCGGCGTCTCATCAGGCGCCGCGGCCGCGACAAACACCTTGAGGATGTCGCCGACGATTTCGGTGATCCGAGAATAGCGCAGCATCGACTCAATCATGACGCGTCCTCGCGCGTTGCGTCCGGCGCCCTCGCCTGACGGTGCAGGGCCGGCGACGCGTCGCGATGCGGATCCACGTCACCCGCATCCAGGTGCGCCACGGTGGCTTCGGCGATGACGCGCTCTTCGTCGGTCGGGATGACCAACGCCGCAACGGGACCCGCGCTGATGACCGGACCGTTGCGCGCGTTCGCGGCGCCGTCGAGTTCGAGGCCGAGATAGCCCATGCCGCTCAACGCGCGCGCGCGGATCGGCGCGGCGTGCTCGCCAACGCCGCCGCAGAAGACCAACGCGTCCAGCCCGCCGAGAACGGCGCTCATCGCCCCCAGCTCACGACGGATGCGGAAGACATAGTAATCGATGGCCTCGGCCGCCTCCGGCGCATCGCTCGCAAGCAGCGTGCGCATGTCATGGCTGATCCCAGACAGGCCCTTGAGACCACTGTCTGTGTAGAGCAGACGCGAAATCTCGTCCGGCGTCATGCCCTGACTCAGAAAATACAAGATCACGCCTGGATCGAGCTGGCCGCAACGGCTGCCCATCGGCAAACCGTCGAGCGCCGAGAACCCCATCGTCGAGCCGACGCTGACGCCATCCTTCATCGCGCACATGGAGGCGCCGTTGCCCAGATGCGCGACGACCACCCGTCCCGCGGCCAACTCCGGATGGTCCCGCCGGAGGCGCTCCGCGACGTACTGATAGGACAGCCCGTGAAAGCCGTAGCGGCGCACGCCCTGATCGAAGTATTTGCGGGGCAGCGCGAAGGTGTCGTTCACCCAGGGGTGGGCGCGATGAAACGCGGTATCGAAACACCCCACCTGGACCGCGTTGGGAAACGCCTGCCGGGCCGCGGCGACGCCGGCGAGATTGTAAGGCTGATGCAGGGGCGCCAGCGGCGACAACGTCTCCAGCTTCGCGATCACGGCGTCGGACAACAGAACCGGCGCGGCATAGTCCACGCCGCCATGGACAATGCGGTGGCCGACGCCGTCCACAGCCCGCCCGCCCAGGAGCGGCCCGATGGCGTCCAGGATCGCGGCCAGCGCGCCGGCATGATCGGCCGCGCCGATGGAGCGGACGTCCTTGCCGCCGTCGTGTTTGATGATGAGCGATGCGTCGGCCCCCAGGCTCTCCACCTGACCGCTGGCCCGCTCCTCCAACACGCCGTTTTTGGCGTAGACGGAGAACTTCACCGACGAACTGCCGGCGTTGAGGGTCAGGATTGCGCTCACGGCCGCACCCCTCGCATGGACAGCGCCGCCAACGAACCGGAGCCCGGCCGCGCGGCCGCCTCTGGCGTGTCATCAAGCCGGTGTCGCCGTTGCATCGTCATTCCGCCGCGCTCTGTGACGTGTTTCCGATGTGCGCCTTCACGGTTCCCCACGCCGCATGCGTTTCCGGATCGGCGTCGCCCTCCGGACAATCCAGGACAACCCGCAAAGCGGTTTCCGCAAGCTTTCGGTCAGCCTGGGTTCGGATCAGTTTCGGCACGGCGTCGAGGCCCTGGTTCGGCGCCAACTGGACGATGATCCGTTGACGCTCGACGAGCTCGTGGCGCTCGTGCTCGCTCATCGTCTTGAACGGCGCCATGGTGTGCAGCGCGGTGGCGATGCGCTCGATGTGGCCAAGCTCCACTTTGCCGCGGGCCCGCGCTAAGGCCATGCCGACCCGCACAATGCCGGCGGCGACGCCCCCGTCTTCGATCGAGTCCAACGCGGCGCGGACACGCGGCAAGTCCGTCAGCTTGCCGGTCTGTTCCAGATAGCGCCGGTCGGCCTTCGGCGCGCCATAGGCCATCGCCCACGGCGTGGCCCACAACGTGAAGAAGACGAACTCCGTCGACGCCTCTTTGAGGTCGCGCATCACGTTCCAGCCCAACTCGACCAGGTCGGCCCACAACCGCTCAGCCTGCAAAAAGGGGTTGGTTTCTTCGACGGGCCGTCGGTTGCGCTGCACGGCCTCGGCGGCGGCTTCGACGAGCGCAGCGTTCGGCGCGCTGCTGGAAAACGCGGACTTACGAAGACGCATCGGGCTGGTTTCGCGAAGGACTTCCGCCGCCGCCTCGGGAACGGCCGCCTGCACCAGGGGCCGCATAAAGGTCTCATAGGCTTCCGCGGCGGCTTCTGACGCCCGCGCCACGCCGGCGAAGACCGCCTCATCGCGCCGGTCGCCCGTGCGTTTCGCCAGATCGCCAAAGGTGCGCCCGGCGATGCTCACGACAAAATCATCCGCGTCGGCGTCGTGATCCTCAACGCACATCTCGTAGAGGCCAGGCGGTATCGTCTCAATCGTCTCCAGCACTGAGACCATGCCCTTGTGTTCGCGCTTCGCCACCGAAGACGACACAAAGATGCCGAGGTGGCCGACTTTGTCATGGATCATGTAGATGATCCGTTGGCCATGCGCCATGATGTCGTATTCGTCCCGGTAGGTGTCCAGGATCCAATTCAATGCTTGGGCCGGCGGCGTGATGTTGTCGCCTTCAGACGCGAAACAGATGATCGGCACACGGATCTGCTTCAGATCGATCGGCACGCCGGGGTCCAATTGGGCTTGGTTCTTCCCGAGGTAGTTGCCGACAAACAGGTTCTCGACGATCCAGCGGATCTCGGCGTCGGTCATGAGGTAGTAGGCGCCCCACCACCGCTCGAAATCGACGAAGCGCTGTTCGGCCACGTCGGCGTCTCGGTACAAATCGTAGTATTTGCGAAACCAATTCCGGCCTGGATTCAGCTGCTCGAAATTCAGCACCAAATTCGCGCCGTCAAAGACGCCGCCGCCGATGTCTGAGGACATCAGCGTGAGGGGCAGACCGCCGGCCACCCCCGCTGAATAGCGCATCGGATACTGGCCGATCTTGCCGGCCCAATAGGACATGGGCGCGCCGTTCAAAACGATGGGCCCGGTCAGCTCCGGATGGGTCGCCGCCATGACCGCGGTCGCCCACCCCGCCTGGCAATTCCCGATGACAATGGGCTTGTGGCTGTTCGGATGCCGACGCTCGACCTCCGCGACAAACGCCGCTTCCGCATGGCAGACGTCCGCCAAGGTCTGCCCCGGCTCTGGGTTCGTGCGAAACGCGACAAAGTAGACCGGATGCTGTTTCGCCAGCGCGACGCCCACCTGGCTGTCCGATTTGAAACCGCCAATGCCGCCGCCGTGCCCGGCGCGGGGGTCGATAATGATGTAGGGGCGCTTTGCGTCATCGATCGTGACGCCGTCGGGCGGCAGGATCTTCAACAAAATGTAGTTGCACGGCCGCGGCTGGTGCGCGCCATCCATGATCACGTCGTAGTCGTAGTAAAGCGTCGGCGGGCTGCCGGCGTCCAAATGCGCCTGGTTGGCGTCGCTCCAGCCGCGAAAGGCGTTGGCGGTCAACGCCGCGCGCTCCATGGCGTCTCGCGCGTACCGCTTCCACGCTTCCAAGAGCAGCGGCGGGGACGGCGTCGCCATCACGCCGTCCAAGACCCGCCCAACACTAGCGCCGATCCGGGTCAGATCGTCCTGCATGGTTTCGCGAAATCGCGCCGCCTGCATTTTCGCGACCGTCTGTAGGAACTCCGATTGCAACGCCGCGTTCTTCGTCGCGCGCCGCGCCGCATCCACGCGATCTGTGTTCATCACGTGCGCCCTCCTTTGCGCGTCAGCGTCTCAGCACAGCCTTGAGCCCGTGATCCGGCGGCCGCCCTCGACGCCTTGCGCACCCGGTGACATTGCGCGCCGCGTCGCTGGTGAAAACGCGGCATAAGCGCCGACGCCGTCGATCGCGAAACGCCGATGAGGGCTTAGACCGCCTTTGCACACACCCGGGCGGCTAAGTGTTCGTCCGTCACACCGACGATGCGCGACGTCCTTCGTCTCGACGAGACGTCGGTTTCGCTCCGTCGTTCATCACATCGGCTAGACGAGATTGGGGTGAACACATACCAAGCTCCCGGCCTTAACAAGGACATTTTACGCCAAACGCAGCACAGACGTCTTGGTTCACTCAGCGATCGAAACGCCTTCAAGAACTCCGCGACCGCTTGCTCAGTCAGCCGCCGCAAGACGATCGACCGCCGGCTCGACACTCACACCCCGGAGCGCTGACCAGACGGCGCCTCAGTGCGGCGCGCCGTACTGCTCGATCGCCTCGTCCAGCAAGCTCAAGAGAGCGCCCTCGCGGCCTTCCGGCAATGTGGCGAGACCATCCGCGCCCGACTGCGCCAACACCTCGAGAATGGCCTCGTACACGCGCTTGCCTTCATCGGTGAGCCACAGATGCGACAGGCGTCCATCATCCGGCGACGCGCGCCGCTCGACGATCCCACGCGTCACCAACGTGCCGACCGCGCGTGAGACGAGGCCTTTGTCCATGGGCGTGCGTTGCACGACGACCGTGGCGGTGCAGCCGGGATCGTCGGCCAGCGCCGCCATGACGCGCCACTGGCTGAGATTAAGCCCACATGCGCTCTGGACGGCCGCGCCGACGCGCCGCGCCACCAGATCCGCCAGCACCGTGACTTTGTAGATCCACGCCCGATCCAGAGAAAGAACGCGAACGTCGTCCAAGTCCGTCATCGCCATGCCCGATAGTGGTTGCAATCGCAACTGCTTGTGATATCAACGTAGCGCCTTTGGCCAAATCGCGCAATCGGGAGGAAACTGTGGCGGACTTGTTTGAAAACCCGGCCGGCTTGGACGGCTTCGAGTTCATTGAGTTCAGCGCGCCCGAGAAGGGAACTCTTGAAGCGGTGTTCACCGCCATGGGCTTCACCCACGTCGCAAACCACCGGACCAAAGACGTCCAGCTGTGGCGTCAGGGCGGCATCAACCTGTTGGCGAATTACGAGCCGGGAACGCCGGCTTACTTCTTCGCGCGTGAGCACGGCCCCTCCGCGTGCGCGATGGGCTTCCGCGTGCGCGACGTGCGCCAGGCGCTGGAGCATGTCGTGGCGCAAGGCGCTGAAGTGGTTGATCTGCCGACCAACCCGATGGAACTTAAGTTAGCGGCCATCAAGGGCATCGGCGGGGCGTTGATTTATCTCATCGACCGCTATGGCGATAAGGGCTCGATCTACGACATCGACTTCGAATACCTGGACGGTGTGGACCGGCGTCCCGTGGGGGCTGGCTTCCAAATCATCGACCATCTGACTCACAATGTGTATGTCGGCCGAATGGCGTATTGGGCTGATTTCTATGGGAAACTCTTTAACTTTAAAGAGATCCGCTTCTTTGACATCAAAGGTGAGTACACGGGCTTGACCTCCAAGGCGCTGACCGCGCCCGACGGCAAAATCCGCATCCCGCTCAACGAAGAGGGCGACAACGGCAAAGGTCAAATCGAAGAGTATCTGCGTCAATTCGGCGGCGAAGGCATTCAGCACATCGCGTTCTTATCCGACAACTTGATCCAGAGCTGGGATGCGCTGAAGCAAACGGGCACGCCCTTCATGACCGCCCCGCCGGACACGTATTACGAAATGCTGGAGGAGCGGCTGCCTGGCCATGACGAACCGGTGGCCGAGCTGCAAAAGCGCGGCATTCTGCTGGATGGATCGACGCAGGCGGGCGACCCGCGTTTGTTGCTTCAGATCTTCTCTGAAACGCAGTTGGGCCCGGTTTTCTTTGAATTCATTGAACGCAAGGGTGATGAAGGCTTCGGCGAGGGCAACTTCACGGCGCTGTTTGAATCCCTGGAGCGCGATCAAATCCGTCGCGGCGCGCTCCACGTCGAGGAGAGCGCGTGATGGCGGCTCCGGCGAAAACCACCGGCATTCATCACGTTGCTTACCGCTGCAAAGACGCCAAAGAGACGGTCGAGTTCTACCAAAAGACGCTTGGGCTGAGCTTTGATCTCGCGTTCGCGGAAGATGAAGTGCCCTCCACGGGCGAGCCTGACCCTTACATGCACGTCTTCCTGGATGTGGGGAACGGCAACGTCTTGGCGTTTTTCGAGCTTCCAACCCAACCGGACATGGGCCGCGATGAGAACACGCCGGCGTGGGTGCAGCACATCGCTCTGAAAGTGGACACGCTCGACGACCTGTTGGCGACGAAGGCGCACCTGGAGCGCTTGGGGCTCGATGTCCTGGGCCCGACCAATCACGGCATCTTCAAATCCATCTACTTCTTCGATCCCAACGGCCACCGCATCGAATTGGCGTGCGACACCGGCTCATCGGACGACTATGTCGAGCTGAAGCGTGTGGCGGATGCGATGTTGGAGGAGTGGTCACAGACCAAGAAGGCGCCCCAGCACGCGCGTTGGCTGCACGAGCGCGCCCGGGCCGACCACTAGCGGCGCGCGATCATCGGCCTGCGGGACGCCGCGGCGGCTGTCGCCGGGGTCCGCCCGAACACACACCGTCACTGATCGAGCGCCCCCAGCTCACGGCGCTTCTCGCGGCATAGGACGCTTCATCACATGAAACTCGCTTCGTTACAGGGCGGACGCGACGGCCATTTGGTCGTGGTGTCGCGCGATTTGGCCCGGTGTGCGGCCGCAGACACCATCGCCCCGACGCTGCAAGCGGCGCTGGACGACTGGGCGACGATCGCACCACAGCTGCAAGCGCTCTCGGATCAGCTCAACGCCGGGGACGCTGCGGGCGTTCCCTTCGACCAAACGCAGTGCCTGAGCCCGCTGCCGCGCGCTTATCAGTGGGCGGATGGATCGGC
>CAZGLY010000023.1:0-50224 GCA_964526675.1 uncultured Caulobacterales bacterium
AGTCAATGCGCGCGGCGCGCAATCACCTGGCTGATTTGAGCCGGGACGTCGCACGCGCTCGCGGCCAGCACATCCGCATCGAGCGCGCGGAGTTCATCCTTCAGATCGGCGACGGCGCGTCCGGTGACGGCGATGATCACGTTTGGATTCTTCGAGGCGCGCCGTGCGCGACGTATCGTGTGCGCGACGTCAGCGACCCAGTGCACGCGCGTGAACACGCCGCTCAACGTCAGAACGGCGGCGTCGTAAGCGTGATCGGCCAACGCGTCCTCAAGCCCCTCATCGTCCGGCGGACACGCCACAATCGGCCCCCACCCCTCACGCCACAGCACCTCCGCGCTCATCACCGCGGGCAGCAGGTGCGTCTCACCCGGCCAGGGCGCGACGAGCACCAGCGGCGCCATGAGCGGCGACGGCCACGCCTGCGCCGGGGTGGCGTTGAGCGAGCGGAACGCGCGCAGCAGCGTGGACACCGCGATGACGATGTCAAACTCAGTGCGCTCGTCGGCGCGCCAACAGTCGCCCAAATGGCGTTCGGCGCTTTCAAAGAGCGCGACTTGCGCGGCGAAGGCGTCACGATGGCGACCCGCCACCGCGCGCACAAAGCGGGCCGCCGTCTCCGCGTCGCGATCGAACACCAAGGCGCTCAAAGCCGCTGACGCCAACGCCCAATCGCGATCCGAGGGCGGCTCGTGGTGGACGCAGTTGTGCGCGACGCGCGCAGAGACCTCCAGCATCACCTCAGGGTCCAGAAAGCGTTTAGAATTCGATAGTTGACGCCGCGCCGAGGTCAAGATCGGCCGCGCCGCGGCGGCCTCCCGCCCGACAACAGGCTGTCGGTTCGTTTGAATGTCACCGGCTGCGGTTTTCGCCATTGAAATCGCCTAACGCCATCGGCGCCGTTCATTGCCGACAAAGACTCGTCGAAGCACGCGGAACAGGCGGTCTGTGTCTTGAGAGTACGGCGCAGATGCAATCTTCGCCAGGAGACGACTTGTCGCGGTGTGACGGTTCTTGTGCAACGCCGTTGGCAATAGACGCCGTGAACCGCGTTGGGGCGTCTGAAATCTCAGCCTTCCCGCGCTTTGGCGTTGGCGTACGCCCACCACCCCTGCGCGCGCAGGTCGCAGGCGGGACACGCGCCGCAGCCATAGCCCCAGGGGCGCCGTTCCGCCCGCACACCCCGGTAACAGGTGTGGGTTTCCTCGAGAATCAGCTGCACAAGGCGAGAGCCGCCCAGCGCCTCGGCCAACGTCCAGGTCTGCGCTTTGGTGAGGCGCATCAGCGGCGTGTCCAATGTCAACGGCTGGTCGAGCCCAAGGCTCAGCGCCTGTTCCATGGCGTCGATGGTGGCGCGGCGGCAGTCGGGATAGCCGGAGTAGTCCGTCTCGCACATGCCGCCCACGATGCGGCCCAGGCCGCGGCGGTAGGCGAGCGCGCCCGCGGCGGCGAAGAACGCCAGGTTGCGCGCCGGCACGAAGGTGGTGGGCAAGCCCGTCTCCGCGAACGCAATTTCTTGGTCCGCGGTGAGCGCGGTCTCCGCGATCGCGCCAAATCCCGTCAGATCCACGGTGTGGTCAGGCCCGAGCCGCGTCGACCAGGCGGGAAACGCCGCGCGCAGCTCGGCAAGCACGCGTGTTCGCGCGGTCAGCTCCACGGCGTGGCGCTGACCGTAATCGACGCCGAGCGTCTCCACCCGGGCAAAGCGATCGAGCGCCCAGGCGAGGCATGTCGCGGAGTCCTGGCCCCCCGAGAACAACACCAAGGCGGCGTGCGGCTGGAGACGGTTTTCCATCAACGCCGGAACCCCCTATAGGTAGCCCTGGCGGTTGCGCTCAGGACCGTCGGCAACACGTCTGGCGGGAGCGTCCGATGGATCATGATCTGCGCCTCATTTACACCACTTGGCCCAATGCGGAGAACGCCGCCTCCGTCGCGCGCACCTTGGTGGAGGAGCGCCTCGCCGCTTGCGCCAATGTGGTGCCGGGGGCGCTGTCGGTCTATTGGTGGGAAGATCGGGTGGAGGCTGAAACCGAAGCCGTGGTGTTCTTCAAGACCACCGGAGCCCAAGCGCCGCGTCTGCGCCGGCGCATCATGGAGCTTCACCCCTATGACACGCCCGCGATTGTCGCGGTGGCGCCGGATGAGGACGGCTCCAATCTGGCGTTTGTGGATTGGGTGGCGCGCGAAACCAGCGTGAAAGCCTAACGGCCGTTCCCGCGCGTCGCCGCGGCGACAGGCACGTCTCGTTCATTCCTTGTGATCACAGTGGCGATGACGCTCCGGCGCGGTGCCGGAGCGCGACCCATCACACTGTGGAGACGCCACATGATCACCCGCTCCCTCCTTGTTGGCGTGAGCCTCGGGCTCTGCGCCCTCGCCCCCGCCAACGCCGCGCCCGCCGCCATCGACGACGTGGCCAAAACGGCGGTGTTTTTCTCGGATTTGAACACCGCCAACCCCGAAGACGCCGCCGTGCTCTACAAGCGTGTGCGCCGCGCGGCGTTGCAGGTGTGCGGCGACAGCCCCGGCGTGCGCGGCCTTGAGGCGGCGCGCCAGACCCGCCGCTGTGTTGACGCCGCTGTCGCGCAAGCGGTTGACGATCTCAACGCGCCGCTCGTCACGGCGTTGCATGACGATCGCCAACGCCCGCGGACGTTTGGGTTCCGCCAAGCCCTGCGTCTGAGATCGCGCAACTAGGCACGACTCTGCGGGGCCGGGACGCGATGTCGTCAGAAGGGCATCTTCATGCCCGGCGGCATCATGGACGCCAGCGGCCCCGCGGCTTCGGCCATGCGGCTCTGAACCGCCTCGTCAAGCTTGCGCTTGGCGTCGTTGAACGCCGCGACGGTCAGATCCTCGAGGACAGCGCGCTCATCCTCGACCATGAGCGAGGGATCGATCGCGACAGCCTTGACCACGCCGGCCCCGCTGAGCGTGACCTTAACGAGGCCCGCGCCCGCTTCGCCCACCATCTCCAGCGCTTGGATCTCCTCCTGCGCGCGGGTCATCGCCTCTTGCATGGCCTTGGCCTGCTTCATCAGACCGCCGAGCTCTTTCATACTCGCTCCTTCAACCGTGAGTGTCCGACGCGTCTTCATCATCGGCGGCGTCGGCGCCATCGCCGGCCACGGAGTCCTCGCCCGACGCGGCGTCACGAATCGATACGATCTCTGCGTCCGGCCAGAAGCGCAAGGCCTCCTGCACAAGCGGGTCGCTCTTAACCGCGGCCAGGCGTTCAGCTTCAGCGCGCGCGCGCGCTTCGGCCGCCGTTTCGCCCCCCTTCGAACCCGCGTCCGCCGCGACCAACCAGCGCGCGCCCGTCCAGTCCTGCAGCGATCGGGCGAGGCGCGCCGAGAGGTCCGGTTTGGCTTGTGCGGTGGGTTGAAACACCACCCGGCCCGGCTCGACGCGAACCGGCCGGGCGGTCCGTTCCAGCTCGGATTTCAGCATCAACTCACGCCGTTCCTCGGCCAGCGCGATGATCCCCAGCCAGGTGAGCGCCGGCGCGTCGGGCTCGGCGGCCTCCGCCGCAACGTCGGGCGTCGGGGTCGGCTCCGGAGCGGCGGTCGCGACCGCGTGGCGCACCAGGCTCTCGCCCCTAGGCTCCGCAACGGGCTCCCCGATGGGCTCCACGGCGCGCAAACGGGCGCGCGGCCCCGAACCGTTCTCCCCCGCCGCCGCGGGCTCGGGCGCGGACGCCGCGGCGTTCCCGGCCCCCGCGAGCAGACGGGCCGCGTCCTCGGGCGGCGGCAGCGAGGCGGCGTAGGCCATGCGCAACAGCGCCATTTCCAGCGCGGCGATCGGATCCGGCGCGGCGCGGACTTCCTCGTGGGCCTTCAACAGCATCTGCCACACGCGGGTCAGGTGGCCCATCGATGTGGCGTCGGCGAGAGCGCGCACACGCGCCACATAATCGGCGGCGTCGGTGAAACGCGCGGCCTCGCCCAGCGCCTTGGCCCGGGTGATGGCGTGGCAATGGTCCATGAGATCGCGGGTGAGGGCGACGGGATCCGCTCCGCCCTCGTGCTGGTCGAGCGCGTCCTGGCTCGCCGCCGCGCCGTCTCCCACAAGAACGGCGGCCAACACCTCCACCGTTCGGCCCCGGTCCGCGACGCCGAGCATGGCGCGCACGGCGTCGACGCCCACGGCGGCGCGCGGATCGCCAGCCGCCTGGACGATCGCCTGATCGAGGATGGACAGCGCGTCGCGCACGGAGCCTTCAGCCGCGCGCGCGATCAACCGCAGCCCATCCTCCTCGACGCGGGCGTTCTCTTTCGCGCAGATCGCCGCCAGGTGGGCCGTCAGCCGGTCCGGATCCACGCGCTTGAGATCGAAGCGCTGGCATCGCGACAGCACCGTCACGGGCACTTTGCGGGCTTCGGTCGTCGCGAAAATGAACTTGGCGTGCGCCGGCGGCTCCTCGAGCGTCTTCAGCAACGCGTTGAAGGCGTTGGTCGAGAGCATATGGACTTCATCGATGATGTAGACCTTGTAGCGCGCGCGGGTTGGCGCATACCGCACGCCGTCCAGGATTTCACGGATGTCGCCGACGCCGGTGCGGCTGGCGGCGTCCATCTCCATCACATCGGGATGGCTCGAGGCGGCGATGGCGGCGCATTCCTCGCCATACACCGCCAGATCAAGGCTCGGCCCGTCTTCGCCTTGGCCGTCTTTTGGGCGGTAGTTCAAGGCGCGCGCGAGCAAGCGCGCCGTCGTGGTCTTGCCGACGCCGCGCACGCCGGTGAGCATGAACGCGTGGGCGATGCGCCCGCTCTCAAAGGCGTTCGCCAGGGTGCGCGCCATGGCCTCCTGACCAATGAGGTCCTCGAAGGTTTGCGGGCGGTACTTGCGCGCGAGCACCTGATAGGCGTCCATAAGCGCCATAAGTGGCGACGGGACGCGTCGACGCAATGGCGAATATGTCACAACGGCCGCGACAGCGCGTCTGGGGCGACGAAACGCCGTACGGCTCCTCGCGGTTGACGGTTCGCCCCGCCAACGCGGGGACACGCACCGCGCGATGCGGGAGGTCCGCGCTTGCGGCCCTAAAACTGCCGATGCACGCTGAGGGAGACGACGTCGGCGTCATCCTCGAGGAAATAGCGCAGATAATCGACGCGGAAGGCTGTTTTTCCGGACGGGTAGAATTCCACGCCGAGACCCGCGGCCGCGCCGTTGTCGTCTTCTTCTGCGACGTCGCCGGACAACTCCACGTCGGTGTAGCCGACGCGCGCGTGCACATCGAAGTTCGGGGTGACCAGGAAGGTGCCTTTGCCGAACAGGCCGAACGCGCTGTCCAACTCCACGCCCTGGTCATCGAACAGGCCGACGCTCACTTCCCCTTCCACGCCGAGAAAGCTTGAAAAGTCCACGACGCCACGGCCGGTGATCGCACCAATACTGGCGTCGTCGCCGGGGGTGTCAAACGTGAATTGGCTGTAGCCCGCGCTCGCCTCGAACTTGGGGTTCAAATAAATTTGGGCGTTCGCTTGTCCGGCCAGGACAACGGCCGAAAGCAGACCCAGCAGTCCATAAGACACACGTTTCACGTCGCTGTCCCCTCTATGACCAACGTTCCCCGTATGAGCGGGCATGGTAAACAGAGCCCTAATGCCCATGTAATTGGGCCTCAATGGGACGCAAAAGCAGCGTGGAGTCTCAGAATTCCAAGGACAATGACAGCGTGACCGCATCCGCGCTCGTGTCCGCGAATTCAAACCGCGTGTAGTCCGTCCGCAACCCCGCCGGCCCGGCGAGCCGGTAGCGCACGCCCGCGCCGAACGCCGCGCCCTGGTCGCGCGAAACGCCGGCGCTCGCCACCTCTGAATCGAACACGCCATAGCCCGCGCGCGCGTGGGCGGCGAAGCGGTCGCCAAACGGGTAGCTCGCCCGCAACATCGTCGCGACGAGCTGATCGGGGTCTTCCGCCGGCGCGAAGAACACGCCGGATCCATCCGTCGGCGCGACAAAGGCCGTCTCCGTTTCGAGAATGTTGGCGTCAATCTCCAACGCCACATACTCGTTGAACGCCAGACCGCCGCGCAGAGTGCCCGCAAACCGATCCGAATCGTCGCCGCCGGCCGTTGCGCCGGGCGGGCTGCTCAACGTGAAGCCAACCACCGACACGCCCGCTTCCAGATAAAGCTGCGGCAAGATGAAGAGGCTCTCGCGCGCCTGGCGCGGCAAGGGCCGGGGATAGGGGTTGCGCTGGAGCGTCGGGCTTTCCTCAGGACCGGGCCGGTCTTGCGCGACGGCCGCGGCGCCGAGCAACGCTGCGACGACGGAAAGACAAAGCGTGTGGCGCATGGCGCGTCCCCGTAGAGGCGATCTGTGTGGCGTCGATCTGCGCGACTATCTGTGCGGCGCGTCTCACGGCCCGCCTGGCGGCATGGAGCGGCTGGGGTCGCCACCAAGGCCGGATGCGGCGGAAGACCGAACAGCGACCCGCCGCGAAACTCGTTACGGCTGCTTCCTTCCGGACCTGACCGGGTTGGCGAGGGCGACGCCCGCTGTCGGCCTTCCTTCCGCCAATATCAGGGGACGCGCCGCCGGATGCAAGGCGCGCCCGCCGCGCCCTCCCCGACGCCGAAAGCCGATCACCGACGGGCGCGGCGTTGCACGTCCCGCTCAAGCGCGCGCAGGGCCGGGCGATCCAGCCAGGTTCCCGCGACCATCACGCCGTCGGGATTGCGCAGCGCCGACAGATCCCGCTGCGGGTCGCGGTCGGTCAGAATCAGGTCCGCCCGCGCGCCCGCGGCGATAACGCCCATCCGCCCCTCCTGGCCGAGGAAGCGGGCGGCGTCGCGCGTCGCGATGCGCGTGATTGTCGCGGGATCCAGTCCCGCGTCGGCGTAGTGGGCGATCTCGTCATGAAGCGCGAACCCCGCGGCGGTGTAAGGCGCGCCGGGCGCGCCGCCGCCAATCAAGAGGGGCGCGCCCTCGCGTTGAAGAGCCGCGAGAAACGCAAGGCGGCCTTGGTGCCCCTCCACGGCCGTCTCGGCCCGCGCGCCGTCCCAATTCTGGGCGGTTTGGGCCCAGGCGTCGCGGCGCGCGCGCGGCGCGTACCGGGCCGCGGCCTCCCCCGCCAATCGCGGCGTGGCGGCGCGGGCGATTGAGTCGAGGCGGGCCGTAAGCGCCGGACATTGCCAGGTCTGGTAGTGCGCCGCGTAGCCCGCCAGGCGCATCAAGGCTTCGGGATCCGCGCGCCCCCAGAAGGCGTCTTCCGCCGCGCCGACGTCCACGATGGCGGGGTTCTCGGGGATCTCGGCCGTCTCGGGCTCCAAGCCGACGCTCACCTGCAGACGCCCAACGGCTTCCGCGACGCCGGCAAAACCCTCCATCGCGTCCACGCCAAGGGACAAACTGGTTTCCACGGGAATTCCATCGGCGCGGCCCGCCCACACGCGCAAACCCGCCGTCTGGGCCGCCGCGACCCCGGCGCGGTACGCCCCCACCGCGCCGCGATCTTCCGCGGACACGCGGATCGACGCCACGCCAAACGCCGTCAACGCGGCGACCGCGCCGCGGGCCTCCGCGGCGTCTCGGACCATCACAACGCCCGTCGCAGCGGCGCCCGCGGCGCCGCCAACGCCGGCCTCCTCAGGCGTGGCGGCGGCGCGCACGTCCACCGACAGGATCAGGGTCGGCCCGATCAAGGCTCCCGCGGCGATGCGTTCGCGCAACGCGAGATGCGCCGCCGTGGCGGGCGCGACGCGCACCGTCGTCACGCCCTGACTGACGAAGAGCGGCGCGTCATGCGCCGTCACGTCCGTGGCGCACATATCGACAAGGCCGGGCGAGAGCACGCGTCCTGCGCCGGCGATCAGCTTCGCGCCAGCGGGGATCGCGACGTCGCCCGCGCGCCCCACGGCTGTGATCCGGCCGTCCTGAACGACCACGGTGCGGCCCGTCAAACGCCCGCCGCGCAACCCGTCGGACGCCGCCGTCATGGGCGCAATGGCGACATCGACAAACACCGTCGCGCCCTGGGGCGCGGGGCGGTCTGCAGGGCCGCCGTCGGCGCATCCGGCGACCGTCGCCGCCACAAGAGACATGGTCAGCGCGGCGGCTTTCGATGTGCGGCGGGCAGATGGCATCAGCGTCGTCCTCAGCCGCGCCCGCACGGCGGACTCCGGCTCCCGTCGCTACCTGTCCAGGATCGGCGCGTGCGTCAAGTTTGGGCGCCGCGTCGACAGCGCCCGTGACGGCCGCGGCGCAGGGTTGTAGGCACAGTGTTATGGATCCGACACGCCCCGCCTTTGTCCGCGCGCCCCTCGATCGCGCTGAAGCCATCCGCAAAGACCCAGCGCGCCTCAGCGCGTTGGAGGGCGCCGCCCACGCGCGCGTCGCGCCCTTTTGGCGGGGTCGCCCGTTTGTGATTCGCCGCGGCGGCGCGGCGGAGCCGGCCTATCTGGACGGGCGCGGCCTGGGTGAATTGTCGCCGGAGCTCACCGTTTTCCTTGGGCTTGATGGGGACACCCCCGTGTTCGCGGCCGCGTTGGCCGGCGATCGCACGCCCGGTCCCGAGTTTCCGTTGCACGGTCTGGGCGAGTTCAGCGAGCTGCGCGAACTCGCGGCGGTCTTGCACGCCGATGATGCGGCCATCTTGGGAACCGCGCGCAGTCTTCTGGCCTGGCACGCCGATCACGGCTTCTGCGCGCGCTGCGGCGGCCGATCGAACGTCGTGGAAGGGGGATGGAAACGCAGCTGTCCCCATTGCGGGGCGGAGCACTTTCCGCGGGTGAACCCGGTGGTGATCATGGCGATCACCGATGGCGAACGGCTTCTGCTGGGGCGGCAAGCGTCCTGGCCCGCCGGGGTGTTTTCGTGTCTGGCCGGCTTTGTGGAGCCCGGGGAGACGTTTGAGGCCGCCGCCCAGCGCGAGGCGCTTGAGGAGGCCTCCGTGCGCATCGATTCCGTGCGCTACGTGATGGATCAGCCATGGCCCTTTCCGAGCTCGCTCATGGTGGGGCTGATGGCCCACACTCGCGATCGCGAGGCCCGCGCCGACATGGTGGAGGTGGAGGCGGTGCGCTGGTTCGACCGTGGGGAGGTCGCAGCGCTGATGGCGGACGCCCACCCGGACGTGCGCACCCCGCCGGTGTTTACGATCGCCCACCATCTCATTCGCGGCTGGGCGGACGCGCAGGATCGCGAGGGCCCGCACGCCGACGCCGCGCCGGAAGCCGCCTTCAGCGCCGACGCGCCCCGCGACAGCGCAGTGTGACCAACCGACCGTTAGTGTGGTGGTAGGCCCCCCGCCTTAGCCTTCTCTGCGTATGGGCCCGACGCGCGCCCATGCACGGTTGGAGGAAGGTCACGATGCCGGGGTCCGTCGCCGCGAGGCCGTGCCGCAAGACGCTCGCGGACGCGAACGTGAATGAATCCACCGGGCTGGCAACCGATTACCTCAATGTGTTTAACGAACCGCTGTTGATGATCGGCCTGGCGGGCTCGAACCCGGACATGTTGGAGGAGCTCGAAACCTGGTCCGCGCCGGATTACGAGGCGCACTTCGAGGGCTCAGGCCTCGACGCGCGGGAGGTGATCCTGGCCGCTTACCGGGCCACCGACGCCCAAGCGCGCGCCGACTTCCAAGACGTTTGCAGCGCCCTTGAGAAGGCGATCCATGTGGGCGTGAGCCAATTGCAGGGAGCCGCCAGCGCCGGCGGCGACGTCGCGGCGCTCGCCGCCGTGGTGAGCGAACGCTTGCAGGGCTATGTCGCGAAACTCGACGCGATGATTCACGGCCGCCTGCGCGGCGCGCTGCGGCTGGACGAGCCCTCCGCGGCCGCCGGCGACGCCTAAACGCGGCGACGTTAGGGCGCGGCCGGATCGCCGTCTGGCGCCCGTCGCGGCGACGCGTGCAGCAGAGCCTCCACCCGATCGCGCCCCAACTGCAGCCAGGCGCCGCCGTGGGCTGCGGCCATCACGACGTACATGAACCACATGCTGGACAGAAAACCCAAGTCGCCCGCCACGGTGCACAACGGCGACGGCTGTCGATGGTTGATCACCGCCAAGACCAAGAACGCCGGAGTGGCGAGAAGCTTCAACATGGCGCGTCTCCGATCGGGGCTCGAGGGCGGCCCCCGCACAATCAGTCCAGTATGCCCGGTGCGCGCGGCGTGGGGCCATGACCTGGCGCGCCCTGACGGGCGGACCAATCGCCGCACGTCGCGTGCGGCGCGGGCCTGCTCAGCCCCCCTCGGCGCGCGCGAACCACGCGCGGGCGCGCTCCAGATCCTCCGGCGTGTCCACGCCTTCCGGCGCGGAGTCGATGACGGCGGCGTCGACCCGCATGCCGGCCTCCAAGGCGCGCAGTTGCTCCAAGCGCTCTCGCTTTTCCAACGGCGACGGCTCCAGCGTCGTGAACGCCGCCAGCGCCGCCCGGCGAAACGCATACACGCCAATGTGATGCCACACGGGCCCTGGGCCAAAGGGGGCGGTCGCGCGGGTGAAGTAGAGCGCGCGTCCATGGCGCGCGCCCGGCGCCAAAGCCAAGATGGCCTTGACGACGTTGGGATCGGCTTGCTCCCGCGGGTCCTCCGTGGGGGTTGCGAGCGTCGCGATGTCGGCCCCGCCCTGCGCCAGCACCGCGACCACGGCGCGCAAGGCGCCCGGCTCAAGCGTGGGCATGTCGCCTTGCAGGTTCACCACCACCTCCGCGCGCTGCTGTGGATCCAACAGATCCGCCGCTGCGCGCACCCGATCAGACCCGGATGGCAAATCAGGGTCCGTCAGCACGGCCGTAAACCCTTCAGCCGTGACCGCGTCGACGATCTCCTGGTCGGCGGCGGCCACCGCCACGGGTCCCACATCCGCGGCGCGCGCCACATCTAACACGCGCAGAATCATCGCGCGGCCGGCGATCTCCGCAAGCGGCTTGCGCGGCAAACGCGTGGAGGCTAAGCGGGCGGGGATGATGATCTTTGTGCGCATGACCGCGGTGCATAGGCTCTCGCGACACAGCGCCGCAACCCCCGTGGTCCATCGGTCCCTAAGTCTATGTCAGCAACTCCGCCGTTAGATTGCGGCGGCGGCGCGGACATGGCACATCCCGTCAAGTTTACGCGCGTATCCCCTGGAGGCTCTGAGGCATGAGCGACTTGTTCTGGAACAAAGTCTTGGGCGGGGCCCTGGGCACGGGCCTGGTTTTGTTCGGCTTGAATGAAATGGGCCACATCGCCGTGCACACCGAAGCGCCGGAGGAACTCGCCTACGCCATCGCGTTGGAGGCCGAGCCTGAGGTCGCGATCGTCGACGAGGGCCCGCTGGACCTGGGCCTGCTGTTGCAGACCGCCAGCGTGACCGCGGGGGCGGCCTCCTTCAAAGCGAAGTGCACCGCCTGCCACAACGCCGCAGAAGGCGGTCCGAACGGGGTCGGCCCCGCGCTGTGGGGCGTCTATGGCCGGGTCGCCGGCGAGCATGCGGGCTTCAACTACTCCTCGGCGATGCAAGCCTACGCTGAACCCTGGGGCGCGGATAACCTGAACGGCTATCTGGAACGACCGCAGAAGTTCATCGACGGCACCGCCATGAATTTCATCGGCCTGCGCAAGCAGGAGGAGCGGGTGAACGTGATCGCGTATCTCAACAGCCTGTCCAGCGCGCCCGAGGCGCTCCCCGCGCCGTTGGACGCCGCGGGCGAGAGCGATGAGGCGGCGGCTGCGGAGGACGCTGTCCAAGCGGGCTAAGTCGCCGCGGGCAAGCGCCGTACGGATGTGACCGGCCCCGCCGTGCGGGCGATGCGCTCCACGGCGTCCGACACCGGCTCAATCGCCACAGCCATGTGGTGCGCGTTGGCGTGCAGCAAGCGCGTCGGGTCCAGCATCACGCCGACATGGCCGCGCCAAAACACCAGATCGCCCCGCTGCGGCGACGCGTCGGGGCCGATCGGCGCGCCGATCGCGGCCTCCTGCATGTCGGTGTCGCGCGGCGCGGCCATCCCCGCAGCCTCCAGCGCGGTCTGGATCAGACCCGAGCAATCCAGGCCGAGGCTCTCCTTGCCGCCCCACAGATACGGCGTCCCCGCAAACATCTCCGCCACCGCCACCCAATCGGGGGCCACCCGGTCCATCGGCGCCAGATGCTCGCCATAGACCCAGCCTCCGCGCGCGGCGCGGATGAAACCGTGAGCGCGCTCCTCACCGACGATTTTGGCGTTCAAACTGATGAGAAAGCGCGGCGCGGATTTCAGATCCGGCTCTGAAAACACGTAGGAGCGCAACGCCGTCACACGCATATCGGGGGCCAGCGGCGGCGCGGACAACGCGGCCAGATCCACATACCCGACATAGTCGTCCAACCGCGCCTGGCCCCAGGCCCAGCCATCGACCTCCTCATAGACGTCGAACACCTCGCCATGCAGCAGCTGACTGGCCATCTCCGCGTCGTCAGCCGGCTTAATCCTCAGCGCCGCAACGCCGGCCGTCACTTGCAGCGTCTCGGCCTCGACAAAGCGATCAGCCTCAACGCGCCCTTGCAGATGGGCGGCGGCCAATTCAGGGCGCGCCGGGGTAAGGCGGGGATCAAGCTCCTCCCCCAAACGCGGCGCATCCGGCGCCGACCCGCCCGCGCCAAAGGGCGCGCGCGTCTCCGCCTCCCGCCCGACGGAGCCGGCGCCGTCGGCGCCGTCGGCGCCAGCGGGGTCTTGGGAGGGATCTGGTTCAGGGTTTTTGACGTCCGACACACTGTCTCCGGCGTTCTGCCGCTCTCGGATCGGCGCCCCGTTGGCCGTTACACGGCGTCACGGTCAGCGCCGGCCGCCACGCGGCGAATCCGGTCAGCGAAGTCCTTCACAAACACCGCCCCGGCCACCGTGCGCTGCACGAGAACGTTGCGCTTGTCCGACGCATCGCGTCTCCGGCGGACATAGCCATGGCGGCTGAGCGTGTCGAGGGCGCGCGTGACCGCGGGCTTCGTCACGCCCAGGGCCGCGGCCAATCCCCGCACGGTGTGGGGCGGCTCGACGAGATACACCGTCAGCAAAAGCGCCATTTGCCGCGCGCTCAGATCCGGCTCCGCGCCGCGCACCCCTCGAGCGTCACGCGACGCCACAGGCCAAGCGCGGCTCGCCAGTCCCATCCCTCGCGCGGGTGAAGAGCCGACGCGCCAGCGGCGGCCTGGACGTGTGAGACGGGCCTGGTCATGACGGATCCCGAGCCGAGACGGTTCAGCTCGAGTGCAGTCGTTTGGTTAACAAACCATAGCCGGCTCGCAGGCCTTGCGCGGCGCCGCCCTTCGAGCGGCCCGGGCGCGGGCTTGGCGTCCAGGCGAAAACGTCGAAGTGGACCCACGGCGCGTCCCCGGCGAAGCGCTCCAAAAAGAGCGCCGCCAGGATTGAGCCGCCTAAAGGCCCGTCGCCCAAGTTCTTCAGGTCCGCGATGGGGCTGTCCACCTGGCCGCGATAGCCCGGCCACAGCGGCATGCGCCACACGGGATCGCCCGCGGCGACGGCCGCCGCCTCCAATTCCGCCGCGACCCCGTCGTCATTGGCGTAGTAAGGCGCAAGCTCCGGTCCGAGCGCCACGCGCGCCGCGCCCGTGAGCGTGGCGTAGTCCACAACCAGGGTCGGTTCGCCCTCTTTGGCGCGGGTCAACGCGTCCGCGAGCACCAGCCGGCCTTCCGCGTCGGTGTTCTCGATCTCCACCGTCAGGCCGGCGCGGCTGGCGAGGATGTCGCCAGGGCGGAAGGCGTCGCGCGACACCGCGTTCTCAACCGCCGGGATCAAGGTGTGCAGCCGGCACGGCAGCTGGGCGTCCATGACCAGCTGGGCAAGCGCCAGGGCGTGGGCCGCCCCGCCCATATCCTTCTTCATCAGGCGCATGAAATCGCCCGTTTTGATGTTGAGCCCGCCGGTGTCGAAGCAGACGCCTTTGCCGACAATCGCCACCGGGGGATGCTCGGGATCGCCCCAGCACAGCTCAATCAGCCGCGGCGCTTGAGCCGCGCCGCGTCCCACCGCGTGGATCAGCGGGTAGTTCGCGCTCAGCAAGTCGTCGCCCACCGTCACGGTGATCTCCGCGCCGGCGGCGGCCGCCACCCGGCGCGCCTCCGCCTCCAGGGCTTCAGGTCCCATATCGGCCGCCGGCGTGTTGATCAGATCGCGCGCCAGCGTGATGGCCGCGTGCACGCGGCTCAGCTCCGCGAAATCGACGGCTTCTGGGGCGATCAACTGCGCGGGCGGCCGCGAGCGGGCCTTGTAGCGGGTGAACGCGTACGCGCCGCCGGCCCAGGCGAGCGCGGCTTCAAACGGATCCACGTCCGCGCACGCGGCGAGCTGGTAGACGCCCGCGGGCGCGCGCGCCGCGGCGGCGCCAAAACCGTCGGCGCGATTGTGGGCGTCAACGGTCCCAACGCCCACGAGGACCACCAGGCCCCCATCACCGCCCGCCGGCGCCAACACGACCTCCCCGCTCTTTGCGGCGAATCCGATCGCGTCGGCATAGGCGCGCGTCGCGTCGGGCGCTGCGGCGAAGCCCGCCTCACGGTCGGCCGGCGAGACGGCGTACACCGGCGTGGGCGCGCTTTGCGGGGTGTCCGCGGCGACAGGCGCGCGCGGATCGATCAACACTGGCGTCATGGCGTCCACCTGGCGTGGGCGTGAACGAAAGGATCGCGAGTTCTGGGCCGTTAACGCGCCGCGCGCAAGGCGTCGGCGAACGCGCCTTCAAGGCCCGCCGCGCGCACCCGCGGCCAAAACGCCGGGCGCGTGTCGCCGGTGAAGCGCAGATCGCCGCCGCCGCGCTCCGCGACCGGCGCGAGAAGATCGCGCAACAACAGCGTCTCCGCGTCCAGGCCCGCCACCTCGACAACCCGCGACACCACGCCCTCGGCGTCGGTTTCCACAATCACGTCGACGGCGCCGGCGATCAACGCGCGCACAGCCCCGGCGTGCGCGCCGCCTGCGCCAAGACCGCCCGCAGCCGCCGCCTCAAGCTGGGCGGCGGCCGCCGCCGCGTCCGGCGACGCCAGGGCCGCCAAAGACCCCGCATGAGCGCCCGCCATCGCGTGGAGGACTTCAGCCGTTTCGACCGCCGTCAGAGGATCGACCACCAGCCGGTCCGTGCCCAGACGCACCGCCGCACGCACAAGCTCCACGCGCCGCGCGCGCGCATGCGCGTCCACGCCGCCATTGGCGATCAAGCGCACCGTGTCGGCGTGGGGCAAGCTCAGCCGCCGCACGTCCTCAATCACCGCGATGCTCTCGCGGTCGTCGATCTCACGCGCCAGGGCGTTGAGCACGCGCGCCGCGCCGCCGCCGGTGGCGGCCCGCGACGTCGCGGCGTCCGGCCCCGCGACAACAACGCTGCATCGGCTGCGCACAGCCAACGCCAGAACGTCCGCCGTTTGCGGGCTCAAGGCGCCGTCGCGCAGCAAAAACTCAAGCGTCGCGCCAAGCGGGCGCGGTTGGCGAATGCGCAACACCGGCGCGGCCGCCGCCGGCGGCGCGATGATCGTCATGGTCGCGCCATCGGGCAACGGCGCGTCGCAAATGGGCTGATCCATATCGAGCCGACGGCCCACGCGAGCGGCGAGACGACGGCACACGGCCGTGAAATGCGTGGCGTCGCGGAAGCGCAAATCCGCACGGCGCCAGCGGCCACGCACATCCACTTGGATGAAGTCGTGGGTGGTGACGCGGATCTCCTCCACATCCTGTCGCGCGATCAACGCCTCCAGCGGGCCGAGGCCGACGAAGTCGTCGGCCAGCACCGCCGACAACCGATCCAACGCGGCGGCGCTGAGGCCGAGCCCGCGGCTCACATTGATCTCCGCGGCCATGTCCGCGATCTCCTCGCGCGCGCGGCGGGGGCTGAGACGATCCAACTCGTCCAAGTCGAGCGCATCGCACATCGCATCCGCCATCAAACGGCGCGTGTCGTCAAACCGGCCGTCGCGCGGTCCTTGACGCGTCAGCGCCACCGGCTCGGGCAGGCCCTCCGTGGGGGCGCGTTGGTGTGCGGCTGCATCGCGCGGGGCGGGCAACGCCCGCACGGGCGAACGCGACGCCTCCGGATCGTCGCGCCTGGCGGGCGCCGCGGGAGCGCCGGCGCGCCGCGACGGGGCGGCGTCAACCGGCCGCGACGCCGCGTAGGGCGCGTCCGGATCGCGGGGCGGCCCGCCACGGTCGTTGTCATCCCCAAACAAGGGCCACGGATTGCCCGCCACCTTCTTTCCGAACATTCCTCTCGTCCCCCTTCTGCGGCGCGCCCGTCCGGCGGCGCTGCGCTGCGGCGCGTCGGCCGCACATCTCGACGACGCCAGGGGCGCGCCCCGACCGTCTCGCGGGCAGGGTTCGGCCGCGGGCGTCAAGATGACGTTAACGCCCTGATCTTTGAGAGTTGGGGGGGCGCGCGCTTAGCTCTTGGCGTCGCCTTCAAGCAGCGTGTCGTGAAGACGCGCGCGCATCGCCTCCGTCAGTCCGAGGCTGTCGGCCATATAGGCCTCAATCGACCCATGGCGGTTCGTGATCTCCGACCATGCCGCCTCAAGATACGCCGCATCGACGGTGATCATCGGCATGAGTTCGTCCGCGCCGACCGACCGGCCGAGGCGCACGCCCATATGCTTCACAAACCGCTCCAGCACGGTCGACAGATGTGGGCTGTTGTTGGTCTCCAGATAGTCCACTTCGAGCGTCGCGTAGTCGACATCCAGCGCCGTCAACACCAGCGCGCAGAACACGCCGGTGCGGTCCTTGCCCGCCGCGCAATGCACCAGGAGCGGCGCTTCACCCTCGGCGAGCGCGTGGAACGCGTCGCGAAACATCGCGATGTGCGCGGGCTCAAACGGTATGCGCCGGTAGGCGGAGATCATGTAGTCGCGGCTGGCCGCGGCCGTCAGATCCTCAGTCTCCGTCAAGAAGCGCAGATGCGGCGGCAAGTTGTGGTCCGCGCCATGGTCGGAGACGATGACCCGCGGCGTAGCGTCTTCCGGCCAACGCGACGGTTGGGCTTGTCGCTCGCTTGGGCGGCGCAAATCCAACGCCACCTGCACCGCCAACGCGCGCAGGCGGTCCTGGTCGGCCGGGCTGGCGCTCGCTAGATTCGCTGAACGGTAGAGCGCGCCCGTGCGCACCCGCCGCCCATCGCCGGCGGCGTGGCCGCCAAAGTCGCGAAAGTTCACCACCTGCTCGAACGAATGATCCGAAGCCGGCGACGGCGTCTCGCCACGGTCGAGAGTCGGCGTGTCTTCCACGGATGATTGCGCCGGGGCGCTGGCGTCAGACGTCATGGCTCCACTCCTTGCGCCGCCAGATGTACCGGCGCGCGGCCGCCCTCGCAAACGCGGCCCTTAGCGGAAGGGCGGCTCGTCAAACGCGCGCAGCTTACGCGAATGCAACGCCTCAGCGCCGTTCGCTTTGAGGCGCTCCAGCGTGCGCAAGCCGATCTTGAGATGTTGTCCCACCGCTTCGTCATAAAAGCGGCGCGCGGGCCCGGGCAGTTTCAACTCCCCGTGAAGCGGTTTGTCGGACACGCACAGCAACGTGCCGTAGGGCACCCGCAACCGGTACCCGTTCGCTGCGATCGTGGCGGATTCCATGTCCACCGCCACCGCGCGCGACTGGTGGATCGGCCCGGCTTCCTGGCTGGCGCGCAGCTCCCAATTGCGGTCGACATTGGTCACGACGGTGCCGGTGCGCAGCCGGTCCTTCAACGCCGCGCCGCTGACGCCCAACACATCGCCGGCGGCCTCCTGCAGCGCAATCTGGATTTCCGCGATCGGCGGCACCGGCACCTCGAGCGGCACGTGCTCGTCCAACACCCGGTCGCGGCGCAGATACGCGTGCGCCAACACATAGTCGCCCAAGCGCTGCTCCTGACGGAGACCGCCGCAGTGGCCGATCATCAGCCAGCATTGCGGGCGCAACACCGCCAGATGATCGGTGATGTTCTTCGCGTTCGATGGGCCCACGCCAATGTTGACCAGCGTCACGCCGGACCGGTCGGGCGCCATGAGGTGATAGGCCGGCATCTGCGCGCGGGTCGACATGGCCGCCGCGACCACCGCCCCGGGGTCGGGGTGATCCGCGTCGATCACGCCGTCCTCGCCGGGAACCGACAGGCCCGTGTACTCGCCGCTTTTCAGCGCCGCCAGCGCCCACTCCAAGAACTCCGCGACATAGCGGTTGTAGTTCGTGAACAGGACGTAGTCCTGCACGTGATCGGCGGGCGCGCCCGTGTAATGGCGCAGGCGGCTGAGCGAGTAATCCGTCCGCACCGCGTCGAACAACGCCAGCGGTCGCGTCTCGCCTGGGCTCGCCTGCGCGCCCAGCGTGGCCGCCGACGCGCCGTCGGCCACGGAATCGTCAATGCGCGAGAGATCCGGCGTCGGGAAGGCGCGGGCTGTGGCGCGGGGATCGATCGCCGCCAGCGCGCGTTCCTCGTCCGGCCCCATCACATAGGGGTATGGGATCTCAGAGACGCTGGGCTTCGCGCGGATGCTGACGTGATACCGCTCCTGAAGCAGCGACAACTGCTCCTTGAGATACGCGCGGAACAGGTCCGGCCGCGTCACCGTGACGGAATAGCGTCCCGGAGAGTTGAACACGCCATAGGCGCGCGACAGCCGCGGGTGCGGTCCGTCGGGGTCGTACGACACCAAAACTTGGGGATAGACGAAGCGCGCTCGATCGCGGGTCGACGGCGCGCGGCCGGTCTCGGCGTAGGCGCGCAGCGCGGCGCGCTCCGCCTCGACGGCGTCGGCGTAGAGCCGCTCCAGGTCATCAAGCACCGCGTCAACCGTGGGGGCGTGTGTCGTCGCCATCGCCGCCCTCCACGCCGCCCCGGCGCGCTCGCCCTACTCGTCCTCGCGGCGCACAAACGTCACCGCAAACATCGGCTCGCCATCGAACAGATCCGCGGGCGCGTTCATGTCCTCGATCATTTGGAAGACGGCCGGCTCGATGCGACCCTCCAACCGATACCCGCGCTCCGCCATGCGCGAGCGATGGAACTCCATCGCCGCAGCAGAAAAGGTCTTAGCGAGGATTGTGATGCGGTGAGGCGCGTCAGCCATCGGGACATCTCCACTACACGAGGGAAAGCGTTGCGCGGACGCGCAACAGCGCTGCGCGCGCACCATGCCGTGTCGGCTTCGCCGCGTCCACCGCGCCTCAAACGCGGGCGCAGGGTCGCTACGCGGCGTCGGCCAGGCTGAGATCGAGGTCGCCGCCCCACACGGACAACAGCATCGACGCCGCCGCTTGGGCGTCGCCAACCGCGTCGAGCAGCGCCGGGCCGATTTCGTGCGCGGCGAACACCTCTTCACGACGCTTCAGCGGCGCCTCATAAAGCGCGGCGGCCAAGTCCCGCAGCTGAACCTCCGCAAACGGCGCGAAATCTTCCGGGCTCGGAACCGAGGTGGCGTCCCGGTTTGCGGGCGACGCGGTGGGCTTCATCAGAGCATCCTTCTCAGCGATGAGGAGAGGGCGAAAAGCGCCCGCGGCTACGGTCGCTGCGCCGCGGTTAACGGCGCGTTAACGCCCATGGCCAGAATGCGCTCCGTGATCGGCGCGCCCTCTGCCGCCGCATCGTGGACGCCCCCTCTCCCGCTGGACGTCAGGCGTCGCGAGCCGACAGCACCGTGTCGAACTGGGCCCACACGCCATCGTCGCCGTGCCACTCCCCCTGAGCGGCGCCTTTGGAGTACTCGGTCGCGCGCGTCTCAAAGAAGTTCGCGTGCTCGACGCCGTTGAGGATCTCCGTCAGCCACGGCAACGGGTGTTCCTTGACGTCGAACACATGCGGCAAACCCAGCTGGCCCAAACGCCAATCGGCAATGTAGCGGATGTACTTCTTCACATCGTCCGCGTTCATGCCCTCAACCGGACCCATTTCAAACGCCAGGTCGATAAACGCGTCTTCCAAACCCACAACGGTCCGGCAACAATCCACAATATCGTCGGACACGGCCGGCGTCAGACATTGCGTTTCCTGCGTGAATTCGTGGAAGAGGCGGATCATGCCTTCGCAGTGCAAGCTTTCGTCACGAACAGACCACGTGACGATTTGGCCCATCCCCTTCATTTTGTTGAAGCGTGGAAAATTCATCAGCATGGCGAAGGACGCGAAGAGCTGCAGCCCCTCCGTGAACGCGCCAAACATGGCCAGCGTCCGCGCGATGTCCGCATCCGTCTCGACGCCGAACTGCTGCATGTAATCGTGCTTGTCGGCCATCGCTTTGTAGTCAAGGAAGGCGGAAAACTCCGTGTCCGGCATGCCGATGGTTTCGAGCAGCAAAGCGTACGCCGCGATGTGGATCGTCTCGATGTTTGAGAACGCCGCCATCATCATCTTGATTTCAGTCGGCTTAAAGACGCGGGCGAACCGCTCCATGTAATTGTCGTTCACTTCCACGTCGGACTGCGTGAAGAAGCGAAAGATCTGAGTCAGGAGATTGCGCTCCGCGTCGGTCAAATTCGAGGACCAGTCTTTGCAGTCCTCGCCGAGCGGCACCTCCTCCGGCATCCAATGCACCTGCTGCTGGCGCTTCCAAAAATCGTACGCCCACGGATACCGAAACGGTTTGTAGCTGTGGCTGGGTGTGAGCAGCCCAGGGGGCGACGAACGCACGTCCAACGGCATGGCGAACTCCCTCACGCAGCGGCCGACTCAGCCGCAAAAACATGACCACAGCGTTAGATGTTGTGGTTAACGGGAGCTTAATACCCAAGATCTCGTGTGGCGCCGGCTATCCACAGACACCGCACGGCCATGACGCGCTCGTGGCGTCAAAACTTGAATGAGACCGTCGCGGCGCCGAACTGCTCGACCACGTCGACGCCCTTGTAGCTCCAGTCGCGGTAGACATACGCCAAGGCCATGTCAGCCTGGCCGACGCGCATGTTCACGCCGGCCTGGGCCTCACCCATGGTGATGTAGTCATAATATTTTAGGCCGCCGGTCGGATCGCCCGGCAACCCCGTGCGCGGCCGCCAGGTCAGCGCCCCGCCGTCCGCGCTGACGAACAGATACCACTGGCCCGACCGCGGGCCGTTCGCGCTGAGCAGGTCGAGATCCTTACCGAATTGCAGCAACGCACCGGCCGCCGCTTCGGTCAAGCGGTTCTCGACGCGCACGTTGGCCCGCGACGACAACTGCAGATTCCACAGCCCCTTCTCGCCGAACGCGGCCTCCGACAGGAGCACCGTGCGCTCCACGGTAAGGCCGTCTTCACCCGCCGCGGCCTCTTGTTCGCGAAGCTTGGCGAGCCCTTGGACGAACTGGCTCGACTGCATCACCTCGCCTTGGGGCGACACGCGCACCACGCTGGCGCGGCCGCTGGTGTCCACCTTCAGGGTGTAACGGCCGAGGAAGGTCTGCTCCGCGTCGTCGGACAAAACGAAATCCGCGCTGTCGAGCGGGATGCCCATGTCTCCGAAATACGTCGCGGGTTGCGGGCCGGGATCGTTGGGCGGCGGGCGAAGAACGGCCAAGCTGGCGGGAACGGCGTCCTGCGCGGTGCACGGGCGCGCGCCAAACGCGCCGGCCCCAACAGCGGCCACCGCCGCAGCCAACACAGTCGCTCGAACAGCCTCGCCTCGCTCCAACATGCCTAACCCACCGGCTCTTGCCGACGCGCCCGATGCGGCGCGACGCGCTGGTCCGTGCGCCAGGCTTAAGCCGCAACCGTTATCGCGCCGTAACGCACGTCTCACATCACAGCGCTAATGTGCTCGACGCGGAGCCGAGCAAATCAGCACTGTGTGTGTAGAGTACCAAGAAATGCGCCGATGTACGACGGTTGATTGGGGTAGGCTTCTATGAGACCATAGTCGCTGTTGGTCTCGCGTTAACGCTAAGGCTGGTCAACCTTTGGGTTAGCCGGCGTATTTTTTATATTGGCTTCGTGAAAGACCGTGCAAAGGCCTTAGCAAAGCGCGCTGACCCAACACGTGGCCCACGTCACTGGCAGGCCAAACACTCCTCATAGTCGCGACGCTCCACTTCCCCTTGCTCAGCCTTCGCCGTTGGCTGCGCGCCGCCGCCGGCGTAAGCTGCACGCTGTACAGATTTGGAGCGCAGGTAGTACAACGACTTCACGCCTTTTTCCCAGGCGGTCCAGTGCAACATGTGGAGGTCCCACTTGTTGACGTCGCCGGGCAGGAAGACATTCAACGACTGTGACTGACACACATAAGGCGTCCGATCGGCGGCATGCTCGACCACCCAGCGCTGGTCGATTTCGAACGCCGTCTTGAACACCGCTTTCTCGTCATCAGACAACGCGTCCAGATGCTGGACCGAGCCTTCGTGCTCCAGGATCGACTCCCAGGTCTCGGGCGTGTCGATCCCCTTCGCCTGCAGAAGCGCTTGAAGGTGCGGGTTGCGCACCGCAAACGAGCCCGACAGCGTCTTGTGCGTGTAGATGTTGGCCGGGATCGGCTCGATGCCCGCCGACACGCCGCCGCAGATGATCGAGATGGAGGCCGTCGGCGCGATCGCGATCTTGTGGGAGAAGCGCGCCGTCATGTTGCGCTCCAGCGCGTCCGGGCACGGACCGCGCTCCTTGGCCAACCGCACGCTGGCGCCGTCGGCCGCCTGGCGGATGTGTTTGAAAAGCTTGCGGTTCCACGATGACGCCATGGCCGATTCAAACGGCACGCCCTGGCCTTGCAAGAAGGTGTGGAACCCCATCACGCCCAAGCCGACGGACCGCTCACGCTGCGCGGAGTACACGGCGCGCGCCATCTCCGGCGGCGCGCGATCGATGAAGTCCTGCAGCACGTTGTCGAGGAAGCGGAACACGTCTTCCAAGAAGAGCGGATCGTCGCGCCACTCCAAAAACGTTTCGGCGTTCACCGAGGACAAACAACACACCGCCGTGCGGTCCTCGCCACGGTGGTCGCGCCCGGACGCCAACATGATCTCCGAACACAGGTTCGACTGGCGCACCTTGAGGCCCAACTCGCGCTGATGCTTGGCGAGGGCGCGGTTCACCGTGTCGGAGAAGATCAGATACGGCTCGCCGGTCTGAAGGCGCAGCTCCAAGATCTTTTGCCACAACGGACGGGCCCGAATGTGACGCAGGACCTCGTCGGTCTTGGGCGACTTCAACGCGAATTCGCCGTCGTCGCGCACGGCCTCCATGAAATCGTCGGTGATATTGATCCCGTGATGCAGGTTGAGCGAGCGCCGATTAAAGTCGCCGGAAGGTTTGCGGATCTCCAGGAACTCTTCGATTTCCGGGTGGTGAATGTCGAGATACACCGCCGCTGAACCACGCCGCAGAGAGCCTTGGCTGATCGCGAGCGTGAGGGAGTCCATCACCCGCACGAAGGGAATGATGCCGCTGGTTTTGCCGTTCTTGCCGACCTTCTCACCGATGGAGCGGACATCGCCCCAATAGGTGCCGATGCCGCCGCCATTCGCCGCCAGCCAGACATTCTCGTTCCACGTGCCGACGATCCCATCGAGAGAATCATCGACCGCGTTGAGGTAGCAGGAGATCGGCAGCCCGCGATCGGCCCCGCCATTGGACAAGACGGGCGTGGCCGGCATGAACCACAGCTTCGACATATAGTCATAGAGGCGTTGCGCGTGGGCGGCGTCGTCGGCGTAGGCCTGAGCGACGCGCGCGAACATCCCTTGATAGGTTTCGCCGGGGAGAAGATAGCGATCCTCCAGCGTCGTCTTGCCAAAGGCGGTGAGTTTGTCGTCGCGGCTGGCGTCAGTGCGCACAGTGCGCTGCACCACGCGCAGCGCGGACGCGGGCTTGCCGCGCGCCGGCGTGACAGGCTTCGACGCCGCGCTGGAGGCCTGGCCGTCCCCACGATCACGGGTCTCAGCACCATAGGTCGGGCTCTCTTGTGTCTGTGTCGCCGCCGCCATGCTCACTCTCCCTCCGGACACACGTGATGGGCCGCCGGAATCACTCCGCGCGTGGGAATGCGCCGTTCTGGCCTCTGAGTGGTCGGACGCAGAATCTGTCGTCCAACCGCAAGATATAGTCTCCGGTGGCGTCACGTGCGTCAACATGTGCCCATCGCTCCGCATGGGGAATTCCTTTCCGAAGCGTAAACGCGAGCCCGCAATCCCTAACGTCGGTTAACGCTTTTTCGGCCAATCGGCGGCCTCAGCGCTTTGCGCGGCGCTCGAATCAACCACAGCCGGATTTCGATGACGGAACCGGCGCGCGCGGCCGTTCGCCGGGGGTGAGCGGGGCGCGCCGCCGGCTTCGGTTGCGCCTCCAGGGGTTATCTCGCACCCGCAACGATGACGGCGCCCGACGCGCCCGCGCGGACGCCTCCGTCCTGACACACAGCTCCCAATCGACGCGCCCGAGGTGATTCGCGCGGCCCAGGGCCGGGACAGCGCCGGGAGAGCGCCGAACGCTGGCGTCGCCGCAAGCGACGCGCTATCGAGCTTGGCTATGAACACGCCGCCGGACATCACGCCGTCTGTGGACGGCCCCTCCACCAGCACGCCGCCGATCAAAGCCGCGGCCGCCGCCACGCCGCCCCTCGGCGCCGAGGATGAGCCCATGCGGATCATGCTCGTGACCGACGCGTGGGAGCCGCAAGTCAACGGCGTGGTGCGCACCCTGTCGCGCGTCGTGGACGAATGCCGCGCGATGGGCAAAGCGGTGGAAGTGGTGACGCCTTATGACGGCTTCTTCACGCTGCCTCTGCCGACATATCCGGAAATCAAGCTGGCCATCGGCGCCCGCAAGCGGGTGGAGGAGCGGTTTCGCGCTTTTGAGCCCGAGGCGATCCACATCGCCACCGAAGGCACGCTCGGTTGGACGGCGCGGGCGGTGTGCCGCCGTTGGCGGCTGCCGTTCACCACGAGCTACCACACCAAGTTTCCGGAGTATGTGAACGCCCGCTTCCCGTTCATCCCGCTGAGCGCGGGGTATTGGTACATGCGCAGTTTCCACAACGCGGGCGGCCGGCTCATGGTGACCACGCCGTCGATGCGGGACTTTCTGGCGAAGCGCGGCTTTCAAAACATCACGCCGTGGGCCCGCGGCGTCGACACCGAGATGTTCACCCCGACGCTGCGCAGCGTGGACTCCGAAGGCCGCGGCGGCGTCTATGACGGGCTTCAGCGTCCGATCTTCCTGAATGTCGGGCGCATCGCGGTGGAGAAAAACCTCGAGACGTTCTTAGGCCTCGACCTGCCGGGCACAACGGTGGTTGTCGGCGACGGCCCCCAACGCGCGGAGTTGGAGAACGCCTATCCCAACGCGGTGTTCCTGGGCCCGAAGTTCGGCGCGGAGTTGGCGACGTGTTTCGCCGACGCGGACGTGTTCGTCTTCCCAAGCCTGACGGACACGTTCGGCCTGGTCATTCTGGAGTCGATGGCCTGCGGCACCCCCGTGGCGGCGTTCCCGGCGCCGGGGCCGCGCGACATCATTCCGGGATCCCACGCCGGGGATGTGAGCGAGGATCTGCGCGCCAGCGCGTTGGCGTGCCTTGCGCTGGATCGCGGCGTGACGCGGGCCTACGCGGAGACCTTTTCCTGGCGCGCGTGCGCGGAAGAGTTTGTGCGCAATCTCCGCCCGCATCCCAAGCCGGAGCGTCAGCGATTCTGGCGCCGCTTGCGCCGACGCGCCGCCTGACGCCCCGCGCCGATCCGAGCTGTGGCGCGCGTTTCGCCGTCAGCGCCCTGGAACCGTTTCGGCCCCCTCGGCCGCGTCATCCACGACCGGCGCAGGCTCATCGCCAGCGGTGACGGCCGACGCGGCCCGGTCGGCGGCCTCTTCGCCGAGCGCGAGGATCCGGAACGCCCCCGTGTCATCGCGCGACAACAACCGCAGATCCTGAGCGACGCGGGCGTAGAACACCTGTTCGTCATCCGAAAGCGGGATCAGCCCCTTCTCGCCCAGATAGCCGAACATGCCCCACGCGCTGTCGGACGTGAATTCCTCGGCGTATTCCGACAGACCTGGAACCACGTCCACGTGCGCGCGCTTGATGTAGAAGTACATCGAGCGCGAGACCGTGTAGTCGCCCGCCTCAATGGTTGAGAACGAGGGCGAAAACCCGTCCACGACCGCCCCTTTGAGACGGTCCTCATTCTGGTCCAAGAACGAGAAGCCGAACACGCCCATAGCCGTGGGCGTCTTCACCAGCGTGTTGACGATGGCGTTGTCATTCTCGCCGGCGTCGATCCACGCGCCATCATCGCGCAGCGTGTGGGCGACGCGGCGGAACAAATCCTTGCCCGTCACCAACGCGTCGCCCGCAGTCACATCCTCCCGCGTGAAGGTGGGGACCACCGCCTGCACGCGCGCGACATAGGCCTCCGCGGTTTCGCCCTCCTCCGGCGACAGCGCTTTCAGTTGCGCCAAGCAGGGCAAGCGCTCCGCGCCGCCTTCCATCGCGATCTCCAAGAACGCGTCGCGGGTGCCGGAGGTGGTGGGCGGACCAAACACCTCGATCGGAAACGGCGGCAGCGACGGATCCATGTCCGCCCACGCCGCGTGCGGGTTGTCGATCAACGCGCAATCATCGCCTGCGGCGGGGACGCGCCGCGCCAGCGCCAGATACACTTGCTCTTTGGTCAGGGCGAAGTCCGGCGCTTCTTCGGCGTTGGCGAAGACGATGCCGTCATAGCCGATCTTGATCTCAACGATGTCTGTCACGCCGCGGGCGAGGCACCGCTCAAACTCGCTGGCCTTGATCCGGCGCGACGCGTTCGTGACGTCCGGATGCTCCAGGCCCAAGCCTTCGCAGAAGAGCTTCATGCCGCCGCCGGTTCCGGTGGATTCCACGATGGGGGTGGGAAAGTCCGTCTTCGCGCCAAACTGCTCCGCCACGGCCGTCGAGAACGGAAACACCGTGGACGAGCCCACAATCCGAATCGTGTCGCGGGTTTGAGCGTGGGCGGCGGCGCTCACGCACAGCCCCGCCAAAACGGCCGTCAGGCCGCGCGCCAACCGTGTCATGGTTTGTCCTCACGCGTTGCGTTAGGGGACGCTGAATGCGCGCCCCGATCCCCCAGCATGCCGGCGTCACCCTATCGGCTTTGGCGACAGCTGCCCAGAGCCGACGCCAGGGGCTCGGCCACAACCATAGGACGTCGCAGCCCCCAACGCCACGCGACGCGAAGCCCCGCCGCGCGAATTCATTTTACAAGCGCGTCCGAAAGGACTAGAGCGCGCGGCTCGTTCGCTTTGGACATAGGAGCTCACGCCTTGGACGCTGGGCGGGATCGTTCGATTAACCCTCAGCACAGCGCCGTGTTCACGGCGGCTGATCCGCCTGCGTTTGCGCACGCCGGCGACGCGGCGGCGACGCTCGATCCAGAGCTTCCGGCGCGTTTGGCGCGCCCGCACATCGCCGCGCGCGCGGCCGCCCGTTTTGCGGCGACCTTTCCGGGGCGGGTGCTCTACGCTTTGAAGGCCAATCCGGCGCCCTGGCTCGCGCGCGCCGTCCTGCACCACGGTGTGGACGGACTGGAAATCGCGAGCGCCACCGAAGCGCGCCTCGCCCACGCCCTCGCGCCGGACGCGCCGGCGGCGTTCATGCATCCGGTGAAGCCGCGGGCCGCGATCGCGCACGCGTTTCATGAGACCGGTTGTCGGGCTTTCGCGGTCGATCACCCTGCGGAGTGGGCAAAGATCCAGGCCGTGCTGGGGCCGTCCACGCGCGAGGTCGAGATTCTCGTGCGCATCGCGGTGTCGAATGACGGCGCGGCGCTGCCGCTGCTCGGCAAGTTCGGCGCGGATCCTGACGCCGCCATCGACCTCTTGCGCGCAATCCGCCCCCATGTGCGGGCGATCGGCGTCAGCTTTCATGTGGGCAGCCAAAACACCAAGCCCGAGACCTTTCGCACGGCGATCGCCGCCGTCGGCGCAATCGGCCGGCGCGCGGGCGTGGCGCTCGACGTTTTAAATGTCGGCGGCGGCTTTCCCGAAGCTTATCCCGGCCACGAGCCTGCGGCGCCGGACGCGTACATGAACGCGATTGGCGAGGCGGCGGCGGCCGTGCGTGACGGCGGCGCGGGTCCGTGCGCGTTGTGGTGCGAACCGGGGCGCGCGCTCGCCGCGGCGGCGGAAAGCCTGTTGACGACCGTCGAGTTGCGCAAGGACGACGCGCTTTACATCAATGACGGCGGGGCCGGCGCGCTGTTCGACGCCGTGCATTGCGGCTGGCGCTTCCCGGTGCGCGTGTTCCGCGACGGGCTCCTGTTGGACGGGCCGCGCGACACGATGCGCGTGTTCGGGCCCACCTGCGACAGCGACGACGTGCTTGCGCATCCCATCCCCGTTCCTGCGGACATCCGCGAAGGCGATCGCATCGAGTTTGGGATGACCGGCGCCTATGGGGGCGCGATGGCCAGCGCGTTCAACGGTTTTGGCCGTTATCTCGACGCGGTCGTCGCGGACGATCCCTGGCCTGCGGCGTGGTCGGCGCCGATGTCGGACGTCGCGTCGACGGCGCAGGGGGACCCGGCCGCTGCGAACCTCCCGCCCCTGGTGACGGCCTGATCCTCGCCGGTCTGGCGGCCCCGTTCGCCGTCCGCGACCCCCACGCTCTGTGACAGAATCCTACGCCTGGGCGCATGCTGCTTCAAAATGCCGCAGCCGTCCGTTCGAGTGCGTTTGTGCAGCGCGGTAGCGTCGCGTAACGTGTTATTTACGATACACCCCGGAGATAAGGCGGACTGGCTGAGGACCACACGATGTTTCTCTTCATGATGAACGACACGACCACCAAAACCGCCGCCAACACCATGCGTCTGATGACGGAAGCGATGGAAGCGTGGAGCGCCGTAGCCGCCCACAACGCCAGCCTCGCGCCGAGCGTCCTGCGCACCATGAATTCGAACGCGCCGCTCACGCCGCCGGACGCGGGCTTCGACGCCAATTGGGCCGCCGAAGCCGCGACGCTTTACGTGCGCGCGCATCGCTCCTCCTGGCGCGCCGCGTTGGAAGGTTGGAAGTCGATGAACGCGATGAAGGACGTGGAGCTGACGACCACGCCCTTCGGCCTGACCGGCGTCTTCGCCTCCACCGCGCCAGACACCGCCTCCCACACGCCGCCGAAGCCGCGGAGCGCGAAGCCGAAAGCGGACGCGCGCCCATCAGCACCCGCCACGCCGGCGACCTCCACGACGGCGGCGGCCACGCCGACAAAGGCGCCGACCACAGCGGCCGCGCGAAAGGCGGCCGCGCCGAAGAAAGCCGCCGATCCGCAACCCGCGGCTCAAAAACCAGCGCCTCAGAAACCCGCGAAGAAGGCGCAGGCCGCGGCTCTCGATATCGTCTTGGCCGCCCCTCGCGGCGACGCCGATGACCTGACGCGCATCAAAGGCATTGGCCCGAAACTCTGCGGCGCGCTGCACGATCTGGGCATTTTCCACTTCTGGCAGATTGCGCAGCTGGCCGAGCGCGACATCGCCTGGATCAACGATCGTCTCCGCTTCAAAGGCCGCATCGAGCGGGAGCGGTGGGTCGAGCAAGCCAAGGCGTTGGCCGGCGACACCGCGTCGGCCTAACGGGCTTTTGACGCCGGCGGGCCAGGACCGCCGCGCTTTCCGACGCGGCGGCGAGACCGCGCGTTGACCCGCACGGCCGCCCATGGAAGCAAAGGGCGTCGCTGACGCGCAGCGACGCTTTGGATGGCGCTCTCCGTGATCCCCACAGACGCAACGTCTCCGTCGCCAGCCGGGCGTCCTGGCGCGCCGCGGCCCCGCGTGTCCGTCGTTGTGACCACGTACAACCGGCCAGACGCGCTGGCTCTCGTGCTGGACTCCTTAGCGCGCCAAACCCTGGACAGTTTCGACGTCGTGGTCGCCGACGACGGCTCGCGCGCGGACACCCGCGCGCTGATCGACTCCCGGCGCGCCACGTTTCCAGCGCCGCTTATCCACGCCTGGCAAGACGATGACGGTTTCCGCGCGGCGCGGGCGCGCAATCTCGCCCTCACCCACGCGCGGGGCGCCTATGTGGTGTTCCTGGACGGCGACTGCGTGGTGTTGCCGACCTTCCTCGAGAACCATCTGCGGTTCGCCGAGACGGGCTGGTTCACCGTTGGCCGACGCTGTTTTCTGCGCCGCTGGGCGAGCGAACAGATCCTGCGCCGCGCGCTGCCCATCGAGACCTGGCCCCGCGCCGTCCTGTTCGCGTTGGCCGCGTTCGGGGGCTCCAACCGTCCGTTCCAACTCTTGCCCATTCCTCAGAGCGCGTCCCGGCGCAAGAACCGCCCGACCGAATGGGACAAAGCCCAAACGTGCAATCTTGGCGTTTGGCGCTCCGACATCGACCGCGTTGGCGGTTTTGAGGAGGGCTATGGCGCTTATGGGCTCGAGGACACGGACTTCGTCATCCGCCTGATCCGCGCGGGCGTACGGCGCATCACGCTGGAGCACGTCGATCCGGTGCTGCACCTCTGGCACGCCCGCAAGAAGACCGGGGAAGACAACCGCGCGCGTCTGGAGGCGCTGATCCAGGGCGACGCGCTGCTGCCGCAACGCTCCCTCCTGTTGGACGCCGCCGGTTAACGGCCCACGCCGGCCGCCAAGCTGACGACGTAGAGCGCGTAGACCGCCAGCAGGCCCGCGCCCTCCCAGCGCGACACCCGCGGCCGATTGGTCACCAGCGCCGCCATCAGCAGCACAGCCGAACCGGCCATAACCCACATATCGACGCGCACCACCGCCGCCGGCGGCGTGAGAGGGTAGATCAGCGCCGTGGCGCCGAGAATGCCCAGCGTGTTGAAGATGCTCGATCCGATGATGTTGCCGAGGGCCAAATCCCCCTTCCCTCGTCGCGCGGCGGCGACGCCGGCGGCCAATTCCGGCAACGAGGTTCCCACCGCCACCACGGTGAGGCCGATCACGGCCTCGCTCACGCCGAGCGCGGCGGCCACATCCACCGCGCCAAAGACGAGAACGCGCGCGCCAACCACGACCGCCGCCAAACCTCCGACGGCCCACAGCGCCGCCATCCCGGCCCCCAACGGCCCTGACGCGCCCGAACCCGACGCGCGGACCGCCTCGGGCGAGGCCGCCACGACCGCAACGCCTTGGGCGTGGACCGTGGCCGCGGGCCCGCCGCGCCGGTCCAGCCAGGCGGTCAGCCCGATGTAGAGCGCCAGCATCACGAGCAAGGCCGCGCCTTCGGTCGTTCCGATCTGCGGGCGCGCAAGCACTGTCATGCCCACGAAGGTGACCGCGCCGAGGGCGAGACCGTCCCGCGCCAGCGCCGTGCGCGGCGCCGCTAAGGGCCGCACCAACGCCGCCGCGCCGCCAATCAAAAGAACGTTGGCGATGTTCGAGCCCACGACATTGCCCACCGCCACGCCGGACAGGCCTTGCGCCGCCGCGGACAGGCTCGTCGCCAACTCCGGGGCGGACGTGCCAAAGCCCACAATCACCGCGCCGATCAGGAAGGGCGAGAGCTTGAACGCCTGCGACAACCCGACAGCGCCGCGCACCAGCGCATCCCCGCCGAAGCTGAGCAACATCAATCCGATGACGATCGCCGCCGCGCTGATCATGCCCCCTCGCGCGCTCCCCTCGTTATGCCGCAGTCAGACCATTGCTGACCCGCGCCGGCAATCGCGACGCGCAGACGCGCCCCCGGTCATTCCACCGGCGCGTAAAGATCCGGTCGGCGATCGCGGAAAAAACCCCAGGCCGCGCGCTGGCGGGCCACGGCCTCGCGGTCGAACGTCGCGACGGCGACCCCCTCCTCCAACCGGTCCAACGCCGCCAGGATGGCGCCGTCGGGCCCGCAGACAAAGGACGAGCCGTAGAACGTTTGGCCCGCCTCGTCACCGATGCGGTTCGCCGCCGCGATGGGGATGACGTTGGCCACCGCGTGGCCTTGCATCACACGCCGCCATGGATCGCGCGTGTCCAAGGTCGGGTCCTGCGGCTCCGAACCAATGGCCGTCGGATACAGCAAAACGTCAGCGCCGCGCAGAGTCATGGCGCGCGCCGCCTCAGGAAACCACTGATCCCAACAGATCCCCACGCCGACGCGGCCAAAGCGGGTGTCCCACACTCGGAAGCCTGTGTCGCCGGGGCGGAAATAGAACTTCTCCTGATACCCCGGCCCGTCAGGGATGTGGCTTTTCCGATAGACGCCCAGGGCTTCGCCGTCTGCGTCCAGCATCACGATCGAGTTGTAGTAATGCGGCCCGTCGCGCTCGAAAATCGACACCGGCGTCGCCACGCCGTGCACCCGGGCGGCCTCGCTCATCGCGGCCACGGTGGGATGTTCGCGCCAGGGTTTCGCCAACGCGAACCAGCGCTCGTCTTGGGTCTTGGGAAAATAGGGGCCGTCGAAGAGTTCCGGCGTGCACACGATCTGCGCCCCTTGGGCCGCTGCCACTCCCACGAGCGAGGCCACGCGCGCGCGGTTGGCGGCCGGCTCGTCGCCGAAGGCGGCCTGCACCACGCCGACGCGCAAGACGCTCGGCGTCGTCACGGGCGCTCCCCCGCCTCCTCCACGCGCAACGCGGCGTCCGCCGGCGCGGCCACGGTGCAGCAGTGGAAGGCGCCGCCGCCGGTCAGCAACGCCGCGGCCGACAACCCCATAACGTCGCGCTCGGGAAAGACGTCGCCAAGACCGGCCAACGCCTGCGCGCCCGCGACGGGATCGGCGTAGAGCGGCGCAACAACGCGCTTCGGTGCGAAGACGTAGTTCAGATGCGTCGCCGGCAGGGGCCAGCCCTTCGCGTCCGTCTGAACCGGCGCGCCCGCAATGCGCGCGACATCCAGGCGTCGCCCCTGGGCGTCCCGCGCGCGATCGAGCACGCGCGCCACCTGATCGCGCGCCTTTCCGTTTGCATCGTTCGCGCCGGCTGGCGCTTCGGTGACCACAAGGCCAGGCCTCGCGAACCGCACCAAGGTGTCGGTGTGGCCGTCCGTGTGGTCGCCGGCCAGAGTCTCTTCGATCCAGATCACCCGCTCCACGCCCAATCCCACGCGCAACATGTGCTCCACTTCGCGCGCGTTGAGGCCGGGATTGCGGTTTTTGTTGAGCAAGCAGCGCCGGCTGGCGATCACCGTCTCTTCGCCATCGAACTCCAACGCGCCCGGTTCGCCCACCATCGCCAAGCGATCAAGCGGCGCGTCCGCCAGGCGCGCCAGCGCTTCAGCGACGCCGTCATCGTGCGGATAGAGATAGCGGCCGCCCCATCCGTTGAACCGAAACGCCACGGCGCGCGGCCCATCGCGGCTGTCCACGAAGACGGGTCCCGTGTCGCGCAGCCAGATGTCGCCATACGCCGCCGGCGTCGCGCGCGCGCCGGCCGCGTCAGCCGGCCGCTCCGCCAACGCCGCGGACGCATCGTCACGCGCCCCAGGCGTCTCGTCGGCGTGAGCGGGCGCCAGCACGAGCGCGGCGTGGGCCGCGCGGGCGGTCGCCGCGAGGATGTCGGGATGGTCCGTTTCCAGCGTCTCTGCGTCCGCCAGGATCAGCGACGCGGAGGCCGGCGTCGCGCGCGCCTTCGCGCGCTTCGTGCGGCGGCGACGCCGCGGATCGCCCATCGGCGTCTCGCCGTCCGTCGGACCCGGCTCTTGCGCGAGGGCGAGGATCGCGTCCTTCGGCGCGCCGCCGGCAAGGGCGCCCGCAAGCGCGGCGATCTCGCGCCGGGCCGCCGGCGCGGCGTCGCCCCAATCGGGATGCACCGGCCAGGCGGTCGCGGTCCAACGGCGCGGCGCGGCGTCATGGGGGGTGTGGCGGTAGGACATGGGGCCAGCATGTGGCCGCAGGCGCCCGGGGACGCAAGCCGTTTCCCGCCGGATCGCGCACCCGCGTGTGGACGCCGCCGCAAAAGAAAGGGGCGGCCCGAAGGCCGCCCCCGCAGACGTGTCGTCTGGGTGATCCGCTTAGAACTCGTAGCGGATGCCAAGACGGATTTGATAGACGCTCTGGTCGAGGTCCTGGAACGACGTCGGGTCGATCCCGAAGCTGTTGAAGCGATACACACACGCTTCTTGGGTCGCACACGTCGTGCGCGGCAGATCGCCGAGCAGCGGCGTGGCCGCGTCGATCGCTTGCTGCGAGGTCAAGATCTCACCGGTGTTCGGATCGATGGAGCCCGTCAGCTGCGCGATCTCGGCGGTGCTGACCAGATCCGCGCGGACCAGGTTGGCGCCGTCGAAGTTGGCGCCGCCGAACTGGGTGCCCCACTCGTCGTTGAGCAGGTTGGCCACGTTCAGGATGTCCACGATGAACGTCAGCCGGTCGCCCTGGAACTGGTTCAGGCCAAAGCGGTCCGTGGCGTAGTTGATGAACGGCAGCTCTTGCTCGAGGCGGAAGTCCCAGCGCTGGTTCCAGGTGCTCTCGTCGGAGTTCCGGCTGACAATGCCGCTGCCGATGCCGCGCTCGTCCAGGAAGTCCGAGAAGCCGGCCTGATTGAAGCCCGAGCTGAACACCACGTTGGGATCGTTGAACTCGCCGCCGGAGCGGGTCGGCACGTAGAGCAGGTCGTTGTCAAACGGCTGCTCGCCATTGCCGGACCGGCCGAACAGCGCGTTGTTCGGATCGACGTTGAAGGTGTAGCTGAACGGCTCGCCCGAGTTGATCTGACCGAACACGTCGAAGCGGGTCATCATCTGACCGAAGATCTGCGCTTCTTGCGACAGGTTGATCGTGAACGCGTGCTCGGTTTCGAACGGCGACCGCGCGGCTTGCGGGTTGTTCCGATCGCTGTCGAAGATGCCGCGGAAGTTCGAGACGCCGCGCGAGGACGTGCCCGGCGTGGTCGTTTCGATGTCCTGGAACGCGTAGGACACGTCGAAGCCGAAGCCGTTGTCGAAGCGCTTGGCCAACGCGGTGGTGAAGATGATGCTGTCGCCGCCGCTGAAGTTGGTCAGCTGAATGGCGTTGTTGATGCCCAGCGCATCCAGGTCGGCGTAGATCGGACGACCGTCCGGCGCGGTGCCGACTGGCTGGGTTTGAGCGAGCTCCGTCTGGGCGATGTTCTCCCAGCGGAAGCCTTCACGCTCGCGCTGCCACAACAGCTGGGTGGTGAACAGATAGTCGTTGCCCAGGCTGATGTTCGTGCCGGGGATCCGCGCGTCGAACTCCTGCTGCAGCCGGAGGCTGGCTTTCCACAGCGAGGGGATCTCGAAGTTCGGATCGATCAGGTCGATGAACGCCGGGGTGTTGGGATCCACCGCCGCGAGCGCCGCCAGGACCGACGCCGGAGCGTTGCCCGGCGCGCCCGTCGGGTCCACGCCCTCCAAGCCCCGCTGATCTTCTTCGAAGATTTGCGGCTGGAACGCGTTGGACACCCACACTTGCGGGTTGCCGCCGGAGAAGAGGCCGAAACCGCCGGTGATGTTGGTGCGGTCAAACGGCGTGTACTCGAAGCCGATGCGCGGCTGGAAGATGTCGATGCCGTCGAGGTTGCTGCGGTTGCTGCGGCCGAAGGCGGCTTCGAAATCGTTGCGTTGCGGCGGCTCGTCGCCTTGCAGGAAGCGCTCGTAACGCAAGCCGTAGTTAAACGAGAAGTTGGAGAACAGTTGCGTGTCGTTCTGGAAGAAGAGCGACAAGCGCGTGTAGCCCCAATCCGCGATCAGATCGTCGACCGTCGTGCCGGGCGCGCCGGCCCGCAGCGTCACCCGCGCGACTTGGTTTTGGACGTCTTGCAGGGTGTCGAACCGGTACCGGCCGAGGGTGTCGGACGCGAACAGGTTTTGCAGGTCGTAGCGGTCCACCTCGAAGCCGGCGGTGAACACGTTGTCGAGGCCGAAGAAGGGGTCGCTGAAGTTGTAGTCGCCTTGTCCGTACACGGTGAGGCGCTCGTCCTCGAACGTGTTGGCGTGGCGGAAGCGGTCGCAGCCCGCGATGTAGTCGTTGTCGTCGCGCAGCGAGCCTTCGAGCTGAGCGGCCACTTCCGGCGAGAACACGCCGGCCGCAATGTCCGACGCAAGATCGTCGGGACCGTAGTTATCCAGTTCGAATTGGCCGACCGTGCGACCCGCATTACAGTTCTGCAGGCGCTCAAGCGTTTTGTAGCCAACGCGCAGCGTGGTGGAGAAGTCGTTCGTCCAGTCCGAGAACAGCTGGAACGAATACGAATTCAACTCTTGCGGCGTTTGGTAGAAGGCGGACGACAGTGAGTTGTTGCTGATCACCGTGTCTTCTTCTTCAACACGCTGATAGGTGAAGCTGGCGCGGTGATCGTCGGTGATGTTCGCGTCGAGCTTCACGAGCAGGCGCTCGGCCGTTTCGGGCACGTTCAGCGTGCTCGGACGCGTGCCCGGATTGAAGCCGTACGTCTCTTCGATGATGCGGGAGTACTCGTCGAACAGCAGCGGGTTGTCGATGCCGTCGGCCGCGTCGGCGTCGGCGAAGTTCGCCGCCCGCGCGCTTTCGAACTCTTCGTAGCTCACGAAGAAGAAGGCGCGGTCTTTGATGATCGGGCCGCCCAGGGTGAAGCCGAATTCTTCTTCCGTGAACTGACCGGGGTCGAACAGCTGACCGTCGGTGACGTTGCCCACGAAGTCTTCGTCGGTGCGGAAGTAGTAGGCCGAACCGAACACTTCGTTTTGACCGGACTTGGTCACCACGTTGACCAAGCCGCCTTGGAAGGCGCTGTTCAAGACCGAGTAGTCGGCCGCGACCACGGACAGCGCTTCAATCGCGTCGAGAGACACCGGGTTGCGGTTCGTGCCGAACACGGAGTCGGACAGGCCGAAATCGTCCGTCTGCTGCACGCCGTCGATGGTCAGGTTGTTGAACCGGCTGTTGACGCCGGCGATCGTCAGCTCGCCTGAGCCGCCCGTTTGCACCAGCGGGTCGCGCGCCAGCACGTCGGTGAAGTCGCGGGTGGTGGCCGGCTGACGAAGAATTTCGTCAACGGAGAAGGTGGAGCCGACGCCGCGGTTCAGCTCAAGACGCTCAACCGGCTCGCCAAGGATGAAGATGGTTTCGGTGGCCTGCAGCGACACCAAGTCGATGTTCAGCGTTTCCGCCGGTCCAGGCTGCAAGAAGATGTTCTCAATGACTTCAACTTCGTAGCCGTCAGCGGCGATCGTCACCGTGAACGGACCGCCGACGCGCAGGCCGCTTTCGAAGAACGAGCCGTTGTTGGACGTCGTGGAGGTTTCCGTCGTGCCGGTGGGCACGTGCGTGATGGTGACCTCAGCGCCAACGACCGGCGCGCCGCCTTCCCCGGACAGCACGCCGCGCACGGCGGACGATGTGACCTGCGCCTGCGCCTCATAGGCGGCGGCGAGGGCGAACACGGAGGCGGCGGTCCCGCCTACGAGAGTGCGAAATGACATGAAGTCCCCCAATCGACCAATGCCCCGTTAAGGGGCGCATCCACTTCACCGCCATTAGGGGATCGGCCGCGACGCTTCGGCGACGCTTTTACGAAGCTTTTATGAATCGCCTGACACGACTGGCTGGTGTGACTTTCGCGCAACGCGTGTTGCGGCGTTGCGACCAGGGGCGTCGCGCCGGCCCTGCGCGCTCGACCGTTGCGCGCAGCCCTCTGGTCACGCGATACTCAACACCGCGTGGAGGCGCGACCGGTTCAGGCCGGTCGCGTTGCGCCTGCCGGCCGAAGCGGAGCATCACAACTCCACGTGATTGGCGCAGGCGACGTGGAGGCAGAGCATATGGCGGACATGCGCGTGTTGATCGTCGATGACCATCCGCTGGTCCGTGACGCGTTAAAGCAGGCCGCGTTGCAGGCGGCCACCGGGGCGACGGTTGACGTCTGCGGGTCGTTGGCCGACGCGGAGACCGACTTGAGCGCGCGTGGCCCGGCCGATCTGGTGATGCTGGATTTGAAGCTGCCGGACGCCGGCGGCCTGGCCGGCTTGATGCTTCTGCGCAAGAACCCCGCGGCGCGACGCATTATGATTGTGTCGGCCTCGGACTCCGACGATACGATCCGCCGCGCGCACGCCTGCGGGGCCGCCGGCTACGCGTCGAAATCCGCGCCTTTGAATGAGTTGGTGGATCGCATTCGCGCGGTCTTGGAGGATCGCGGCTGGGAGGGCGCGCCAGACCCGCAAGCGGGCGACGCCGGCGGCGCGGCGGACCTCACGCCCGCGCAGCTCCGCGTGCTGATCGGCCTGGCGGAGGGCCGGCTGAACAAGCAAATCGCCTACGACATGAGCATCTCCGAAGCCACGGTGAAGGCGCACGTGACCGCCGTGTTCCGGAAGCTTGGCGTGCGCAACCGCACGCAAGCCGTGATCGCGGCCCAAGCGCTGCAGCTCACGCAAGCTGAAGCGTAGAAGCGCGCGCCTGGCGGGACCGGTCTAGGCCCGGTCTTGCAGCAGTTCGCACAGCGCGTCCGGATCCACCGGCTTGCGCAGCAGCGCGTAGCCCCGGTTCCGCGCCGCCACCTCCACCCGTTGCGATTGATCCGCCGTCAGCAACGCCAGCCGCGGACGCGCGCGCGCCGCCAGGGGGTGGGACAGGCTGGCGACGTGGTCGAGCACGCTGAGCCCGTTGCGGCCGCCGCCCAAATGGTAGTCGGCCAACACCGCATCATAGCGCTCCTCGGACGACACAGCCGCAAGCGCCTGGTCGATCGTGGCGACGCACGACGCCTCGCAGCCCCACCCGCGCAACAAGGCGCCCATCGCGGCGCGGATGTCCGGCGCATCGTCCACGAACAAGACGCGCACGCCCTCCAGCGCCGGCCCTGACAGCGCGCCGGTTCCGTTTTGCAGCGTCAACGCAACCGTCGGCGCCCGCGGCAATGTGATGCTAAAGCTCGAGCCCCGCCCCACTCGCGAGCGCGCGGACACGGGCGCTTTGAGCAGCCGCGCGATCCTCTCCACAATCGCCAACCCAAGGCCCGCGCCGGCCTCGCCGGCCGTGTCGACGTCGTGCAAACGGCGGAACTCGCGGAACACCTCGTTGAGACGGCTCTCCGGAATCCCGGGACCCGTATCGCTGACGACCACGCGCACGTGGGTTGCTCCCACCCGCCGGGCGCCCAGAACCACGCCGCCCTGTTCGGTGTAACGCAGCGCATTGGAGAGGAAGTTCTGCACCACGCTGCGCAGAAGGGCGGCGTCCGCGCGCACGCACAAGCTGGTCGGCGCGCACCGAAAGGTCAGGCCGCGGGCGGCGGCCATGGGCGCGAACTCGGTCTCCAACTCGGCGAACAATCCCACCAAAGGCAGCGGCGCGATTTTCGGATGGATGCCGCCCTGGTCGAGCTTCGAGATGTCGAGCAACCCCCGCAGCAAACGATCCGCCGAGCCGATCGAGCGTTCGATGTTCTGGGCGAGCTCGCGGCTGCGGGGTGATCCGCCGGGATCGGCCTGGGCGAGTTCCTGCGCCAAGGCGCCGGTGAACAGGCGCGCCGCGTTCAGGGGCTGGAGCAAATCGTGGCTCGCGGCCGCCAGGAACGCGGTCTTGCCGGCGTTCGCCGTTTCCGCGGCGCGCTTGGCCGCTTCGAGCTCATGGGCCACCCGCTCCAGTTCCGCGGTGCGCGCGGCGACGCGTTGCTCCAGACTTTCGTTCGCGAGCGCGAGGGCGCGCGCCTTCTTCTTGTCCTCCGTGATGTCCGTAAAGGTGGTGACGTAACCGCCGCCGGGCATCGGGTTGCCCAGCGTTTTCAAGGCCATGCCATTGGGCCGGGTGCGCTCGTACTGATGCGAGGACCCTTCGCGCATATACGACAAGCGCTTGGCGACGTGGTTGTCCACCTCGCCCGGCCCGCACTCGCCGCGCACCGCGTTAAAGCGGATCACCTCCGCAATCGGCTTGCCCACATAGAGAAAGCCTGGAGGAAAATCGAACAGCCGCGTGTAGGTGCTGTTCCACGCCACCAGCCGCATGTCCTTGTCGACCACCGAAACGCCCTGGCTGATGCTCTCCAGCGTCACCTGGACGAGGTCGCGGTTGAACTCCGCTTCGTTGGCGGCCTGATCCAGCAGCGCGATGGCCTGTTCGATCCGCACGACGCCGCCCGCGAGCGCGGAGGCCACAATGACCCGCGCCGTCGACGCGCCGAGCGCTCCGGCCAGCAGACGCTCGGTGTAGCGCGCCAACGCCAAGCCCGCCGGCGCGGCCGGGCGGATGGCGCCGCCGGTCTCGCGCTCATGGTCCTGGAACGCCGCGCGCGCGGCCTCCACCCCCAGATACCGTTCCGCGAGGGTCATGAGGTCGTGGGCCGTGGCGTGGCTGTCGGCCCAGGCGTGATTGTCCAGCCGGACCGGCGCCGCGCCGCCGACAAACGCCGCCGCTTGAACGCGTCCCCGCAATGAGGCAGGGCGCAACCGCGACACCCCGACAAAGAGGAGCGTGTTGACGCCAAGGCTCCACACCACGCCGTGGGTCAGCGGATCGAGACCGTGGACGCCAAAAAGGGCGCGGGGGTCGAGCGCGCCGCCCAACGCCGTCGTCAGGCCCGTGGCCGCCAGAGCCGTCTCGCCCACGACCAGCGGCAGCGCCAAGGTGTACGCCCAGAGGCACAGCCCCGCGGCCAAGCCAAACTTCGCCCCGGCCGCGCGCCCGCCGCGCCAGTAAACGCCCGCCAGGATCAACGGCGCGAACTGGACGCCGGCCGCCAGCGCGACAAAGCCAAGATCCGCCAGGCGCGCGGCGCCGGCGCAGAGTTCATGGACGGCCCAAGCCGCCAACATCAACGCCGCAATCACGCCGCGACGCATGGCGAACATCATCCGCTCCATGCCGGCATGCCCGCGCGCGTCAAACTGGTCCAGCCGCAGCAAGGCCGGCAGGATGAGATCGTTGGTGATCATGGCCGAGAGGGCGATCGCCGCGACCGCCGTCATCATCAACGCCGCCGACGCGCCGGCCAGCGCGACAAGCGCCGTCGTGACCATGTCGCCCTGAGCCAAAGGCGCGGCCAGGGCGAACACGTCGGGGTGCGCGCCAAAGCCCGGCAGAAGCGCGAGCGCCGCCGCCGCCAGGGTCGTGGCCGCCACATAGGCGGGAAACATCCAGCGCGCCGCGTCCAGATCATCCGCCGCCGGCCGCTCGATAAACGCCACATGGAACTGCCGCGGCAAGCACATCAGCGCGGCCATCGCCAAAAGCAAACTCGTGATGAACGAGCCGCTGAGCGCGTCGCCCATGAACGGCGGCGGCGCCGGCGTGACGTCGCCCGCGACAATCGCCCACACCACCGCGAGGCCCGCCACGCCCAAAGCCACAAGCTTCACGACGCCGTCCGTCGCGACCGCGAGCACAAGGCCGCGATCGGGATGGGTCGCGGCGGGTCGACTGCAAATCGCAATGGTGAACACGGCGAAGGCGGCCGCGATCACGCCCGTGACGGCGCTCGAGGGCCGCACCACCTCCCCGGCCGCAGCCGCCTCGCCGGCGAGCGCTTCAAACCCAAGGCCGAGCGCGCGGAGCTGCAACGCCAGGTAAGGCAAAGCCGCCGCGACCGCCATGATGGCCGCGAGCGCGGCCACGCCGCGGCTCCTGCCGTAGCGCGCGCCGAGAAAGTCCGCGATCGAGGCGATGTTCTCCCGCGCGCAGACCTCCGCGATCTTGCGCATCGCGGGCATGCCGAACGCAAACGCAATCGCCGGACCGGCGATGATGGCGAGCGCCCTCCATCCCGCTTCTGCAATGGCGCCCGGCGCGCCCAAAACGGTCCACGCGGAGAGATACGTGCCCAGGGAGAGGCTGTAGATCAGCGGGCGCCGCCGCGCCCAAATCTGCTGCACGACGGGGTGGCGACGGCCGGCCCGCGCGAGGATCGCCAAACCCACGCCGTACGCCGCCGCCAAAGCCAGCGTGGCCCACAACAGCACTTCATGGGTCGCCGCCGGGGCCATGACCGTCTCCTCTGGGCGGATGAAACCCAGGCGCCCTTGGGGCCACAAGGCCGTCGAACGTCTTAGCCGCGTGAACGATCAGCGTCCGCACGGCGGCGCTGGCGTCGCCAAAGCGCAACGTACACGAACGGCGCCAACCCAAAGAGGATGACCGGTCCGTACTGCGCAGCGACGTTCACCGCGGGCGGAGTCGCCCGATAACCGCGCACGGCGAGCAGTTCGCTCGCTGTGAGCACCAGCCCATAAGAGAGCGCGGCCCAGCCCGCCAACACAACCACCATGATCACAACGCGCCGCGTCCAGGCGTCGGCGGGTCCCGATCGCGGTCGGTCGTCGCGCTCCATGGTCATCCTCCGTCGACGCGCCGTCGCCGACGGCGCGCGGTCAAACCCGCGCGCCGCCTTCTCGCGACAGATGTGCAGCTTACGACGTCGCGGCGGCGCCGCGAAGGCTCAGCGGCGCACGCGCGCCACGCCGCGGCGCAGCTCTTGGACCGTGAGGCGATCGGGCTGAAACGCCGCGCGCAAGACCGGGATCGTGCACATCGGATCGCACGCGCCGCACATGAACGCGTCGACCGCCGCGAACGCAGCCTCCGGCCAGGTGTGGATCGAGATGTGGCTTTCAGCGAGGACCAGCACGCCGGACACGCCGCCATTGGGTTGAAAGTGGTGGAAGTCTGCGCCCAGGACGGTGGCCCCGGCGGCCTCAGCGGCCTCCCGCAACGCGGCTTCCACGCCGGACAGGCTCTCGAGACCGGTCGCGCCCCACAGATCCACGATCACGTGGACGCCGGCGAAGGCGACATCGCCTCGTCGGGTGAAGTAGTCCAAGCGCGGGGGGGACGAAACGCTCGATAGGGCGGTGGGGGGGATTAACGCCGCGCCGGACACTGTGTCCGACGCGGCCAGCCCCTGTTCGAGGTCCGCCTCGTCATTCAGCTCGAGGCGGCCCAGGGATGCTGCGGACATCGACATCTCCCTAAGCAGCAACGCCCGGAGCGCGCAGGCTCCGGGCGAGGGTTGCAACGAGCGCGCTGTTTGTCAGAGGGCGCCTGAGAATTCAAGCGAAAAGTCGCCCCCGCGCGAAGGCGGACCGGGCGCGCTGCGCTGCGTCGCACACCGTCCCTTGGGCGCGCCCCGGTGTCGCTGTACAAGACAGCCGCGAAAGGAATATGCGCAGCGGCGACGGGAAGCGATCATGGTCGCGATGACCCAAGCGGAGGCCTGTGGTCGGCGGACACGGCCGATCATGGCATGGGCTTTAGGCGCCTTGGCGGTGGTGACGGCGCTGAGGACGGCCGTCGTGATGCTGTCGCCGGTCGAACTGCACGGCGACGAGGCCCAGTACTGGGCGTGGGCTCAATCGCTCGACTGGGGCTACTATTCCAAGCCGCCGCTGATCGCCTGGATCATCGCGGGAACCACGGCGGTCTTCGGCGACGCGGAATGGGCGATCCGAATCGCCTCGCCGTGGGCTCACGGCGTTGGCGCCGCCATGACGGGGTTGCTCGCGCGGGATCTCTATGGCGAGCGGGCGGGCGCCTGGGCCGTGGGGCTCTACACGCTGATGCCCGCGATCACGCTCTCCTCCGGCATCATCTCGACGGACGCCCTGCTCTTTGCGGGGTGGGCGAGCGCGTTGTTCGCGCTGAACCGTCTGTTGACGACGCAGGCTTGGGCGTGGGCGGCGGCTTTGGCCGTCGCGTTTGCGTTCGGGATGTTGGCCAAATACGCAATGCTTTATTTCGCGATCGGCGTCGCGCTTCTCGCCGCGACCGACCGCACCGCGCGCGCGGCGCTGTTGAGCCCGGCCGGCCTCGGCGCCATCGCCGCGAGCCTGGCGTTGATCGCGCCCAACCTGCTCTGGAACGTCGGTAATGACTTCGCGACCATCGCCCACACGGCGGACAACGCCAATTGGAGCGGACCGCGCTTTCGCGGGAACAAGCTGGCTCAGTTTTGGGGCGATCAGTTCGCGGTGTTCGGGCCGCTGACCCTCGCCCTAGCGGTGACGGCCGTGGCGGACGCGCTGACGCGCCGCGGCGACCGGGCGACACGCCTGTTGCTCTGCTTCATGCTGCCCGCCCTCACGATCATCTCGCTGCAGGCGTTCATCAGTCGGGCGAACGCCAATTGGGCGGCGGCCTCCTATATCGCCGCGACCGCTTTGCTCGCGGGATGGCTGTTCGCCGACGGCGGCGTGTGGGACCGCGCGGCGCGGGCGCGCCGTCGCCTCTTGGCCGCGGGGATCGCGCTGGCGGTGGGTTTGAACGCGGCGATCGCCGGCATCTTGGTGACGGCGGGGCTCTCGCCACGCCTGGCGGACACCGCGTTGTGCGCGCCCGGCGCGCCGCGCGGCGGCCGCGCCTGCGTGGGCTACGGTTTCAAGCGCGTGCGGGGCGTGGAAGCGACGGCGAACGCTGTCGCGGCGCGTTTCGCGCTCGGCCATGACGGCGACGCCTACAGCGCCGTCGTCGCCGACAATCGCCTGCTGTTTCACAATCTGGAGTATTATCGCCGCGCAGCGCCCCTGCCCGTGCGCATGTGGCTCAAGAAGGGCGGCGCTCAAAACTACGCGGAGCTGAGCGCGCCCCTGACGCCGGCGGTCACCGACGCCGGCCCGGTGCTGGTGGTCTCTGAGCGGGCGAAGGACCAGCCCGCCATCGCGGCGGACTTTGATCGGCTGGACCTTCTAGAGGTGGTGGAGATTGACCGCGGCGCGGCGGGGCCGCGCACGCTTTGGTTCTTTGTCGGCGAAGGCTTCACGCCCCAGCCGCGCTGACGGCTCACCGCTCGCCGAGGTTTCGCTCGTCGTCGCTGTCGCCCGACGGCTCGGCCTCCGCCATCACGGCGTCGACCGCGTCCCGGGGGCCGGCGGCGGATCCGTCCTCATCGCCATCCCAAATCGTGTCGAGACGGCGCTCCTGACCGCAACCGGCTCGGTAGATGCGATAGCGCTCCGCGTTCAAACGGAAGAAATCCTGGTGACGCAGATCCGCCGGCCAGAAGCGCGCGGCGTCGCGGATCTCCGTGGCCACGCGCGTCACGCGCCCGCTGGCCAGCAACGCGGCCTTGCTCGCTTCAGCCGCCCGCCGTTCGTCGTCCGTCGCGACGAAAATCGCGGTGCGGTAGCTGTCGCCGACGTCGCAGAACTGCCCCTCGTCGTCCTCCGGATCGATGTTGCGCCAATAGACCTCAAGCAGAGCGTCGTAGGACACCACGTTCGGATCGTAGCGCACCTCGACCGCCTCGAGATGCCCGGTGTCGCCGGTGATCACCTGGGCGTAACTTGGATTCTCGACGGCTCCGCCGCTGAAGCCCGAGACCGCCGCCACGACGCCGTCGACCTTCTCAAACGCGGCCTCCATGCACCAGAAGCAGCCGCCCGCGAACACCGCGCGCGCTTCGTCGGAGGGCGGCTCGTCCGCCCCGGCCGCCGCGGTGATCGCCATTGCGAGCGCCGCCAAACCGCCGCGCATGCCCATCCTCGTCATTGATGAACTCCGCTCATCGCACCCATCACAGAGGAACGTGCGGTGCGCTGCGGGCGCAGGCAAGGTCAGCGTGGATCACACACCGCGCGTCATCGTCATAAATCTGTGACGTTTACGTCAGCGACGGCGAGCGGATCACCCGCCTTCCGCCGTGGTGACGATGGGGCCGACCACTTCCTCAAGCTTGCGCCGAAGAGTTTGAGGCGAGAAGGGCTTTAGAACAAAATTGTTCACACCTTCCTTTTTGCACAACATAATATTGCGCATATTGTTTTTGCCACTCGCCATGACGAAGGGCATTCTTTTCATTTTTGGGTGCTTGCGGACAATCTTGAGCAGTGAGATGCCGTCGATGTTGTCCATATACAAATCGGAAATCACCAAATTAACGGCGTTGCCTTCAAGCTTTTCCAAGGCCGCGCGCCCGCTTTCAGCCGTGATGACATTCGTCACCCCAATCGCCTTGAGGGCTTGGGCGCCGAGCTGCCTCATGCTTTCTTGATCATCGACAAGGAGAACTTTGAGTTCCGACGCAAGCGGCATTTCCGACTCCACCGACAACCGCCGAAACGTTAGCCATCAAATGCGAAGAATTGGTTGCGCCAATCGTCGATCCCCGCGTTCGCCGTCCGATGGTTGGCGGGCGACCACGTTGCGCCGCCCCAGAACGCCGCCCCAGCGCGCCGCGCAAACGCGTCGGCTAAGCGGCGGAGCGCGCGGCGCTAACGGCCGCGCCGTGCTGGGGGAGCGCAAGCCACCCCGCAAGCTCCTGGCGGACCAATGTCTCCAGAAGATCAACGCCGGCTTGGCTGTCGTTCAAGCACGCCAGCGCCGCGTAGTGCGTGCCGCCCGCCCCCAGAAAGACGTCGCGCCCCTCTTGGGCGATCTCCTCAAGCGTCTCAACGCATTCGGCCATAAAGCCGGGGGTCATCACCGCCACGCGACGCACCCCGTCGGCGGCCAACGTCCGCAACGTCTGGTCGGTGTAAGGCTCCAGCCATTCCGTTGGCCCGAAGCGCGACTGGAACGTCACGCGCAGGCGCTGCTCGCTCCAGCCCAAACGTTCGCGCAACAGACGCGCCGTTTTCACGCAATGGCAGTGATAGGGATCACCTTTCATAAAGTATGATTTGGGAATGCCGTGGAAGGAGCAGACGACGACTTCCGGTTCGAAGTCCAGGCCGCTCAGCTGCTCCATCACCGATATGGCCAAAGCGTCGATGTACGCGGGATGGTCGTGGAACGGCGGCGCCGTGCGCAACGCCGGCTGCCAGCGCATGCGCTGAAGCGTTGCGAAGGCTTTGTCCATGACGCTGGCGGTCGTTGTCGCGCTGTATTGCGGGTAGAGCGGCAGGACCATAATCCGTTCGCAGCCCGCGTCCTTCAGGGCCTGCAAGCGGTCGGAAATGCTTGGCCGGCCGTAGCGCATCGCCCAGTCGACCATCACGCCGTCGTCCGCCAGGCGCGCCGCCAACGCCTCGCCTTGCCGGCGCGTGAAGTGACGCAACGGCGACCCGTCGGCGTCATCGCGCCAGATGGCCCGGTAAGCCGCCGCGCTCTTCGGCGGGCGAACCGCGAGGATCACGCTTTGCAGCAAGGGCTGCCACAGCCACGCCGGGTATTCGATGATGCGACGATCGCTCAAAAATTCATTGAGATACCGGCGCATCGGCCAATAGCTCACGTCGTCCGGCGTGCCGAGATTGACAATGAGCGCGCCCACCAGGGCGGTTTGGACGTCGGGGTGCCCCGCGGGGCGCGCTGTGTCGTTCAACTTCATGACAATCCCAATGTGTTCGCCGCATTCAACAGATAAATCATGCGCGCTGAAAACAAGTGTTTACATAGAAATGACGCCGAAATGGGGGCTGGTCGCCAGGACGCTTGCCTTCCCATGCACACACGGCCTCCGTGGCGGCCGCCTTTCAAGTCTGACTGACGGCGGCCCCGCCGCGCGCTCTCCCTAACGGCTTACGGAAAGCGTCGCGCGCCGGATCATCCTTGAAGCCTCCGTCGCGCCGCGCCCGCGCGACCCTGACGCGCGGAGCGTCCGACGGCGGCGATCGCATCACCACGCGCGGCGCGCCGCCTCACTCGGCGTCCACGTCTTCAGGCCACCACACATCCTCGCGGAACACCAGCGTCACGCCCAAGATCGGGGACGCCGCAATCGTAAGGCCGGGCTCGTCATCGCCGTGGGACCGCGCTGGCGCTCCACGCTCACGGACGTCCTGCTCAAGCACCCCAAGGCCCCGCACGGCCACACTGATCGCGACCCCGCTGGCTTCCGTCGCCGCAGGCCTCAACGTCAGGCGCAGAGAGCCAAGCATCACGTCGGCCTGCCCTGCGCTGTCCGCCGGCAAAGCGCGCGCGCCCAAACGCGCGCACAACCAATCGCGCGCATTGGACACGTCCGCGACCGGCAGCATGATGTGATCCAAGCCCAAGACCGCGTCCTCGACAAAGCCGGGGGTTGCGCCCGGCGCGGCGTCGGTTTCCTGGCCGCCCTGCTCCACCCGACGGGCCATGTCCCACCGATGCGCCTCCTGAAAAATCGCCCGCCACAGCGCTCCCGCCACGGCCGCCGGCACGCCCGCGGCCTCCGCGCGGGCGCATCGGTCCTCTAGGATCGTGCGCATGCGCGCCGCTTGCACCACCGGCAAGCCCCGGGTCCATTTCGTCTCCGCGGCCCGGCGCGCGAGGGTCAACCGCCGCCCCAGCAGCGCCAGAATCTCATCGTCCAGCTGGTCGATCTCGGCGCGCACGCGATCCAGATCCTCAGTCATCACACCGCTTCCTGTGTTTCATCCGCCGCCCAGAGCGCCTGGGCCTCCGGCGCGGCGGCGAGCCCGTCCAGCACGCCGGCGGCTTTCCACCACACCTCGTCGCACTCCGCCTCAACATCCGACGCCGCCAAGATGGCGCCGCCCACGCCGATCCGGGCGCGTCCGCCCTCGAGCTCTAAGGTGCGGATCACAATGTTCAAATCCACCGCGCCGTCCAGGCCGAGGTAGCCGGCCGCGCCGGCGTAGTATCCCCGCGCCCGCCGCTCGAGACGATCGATGATGGCCATCGTTCGCGGTTTGGGCGCGCCGGTCATCGAGCCTCCGGGAAACGCGGCGCGCACCGCCTCCAGCGGCCCGATCTCCGGCCGCAAATCTGCGCGCACGGTGCTCACCAGCTGATGAACGTGGGGGTGGCGCTCCACCGTGAACAAGGCCGGCGCATGGACCGAGCCGGTCACGGCGCTGCGCGCGAGGTCGTTGCGCAACACGTCCACGATCATCAAGTTTTCCGCGCGCGTTTTCGCGTCCGCCTCCAGCGCGCGAGCGATGACGGCGTCCTCAGCGGCGTCGCGGCCGCGCGGAGCGGTGCCCTTGATGGGCTTGGCCTCCATGGCGCCATCCGCGCCGATCCGCAGAAAGCGCTCTGGGGAGGCGCACAGCAGCGCGCGCGCCGCGCCAAACCTCAAAAACGCCGCGTACGGCGCCGGGTTGGCGCGCCGGATCGCGCGATAGAGCGTGAGCGCGTCGCCGTCGCCCGGCGCGTCCGCGACGAACGCGGTCGTCAGGCAGACCTCATAGCTCTCGCCCGCGCGGATCTCAGCTTGGGCGGCGCGGATGGCCGCCGCGTAGTCGCTCCGGGGCGTCTGGGGACGAAACCGCCAGCCCCGCGGCGTCGCCACGGCCTGCGGCGCGGGGCCGAGCGCCTCCACGTCAGCGGCCATCGCGCTGAGCCATGTGGCGGCGCGGCGCGCGTCATCATCCAAAGCGAGCAACCAGATCTGACGACGATGATGATCAAACGCCACGATCCGATCGGCGAACACCAGCTCCGCGTCGGCGCCGCCGGCGGCGGCGACGGCCACGGGCGGCCGCGGGGAATCGGTCGCGTGCGCGGCCAAGCCATAGCCCAACGCGCCAACGAACCCGCCGCAAAAGGGCGGCGCGTCCGCGCCGTAGGTCTCCGCCGCCGAGCGCGTGCGACGCGCCGCGACAGCGTCTCCCAGCAGCGTAAAGACATCCCCGCGACGGCGCATCGCCTTCTGGCCATGACGGAGGATCCGCGCCGCGCCGGTCGCCACGCTGTATCGCCAAGCCTCGGCGTGAGGGCCGCTGGCGTCGCCCATAAAGCTCCAGCGGGCGCCGCCCCCCGGTGGAGCGTCATCGACCGCGCTGTCGAGCCAGAAGGCTGGCGTTGATCCCGCGTAGTGCGCCAGAAACGCCGCCTCCGGCTCACGCCAGAAGGGCAAGCGCTTCACGGCGAGCGTCAGCCGTGGCGGCTGTTCATCCAGGCGCGTAGACGTCGGCGTGACGCGCGGCGGCGCCCCTGAACCGCGACGGTCGCTGGGGGCCGTTGGGGTCGCCAGGCGCGGCGGCTCCCCGCCCTGCGCGCGCGCCAATCGGGCGACATTGGCCATCAACGCCGCCCCTGCCAGCGTTCCAATCGACTCGGGGTGGAACTGCACGCCCCATTGCGGGCGATCGCGCGCCGCGACGGCCATAATGGCGCCGTCGGCCGCGCGCGCCGTCACCGTCATGCCCTTACCTGGCTCGGCCACGACCCAGGAATGATAGCGGGCCACGGCGGTGACGTCCGCAAGGCCGGCGAAAAGCCCCGCTCCATCATGATGGATCGGCGTGACGACGCCGTGGGCCGGCCGCCGCCCCGGCGCTATCGAACCGCCGGCGTGCAAACAGAGGGCTTGGTGTCCCAGGCAGACGCCGAAAAGCGGTCCCCGCCACGCCTCCAGCACCTGCGCCGTGACGCCCAGATCTCGCGCCCGGTCTGCGCGGCCTGGTCCCGGCGACAAGACGAAGAGCTCATAGCCTCCCGCCTCGAGCGCCGACCACGCGACCGCGTCATGGCGGAACACATCGGGTCGCCGCCCGCACACGCGCGCCAGCACGTCGGCGACCATGGCGGTGAAACTGTCGTGATGATCAATCAACGCAACGCGCATGCTTGGCCTCTGCTCGCCCCGCCGCCGCGCGCGGGCCACCGAGCCCGAAATCAACGG
>CAZGLY010000024.1:0-34078 GCA_964526675.1 uncultured Caulobacterales bacterium
GGCCGCCGAAGAAGTTCTTCTCGCGGCTGAACATGTGCATCGAGCCGCCCTTGCCGCGGGAGTACCCGCCAATACGGCCCGTCAGCTCCGCCATGACCCCCTTTGGATCCATGCCGCACGCGAGCATGTGGCCGTGGTCGCGATAGCCGGTGATGACCTGATCGCCGTCTTCGATCGCGGCTTGCATGCCCACCACAACCGCTTCTTGACCGATGTAAAGATGGCAGAAGCCCGCAATCAGGCCCATGCCGTAGAGCTGGCCCGCTTTCTCCTCGAAGCGCCGAATGAGCAGCATGTCCCGATGCATCCGCAGCATCGCCGCCGCCCCGACGGCCTCAGGGGTCAGCGCACTGTGAGCGGGACGATCGACATCTTCGACGGCGGCCATGGAAACCTCCCAAGGGCGCGGACCTGCAGCCCGGATGAACTTCGATTGACAATGGGGCGATTAAGGCTGCGCCACAAGGCGCATCGTGTAGGCGCGATCGCCCACGGGCGTGTCGGACGCGCGGGGTCCGTCGCCCAGCGCCGTCGCGTTCGGATCCGCCCCGACGCCGCGTTCGCCCCAGCGCCGCGCCGCACCCGACCCCGGCTCGGACCCCGTCCACGCGGCCCGCGGGCCCCCGGCGAGCGCCGCGTCCAACGCCGTCGATGGAATGACCACCTCGTCCGGACGACCAACCATCGCCACATCGCGAGCGCGTTCTTCCAGATAATCGAGATCCAGCGTCGTCTCGCGCAGACGACGGGCGCGATCCTCTAGGTCCGCCACTTGCAGCGCGAGCCACACGTGACGCGCCTCCAGCGCGGCGATTTCGCGGCGCGTCTCCGTCCACGCCGCCAGGCCCGCCTCGCCGGTCAAGCCGTGCACGAGGAAGTAGCCGACCGCCACGAGGCCCGCCGCCACTGTCAGAAATCCGCCTGTTGATCCCCGCGCCGCCACGGCCGCCTCCCCGCCTTTCGCCGCGGGGACGGTGCGTCGGCGACCGTGAATCAGACGTGAACGCAGCTGCACAAGACAGCGCGCGAAGCGCAGTTAGCCGAGGCCGCGGACCAGCACGGCGCTCATGGCCGCGCCCGCGCGACGATCCTCCGAGACCTCTTGATACGCGGGACTGTCCAGAAACGCGCGCGCCATCGCGTCGTCCGGAAACTCCATAATGACGAGCTTGTCGAGCGGCCAGTCGCCTTCCAGGACGTCCGGCGCTTCGTCCGCCGCGAGGACGCGTCCGCCCGAGTTGGCGAACACCGCCGGGAACCGCTCCTGATAGCGCCGATACCGCGCGACGCCCGTAAAGCGCAGTTGAGCAACCACATAGACAGCCATAGCCACGCCCTGTTCCTGCTGGTCTTAGGTGAAACGGGGATCCCGTTCAGCCCATCAGCACGTCGCCGCCAGCATACTCCGCGCTGTCGCCCAATTGCTCCTCAATGCGCAGGAGCTGGTTGTACTTCGCCAACCGGTCCGAGCGGGCGAGCGAGCCGGTTTTGATTTGCCCGCAATTCGTGGCCACCGCCAGGTCGGCGATGGTGGCGTCCTCCGTCTCGCCGGAGCGGTGCGACATAACCGCGCCGAACGCCGCGCGCTGGGCGATCTCGACCGCGTCCAGAGCCTCTGACAGCGTCCCGATTTGATTGACCTTGACCAAAATCGCGTTGGCGCAGCCCTTCTCGATCCCCTCCACCAACCGGTCGGGATTGGTGACAAAGAGATCGTCGCCCACAAGCTGGACGTCATCGCCAAGGCGATCCGTCAACAGCTTCCACCCGTTCCAATCATCCTCGGCCATGCCGTCTTCAATGGAGACGATGGGAAAATCCTGGCAGAGCGCCGCCAGGTAGTCGCTCATGCCCGCCGCGTCGAAGGTCTGCTTTTCACCCGCCAGGTGGTATTGGCCATCCTTGAAGAACTCGGTCGCCGCCACGTCAAGCGCCAGCACGACATCGTCTTTGGGTTTGTACCCCGCATCTTCGATGGCGCCCATAATCATCGACAACGCGTCTTTCGCCGAGGCGATGTTCGGCGCGAAACCACCTTCGTCACCCACATTGATCGACAAGCCCGCCGCCTTCAGCTTGGCTTTCAGCGCGTGGAACACCTCCGCGCCGCACCGCAACGCCTCCGCAAACGTGTCGGCGCCCACCGGCATGATCATGAACTCTTGAATGTCGATGGGATTGTCGGCGTGGGCGCCGCCATTGACGATGTTCATCAAGGGCGTCGGCAAAACGCGCGCGTTCACCCCGCCCAGATACCGATAGAGCGGCGTTTCGTGGGCTTCCGCGGCGGCCTTGGCCACCGCGAGCGACACGGCCAACGTCGCGTTGGCGCCCAGGCGCGCTTTGTTGTCGGTGCCGTCGAGGCCCACCAACACATCGTCGATGCGCCGCTGATCCTCCGCGTCCATGCCGCCGATGGCGTTAAAGATCTCGCCGTTGACCGCATCGACCGCTTTCTGGACGCCTTTTCCGAGATAGCGATCCCCGCCGTCGCGCCGCTCCACTGCTTCGTGGGCGCCGGTGGACGCGCCCGAGGGCACGGCCGCGCGCCCCATCGAGCCGTCCTCCAAGAAGACGTCGCATTCGACGGTTGGATTGCCGCGGCTGTCGAGGATCTCACGCGCGATAATGTCTGCGATGCCGGTCATGTCTGCGCCCTCCCGTCGATTTGGGCGCGGTCATAGCCGAGTCCGCCGCCCCTGACGAGGAGAGATGCGCAGGCGCTCGCGCGACGCGCCTACTCGTCGACGTCGAGCACCTGACGGCCACGATACATGCCCGTCTTCAAGTTGATGTGGTGCGGACGATGCAACTCGCCATCGTCATCTTCGCGGATCGTGGGCGCTTTCAGCGCGTCCGCCGACCGACGCATGCCGCGCTTGGAGCGCGTGACTTTACTCTTCGGGACCGCCATCGGGCTTCTCTCAAACCGCTGCGACGCGCCCTGGAGGCGACGCCAAAATTTCAAACCGCCCTTCTAGGGACTCGGGCCGGGGCTGGCAAGCGTCTTCCCGTACCGACGTCTTCTGTTGCGGCATACGCGTCCGGACTGACGCAAGATCTTCATCGCCGGGGCGGGTCGTGGTTTAAGAAGCGCGGCGAGGGAGAAACGTCGATGCCGGCAATCCGAACGTGGTTTCGCGTCGCAGCGTCTGTCGCAGGCGCAATCGTGGTCGCAGGGGCGATGACGGGGGCGGCGAACGCCGCGCCGAGCGGCGTCTGCAGCGAGGCGAACGTCAACGCGTATCTTGCGCAAGGACAGCGCAACACGGTCGTCGATAAGGCGCGGTTCTACCAAGTTATCCGCAAATACTACGACGTCTATGACAAAGTGGGCAACCACTACGCCGGGACGGACTCGATCCTCGATCAATGGAATGACGACCAACGGATGAAAGACGACCGCTGGCTCGCTTACATCCTGGCGACGGCCTATCACGAGACGGCGTTTCGCATGTATCCCGTCCGCGAAACGCTCGCGAGCACAGATGAATCCGCGATCAACCGCCTCGAAAACTTTTACCAACGCCGCGGCGCCACCGGTCCCGTGTATTGGCGGCCTGTGGAGGAGACGGGCAAAGCCTATTTCGGACGCGGCTATGTGCAGCTGACCTGGGACTGGAACTACCAGCGCGCCGACTTGCGCTTCGGGATTGATCACGAGCAACGCAACCCGGACAGCTATTATTGGAATCCCGATTTGGCGCTGAATCCCGAGAGCTCCATCCGCATCACCTATGACGGCATGGTGTATGGGTGGTACACGGGCCACTGCCTGCTGCGGCACATCCAGCCCAACCGGCGCGCGGACTATGGCGAAGCGCGGCGCATCATCAACGGCATCGACAAGGCCGCCGAGATCGGCCAACACGCCTCACACTTCCAAGAGGCGATCGAAGCCGCGCGGGTCGAGATCGCGCCCAAAACGCCGACCTACGAACAGATTTTGGAGAATCTGCGCCGCGTGCAAAATCAATCCGGCCGCACGCAGCGCCCGCGCCGGCGGCGCGACGCGGCGGCGGCCACGCGGCGGCCAACCTACGCCGACGTGTCGGCCCACTATCAGCGGTTGGCCTTGAGCGGCGGCGAAACGGCGATGCGCGTCGCGGCCGTGGGTGTCAGCAACGGCCGAAGCGACTGACGGCCATGACGATTTCTCGTCGCCTTTGCGCCACGGGGCGTGTAGGGGAATGTCGACGATTATCCGGTCGGGGGGCTTGGCGCCGGCCACACATCGAGGAGACGCAGGTGAACACGTTGAGCGCATTGAAACATGCCTCCGCCGCGGTCGCGGCGGTGGTCTTGAGTGTGGCGGCCCCGTTGGCGGCCGAAGCCCGGCCGTTCGCGATCACGACCATGACCTTGGACATCGCCCGGGGGTCGTCGACGGCCTCCGTGCTCCTGCCGGGTCGTGACAAGCCGGTGAAGCTCACCAGCGCGACCACCATCGAAGACGGCGCGTTCACCCGGATCGATCTGAACATCGTCTTGAACGCCGCAACGGCCGACCAAGTGCAAAAGATGGTCGATCAAGGCTTCACGTCGGAGCGTTCGGGCTGCGCGCCAGGCCAGTACGGCCCGCTCGATATGGAAGACGGCCTGCGCTACTTCTTCGAGATGGACTTGCGCGAAAACAATCGCCAGCCACTGCGTGAGCGCGTGCGCGGGACGATTTATCCGGGCAATCGCTCCACCCATTGGACGAACGACGTGTTCTGCGAATACGACAGCGACCTCGGCGAAGACTACGCCGTGATGCGCATCAGCGGCTTCTTCTACGTCATTCACCGCAATCTCGGCGACCGCGTCGATGTGCAGCTGCGTCCGGTCACGCTGACGGATGACGAAATGCAAGCGGTGTTTGAGAAATCCAAACTCTAAGCCAGCAACGGCTGCGACCTTGAAGGCGTTGCGCGCTCGGGCGTGCAACGCCTTTTATACAAGGCGACTTTGCTCCATCGCCGCCGCGACGAAGCTGGCGAACAGCGGGTGGGGATTGAAGGGCCTGGACTTGAGCTCCGGATGAAACTGCACGCCCACGAACCACGGGTGGCTTTCGAGTTCGACAATCTCCGGCAACACGTCGTCCGGCGACATGCCTGAAAAGACCAGCCCCGCCGCCTCTAACGCCCCGCGATAGCGCGTGTTGATCTCATAGCGATGGCGGTGGCGCTCGGAGATGCTCGTCGCCTGGTAAATCTCGGCCGCCCGCGAGCGCGGCTTGAGCACAGCTGGGTAAGCGCCCAACCGCATGGTGCCGCCCAGGTCTCCGCCCGCGCGCCGGGTGACCCGGTCTTCCCCATCCATCCATTCCGTCATCAGCGCGACGATCGGGTGGTTCGGATCACCGCATTCGGCCCGAAACTCGGTGGATCCCGCCCCCTCAAGCCCAGCGAGCGACCGCGCGATCTCGATCACGGCCAGCTGCATGCCGAAGCAAATGCCGAGAAACGGAATGCCCCGCTCACGCGCGAACCGCGCCGCGGCGATCTTCCCTTCAGACCCCCGCGCGCCAAAGCCGCCGGGCACCAGCACCGCATCCACGCCGTCGAGCGCCGCCGCCGCCCGCTCCGGCGGGCCGTCGAGGTCGTCGCTCGCCAACCACACGACGTCGACCGCCACACGGTTCGCGATGCCGCCATGGGTCAGCGCCTCAAACAGCGATTTGTAGGCGTCCGGATACCCGTCATACTTGCCGACAACGGCGACGCGCACCGCCCCATCCGGACGGACTTGCCGCTCGACGATGTCCGCCCAACGCTCCAGCTGCGGCGGCGGCGCCGCGTCCATGGCGAAATGCGCCAACACGCGATCGTCCAAGCCTTCCTCATGGTAGGCCAGCGGCACCTGGTAGATGGAGTCGGCGTCGAGGGCTTGGATCACGTCCTGCTCCTCAACGTTGCAGAACAAGGCGAGCTTGCGCCGGCTGTCCTTCGGGATGGGATACTCGCAACGGCACAACAGGATGTCCGGCTGGATCCCGATCGACAGCAGCTCTTTCACCGAATGCTGGCTGGGCTTGGTCTTCATCTCGCCAGCCGCCCGCACATAAGGCAACAGCGTCACGTGCAGCGCCAACACCTGCGCCGCGCCGAGCTCAAGGCGCAGTTGGCGCATCGCTTCGAAGAAGGGCAGGCCCTCGATGTCGCCCACGGTGCCGCCGATCTCGCACAGAACAAAATCCACCGGCCCCGGATCGCTCAAGACGAACGCCTTGATGGCGTCCGTCACGTGGGGCACCACCTGCACCGTGCCGCCGAGATAATCGCCCCGCCGTTCTTGCGTGATGATCGTCTGGTAGATGCGCCCGGTGGTGACGTTGTCAGCACGGGTGGCGGACACGTCCGTGAAGCGCTCGTAGTGACCGAGATCCAGATCCGTCTCGGCCCCGTCGTCGGTGACGAACACTTCGCCGTGCTGCATCGGCGACATCGTGCCCGGATCCACGTTGAGGTAGGGGTCGAGCTTGCGAAGCCGGACGGTGAAACCACGCGCCTGGAGCAACGCTCCCAGCGCCGCTGAGGCCAAGCCTTTGCCGAGCGAGGACACCACGCCGCCGGTGATAAAAATGTACCGCGCCATGGGGCTCTAGTGTAGCGCAGATTCGAACAGACAGAACACGTCGACCTGCATCCGTCCGCGCTGACGCATCACTCGCGCTCGACCTCGTCCACAGGGATCTCCGATCCCTCAGGCTCCTCCTCCGCCGGCGCCTCCTCATCGAGCGGGACGCCCTCGTCAAAAGGGACCGTCTCGTCGAAGGGAGCGGTCTCGTCGAGCGGGGCGGTCTCGTCCAACGGCGCGCCGGGAAGCGTGTCCGTCGGCGTCTCGGGGAGCAGGTCGCCGTCCGGCGCGGGCTGAGCCGGAGCGTCCAAGAGCGCGTCCGCGCCGACGGTGTCCAAGATGGACTCGTCATCGTCGCGGATCGAAAACAACACCGTCAGCAAGAGGCTCGAGATGAAAAACGCCGCCGCCAACACCGACGTGGCGCGCGTGAGCACATCGCCCGCCGCCCGGCCGGACATCAGGCCGCTGGGCCCGCCGCCAATGCCAAGGGCCCCGCCCTCGGAGCGCTGCATCAAAATGACGCCCACCAACGCGAGGGTGATGAAAATCTGGAGCAAGAGAAGGACGACGATCATTATAGCGCCTTTGTGTGGATGGCGCTGACATAGCCCCCGCAATCGGCCGCGCCAACCCCAGCGCGCACGATAACGCAGGCTCAGGACTGGGCGTCGGCTTCGTCCAGGTCGATCGTTTCCTCCTCCAAGGGTTGGGAGGCGGCGTCGATCGCGGCCAAGATCCCTTCAGCGGCGGCGCGGATGGCCGCCAGGTCTCTGTTGCTGGCGTGGCCGCGCTGGAGCAACCGCGCCGTCGCCAAGGTCAGGGCGTGAGCCTGCTCCTCAACGAGGGCCAACCCGCCATCCGCGCGCAAGCGACGGCGCAGCTCGCGCGCGGCGCGATCCAGCTCCTCCAGGCCGTACCCATCCATGTCAGGCCCCTGCTCCTGGCGCACGCGCGCGCCCGTCGCCACGCGCATGGCCAAGCGACGCAGCCGCTCACGCGCGATCTGAGCCTGCACCTGGGGAATCGCGATCTGCGCCGCCGACAGCGCGGCGGCGTCGCCGCCCGCCAACGCGTGCAGCATGTTGGGCGCGTCAAACAAATCCGCCGTCGGACGCCGCGCAGAGCGGCGCCGGTCGGGCCCGACATAATCGCTGGTGACCACATAGGGACGCTTGGTCCGCGCGAGGTGGCGCACGCGCTCAATCAGCTGCGCCGGCGAGAAGGGGCGCAACAGGAGATCGTCAGCCCCGCTGTCGACCGCCCGTCGGATCATGGCCTCAGAGCGCGGCCACGACGTGAGCAACACCGTCACAAACGGATTGAGGCCCAACTCGCCCTCGCGGATCGAGCGCACGACGTCGCAGGTCGGCAGCTCGCCGACGAACGCTTCGCACACGACGAGCTCAAACGTTTCGCGTTCCAGCAAGATCGCAAACTGCCGGGCGTCCGACGCGACGCTCACCTGTCCGAGTTTCAAGTCCTCCAACGCAGCGCGGTTGGACCGGCGCGTCGTCGTCTCCGGGTCGAACAACAGCGCGCTGACGCGGTCGAACTGGACCTGTCCCATTGACCTTCCGCCCTCTCGCCAGCCTTAGAAACCGGCGGCTTTGGAGTGAGGGTCGCTGCGGCCGTTGTCAGGGATGTAAAAGCGCGGATTGAGCGATTTCCAGAAAGTCGCTCGCCGCCAAGCTGGCGCCGCCGACGAGCACGCCGCCGACGCCGTCCGTGGCGAGGATCGCGCGCGCGTTCCCCGGCTTCACCGATCCGCCGTAGAGCACCCGCGTCGCCGCGCCCACCGTCGCTTGGATGACCGCGTGCATCGCCGCGATGTCCTCCTCTTGCGGCGCGACGCCGGCCCCGATCGCCCACACCGGCTCGTAGGCGACGCATGCGCGCGCCGCAAGATCGGGCTCTGCGGCGAACACGTCCGGCCAAGACGCCGCCACTTGGCGCTGGGTCACCGTCTCCGCGTCGCCGGCGTCCCGCTCCTCACGGGTTTCGCCCACGCACACGATCGGCGCGAGGCCCGCCGCCAACGCCGCTTCGGCTTTGGCCCGCACCACGGCGTCGGTGTCGCCGCCGCTGACGCCCTCCGGCCGGCGCCGCTCAGAGTGGCCAACGATGACGTAGCGCGCGCCCGCGTCGGCGAGCATGCCCGCGCTGACCGCGCCGGTGTGCGCGCCGCTCTCCAGCCAGTGGCAATCTTGCGCGCCGACGTCCACGGCCGACCCCGCCACGTCTCGAACGACATCCGCCAGCAGCGTGTAGGGCGGACACACAACCACTTCCGGCGGATCCGTCATCGCCGCGAGGCCCGCCGCGACGGCCCGCGCTTCCGTGCGCGCCGCCTGCAGGCCATGCATTTTCCAGTTGCCCGCCACCAGTGGTCTGATCGCCATCGGATGCTCCCTCCTGTCGGGCCGATCACGCGCCGCCCCTCCTGAACCGCATGACGCGGCGTGTACCACGCGTCGGAGGGAGGCCAAGACCATCCGGCCGCATCGGATCCGCAGGCGCCCAAAACAGCCGCAACGTGTTGTGCCGTCCCGCGCGCCTGACTAGCGTGCGCAGCGCGCCCCGAGAGGCGGTGGGCGCTGACTGCGGGGTTGAGGCCATGCTGGAACGATTGCGCGCGGCGTCGCGATCCTGGATCGCTTGGGTGTTTTTGGCCGTGGTGGGTCTGGCGGTGGCGTTCACCGGCGGCTTCGGGTCCTTCGGCGGCGGGCTTGGAGGCGATGTCGCGAAGATCGGCGACGAACGCTTCAGCTACACGCAGTTTCAACGCGCCTGGCGCCAGGAGCTGCAGCGGATCCGGGTCAACCAAGACCGCAGCATCACCGACGCTCAGGCCCGCGAGGCGGGTTTGCCGGCCCAGCTGATCGGACGGTTGAGCTTCGAAGCGCGCATGCGCCAAGAAGCCGACGCGTTGGAGCTTGCCGCCTCGGACGCGTTGGTCGTCCGCGCCATCGCGGAGATCGACGGCGTGCGCGATCCGCTCCTCGGCGGTCTCGACCGGGACGCCGTGCGCTCCATTCTCAGCAGTTATCAGTTGACGGAGGACCAGTTCATCGCGGTCGTCCGCGACGAGGTGATCCGTGGCCACGTGTTCGCGGCGTTGCAGGCGGGCGTCACGGCGCCGGCCGCGTTTGCCGAACACCAGCAATTGTTTCAATTCCAGGAGCGCTTGGTGAGCGCGGTGTTCGCTCCCTATGACGCCGTCGCAGAACCCGCCGCGCCGAGCGATGAAGCGGTCGCCGCCTACTATGAGGCGAACGCCCGCGCCTTCACGTCTCCTGAGGTTCGGGCCTTGCAGCTGGTGCTCATCGCCCCGGATGTGGAGGCCGCCGCCGCCGGGCTGGACGAGGAGATGATCGCGCGCGCGGTCGAAGACGCTATAGCCGCCGAAACGCCGCCATCGACGCGCGATCTCGTTGAGCTGCCGGCTCCCGACGCCGAAACAGCCGCCGCCGCGGCCGCGCGCTTGCGCGCCGGGGAGACGCCGGAAGCGGTCGTCGCGGCGCTCGGCCTCACGGGCGTCAACCGCTATGAGGACGCGACGCCGGGGGAGCTTCCCGACTCCGCCTTGGCGGACGCCGCGTTCGCGCTGGAAACGGGCGCGGTCAGCGATCCGATCGCCACCGCCCTCTCCTGGTCAGTCGTGCGCGTCGAAGCGGCAAGCGCCGGCGCGGCTCCCGACCCCGCCATCGTGCGCGCCCAGGTCGTGGACGAGCTGGCGGAAGCCCGCGCTCTGGGAGAAACGGCCCAAAAGGGGCGCGACTTCGAACGCGCGCTGACCGATGGCGCGACCCTGGCGGAGGCCGCGAACGCCACCGGCCTGCCGCTGATCGACATTCCCTCCGTCACGGCCGCGGGTCTCGACGCCGACGGCGCGCCGGTCGCCGCGCTCGCGAAAGCGCCGGCGGCCTTGCAGCGGGCGTTCAGCCAGCAGCCTGGGCTCACGACGCCTGTGGTCACGGCCGACGACGGTCAGCAGTTTGCGCTGCGCGTGTCGGCGATCACGCCGGCGGAGCCCCTGTCGTTGGAGGCGGCCCGCGACGAGATCACCGTGAGGCTGACCGCCGACGCGCGCGCCCAAGCGCATGAAGCGTTGGTGGAGCAGGTGCGCGCCGCCCTCGCAACGGGCGCGCCGTTGCGCGAGGCCGCCGCGATCATCGGCGACGACGCGCGCACCGACATGTACGCCTTTCCCCGCGCGGCGCCGCCGGAAGCCCTGGGAGCCCAAGCGCTGCGCCTGTTCGAGCCGGGCCAGACGCCGGGCGACGTGGTCGCGTTGCCGGTCACGGGCGGCGTCGCGATCGCCCGGTTCGAGACCGCCATCCCCACGCCACCGGAGTCCGGCGCGTTCCTGGCCATGTTCCAGCAACCCCTGCGGCAAGCGATCGCTCAAGATGTCGAAGCGATGTACCTGGGCGGCCTCGCCCAACGCTACGCCGCGGAAGTGCAATGGGAGACGGTGGATCGCGCCGTGGGCGCGGTCAGCCCATGACCACCGCCTTGATGACGATCTGTCCAGATCGTGACGCGTTCTTGGCGACCTACGCCGCCGGGCGCGCCCAAGTGGTGTGGTTCCGCGCGCCCGACGACATCGAAACGCCGGTCTCCGCGTTGCTGAAGCTGGGGCGCGACCGCCCGGACGTGGTTCTGCTGGAATCCGTGGAGCGCAACGCGCACCGCGGTCGCTACTCGATCATTGGGATCGACCCCGATTTGATCTGGCGCTTGCGCGACGGTGTGGTCGAAATCGCAAAAGGCGCGGACGTCGCCGCCAAGCGGTTCAAGCCCCAAGACGACGCGCCGATCCCCGCCTTGCGGCGGCTGCTCGCGCGCTCCGCGGTGGATTTGCCGCGGGAACTGCCCGCGCCGGCTGCGGGCGTGTTCGGCTATTTGTCCTATGAAGTGATCCGGCATCTGGAACGGCTGCCGGACCCCAAGGCGGATCCCATTGGCGTTCCTGAAGCGCTGCTGGTGCGGCCGTCGGTGGTGATCGTCTTTGATTCGATCCGTCAGGAGCTCATCTTCGTCACGCCGGCGCGTCCTCAGCCGGGGCTCGACGCCGAGGCCGCCTACGAAGCCGCTCGGGCGCGTTTGCTTGCGGTGCAACATGCGCTGGCTGGCGCCATTGACGCCGCGAAGCCCGAAAGCCGCACCGCGCCGGCGCTGGAGCGCACGCCGATCATCGCGCCGGACGACTTCCGCGCCATGGTGGAGAAGGCCAAAGCCCACATCCGCGCGGGCGACGTCTTCCAGGTCGTCCCCGCGCAGCGTTTCACCGTGCCCTTCCCGCTGCCGCCGTTCGCTCTCTACCGCGCCTTACGTCGGCTCAACCCCTCACCCTTTTTGTTTTATTTGAGTTTCGACGACTTCGCGATTGTGGGCTCGAGCCCCGAAATCCTCGTGCGCGTTCAAGACGGCGTCATGACCTTGCGTCCCCTCGCCGGCACGCGCCCCCGCGGCGGCGATCCGGCGGAGGACGCCGCCCACGAAGCCGATCTCCTGGCGGACCCCAAAGAACGGGCTGAGCATCTGATGCTGCTGGATCTTGGCCGCAACGATGTCGGCCGGGTCGCGCAGTGGGGCCGCGTCACCGTCAGCGAGAGCTTCGCCGTTGAGCGCTACAGCCACGTCATGCACATCGTGTCGAACGTCCATGGGCCGCTGCGCCCGGAGTGCGACGCCGTCGACGCTCTTCTGGCCGGCTTCCCCGCGGGCACGGTGTCCGGCGCGCCGAAGGTCCGCGCTATGGAGATCATCCATGACCTCGAACCGGAACGGCGGGGGGTCTACGCGGGCGGCGTGGGCTATTTCTCCGCGGGCGGGGATATGGACACCTGCATCGCGTTGCGCACGGCGGTGGTGAAGGACGGCGTGATGCATGTGAAGGCCGGCGGCGGCGTTGTGTTTGACTCCGATCCCGAGGCCGAACGCCGCGAAACCCTGCACAAATCCAACGCCCTCATCACAGCGGCCGCCCAGGCGCGCTGGTTCGTCTGAGCGCTCACGCGCCCGAAACGTCTCAGCCAGACGCGAGCGCAACGGCGCCGGTCGGCGATCTCCGTGAGCGGCGCGCCGTGCGCCTCAGCTGCGCGCCATCGTCGCCGCGCCGACAAACGTCACCCCGCGGCGGCGCGCCGCCGGCAGCCACGCCTCCAGGGCGCTCAGCGTCACATCGTGGGGATGGGCGATCACGACCGCGGCTCCCGCCTCCTGCGCCAGACGCTCAGCCCGCGCGAGCGCGTCCTCAATAGCGTCGGCGTCGCGGACGTGGTCCACGAACACATCGCGCGACAAAACGGGAAGGCCCGCGCGCGCGGCGGCGCGCTGCAACACCGTCCGGCGCCCCGTCACCGAATCCAGCGCGACAAACCCGCGCGCGCGCGCAACTTCCGCGACAGGCTCTAAGCACGCGCCGCAGCTCGTGAAGCGGCTGCCCATATGGTTGTTGAAGCCCACAGCGCCCGGAACGGCGTCAAAGGCGGCGGTCGCGCGCGCGCGGATCTCTTCCACCGAAAGCCACGTCGTCAGCGCGCGCGGTCCGGGATCATCAAGACCCAAGGGCTCCATCGGCAAATGCACGAACACATCATGGCCGGCGCGGCGCGCTTGCCCGGCGAGACTGGCGGCGGCGGGGGCATAGGGCAGAATCGACAGCGTCATCGGGCCGGGCAACGCCAACGCCCGCGTCGACGCCTCCACATCAAGCCCGATGTCATCAATGACCACCGCGATGTGCGGCCGCGCCTCGGCGGCGGCGTCCACCGCGTCGCCCCATGGCGTGGGACCCGGCGTCGCGACGTCGATCCATCCGAATTGGGCCTCGCCGGCGGGAGCGTCGCTCACGTCACGGCTCTGCGTCTCAAAGACCGCGGGGCCCGTCACGCCAGACAATGCGAAGGGACGTGACGTCGGGATGCCGTCGCCGCTCGACCTCGTGGCGACCGGGTCCGCCGCCGTGCGCGCCGCACGCGGCGCGACGCGAACGGGCGCCGGCAAGGTCGGGGCCGCAGCGCGCGGCGGATCGACGCGTGCGGTCGACGCGTCCGCGCGTACGTCACCGGCAAGGCCGGGTCCCTCGACCGGCGTCGCCACAAACACCAAACACGCGGCCAACGCAGCGAATCCAGCAGCGGCGGACGCCCAGCCCACAACGCCCTGCAGCGACCGGCGCGACGGCGTCTCGGCCGGGGTGATCAGCCCACGCGCCCGTTCGAGGCGGGCGGGCGTGCTCCACAAACGATCTTCGACCATCATGCCGTGTCGATGCGGCTGAAATGGTTAACGGAAGCTTGACGGGCCGGGCCGCAGCGCCGTGATTGGCGTGGCTGTGTCGCCGCGGTATCAGTGCCGCCCCACAGCGCTCGATGAGGACGCCGACCGTCATGGCCACACACGCGGATGGGACGCGCGCGCCGAACGCAGCCGCTCCCGCCATTCTGGTGATCGACAATTACGACAGCTTCGTTTTCAACCTGGTCCACGACGTGGAGCGCCTGGGCGGCCGCACGCAGGTCGCCCGCAACGACGCGTTGAGCCTTGAAGACGCTTTGGCGGCGCGGGTGGATGGCTATCTCATTTCGCCCGGGCCCGGGACGCCAGAAGCCGCCGGCGTCTCGGTCGCGCTTGCGCGCGCCGCCGGCGACGCGCGCCGCCCTGTGTTCGGCGTGTGTCTTGGCCATCAGGCGATCGCCGCGGCCTATGGCGCGCGGGTGGGTCCGGCGCGAACGATCCGCCACGGCAAGACCAGTCCCATCACCCATGACGCCAACGGCGTGTTCGCAGGCGTCGAGGCCGCGTTCACCGCCACGCGCTACCACAGCCTGGCGGTGGACGAGGCGACGCTGCCGGACGACCTCCACGTGACCGCGCGGGCCGAGGACGGCGAGATCATGGGGCTCGCCCATCGACGCCATCCGGTGTTCGGCGTGCAGTTTCATCCAGAATCCTACGCCTCGGAACACGGCCTCACCCTGCTGACGAACTTCCTGAACGCCGCCGTCGCCGCGCGGGACCATCAGCAGGAACGCGCGTCATGACCGCGCTGCGCGACGCCGTCGCCGCGCTTGTCGGCGGCGAGGGGTTGAGCGCCGCGGCCGCGGAAGCGGCGTTCACGGACGTCTTCGCCTGCGACCCTGACACCCCGCAGGACGCCGCCGTGTTGGGCGGGTTCCTCATCGGCCTCGCGGTCCGGGGCGCCACCGCGACCGAGCTGATCGCCGGCGCCCGCGCCCTGCGCGCGCGCGCAACCCCAATCACCCTCCCCGACGAGCTGGCGGGCGCCCTTGTCGACACCTGCGGCACGGGCGGGGACGGCGCGTCGACGTTCAACATCTCCACCGCCGCAGCCCTGGCGGCGGCCGGAGCCGGCGCCACCGTCGCCAAACATGGCGGACGGGCGGTGTCCTCGCGCTCGGGCTCGGCGGACGTGTTGCGCGCCCTCGGCGTGGCGGTCGACGCCAGCGGTGAGAGCGCCGCGGACGCTCTTCAACAGGCGCATGTCGCGTTCCTGTTCGCGCCGGCGCATCACAGCGCGATGGCGCGGGTCGCGGCGACGCGCCAAGCGCTGGGCGTGCGGACTATCTTTAACTTGTTGGGACCTTTGGCGAATCCCGCTGGCGCGCGCCGGCAGGTGCTGGGCGTCTACGCGGCGGAGCTGGTCGCGCCCATGGCGGAGGCGTTGCGCGAACTGGGCGCGACGCGCGCGTGGGTCGTGCACGGCCGCGACGGCCTGGACGAACTGACAACGACCGGCCCCAGCCTCGTCGCCTCCTTGGACAACGGACGGATCGACACGTTCGACGTGACGCCGGAGGACGCCGACATCCCGCGCGCGCGCGTGAACGACCTTCGCGGCGGCGACGCCGGCGAGAACGCCGCCGCGTTGCGGGCGCTGTTGAACGGATCGCGGGACGACGCCGTCAAAGCCTATCGCGACATCACCGTGCTGAACGCCGCGGCGGCGCTCGTGGTGGCGGACCGGGCCCAGACCCTCCGCGACGGCGCGCGCCAAGCCGCCGAGGCCATCGACTGCGGGGCCGCCGCCCAAGCCCTCGAACGCCTGGTGACCGTCACGGCCGCCGCGGCCGCGCGCGCGGCGACGATGCCCGCGGGGGCGCGCCCGTGACCACGGCCCCCGCCTCCGGAGCGGACATGCTCCGCGCCATCATGGCCCGCAAGCGCGACGAGGTCGGTGCGCGCAAAGCCGCCAAGCCCCTGGAAGCGCTTCAAAAACGCGCCGCGGACGCCCCGACGCCACGCGGTTTCCGAAACGCCCTCGCCCACGGCGCTGCGACTCACGGCCTGGCGCTGATTGCGGAGATCAAGAAGGCCAGCCCGTCCAAAGGGCTGATCCGCGCGGATTTCGATCCGCCCGCCCACGCCCGCGCCTACGCCCACGGTGGAGCCGCCTGCCTGTCCGTGCTGACGGATAAGCCGGGCTTTCAAGGCGATGACGCGCATCTGACGGCCGCACGCGCGGCGGTGGATCTGCCAATCCTGCGCAAGGATTTCGTCTGGGAGCCCTATCAAGTGTGGGAGGCGCGCGCCCTCGGCGCGGACGCGGTCCTGTTGATCCTCGCGGTTTTGGACGACGATCGCGCGGCCGCTTTGGCGGCGTGCGCCAACGACCTCGGGCTCGACGTCTTGGCGGAGGTGCACACCGAGGCCGAACTGGCCCGCGCGGCCAAGCTCGGCTTCACGCTGATCGGCGTGAACAATCGCGACCTCAATCGCTTTATCACGGATCTCGCCACGTTCGAGCGTCTTGCGCCGCACGCGCCGAAGGGCGCCGTCCTGGTGGCGGAAAGCGGCGTCGCGAGCCCCGAAGACGGCGCGCGCATGGGCGCCGCCGGGGCGGCGGCGCTGCTGGTGGGCGAGAGCCTCATGCGCGCGGACGACCCCGGCGCGGCGGCGGCGGCCTTGCTAAACGGCGCGCGCGCACGGTTGACAAAGGATCCGCTTGACGCCGTCAGGGAACAACCCTAGAACATGACAGCATTGGCTTACGGGCGGGATGAGGTCGCTGATGCTGACGCGCAAACAACATGAATTGTTGCTGTTTATCCATCATCGTATCGAAGAGACGGGGATCTCGCCATCCTTCGATGAAATGAAGGAGGCGCTCAATCTCGCATCGAAGTCCGGCATTCACCGCCTGATCACGGCGCTGGAGGAGCGCGGCTTTCTGCGTCGGCTGCCGCATCGCGCCCGCGCGTTGGAGGTCGTGAAACTGCCCTCCGCCACCGCGGCGCCCATCGCGGCAGCCCCGGCGGCGCCCGCGGCGCTTGATGTCCCGCTCCTCGGCCGGATCGCCGCCGGCACGCCGATTGCGGCGATCCAGCATGAGCTGGAGCGCATTCCCGCGCCGCCCTCTTTGCTGGGTCGCGGGGAGCATTTCGCCCTCGAAGTGCGGGGGGACTCCATGGTCGACGCAGGCATTCTCGACGGCGACATCGTGTTCATCCGCCGCACGGAGGCCGCCGACAACGGAGCGATCGTGGTCGCGCTCGTGGACGATGAGGAAGCGACGCTCAAGCGCTTGCGGCGTCGCGGCGGCGTCATCGCGCTGGAGGCGGAGAATCCGGCTTATGAAACGCGCGAGCTGCCTCCGGAGCGGGTGAAGGTGCAGGGCCAGTTGGCGGGCTTGCTGCGGCGGTACCCCTAGCGCCCGGGTTGGAGGCTGGCGGACGGCTTAACGCCGGAACGACCGCGAGGGTGCTTCGCCCCGGCGCGCTGAACGCCAAGGCCGCGCCGCCGCGTCATCGCCGCCCGCAACGCGCCGCCACACGCCCCACGGCGCGGCGTAGAGGGTCACGTCCCCCGCAGGATCGGGCGTGATCACCCGCGCAGGCGAACACGCGGCCACAGCCTCCGCCGAAGCGGCCTCAGCGACGGCGCGGCTCACCACAATCCAGTCGGCGCGTCGACAATCCTCCCGCAACGCCTCCGGACGCAACGGGACGGCGATGCGCCACGGCGCGCCGTCCCCGCCGAAACGGGCCGTCGACGCCACGCACCCCAAGCCGTCGCACACGCCGAGCGCCGCGAGCGGTTGGGCGTCATCGGGCGCGACGCCGGCGCGCCGCATCACCACCCCGCGGGCGTAGTCGCCGCGATAGGGCGGCGCCGCAAACGCGCCGTCGGTGGTGATCACGACAAGCGCGCCGTTCGCACCCAGCCACGCCACCGGCCGCGGGCTCAGCGCCCAAATCAGAATCGCGCCGATCGCCAGCGGCGCCGCCACGCGCCATCGACCGGCCTCGAACGCGCACGCCGCCGCCACCGCCGCCAGGCCGAGAGCAAGCGCCGCGGGCGCGCCCGCGGCCATGACAGCCGGCGTTTCCGGCGTCGCCCAATCCGCAACCGTCAGCATAAACGCGATCCCGCGGGCGGCCGCCGCCGCGGGGATCGTTTCCGCGCCAAGCGGCGCCAACACGCCCGCCGTCGCGGCCATCGGCATCACCCACAAGGAGAACACCGGCATCACGACAATGTTAACGGGGATCGCCACCCACGACACGCGGTTGAAGTGGAGCCCCGCGATCGGACCCGTGACCGCGCCCGCGACCACGCTTGTCAGCACCGCCGCCATCACGAAGCGCCCAATCCGACGCCGCCAGCCGTCGTCGGGATCAGCGGGTGTCGGGCCGCCGCCAGCGGACCGCGACCAGCGACGCTGCGCCTCAGCATAGGCGGCGATCAACGCCGCGGTGGCCGCAAAGCTCATGTGGAAGCCGGGGGAGATCGCGCTCTCCGGCCGCAGCGCGATCACGCCAACGCCGGCGGCCGCCAGCGTCCGCAAACTCAGCGCGCGGCGCCGCAGCACCAGCGCCGCGAACACCGCCGCGGCCATGACATAGGCCCGTTGGGTGGAGACCGCCGCGCCGGAGAAGACAAGATACGCCGTCGCGACGAGCAGGGCCGCCGCCGCGGCCCATCGCCGCGGATCGCCCCGTCGCGCCAACGGTTCCACGCTCGCGAACAGAAATGAGAGCGCCCAATACGCCCCGCCGGCCGCCAACGCCATGTGCAACCCGGAAATCGCCAGGATGTGGCCGAGCCCCGCCGCGCGCAGCGTCTCGGCGTGCTCCGGCGGGATGTCGCCGCGATGGCCGGTGACCAAGGCGGCCACCACGGCGCCCGGACCGCCAACGGCCTGCACGCGCGCCGCCACGACCCCGCGGGCTGCGGCGATGACCCGCGCGGGTTGGTGGCCGACAGGCACGCGCACGTCCCGGACGGCCTCCACGGCATAGGCGCGGCCCAGCGCGTTGATTTCATCAAAGAACAAGCGGCGTTGCGCGTCGTAGGCGCCTGGCGTCGGCGGCGGCGGCGGCGGCCACAACCGCGCGCGCACCCGCACGCGATCCCCCAAGCGCGCCACGCCGGCCGGCGCGCTGACCCGCACGCGTTTGAGCGCCACGGCGTCCAACGGCGCCCCGCGCGCCGCCCGGACGTCGATCACGCGGATGACATACCGTTGCGGCGAACCGACGGTCGCGCGCGGCCCCGACGGTGGGTCGATGCGCTCCACCCAGCCGGTCAACACCGCCTCGCGAACCGCCTCCGCCAACGGCGCGCTCGTAACGGCGTTGGCGCGAGCTTGGGCTAGGACAAAGCCAGCCGCCGCAAACGCCGCGGCGAGGACCGCGATCCGCCACGCTTGCGCGCGCGCGCCTCCGCCGCACCGCGCGTGGACGCCCCACGCCACGGCCGCGCCCAACGCGGCAAGGACCCAGCCAATCGCCGGCGGCGGCTCCCACGGCGCCTCCAGATATGCTCCGGCGCCGGCCGCCATGGCCGCCGCGACCAGCAACGCACCACCGCCGGGGGCCAAACGCAGGCGCGGCGCGACCGCCGCTGGAGCGCCATCGCGCGCGCCTCTCTTGTGCCTACGGAGAGCCATGCTATCTGCACATTTGATTTTTCTGGCGCGAACGCGGTGGTGACAAGTCCATGGCCGATCCTGCGCCGGTGGTGACGCGGTTTGCGCCGTCTCCCACTGGCTTCCTGCATATTGGCGGCGCGCGCACGGCGCTTTTCAACTGGCTGTATGCGCGCGGCCGCGGCGGCCGGTTTGTGTTGCGGATTGAAGACACAGACCGGGAGCGCTCGACGGACCGGGCGGTGGACGCGATCTTGGAGGGGCTGCGGTGGCTTGGCCTCGACTGGGACGGCGAGGCCGTGTCTCAGCATGCCCGCGCCGACGCCCACCGCGCCGCGGCCCACGCGCTCCTGAAGTCCGGACGCGCTTACAAGTGCTTCGTCCCCGCGGACGAGTTGGCGGCCCAGCGCGCCGCGGCCCAAGACGCGCTGGAGCGCGCGCGGGCGCTGCGTAAGACGGCCAAAACGCTCTCGGACGACCAAACCGCTGAGCGCGCGGCGATGGTCGCGGAAGCCGACGCGCTTGCCCAGCAAGCCGACGCTGGCCTTGCGGCGTTTCGCTCGCCCTGGCGAGACCGCGATCCGAACGACGCACCCGAGGACGCCCCCTTTGTGGTGCGCTTCAAAGGGCCGCTCGACGGCGAGACGATCGTGCCCGACGCGGTCCAGGGCGATGTGCGTTTCGCGCACAAAGACTTGGATGACCTGGTGCTGCTGCGCGCGGACGGCTCGCCGACCTACAATCTCGCGGTGGTCGTGGACGATCACGACATGGGCGTCACCCATGTCATTCGCGGCGACGACCACCTCGTCAACGCCGGCCGCCAGAGCGTGATTTACCAGGCGCTTGGGTGGACGCCGCCGGTGTTCGCACACGTCCCGTTGATCCATGGCGGCGATGGCAAAAAACTCTCCAAACGCCACGGCGCTTTGGGCGCGGAGGCCTATCGCGCTCTGGGCCATCTGCCGGAGGGACTGCGCAACTACCTCCTGCGTCTGGGTTTCGCCCACGGCGATCAGGAGTTCTTCACCACGGCCGAGGCGCTCGCCGCGTTTGATCTCAAGCAGATCAACAAAGCCCCCGCGCGCTTGGACCTGGACAAGCTCGCCCACGTCAACGGCCACCATTTGGCGGCAGCCGACGATGACCGCGTGTTCGCCTTGGCGGTGGCTCTGGCCGAATGGACGCACGGGCGCGTGTTGGGGGGTGACGCGTTGGCCCGTCTGCGCCGCGCCACGCCGCATCTGAAGTCTCGGGCGCGGACCCTGGTCGAGGTGATGGACCAAGCGGCGTTCGCGCTTGCGCCGCGGCCGATCGCCATCGCGCCCAAGGCGGCCAAAGCCCTGTCGGGCGATGAGACCCGGGCCCGGCTGCAGCGGGTTCGCGATCGGCTCAGCGCGTTAACGGATTGGACGGACGAAGCGCTTCATGACGCGTTGCAACACGCGGCGGAAAGCGAGAAAGTTGGGTTCGGCAAGATCGGCGCGCCGCTGCGGGCCGCCCTGACCGGCGGCGCGCCGGCGCCGGACATGCATCTGGTGCTCGCGATCTTGGGGCGCGAGGAAGCTCTGCACCGCCTGGACGACGTCCTTCGTCGCGACCCGGTCGCGACGCCCGCTTAACCACATCGGCGCCCGCCGACATAACGCAACGAGGTGAGTGATGGAAAACCGCGCCAAGCCAAATGGCGACGCCAGCGTCTGGCTGCCCAACGGCAAAGAATTCCGACTTCCTGTGTTGGAAGGCACCGCCGGATCACACGTCGTCGACATCCGCACCTTGGCGAAGCAAGGCGGCGTGTTCACCTACGACCCGGGCTTCACCTCGACCGCCAGTTGCGAAAGCCGCATCACCTACATCGACGGCGATGAAGGCACCCTGCTGTACTCCGGGTATCCGATCGACGAATTGGCGGAGCAATCGAGCTTTATCGAAGTCTGCTATCTGCTTTTGCACGGCGAGTTGCCCAGCGCGTCGCAGTTTGCGGATTTCACGCACTCGATCACGTACCATTCGATGCTGCACGCGCAGTTCGACCGGTTCTTCGAGGGTTTCCGGCGCGACGCGCACCCCATGGCGATCATGGTCGGCGCCGTCGGCGCGTTGTCGGCGTTTTACCATGACAGCACCGACATCAATGACCCGCACCAGCGCATGGTCGCCAGCCACCGCATGATCGCCAAAATGCCGACCATCGCCGCGCGCGCCTACAAGTACGCGATCGGTCAGCCTTTTGTGTATCCGCGCAACGAACTGAAGTACTCGGACAACTTCTTGCGCATGTGTTTTGCGGTCCCGGCGGAGGAGTTCAAGGTCAATCCGATCTTCGCGCGGGCGATGGACCGGATCTTCATCCTCCACGCCGATCACGAGCAAAACGCGTCCACGTCCACCGTCCGGCTCGCGGGCTCATCCGGCGCGAACCCCTTCGCCTGCATCGCCGCGGGCATCGCGTGTCTCTGGGGGCCCGCCCATGGCGGTGCGAACGAAGCCGCGCTGAACATGCTCGCGGAGATCGGCACCGTCGACCGGATCCCCGAATTCATCGCCCGCGCAAAGGACAAGGACGACCCGTTCCGGCTCATGGGCTTCGGTCACCGGGTGTACAAGAACTACGACCCACGCGCCAAAGTGATGCAGAAGACGTGTCATGAAGTGTTGGGCGAGTTGGGCATCGGCGACGACCCGCTGCTCAAAGTCGCGATGGAGTTGGAACGGATCGCGCTTGAGGATCCCTACTTCGTCGACAAGAAACTCTATCCGAACATTGATTTTTATTCGGGCATCACGCTGAAGGCCATGGGCTTCCCGACTGAGATGTTCACCGTTCTCTTCGCTTTGGCGCGCACCGTCGGGTGGATCGCCCAATGGACGGAGATGATCGAGGATCCGAGCCAGAAAATCGGCCGCCCGCGTCAGATCTACACCGGCGCGCCGCTGCGCCACTACACCGCGATCGAGCAGCGCTAGTCGGCGTCAACCGCTCGACGTTGAGGGGGATGGCCATCCCCCTCAACGCCATCGGCGAACGCCCGCTCGGTCACCCCGCGTCCGGCGCGCTGACCACAAGCTGAGCGCACCGCAGCGGGGCGGTTCCAGGCACAAGAGCACGGCGTTCCGGATCAACCACGACGACCACCTCCGCCGCCGCGCGCTGCCGCGACGGCCCGCGGATCGACAACACGCCGCGCTGTTCGTCAGGCGACATGTCGACGTTCGCGCGGAGATAGCGCTTCAGCATTGCGAGCCGCGTGGGGGTCGTTGTCGGTCGCGCGAACCGCGCGTCCACGTCAGCGCTCGTCAAAAAGCGCGTCAACGACCGCAGCTGGGGCTCATCTTGAGCGCAGACCGCAAGCGACGCCTTGGTGGTGGCGAGGCTCTTCGCCGCACGCGAAAGCTCGCCGTAGACGGGGCCGGACACCGCGTCCGCCGGCGTGTTGGCGTTGTCGCCACGGCGCAAAACGGACACCGTCTTGGCGGTGAGGCGCTGAACCTGATCATCCTCAATCCGGTAGTCCGCCGCCTGCGCGGCGCGGCCGAAGCGGACACTCACGGTCTCAACGCCGCCGGGAAACGCGGCCTCAATCACCGCGAGACGCGCCAGATCCGCCTCCACCGACGCCGGCTCGACGCGCGCGCAGGCGCTTAACCCCAGACACGCCGCGGCCGCCAGCCGCCACGCCATCGCTCGTCCCATGGTCATCCCCTCCCATCCCGCGGCGCGCCCATCGGCTCTTCCCCAGCCTCACGCGTGATCGAGCCGCGATGTAGCATGGAACCCGGGGCCGCGCGCGAGCTTTCAGCCGCTGTTTTCGCGCCCCGCCAGCACCTTAGGAGAGCGCGCCGCGCAGGTGCGTCGCAGGCGGTTTGGCCCCACGACGGGCGCGCCGCAGAGTGGTATCACTAGCGCATGCGAATCATCACCACGACGGACGCGCTGGCGGCGTTCTGCGCCGAACTCCGCACGCACGACTACGTCGCTGTCGACACCGAATTCATGCGTGAGTCCACGTACTGGCCGTTGCTCTGCTTGGTTCAAGCGGCGGCCGGCGACGCGGAGGCGGTCATCGACCCGCTGGCGGAGGGGATCGATCTCGCACCGTTGTTTGAGGTGTTTGACGACCCCGCGATCATGAAGGTCTTCCACGCCGCGCGCCAAGATCTCGAGATCTTTGTCCATATGCACGGGCGCGTTCCAGCGCCCTTGTTCGACTCCCAGGTCGCCGCGGCGGCGGTCGGGCTTGGCGACTCCATCGCGTACGACACGCTGGTGCGCGTGTTGCTCGACGCCTCGATCGATAAGACGTCGCGCTTCACCGATTGGTCGCGCCGACCGCTGTCGGAAAAGCAACTCGCCTATGCGCTCTCGGATGTGACGTATCTGCGCGACCTCTACCCGATCTTGAGCGCACGATTGATGGCGGCGGAGCGCGGCGAGTGGGTCGCGGAGGAAATGGCGGTCCTGACCGATCCCGGGACGTACGCGTTGGAACCGGACGACGCCTGGGCGCGCTTGAAGGTGCGCAAACGCACCAAGCCCTACCTCGCGGCGCTGAAGGTCGCGGCGCGGTGGCGTGAGCAGGAAGCGCAAACGCGCAACGTCCCCCGGCAACGGGTTTTGAAAGACGATGCGCTCTACGAAATCGCCATGCAGGGGGTCGACAGCGCCGAGGCGCTCGGCCGCTTACGAGCCGTCCCCAAGGGCTTTGAGCGTTCGAAGGCGGGCCAAGCGCTCGGGGCTGTGTTGGCGGAGGCGTTGGCCACGCCAGACGCGTTCGCGCCGAAGCTCCCCCGGCAAACGCCCACCCCGGCGGGCGCTGGTCCGACCCTTGAACTGCTGAAAGTGCTGCTGCGGGTCCAAGCGCAACGCCATGACGTCGCGCCGCGGCTCATTGCGACAGCTGCGGATCTGGAGCGTCTGGCGGCGGACGACGCCGCTGATATTCCCGCCTTGCGCGGATGGCGACGCGAGGTGTTCGGCCAAGCGGCGCTCGACCTCAAACACGGGCGCTCAGCGCTCTACTTGGCGGACGGCCAAGTGCGGATCGCCGAGCGCACGCCGGCTGTGTGAGCGACGCCGCCGGGATCACTCCGCAGCCGCGTCCGCCAACACCGCTTCGCCCAGCCCCAGCGATTGCGCGAGCACGCCTTCCCGCACGCCGGTTTCCGACAGGACAATGTCCTCCGGCTCCACCCGCTCGACCAACGCGCGCAAGGCCAACACCGCCGCCGGCAGCGTTTCGCGTCGCCGGTTGGACACCCCGGCCTTATCCATCAACCGCACGGCCTTGGCGCCGCCATGCTCGATCACGTCCAGCACCCACAACACATCCGCGCAGGTCAACGTCCATCCATGGAGCGACCGATCCAGGTCGCGTTCGGCGGCGGCGAGCTTCGCGACATTGCGCCACGCGCCGCCAACGCCGTAGAGGCGACCGCGACGCCATCCGCCCTTCGGCGGCGCCGCGTCAAACGCCGCCTCGATGAGGCGGCGCGCCGCGGCCGCGCTGTGGCGAAACGCCTCTTCCACAGCCAGCGGCCCCACGAGATACGTTTCGCCCTCGCACGCCATACCGCTTGTGATGCTGGCGAGCTCCAAACTCAGGCCGCCAAGGTCGGAGACCGCACCGTCCCCCCTCAGCCCTCCGACCAGGACGCCCCGCGCAGCGCTCCACCCCTCCTCGGGTCCCGACAAGACGCGCACCGTCGTGCCCAGAATCGCCTCCGCCCGCGTAATGAAGGCCGCCTGGCTGCGCGGCTCGGCCACGCGCACGGCCGCCGTCGCGAACGCCACACGCCGGGCCGCGCCGTGCACGTCCATGATGATGTCGAGCAAACGCAAGGCGTTCAGCGCATCGAGGATCCGCGGCGGCTGCAGCCGGCCGCCCTGGCCGAGCCCCCGACCCAATCGCGGCTTCTCGCCATGGGAGTGGAGGGCGTGAACATGATCGCCGTCGACCGCATAGAGCACCACGCGGACGGAATTCGCGCCGATGTCGACCACCGCGACATCCGCAGCCGCAGCGTCGCCCGCCGCAACGTCCATCGTCATCGTGCGTCGCTCCTGGGCGCGACGGCCACGGCCAAAACCGACCAAGCCCCTAGGATCGGCCGGAACCAGGGCGTGCTGGCGGCGGGCCGTTTACGCGCGCCGCGCCGCGACCCGACAGGCTTGGATGCTCCATAAAGTACGCGTGAGCGCAAAACGCGTCCTCCGAATCATAGCGGGCGTGGCGGACATACCCGCCATCGCCCTGCATGAGCCAGCTTTGGCGTTCATCCCGTAAATTCCCAACCATGATTTGGTTCAAGACGTGGCGATGGACCGTCGGATTTGTGATCTCCGCCATGACTTCGACCCGCCGTTCAAGGTTGCGCGGCATCCAATCGGCCGAGGAAAGATAAACGCTGGCGGCATGGGAGGGCAGTTTGGCGCCGTTCGCAAACGCCCAGATGCGCGCGTGCTCCAAAAACCGACCGACAATCGACTTCACACGGATCGTGTCCGACAGGCCAGGCACGCCGGGACGCAGACAACAAATGCCGCGGATCACCAGATCAATCTCGACGCCAGCGTCGGACGCCTCATAGAGCGCGTCGATCAAGCCTGGGTGGACCAACGAGTTCATTTTCGCCCAGATCGCGGCTGGCTTTCCCGCGCGCGCGTTCTCCGCCTCCGTTGCGATGAGCTCGAGCAAACGGGACTTCATGTCCAGCGGCGACATGGCGAAGCGTTCAAGATCCTCCGGTTTCGCGTAGCCCGTCACGAAGTTGAACACCCGCCCGGCGTCCCGCCCCGTGGCCGGGTCCGCCGTAAACAAGGAAAGGTCGGTGTAGATCTTCGCGGTCAACGGGTGATAGTTCCCCGTCCCCACATGCGTGTACGCCCGCAGGTCCGCGCCCTCGCGACGCACCACCAAGCTCAATTTGGCGTGGGTTTTCCACTTCACAAAGCCGCCATAGACGACCTGAACCCCCGCATTTTCCAAATGCCGCGCGAAGCCGAGATTGGCCTCTTCGTCGAAACGCGCCTTCAGCTCGATGATCGCGGTGACGTTCTTCCCCGCCTCCGAGGCTTCACAGAGAGCCGCCACGATGGGGCTGTCGCGCGACGTGCGATAGAGGGTCTGCTTGATGGCGAGGACTTTGGGATCCGCCGCGGCCTGGCGGATGAAATCCACGACCGTATCGAAGGTTTCATAGGGGTGATGGACCAGGATGTCCTTCGCCCGGATCGCCGCGAACATGTCGCCGCGGTATTCGCGCACCCGCTCGGGACTGCGGGGCTCAAAGCTGGGGAACAGCAAGTCCGGCCGGTCGGCGGTGATGATTTCGCTGAGATCCTTAATCCCTAAGAACCCGCGCACCAAGATCACGTCTTGCGGCGTCGCGTCGAGTGCGCGCGTGACGAAGTCCCGCAAAGACTCGGGCATGTTGGTGTCCACCGTCAGGCGCACCAAATCCCCGCGCCGCCGTCGCTTCAGAGCGCTTTCAAAGAACGCGACAAGATCTTCCGCCTCTTCCTCAAGGTCGATGTCGGTATCGCGAATGACGCGAAAGACGCCGGCGCCTTCAACGTCGTAGCCCGGAAACAATTGATCGAGGCACAACTCAACCACGGTCTCCAGCGCGACCACGCGAACATGAGCGCGTCCTTGCGGAGTCTTCTTGTCGCACGGCAGCGTCACAAAGCGTGGAACGCCCAGCGGGATCGGCACCAACGCCTTGAGCGATCCGCCCTGGGTGTCGCTCAAATCAAGGGCCAAGTTGAAACCCAGATTGGGCACGAACGGAAAAGGATGCGCGCTGTCCACCGCCAAGGGCGTCAACAGCGGGAAAATGCGCATCAAAAAATCTTCGCGCAACCATTCACGGTCTGACTTCGTCAACTCGCGCGCCTCAAGGACGAAGACGGATTCCGCCCGCAATTGCTTGCGCAAGTCCGCCCAAAGCACGCCCTGTTGCGCGATTAACTCGGTCGCCAGCGCGCTGACCGCCGCCAATTGTTGGGACGGGGTGAGGCCGTCGTCGCTCAGCTTCACGACCCCGCGGCGCGCCATCTCGCGCAGGCCGGCCACCCGGACCATGTAAAATTCGTCCATATTGGACCCGGAAATCGCCAGGAAACGCAGGCGTTCAAACAATGGATGGCGCGGATTCGCGGCCTCTTCGAGCACGCGCCGGTTGAATTCCAGCCAACTCGTCTCGCGGTTGATGAAACGCTCCGGCGATCGCCGCACGTCCGACTGGGCCGCCGCCCCGTTTGCGCGCTTCTTCGTGGCGGCGCGACGCGACCGCGTCGACGTGTGTGGGGTTGCAGCGGTCATAGCGCCACCGGACCTCCATTCTGGAAATGGGCGCGCGCGAGGGCGCGGGTTACGCCAACCCCCTCAGCCAAAGCGTGGCGGGTCAACGCGTCGGCGGCGTCGACGGCCGCCGCGTGGGAGCGCTCTATCCGTACACACACATATGAAAGGAGACTTTCCTCCGCGCGGATCCCCCGGTCGGCAAAGAGTTTCACGAGGATCGCGCGCAACTCCTCATCGCTCGGCGGCGCAATCCGCGCCACGGGCAAGGCCCTCAAGCGCGAGGTGAGATCCGCCAAAACGTCCCACGCGGCCCAACCGTCGGGATCGCAGCGGGCCGTCAGGAGCAACGCCCCAGCGCCTCGGCGCGCAGCGTTGATGAGCGCAAAAAGCGCTTCGGCGTCCGCGTGATCGGCCTGCTCCACCACCGCCCGCCCGCCCGCTTCCACGGCGTTGGTGGCCGCGGCCCCGAAGCCGGGCGCGCGGCCGTCGACGATCGCTGCGGATCCCAGCGACGGCGCGCTGGCGGCCCAGACCGCGGCGATGTGGCTTTTGCCGGAGTGCGCCGGGCCCACCAACGCGAGCGCGTGGGCCGGCCAAGACCGCCATTGGGCCAGCGCCGCGCGCGCTTCCGCGGTCGACGGCCCTTCCACGAAGGTGCCGGCGGGATCACGCGCAAGCGCGGGAAAATCAAAGGTGAGCTGGGCGGGGATCATAAACGTCATCCAGGACCCGAACGCCCTGGCGGTCGTGGGATCGCCGCATCGGGACGACCAGCGCCGCCGGTCGTCGCGCCTGACGCCGCGCCAGCGGGCGCCGCGCCGGCGGGGGATGGCGGCGGCGCGTCGCCACGAGCGCTTGCCCGACCCAGCGCCTCCACCCGGAACACGGTCTCGCGCGCGTTCGCCGCCGCCGGCTCCGGCGTCAGCGCGACGCCGCGCTCGCGCAACTCGAGGCGCAGCTGCTCCACGGCGCCGCGGTGGACCGCCCGCACCATGGCGCCGTCATTGGAGAGCGCTTCGAGCCGCACGTCGCTTAGGAGCGCCGCCCCACCCAGCGCCGTCTCCAGACGCAGCCATTCCGCCAGCGTCCCAAATCGCACCGACAGCACGATGTCGTTCTTCGCGCCGGTGGCCGCGGTCAGAGACTGCTTCCATTCCGTCTGCAGCGAGTCGAACACGCGATCCCGCAACTCGCCCAAGTTCGAGGCGGTCAAGCGGCCGCCGTCCACGACCTTGCCGCCCTGGGCGAAGTCCAGCTCCCGCACTTGCGCCATCGCCCCACCGGAACCTTGGCGCGCATAGACCACCAAGATGCGATCCAGCCGATAACGCCGCGCCATCGCGCCCAAAGCCGCTGAGTCCAAGGACAACGCTTGGTTCGCCGTCACGCCCCCAATGTCGCTGATGTCGCCGAGCGGCGTGGCCAACGGCGTCAGCTCGTCGGAAAAGTCACGCGCCTGCCACGTGCTCAGCCATGGATTGTTGGCCCACAGCCGTACGCCTTCGGAGTCCCGCCACAACGGGAGCACAAGCGACGAGCGCGTGCGGCTCTCCACATGCTGCACGCCGCGATCGCGAAAATACTGGCGGACTTGGGCCGGATCGAAGGTCACCGTGATGGTGGCGCTGTAGGATGTGGCGGTGTTGGCCTGCTCCTCGACCTCAAGCCCGGCGACCAGAGTCTCCGCCTCCTGGGACGTGACGGGCGGCAAGAGGTAGCGGTCGCGCGGCGCGGTCAGCCGGTTGGTCAGCTGCTCGAGAGCCCGGGCCTGGCCAAGCGCCAAGGCGGGCCCCTGCGCCGCGGCGGCGGTCTCGCCTTCCGCTTCGGTTTTGACGCCGCGGACGCGGAAAATGTCGGCCGACGCCGGAGCGGCTGAGAACAATGCGGTCGCAGCCGCCAGAGCGACGACGCGGGCGACCGCGCGAGCGATGGCGCGCATAGGGAACTCCTTGTGTGAGAGACCATTATACCCATACCGTCCCCCGGGTCGAAGGGCTTCGGCTTGCCCACAGCGGCCGCTTAGGGTTTGGTCGGCGATCACCGACGACCTGGGGAGGCGACGTGGCGAAGCAAACAGGTGAGGAGCACGAGCGCGCGGATGCTCCCGGCCTTCACGACGGGGATGGACAGGCGGGTTTGACCTACGCCGCCGCGGGCGTCGACGTCGAGGCCGGCGACAGCTTCGCCAAGGACCTGGCGCCGTTAGCCGCCGCGACGGCGCGCCCGGGCGCGGAGCCCAACCTGGGCGGCTTCGGCGGCACGTTCGATTTGGCCGCGGCCGGCTTCCGCGATCCCGTCCTGGTCGCGGGCGCCGACGGCGTCGGGACCAAGCTCGACATCGCCGCGGCTATGGACCACCACAGCAGCGTCGGCGTGGATTTGGTCGCCATGTGCGTCAACGACGTGTTGGCGCATGGCGCGGAGCCGTTGTTCTTCCTGGACTACATCGCCACGGGCCAGCTGCGTCCGGACGCAACGCGCCAACTCGTGGAGGGCGTGGCCCGCGGCTGCCGCACAGCTGGCTGCGCGCTCATCGGGGGCGAGACCGCGGAAATGCCCGGCTTCTACGCGTCCGGGCGGTACGACGCCGCAGGCTTCGCGGTGGGGGCCGCGGAACGCGGCGACCTCCTGCCCGCGCACAAGGACATGCAAGCCGGCGACGCGATCATCGCGCTTGCTTCGTCCGGCGCCCACGCCAACGGCTTTTCGTTCATCCGCAAAGTGGTTGAGCGCCAAGACGTCGCGTGGGAGTCGCCCACGCCCTGGGACGCGGCCACGCCGCTCTGGCGCACCTTGCTCGAGCCGACGCGAATCTATGTGCCCGCGATCCTCCCGTTGGCGCGGGCGGGGCGTTTGACGGGGGCGGCCCACATCACCGGCGGCGGGCTGATCGACAACCCCAAGCGCGCGCTGCCGCCGCATCTGACGCCAAAAATCGATTGGGCGAGCTGGAGCCGCCCGCCCCTCTTCGCCTGGCTCCAGGACGCCAGCGGCGCGGAGGAGGACGAGATGCGGCGGATCTTCAATTGCGGCGTCGGCTTTGTCGTCTACACCGGCCGCGACACCGCCGAGGAGGTGGTCACGGATTTGCGCGCCGCCGGAGAAACCGCCTGGGTGTGCGGCCACGTGGCGGCGGCCTGATGGGCGCGGCGGACCCGACACCGGCGAAACGCGTGGCCATCATGATTTCCGGCCGCGGCTCCAACATGGCGGCTCTGTTGGACGCCATGGCCGCGCCGGGATTTCCCGCCACGCCGGCGGTGGTGATCTCCAACATCGGCACCGCGCCGGGTCTGCTCCTCGCGGAGAGGCGCGGCGTGCCCACAGGCGTGGTCGACCACACCGCCTATCCTGATCGGGAGCGCTTTGAGATTGAAATCCACGCCCGCCTGCTCAGCGCGCGCGTCGATCTGGTCTGTTTGGCGGGCTTTATGCGCGTTCTGACCCCCTGGCTGGTCGCGAAGTGGGCGGGGCGGATGCTCAACATTCACCCCGCCCTGTTGCCGGCGTTCCCGGGCCTCAACACCCACCAGAGAGCGTTGGAGGCCGGCGTCGCGGTCCACGGCGCGACGGTGCATTTCGTGACGCCGGAGCTCGATGCGGGACCCGCCGTTGGTCAAGCCGTCGTGCCCGTGACGCCGGACGACGACCCCGACAGCCTCGCTGAACGCGTCCTCGCGCAGGAACACCGTCTGTTTCCGGAATGCCTGCGGTTGGTGGCCTCCGGCGCCACGCGGTGGGAGGACGGGCGTGTGCAGGGCCCGCGCATTGCGCGGTGGGCGGAGCTCACGCCGGCGATCGACGGCGCGCCGGCCTAGCCACTAGGGCGCAACGGGCTCGAGAACCAGCTCGTTGCGCGTCGCGGCGCGGATCGCCTCGTCGCTGAACCACCAATAAACCTCCGCGTCCGGATCGAGCCAATCGCGCACTTGGTCCGCGAGATGGCGGCTGAACACGCGCCCGACGACCCCGCCGGGCACCACCGCGCGCACTTTGTCGGGATCGTTGAGATCCGCCGTCATCCGCAGCGATGCGGCCCAATACGGATCGAACGGCCGCGCAAAGGGATAAAGCGCTCGGTGCAACGTCTCGCCCGATCCCGGCATCGCGACGTCCCGATTGCCGGTCAGCCGGCCGACGAGCCCGTCCAGCCGCAGCGGCCCGCGGAAGCGGACACGGTGGACGGCGCCCCAGCGCCAATTGCGCGGCGTCGGGCCGTAACGCTCCGTCAGCGCCGCGCGCGCCGCTTCCCCCGCGCGACGGATGAGGATGGGCAGATCCTCGACCTCCTCCGTGCGCGCGTCATCAAACCAAGGCGACGCGCCCGCTTGGAGCATGCTCGCAAACCGCTCGTGCCAGACATACCAATTGCTGAGCATCTCAGCCGTCAGTTCAGGGCCCAGATCGTCCTCATAGGTGAGCCGCGCCAGCTGACGAATGATCTCCTGAAACACCGTCGGCGCCGGCGTATCCACACGGTCGCGGTGGTCCCACGCGCTCAAGATGGCGCCGAGATCCGCCGTCTCCGGCGCCGCCGCCAAGGCCTGCGCCAGCGTCGGCGCCGCCTCCCGCGCGAACACATTCAGGTCGTCATGATGCGCCGCCCAGGCGTCTGCGGCCGTCACCGTGCCCGCTCGGTCAAACAGCTCCTGCATCCGGCGATAGCGGAAGCCCGGCGACGCATATGTGGTGTAGACATAAGGGAAGTCGCGGGACGCGGTCATGTGGTTGGCCGTGCCGGTCCACCCCCGCGGCGGATCGATCTCCCCCGGCATGGCGGCGCCCGGCACAAAGCCCGCCCACGCGTCCTCGGCAGTGACGTCGAGGGGCGTCATGCCGTCGCCGCGCACGCGGATCGGCGCAGCGCCCGTGGCGCGTCGCGCCACGCGCCCCGTCACGTCACCGACCACGAAGTTCAGGCTGAGGGTTTTGATGTCCTCGACCACGGCCAGCGCCTCGTCCACCGATCGCGCGGTCATCAGCCGATCGATGCCAATCCCCGGCGGTTGGAGTTCCGCGGCCGCCCAGCGCACCGTCATGACGACGTCGGGGTTCGGCGTCAGCCCATGGTCGCTGATCACGGGACCCCGGCGCGTAAACCGAATGCGCAGCGGTTCGTCCCGGAAGCCGTCGGCGTCCGCGACCTCGCCCTCATCGGCCTTGATCCGAATGACCTCATCGATCGTGACGAACGGAAACGACGCGTCGCCCTCGACGTAGCGTCCCGCGTCCTCGGGATCGACAGCCTCCACATAGAGGTCGATGACATCGGCGTACGCGTTGGTGACGCCGAAAGCCACGTGCTCGTTGCGGCCGATCAAGATCCCCGGCAAGCCGGCATTGACGCCCACGACCCGCAACTCCGGCGTGATCAACCCGACGGGGTGCCAAAGGCCCGGCAAATCCCGGATGTCCAAATGAGGATCGTTGGTGACGATCGCCGCGGACGCGCCGGCCTTCGCGCCGCTGATCGCCCAATTGTTGCTGCCGCCCACCCCAAGGTGCGTCCACCCGTCAGCCCAAGCGGCCGCGGTCGCCCGCGCCACGCCGGGTGCGGCCGACGCGACGCGACGAGGAGCCGCCTGGGCGCGCAGACCCGCGTCATCGGGATTGATCGCCAAGGGCGCGATTTCCGCAAAGCGCTCCGGCCCCAGCTGCTCCAACATGGCCTGGGCGACGAGCTCCGCGCTGAAGTTCGCGGAGTTGCCCCAAGCGCTGAGATAGATGATCGCCAACACATCCGCCGGCGCCCAGGGCTCCGGCGACACGCCGGCCAGCCGCAACGCCAACGGATGTTCGTCGGGATGATCGGCGATGTAGGCGTTCAGCCCATCAAGAAACGCCTGGATCGCCGTCGACGATGACGCGTCGAGCTTCTCCACATGGGCCTGCGCCAAGCGGTAAAAGCCGATCACGCGCGCCTGACGGTCGAGCTTGAGCACCGCGTCCTCGGGGCCGGCGCCAAACACCTCCGCCAAGCGCCCCTGCGCCGCCCGCTTGGCCAGTTCGACTTGGAACAGCCGATCCTGACCCACGACGAATCCCTGGCCGCGCAGCGCATCCTCAACCGTCTCAGCATGGATGTACGCCATGCCCTTAGCGTCGCGGCGCACCGTGACAGGAGCGCCGAGACCCGTGAGCATCACGGAGCCGTTGGTTTGACGAGCGTTCACGCGCGGGGCGGCGATCCACGCCGCGATCGACGCCGTGGCCGCGACCGCCGCAACGCCGCCCACGATCAGGCTGATCAGACGCATCACACTCACTCCATGACTGACAATCGAGGCGTCGGGCGTCGCCAGAG